>NZ_CANMHM010000006.1 GCF_947497695.1 uncultured Polaribacter sp. | reverse complement strand
ATACCATTAGATGGTCCACTTGTAATTGTAATGGTTCCTGTAGATGGACCATCGCCTCCAAAAGTATCATTACCCAATACTACAATATTAGTCAGTCCATTATCTTCTGGTAAACTAACTGGATCGTTATTTGCTACTGGTACATCATCTACTGATGTAACTGTTAAAACAACAGTTGCTGTATCACAATCGCCATCTGCATCACAGATTTGGTATGTAATACTATCTGGTCCGTTATAATTTGCATTTGGTGTATAATCTATTGTATCATCTGTTGGATCATTTGGTGTTCCTCCATTATTTACTACTGCAATACCATTAGATGGTCCACTTGTAATTGTAATGGTTCCTGTGGATGGACCATCGCCTCCAAAAGTATCATTACCCAATACTACAATATTAGTCAGTCCATTATCTTCTGGTAAACTAACTGGATCGTTATTTGCTACTGGTACATCATCTACTGATGTTACTGTTAAAACAACAGTTGCTGTATCACAATCGCCATCTGCATCACAAATTTGGTATGTAATACTGTCTGGTCCATTGTAATTTGCATTTGGTGTATAATCTATTGTATCATCTGTTGGATCATTTGGTGTTCCTCCATTATTTACTACTGCAATACCATTAGATGGTCCACTTGTAATTGTAATGGTTCCTGTGGATGGACCATCGCCTCCAAAAGTATCATTACCCAATACTACAATATTAGTCAGTCCATTATCTTCTGGTAAACTAACTGGATCGTTATTTGCTACTGGAACAGTATTACATACTGGTGAAGCTCCAGATACGTTAAGTGTATTACATATATTAGTATCTTGAATATTGATATTATAGGGTGTTCCTTCATTAATTACTCCTGAAGTCCAATTATTTCCAACCCAAACACCTGGTGCTCCAGTTCCTGTTGCTACAAAAGGTGCGTTACCTGTAACAGTTAAAGAAACTGTGTATGTAGTTGCAGCACACAATGTAGTTTCTGCAGCAGCTAATGCAACTAAAGGATTTGTTGTCACCGTTACTGTGGCTGTATCTGTTTCTCCTGTACAAGCTCCTGAACCGCTAACTGTATACGTATATACGTTTCCTAAATTTGTCCATGCTCCTCCTGTATCTGGACTACCACCTAATGCTGCAAATAATTCAGCATTTGTAGGTGTGTTTCCTGCACATTCTGTTAAAGTTCCGTTGGTTCCTGCATTTGGTGCAGCTTGAAAAGTTACTGTTACTGTAGCTGTATCTGTTTGACCAGCACATGCTCCTGAACCACTAACTGTATATGTATATACGTTTCCTACATTTGTCCATGCTCCTCCTGTATCTGGACTACCACCTAATGCTGCAAATAATTCAGCATTTGTAGGTGTGTTTCCTGCACATTCTGTTAAAGTTCCGTTGATCCCTGCATTTGGTGCAGCTTGAAAAGTTACTGTTACTGTAGCTGTATCTGTTTGACCAGCACAAGCTCCTGCACCACTAACTGTATATGTATATACGTTTCCTACATTTGTCCATGCTCCTCCTGTATCTGGACTACCACCTAATGCTGCAAATAATTCAGCATTTGTAGGTGTGTTTCCAGCACATTCTGTTAAAGTTCCGTTTGTCCCTGCATTTGGTGCTGCTGTAAAACTAACCGTTACTGTTGCTGTATCTGTTTCTCCTGCACAAGCTCCTGAACCAGTTACTGTATATGTATATACATTTCCTGCATTACTCCATGCTCCACCTGTATCTGGGCTCCCTCCTAATGCTGCAAATAATTCAGCATTTGTAGGTGTGTTTCCTGCACATTCTGTTAAAGTTCCGTTGGTTCCTGCATTTGGTGCAGTTTGAAATGTTACTGTTACAGTAGCTGTATCTGTTTGACCAGAACAAGCTCCTGAACCACTAACTGTATAAGTATATACGTTTCCTACATTTGTCCATGCTCCTCCTGTATCTGGACTACCACCTAATGCTGCAAATAATTCAGCATTTGTAGGTGTGTTTCCTGCACATTCTGTTAAAGTTCCGTTGGTTCCTGCATTTAATGGAGCAGGATTTACTAGATAATTACCAAAGGCTGTCATGTCATTACAACCATCTGATGTAACTAAATTTATACAATTATAGGTACCTGCTGGTAAATTAGGTATCGTGATTAACCCAAATGGGTTTGAAGTAACATTAAACGTACTTGTTGGTGCACCACAACCATTAGCTACCGTTGGTAACACTACAGTTGGATTGTAATTCCAAGAGATAGTATAGGTCATATTTGGCACATAATTACTAAATGTAAATGCACCATCACTTGCTCCATTACAAGAAGGTTGTATTTGAGTTACTACGTGATTTAAACCATTTGTACTTTGAAATACTGTTAAGTTTATAGTTTGAGTTGTTTCACAAGAACCTACACCGGAAGTTAATGTTACGGTTTTAGCACCTGAAGTACTCCACTCTACCACTGGATTTGAACTTGTTGAAGTTGCTGGGGATGCACCTGAACCGAAGTTCCATAAATAGGTTCCATTAGGTTCTGCTGCAAATTGTGTACTTTCAAACTGACAAGCCGTTGTTGGACCTGTTGTTATTGCTGAAGGTCCTTCATTAACTGTTACATTTATATTTTCAGTACCCGCACCAAACTGACCATCACAATAATCATAAGAACTTCCATTCCATAATTTAAATCTTACAGTTAAAGTTACATTTTGAGAACCAGTTGTATTAAAAGTTGTTGATGCTTGGGGATTGCCATCTAATTGAACAGTTTGAGGTGTTGCATTCGTGCCAAAATCCCAATTATATTCTGCTATCCAACCATTACTTGCATTGTTAGCAGAAGCTCCAAATGTAACAGATTCTCCTTGACAAATTGAAGTTGGAATAGAATTAATCCAAGCATAAGGTGAAATAGTAGTACCCGATAAATTTGTTTCCCCACCACAACTTGGTTGATAACAACCTGTAAGGGTATTATATAAACGTGCTCTAATTTTACTTATTGAACCTGCTGCAAATGTGTAAGTACCTGAAGTACCTGTTTGTAATACTGTACCTGGACTTAGACATCCACCTCCAGGGTAACCTGGGTATGATCCACCGTTTATCCAATGAATTTCTTCATTTGGCCCTAAAACAACTGGATTGGTTGTCCCCCATTCATATGCTGTAGCTGTAATATTATCGCCAGCACAAACTGGTGTAGAAGTTGTTACTGCCTGAGTAATTATTCTTGGAACATCATGGATTGTTACTATTACTGGGGGGTCTGAAGGACAATTGGTAAATTGACTTCCATAAATATAATACGTACCTGTACTTGAAGGCACAAAAGTAGCCTCTGTACATCCACCACATTGACCTGAATTAGTTTGAGACAATTTAGTTCCTCCTCCATCATAAGGACCATCCCAAAATGAAATAGCACCAGCATTACCAGTACCGTTTATATTAGCAACACTAATAGTCTCTCCTAAACATAAATCTAAACTTCCTCCATTAACATCTGCAGGTAATACTGGTGTAGTATCTGCTCTATTATACATTAAGTAACCATTAAAAAATTCAAAATTTGGAGAATTTGGAAAATCATCAGAAGGACCAACACAAGCATTTGCTGTATTATAGTAAAAAGCAAATATCATAGATTCTGATCCAGGAGCTGGTACTGGAGCAGTAATAGAAAGACCTGTTCCTAAAAATATTGGAGGCAACGTTGGCCAAACATCAATATTACCTGGTGTGTCATCTCTAAACCAAGCTACAGTGCATCCAACAGGTATATAAGACGCTGTTAATGTAAATGTTGTAGAAGTTGGCTCTTTACACATAGCATAACTAAGCGTATTTGGAAAAGGACCACCACCAGAAAACAATAAACCATTTGGGGTAGAACTCCATGTTAATGTAGTAGCACCTCCAGACTCAGGATTCCCTGGTAATGGACAAACTACTTGTGCAGAACTATAACTAATTGTAAGTAATGCGAAAAAAACAAAACAAATAGTTTTGATTCTTGTTGCTAAATTGAAATAACTTTCTTTCATAATAAAATAGTTTATTTTCTTTTTAAAATTTGACCTAAAAAAATAAATTTATAATTGGGTAATGACTTTTAATAAACGTCTATCTAGGGGGATAACAAACGTTGTAAATAATTCTTTTAACTTTTTGTAAACATCATCTATCTAGGGGGCAACAGATGTGGTATTAATTCTTTCTATAATTTAAACATCTATTTAAGGGGGGACAACAGATGCTGTAATACTTTTTTATATATCTCTAAAAAATCTATATGAGGGGGTAATAGATATTTTAATAATTTCAAATAACATTTTTAACATTTATTTAAGGGGATGATAAATGTTATATAACAATTCTAAATTAAAAGTGTTTTAAAAATTAATTAACTATGATAATTATTATCTAAATAAAACAATACAAATTAATTTTTAAAAAAAATCACTTATTAAAAAGGACTATTATTTTACAAATGTAAAACTTTTTTCTCGACATTTATTAACAATTGTTAACATTTTGTTGAATTTATTAAAAAAAAGAAACTAAAAAGGGATATTGAACAATGAATAATTGAACAAAAAATAAACATAACTAACTGATATAGTCGTTTTTAAGTATAATAACAGAAGAAATAAAATAAAAATTAAAAAAAACTAAAAATTAGTCTAAAAAAGATTAAAAACATTAGAAAAAGAGCATAATTAGAGGTTATTAACAACATCTAAAAACCAAAAAAAGACGAGAATATCACTAATAATAGATAAATAATATACTACAACAATTGCCATTTAATAATGTTTTTTAACACATAAAAAAAAGTTGATGTATTGGTGATAAATCAGAAAAGTAAATATTGAGCAAATCGTCTGTATCATTAAGAATAATAAGAAATTAAAGATTAAATTATTATCTCTAAAAAAAGAGGTTTGTATGGATTATTGATATATTGAATGAATTGAAGTTAAAATAAGCTCTATAAGAAAGTGTTGGACTTATAACTCAGCAAAAAATATAAGATACTGTGATTATGGAACAACTTATTATTAAGATGAATCCATTAGAAGAGATCAACCAATTTAATTTAGATAACTATACTAATAATTATTAAAATTAAGCTTTACCAAGTAAATGTAATTTATAACATCGTTATTCTAAAAGAGACAATAAAACGAAGAAGATCACAACAAAAAAACTTAAAACTTTAGCTCGTTAAATAGTCATAAAAATGAAGTAGTTTGTTTTAAATTGAATAGGAAAAAGGATAGGATTATAAATGCTACTATCCATAGAGGAAACATCTTAATATTAAATAGCAATTTAAAAGAAAAAAAAACGCTAAAACAAAAAAAACTTTTACAAAACATTAGACTAAAAGATAGTAAAAAATGATTTTACAGAAAAAAATTTGAAAAGCTAAAAGAAAAGTGAAATGATAGTATCAACAAATAAATTGACACTATAAAACATCAAGTAAATAATTAATTATAATAATCTAGATTCTATCGTAAAATAAAGTATTCCTAATTTATCCCTACAATAAAATGATAAATAAAACTTAAGAACTAATTAAAATAACATTAAAAAATATAATTTTAAAATTGCATAAAATTATAATTTACTATGATAGAAATTATAATTTACTATGATAGAAATTATCATAATGATAAAAAGAATTGTGTGACGGAAAACAACTCAGGTCTCTTAATAAAAGGAACTCTTACTCAATACCTGAAAAAATAAACCTTAATGTTTAGGAATTTATTTTAATAAAATTAGCAGAAAAAAAATGAAAAAAAATACAAAAATTTAATCCAAGAATAGAAAAAATATACATAGAACGACAAAAAACACAAGATTAAAATAACTTTTTTTTTGATTGATTGATTGATTGATGATAGATAGAGATAAAAGTTGGTAAATTTATTTGAACATAGTTTTATTATAATAATAAAAAATAAAATAGGCGTTAAATGTATTGTTTAAAAAAAACAATACATTTAACTAAAATGGACTAAAACACTAGTTTTAGAAATATATTTTAAAATCTATACTTTATAAAAAATAGTTTTGTATAGGTAAAAAAAGCCCTTTATTTACAGAATAAAAATAGAAAAAAAGTTAAAGAATCTTATAAACATTTAAACTAAATTTCATAAATGAAACAATAAAAAAAATTCCCCAAACATATTAACAAAATTTTTTATTGTCTTACAAAGACACTCTCATTACAAAATTCAAATTAGACTTTTTAAGTATTATTTTACTGAAAAAAGTTTTATTTTATTCAGTTTTTTTCAACATTTTTTACATCAATTTTACATTTCTAAAAATAAAAAAAGGTATCATAAACTTAAAATTCAAATATTATTTATGATTATACTTTCAAAAAAAATACTATTTAGGGATAAGAAAATTACTTCAAAACAAAAAATTAGTATTTATTCATCAAAATAGATATTATAAAAAGACCTAAATTGTGTAATTATTATTTTACTTTAAATAGATATTTATCAATTTATTTGTTGGTAATCTATTTGAATTTCCTCTATAAATTGTTTAAAAGTTTCAAGCACAAGAAACAATTTTCAGAACGTTTTACCTATTCATTTGAAATTTAAAAGGATAAAAAGTTTTTTATTTATAAAATCAATATGAATTATTTAGATATAGTTTTTTCCCTTTTATCAAAAAAGAAAAATATTTTGAAGTAATTTTAGTCTCAATTCATTCTTTTATTTTAAAAAAAAGAAAAATTGTGTACCATAATAATCTGTAAAAAAACACATCTGATAGTTTTAAAAATCCAATTTTATTTGCTTAAAAATTAAAAGCTATTATGGTGTTTATAAAACTATTCTAACGAAATCTTAAATTATTAAGTCTAATAATTTAATTAAACGAGTCAAAATAATCGAAAAATTCATCATTCTTTTGATATTCAGAAGTAATATTGACGTGAAAATTTTGATATTTTAGACAATTAAAGCTTACAACGACTTCCTTATGATTTTTTTTTATTAGAAAACAGTAAAATATTTGGGATATTTAACTTACTAAAACGTTTATTTTTCTTTATAAACAAAGGTCTACTAACTAATTACAAAAGCTATTTTAAACTTATAACCTCAATATCACTAAAAATTAAAGTCTCTTTTCGGATTATACATATTGCTCTCAACCAAAATAAAATTATAAATACAAAAAACGATTTTTAGTTTCTTTAATCATTAAATTCTCTATAAAATATAGGTAGTGGTAAAAAAGTGTTTTTTCCTTTATTTGTTTAGGATTAAAGCAATTTATAGCTAATAAAACAACTATCGCTGAGAATTCGATATTTAAAAAATATACTGACTAATACTCAAATACAAGATTCTGAGACTAGGTGATTAAATTTCAATAAGAACAAGGAAAACTATATATTTTTAGAAAATTATTAATTAGAAAAGATAACCTATAAATCAATCAATACTACTATTACAAAATAAATGATATCTAAAATATCTTGACGTAAATAACATGAAAGTAACTATAATAAAGATTTTAAAATAAAAACTGAATACACACAAAATAAAAAGTAAGAAAAACTATAAAACTTATATACTTTATGTTGTGAACTAATTACTCAACTCTTTTAAAGTAAGACATCAACAAATTTTGTATAACTATTTTTCTAGTTCTTGTTAATCAGTTAAACATTCTTAATCTTTAGCTTGAATAAATTATATTTTAAGAATTCTAATTGTACATCTACTATAAATAAATTGCAAACCATAAAGTTATTTTAAGAAAAAAGCCTCAAATTTAAAATTTGAGGCTTTGAAGTAGTAGCGGGAACTGGACTCGAACCAGTGACCTTCGGGTTATGAGCCCGACGAGCTACCTACTGCTCTATCCCGCGTTGTAATTACCAATTCTTTCTATTTAGCTTTTAACTTGCGGCTCATAATATCGCAGAAATTATTGGACTGCAAATATACAATACAAAGTAAATACAAACCAAACTTTATTTTAATTATTTTTAATGCTCTAAATTTAACTCCGCTATAAAATCTAATTATCTTTGCAATATGACACATAAAGCTGGTTTTGTAAATATTATAGGAAATCCTAACGTAGGTAAATCAACATTAATGAATGCTTTGGTAGGTGAAAAACTATCAATTATTACCTCTAAGGCACAAACTACAAGACATAGAATTCTTGGCATTGTAAATGAAGACGATTATCAAATTGTGTTTTCTGATACCCCAGGTATTTTAAAACCTGCTTATGAATTGCAATCTTCTATGATGGATTTTGTAAAATCTGCATTTGAAGATGCAGATATCCTTATTTACATGGTAGAAATTGGGGAAAAAGAGTTAAAAAACGAAGCATTTTTTAAGAGAATCATCCACAGTGAAATTCCTGTTATTTTATTATTAAATAAAATTGATAAATCCTCTCAAGAAGAAGTGGAAGAAAAAATTGAATATTGGAGAAATAAAGTGCCAAATGCAGAAGTTTTTGTAATTTCTGCCTTAGAAGGGTTTGGAGTTTCAGCAGTTTTTGATAAAATAAAAGAAGTATTACCAGAGGGTCCTGCTTTTTATCCGAAGGATCAATTAACAGACAAACCAGAACGCTTTTTTGTAAATGAAAAAATTAGAGAAAAAATTTTAATGCATTACAAAAAAGAAATTCCCTATTCTGTAGAAGTAGAAACTGAGGAGTTTATTGAAGAAGAAAATATTGTGAGAATTCGATCTATTATTATGGTAGAAAGAGAAACACAAAAAGGTATTATTATTGGCCATAAAGGTTCCGCATTAAAACGTGTTGGAGCTGAAGCAAGAAAAGATTTAGAAAAATTTTTCGAAAAAAAAGTATTTATAGAATTGTACGTAAAAGTCAACAAAAACTGGCGTAGCGATAAAAATCAACTAAAACGTTTTGGGTATAATCAAAGTTAACACTCAATAATCACAATTAAAAATTCGTGTAATTCTTTCATTTGACCTTTCCCTGTTTCTTTTCCTAAACTACCTAAAAAATATAGTAACATCCAAATGAATGGAAGAGCTACTAATATTGTTATTGGAAAAAATAGACTTTCTTCTAAACGATATCTAACATAAGTAAAAACAGCAAAACCTAAAAATAAGATTGCAACTACAAAGTGAACAAACATAAAAAGTGTCCAAACTTGAGATTTTGGTCCAAATAAACCTTTTAAGATTGATGAATTCTCATCAATTTTCTCTATTTCAAAATGTAATTGAGGTGACCAGAAATGACTTTTATTTTTAGGAATATCAACAAAAATATGTCCATCTACAACCCTGCTCCTATAAGTACAAGCATCACTGTTTAAGTATAAGGTAATTCTCTTTAATAATTCCTCAGAATTTTCTTTTAAATTGATAGAAAATCTAGGTCTTAAAAAAATCTTATTATTTCTTTTTTCTTGAATACTCATTCAGTTTGGATTATTTTTTAAAAATAATAAAAAATTACGTTTTCTTAACAAAACAGTCAAATTTGACTTAAAAAAACTACTTTTTATTTACAAATAACAATAAATACTAATATTTAGTTATAATTTACTTAACACTAAAATTAAAACCTGTTGATAGTTTTACAGAAAATATAAAACCATAAAATGAAAACTTCTAAAAAAATTATCTTAGTAAACTTATTATTTACAATAATAAGCTGTCAAAATGAAAACCAAACTGACATAGCGCCAATTGACACATCTGTTAACTTTAAACATAAGGTTACATTAAATATTGGTAATGAAGGAGCTTCAGAGATAACTGCTTTTGACAAAACATCAAAAAAACTATTTACAGTAAATGTAGAATCAAATGAAATTTCTATAAACAACATTAGTAATTTAACCAACCCAGTAAAAGAAACTCCAATTAATCTAAATGCATATGGAGCCCCTAATAGTGTTGCAGTTTTTGATAAAAAACTTGCTATTGCAGTAGAAAATAACACAAAACAAAACCCAGGAAAAGTACTCGTTTTTAGCACTATAAATAACACTTTATTAAACACCTATACCGTTGGAGCATTGCCAGATATGATTACTTTTTCTCCTGATGGTAAAACCATTGTTTGTGCAAACGAAGGGGAGCCAAATAATGATTATACTATTGATCCTAAAGGAAGCGTAAGTATTATTAATTTAGAAAATAATAATGTAACTACTTTAGATTTTACTAGTTTTAACCCCCAAGAAAACACCTTAAAAAATAAGGGATTTAGAGTTTTTGGTCCTAATGCAGACTTAGCTAAGGATGTAGAACCTGAATATGTTGCCATTTCAGAAGATTCTAAGACTGCCTGGGTTTCATTACAAGAAAATAATGGAATCGCAAAAGTTAACTTAGATTCTAAAACTATCGATGCTATCTATCCTTTAGGATTTAAAGATTATTCTTTAGCTGAAAACTCTATCGATGCAAGTGATAAAGATGATAAAAAAGAATTAAAAACTTGGCCTGTAAAAGGAATGTATCAACCAGATGCAATAGTATATGTAAAAATTAATGGTATAGAATATATTATTTCTGCAAATGAAGGAGATGCTAGAGATTATGATGGATTTAGCGAAGAAATAAGAATGGATGACTTAACTTTAGATGAAACAATTTTTCCTGATAATAAAGACTTTTTAAACGAAATAAACTTAGGGAGATTAAAAACTACAAACACTTTAGGTGATGCAAATAATGATGGTAAAGTAGAAGCTTTATTTAGCTACGGTGCTCGTTCTTTTAGTATTTGGTCTGCAAATGGAAGTTTAGTTTATGATAGTGGTAATAGTATTGCTACAGAAACTTTAGCATTTACTTTAGACAGATTTAATGATAATGATAAAAGAAGTGATGACAAAGGTGCAGAGCCAGAAAGTGTAGAAATCTTAAATATTGGTAATGAACGTTACATTTTATTTGTAGGCTTAGAAAGAAACGACCAAGTATTATTATATGATATTACAAACCCAAATGCTCCACAGTTTTTACAAATTCTTTCTCACAGTGGTGATGAGGCTCCAGAAGGATTATTGATAATTCCTGCTAAAGACAGTCCTAGTAATAAAGATTTACTAGTGGTTTCTAATGAAGATAGTGGAACTGTAACCATCTATGAAAATAACTAAAAAGTAATTACTTTTTAGCAACCTAAAACCAGCAAATTACTTTGCTGGTTTTTGCTGTTTTAAAGACTTCATTTTTAGCATCTTTCTTACAGGCTTATATTGTATATTTGCAAAAATTTTCAATTCAAATGAATAGCATTGTTGCCATTGTAGGAAGACCAAATGTAGGAAAATCGACACTTTTTAATAGGTTGGTTCAAAGAAGAGAAGCCATTGTAGATTCTGTAAGCGGAGTTACAAGAGATAGACATTATGGAAAATCTGACTGGAATGGAAAAGAATTTTCTGTGATAGACACTGGTGGTTATATTACTGGTTCTGATGATATTTTTGAAGGCGAAATTAGAAAACAAGTAAACCTTGCCATAGAAGAAGCAGATTTAATTGTTTTTGTAGTAAATGTAGAAGATGGTATTACACCAATGGATTCTGAAGTTGCAAAACTTTTACGCAAAGTAAAAAAACCAATTTTTACGGTAGTAAATAAGGTAGACAATGCAATGAGAGAGCCAGATGCTATAGAATTTTATAACTTAGGTTTAGGAGAATATTTTACAATTGCCTCTATTAATGGAAGTGGAACAGGAGAATTATTAGATGCTTTGGCTGCAGAAATGCCAGCACTAGAAGAAGTAGATTTAGAACAAGAAACACTACCAAGATTTGCTGTTGTTGGACGACCAAATGCTGGTAAATCATCATTTATAAATGCCTTAATAGGACAGGATAGAAATATTGTAACCAATATTGCAGGCACAACAAGAGATTCTATTGATACAAAATACAATCGTTTTGGTTTCGACTTTAACTTAGTTGATACTGCAGGAATCCGTAAAAAATCGAAAGTAAAAGAAGATTTAGAATTTTATTCTGTAATGAGAGCTGTACGTTCTATAGAATATTCTGATGTGATTGTTTTAGTGGTTGATGCTACTCGTGGTTTTGAAGGCCAAGATCAAAGTATTTTTTGGTTGGCAGAAAAAAACAGAAAAGGAATTGTTATTTTAATTAATAAATGGGATTTAGTTGAAAAAGAAACCAATACTTTACGTGATTTTGAAGCTATGGTTAGAAAACAAATAGAACCTTTTACAGATGTACCTATTGTTTTTATATCTGCCTTAACAAAACAACGTTTGTTTAAAGCAATAGAAACAGCTGTAGAAGTTTTTCAAAAAAGAAAAACAAAAATACAAACAAGTAAATTTAATGAAACAATGCTGGAAATCATCAAAAGCTCTCCACCTCCAGCAATAAAAGGGAAGTTTGTAAAGATAAAATACTGTATGCAACTGCCTACACAAACACCTCAATTTGTGTTTTTTTGTAATTTACCTCAATATGTAAGAGATGCTTACAAACGTTTTTTAGAAAACAAACTAAGAGAAATCTATGATTTTTCTGGTGTGCCAATTACTATTTATTTTAGACAGAAATAGATTTTAAAAGTTTTTTTTGTAACTTTATTTTACACAAAACGACTCAAAGAGAAACGTTTTTATAAAAATAAACGATGAAAATTATTGAATCTAATAAAGCAGAAAAAATAGAGTTACCACTTCAGTTAAACATTTCTTTTAAAAAAGTTTTTGTTTTATTTGAAAAATACGCTAAAAAAGAATTTATAAATCATCCTTTTCATAGTGCAGCTTTAAAAATGGTTGCTCAGTTTAAAAATTACGATGAATTAAATGAAGGTTTTTCTGATTATACCCTATTAGAAAAGTATAAAGAACAAATAGACTTACTATTAGAACCTTTATTCCCAGAAGCTTTACTGCTAAACGAAATAAAAGCAGCAAGTATACCTTTCTCCTTTACCTCTTTTAAATTTACAGACCGTTTTGAAAACATCCTAAAAAACGCGGGTAAAGATTACGAATTAAAAGCAAGAAATTTTGAAGAGGATAGTATGTACATTATGAGTTGTACATTTATTTTAAGCCTTGTTTATGATTTTAATATCGATGTAAAAAGACCTTTTTATTTTGATATTCCAGATAAAAACACTGGTACAATGAAGTATTATAGAGCTACCTTTAATGCCGATTTTTCTGAAATTACACCTACAGCAAATGCTCCAAAACTAACACCAAACGATTTTAAAGAACTATTAAACAGTTTTGATGATATAGAAAAATGGAAACAAAAATTCCCTCCTAATAGCTATATCTTTAAAGGCTTTGGCTTAATTAACTTGTTTGATGTTACTTCAGAAGAAATGTTATCATCTATTAAAGCAAATTTATTAGCTGGAGGTGATGGTTTAATTTTTAAACTTCAAAATAACTTAAGAGATTTTTATAGCATT
Organism: uncultured Polaribacter sp.; assembly: GCF_947497695.1. Taxonomy (GTDB): domain Bacteria; phylum Bacteroidota; class Bacteroidia; order Flavobacteriales; family Flavobacteriaceae; genus Polaribacter. The sequence continues at coordinate 137,288 of NZ_CANMHM010000006.1, read as the reverse complement.
AAAGATTTAAAATTAGGGTATTCTATTTTTGATAATACAAACACAAAAATTTGTAAAACAGTTTTAAAAAACTCAAATAGTATTATTTTAAACAAAGAGTCAGAAATTAAATGTAACTCAGGCTATTTTTGTGATACAATGCTTCAAAAACTCTTTAAAAACAAAGAAACATTTATTATTTCTGATATTGAAGAGTATGGTATTTACACAAATAAAAATGCTTTTTACAAAAATCTTAATGATTATGGTATTAAAAGTATCATAATCATTCCTATAAAAGCAGATACTAATGGCAATTTGGCTTTGTTAGAAATTGCGTCTCCAAGAGCTTATGAATTAAACTCTGTAACCATCAATAAATTAAAAGATATTGTTCCTGTTTTTGAAGCTGCTGTTAAAAGAACATCAGAAGAACGTCAAAACGTTTTAGAAGCTACTATTCAAGAAAATTATACTGCTATTCATAGTGCTGTAAAATGGCGATTTTATGAAGCTGCAGAAAAATATCAAACAGAAAACCAAACAAACGAAAATGCAAAATTAGATGAAATTGTGTTTAAAGATGTATATCCATTATTTGGTCAAAGTGATATAAAAGGCTCATCAGAAGCAAGAAACACTGCTATTAAAGAAGATTTAACTACCCAATTATCTTTAGCAATTACAGTTCTAAAAGATGCTTGTAAAACAGAAAAACTACCAATTTACAATGAGTTAATGTACAGAGTTTCATCTTATTTAGAAGATGTAAAAAAAGGGCTAAGTGCTGGTGATGAAGTAAGTATTTTAGATTTTTTAAACAGAGAAATTTACCCTGTTTTTAGCCATATAAAAGATATCAATACAGAATTATCAGAGAAAGTTAGTATTTACATGAAACGTTTAGACAAAAACCTAAACGTTGTTTATGAAAAAAGAAAAGCCTATGAAGACAGTGTTACCCTGTTAAACGATAAACTAGCAAAATTTATAGACAATAAACAAAAACAAGCACAAGAAATGTTTCCTCACTATTTTGAGCGATACAAAACAGATGGTGTAGAATATAACATGTATATTGGTCAGTCTCTTACAAAAACAAAAACTTTTGATAGTTTGTATTTGTACAACTTACGTTTATGGCAATTACAAACTACTTGTCAAATGGAGAATTTAGCGTATTACGAACGTAAAAACATGACACATGATTTACAAGTAGCCTCATTAATTTTAGTGCATAGCAACTCAATGGCTATAAAGTTTAGAATGGATGAAAAAAAATTTGATGTTGATGGAGCCTACAATATTAGATACGAAATTATTAAAAAACGTATTGACAAAGCCAACATAAAAAACACTACAGAACGTTTAACATGTCCTGGTAAAATTGCCATTGTATATTCTCAAGACAAAGATGCTTTAGAGTACATAAAATACATCAATTATTTACAATCAAAAAATCAATTGGGTAAAATTGAATTCTTAAATTTAGAGGATTTACAAGGAATAACGGGTTTAAAAGCATTAAGAGTTGCAGTTATTTACCAAACTGATTTTGATGAAAACAACACCATTACTTTTAATGATTTAATGAAAGAAATTGAGGTTTAAGATTTATTGACTGATGATCAATCTATTTTGATAAGAATGAAGACACAAAAAAGAACTAAGAAACAGAAACCAACACTATATTTATAAGTGTTTTTTTTTTGATTTTTTACCCTCTTTTGTCTTATCTACGATAGAAGAAATTACATACTTTTTTTATAATAAAAAGTGTAAATTTATCAGTTGTGAATTTCATTTCTCTACAAGAGTTATTCTAAAAAACAGATACTCTAAAACTTTAAACTTCTTGCATTTTAAAAGATATTGCAAAAGCCAACACACTAACTATAATACCAATCATAAAAACGGTATAGGTAACTCTTAATATTTTATATTTTCTATTTAAAACCAATCCTAAAAAGTATAAATCTTTAGTTAAAGAGCCATATAAGTAGTCTTTATCTTTCATCATTTCTAAAATACCCCACTCAAAATCTGGTAATTTCATTTGATGAAAATTTCCAAAAAATAGCAAATTTACTTTTTTATTAGCAACATCTTCTTTGGTAAACTTACCTTCAGTAACGTTTGGTCTTGTAGCTAAAATAGATAATATAATAGACGCTACTGTAAATACTACAAAAATTAGAGTCGGTATAATTAAATAGCTGTTAGAGGGGTTGTCTAATTTTGGTAATAGATTAGACAACGCTAAAGAAACAATAATAGCGTTTACAGACAGTAAAATATTGGCTTTTGTATCTGCAATATTACTCAGTGTCATGTGGTTTTTTAATGCAACCCTAAACATGGTTTCTATGCCACGTTCTGGCACATTTCCTTTTTGCTTTTTTAAAGATAATGCTTCTGCTTTCTGGTTAAATTTTTTGTTATTTTCTTTAGTTGTTTTTAAACTTTTTATCAATTTAGATAAATTTTTCTCTTTTCTTTTTGTCCAATTTTTTATTGCAAATTCAGTATAAAATTGATGTTGTTCAGAAAAAAAAGTTATATTTTCTTTTATCCAATCTATATCAGATACTTTTTTGCAACCTGTCAACTCCCATTCTTTTCTTAATAAAGACGTGTATTCAAAAAAACTTTTAGAGGCTAAGTGTGCACAATCTGCATCCATAATTATTTTTTCTGAATCGTTTTTAGGTTGATGCCCTGCTTTAGTTGCCAAAATAAGAGTAGAAATAGCATCAATTCTTTGTTGAGCAACATTGTTGGTTTGTAAAAATTTACTAGCAATTCTAGCACTTTCTTTTTCATGGTTTTCTGCAACATTTATAAAACCAGTATCATGAAACCAAGCAGCAATCTCTAAATCTTCAGCAGTATTTTCTGGTACTTTTAAATTTTCTAAAAGTGTTTTTGTCTTTTCTACTACTCTTTGTGTGTGCACTAAATTATGATACACATATTTTCTATCTAAATCATTATTTAGAAGATTAAAAACATACTTTTCTGCATCTGCAAGTAAACTACTCATTGTAAAAATATTTTATAAATGAATCAAAAGAAATGATAATTAGATTCACAACTTTATCAATATTCGTCGTAAATTTAGGTGTTACTTTCATTAGCCTACAAATTAAGAATTATTTGTAAGATTATAGGTGTTTTTATATCTAAAAAAAAAACAGCTAATTGTAATAAAACAAGAACTTAAAAAAGAAAAACAAATGATGCTTACTTGGAAAGAAATTATCAATTTTAGTGTAAAAGGAAACCCAACTCCAGATAAAAGAGTAGAGAAACCTGAAACTGAATGGAAGGCTCAATTAACAGAAGAGCAATATAGAATTACAAGAGAAAAAGGTACAGAAAGACCAAATAGTGGTGCATTATGCAGTGTTTATGATGAAGGACAATACAACTGCATTTGTTGTAACAATCCACTTTTTGATTCCACCATAAAATTTAGTTCAGGTACTGGTTGGCCAAGTTTTACACAACCTATTAAAGAAAACGCCATTAAATACCACAAAGATAATTCTTTTGGTATGGTTAGAGTTGAAGTGATGTGTAACAATTGTGGTGCCCATTTAGGTCATGTTTTTCCTGATGGTCCAGAACCAAGTGGATTGCGTTACTGTATTAATTCTGAATCGATGCAACTTGAAAAAGCTGCAAAAAATGATTAAATTATATGGAGCAGAAAGATGCCATAAAACACAATATTATAAAACTTTTTTAGAAACACGTAGTTTCAACTACGTGTTTTTAGATGTAGAAAAAAATGAAGCTTTTGCAGAAGAATTACGTAACTTATATCAAAACAAGAAACTTAATTTCCCAACTATTACAATTCATAGTAAAAAGTTTAGAAATCCTTCTGATGAAGAATTAACAAGAGGACTAAAACACTTGTAAAAAGAAAACGAATGCAGCTAAACATAAAAAATACATTTATAGAAAATTTACCAGCAGATTCTAATTTAGAAAATTCTAGAAGACAAGTAGAAAATGCAGTTTATTCTTTTGCAAATCCTAAAAAAACTGCAATGCCACAAGTGCTGCACATTTCTCCTGAAATGGCTGCTGAGTTAAATATATCTGAAGAAGAAACACAATCAGAGTTTTTTAAAAACGTTGTAACAGGCAATGAAATTTATCCCAAAACAACACCTTTTGCCATGTGTTATGGAGGACATCAATTTGGCAATTGGGCAGGACAATTAGGAGATGGTAGAGCCATTAATTTATTTGAAGTTGAACATCAAAATAAAAACTGGAAAGTTCAATTAAAAGGTGCAGGAGAAACTCCTTATTCTAGAACTGCAGATGGTTTAGCAGTTTTACGATCTTCTATTAGAGAGTATTTATGTGCAGAAGCCATGTTTTATTTAGGCGTGCCAACCACAAGATCTTTGTCTTTAAGCTTGTCTGGTGATAACGTTTTACGTGATGTTTTATACAATGGAAACCCTGCTTATGAAAAAGGTGCCATTGTTGCTAGAATTTCGCCAAGTTTTTTACGTTTTGGTAATTTTGAAATTTTTACAGCTAGAAAAGATGTAAAAAATTTAAAGATTTTGGTAGATTATACCATTCAACAGCATTTTGCTCATTTAGGAAAGCCTTCTAAAGAAACCTACATTAACTTTTTTAAAGAAGTTTCAGAACGTACTTTAGAGATGATTATTCATTGGCAAAGAGTAGGTTTTGTGCATGGAGTAATGAATACAGATAACATGTCTATTCTTGGTTTAACCATAGATTTTGGACCTTATGGTTGGCTAGAAGGCTTTGATTTTGGTTGGACACCAAACACAACAGACAGACAACACAAACGCTACAGATATGGCAACCAACCTAATATTGGACTTTGGAATTTGTACCAACTAGCAAATGCGTTATACCCAATTATTGAAGAAGTTGCCCCGTTAAATAAAATTTTAGAACAATATAAAGCAAGTTTTGAAGTACAATCTTTACAAATGATGCAATCTAAATTAGGTCTTTTTACTTCGGATGAAGAAGATGCCAAATTAACCCAAGATTTAGAAGAAACTTTGCAATTGGTAGAAACAGACATGACCATTTTCTTTCGGAATTTAAGTAGTTTTGTTGATGAAAAAACGGGTTTTGAAATTGTAAAAGGTGCATTTTATAATGTAGAGGATATCTCTGAGGATGTAAAAAACAAATGGAACAACTGGTTTAAAAAATATGAAAACAGACTTAAAATAGAACGTATTTCATCTGAAGAAAGAAAAGTTAAAATGAATGCTATAAACCCTAAATATGTGTTGCGTAATTACATGTCTCAATTAGCAATTGATGATGCAGATAAAGGAAATTACAATTTAATTGACGAACTTTTTCAGCTTTTAAAAAACCCTTATGCAGAACAACCAGAACGCCAAAAATGGTTTGCTAAAAGGCCTGAATGGGCAAGAAATAAAGTGGGTTGCTCTATGTTATCTTGTAGTTCTTAGCAAAATTTATTACTAATAACGGATTTGCGTTAGGGATTGAATGGTCTGTTTGAGCTCTTTTTTGTTTTTCTCAAAAAAAGCGAGTAATGAAAGCCCGACCTTTAGGGAACGCCCAAATGAAATGAAATAATGAACCTTTTAAAATACATTCAACAAATACCTATTGGGCATTCATTAGGTATTTACAACAATAAAAAACATAGTATTTTAAAGGAAATTTACAACAAAGGTAAATCGTTTAAAATTTTTGCAGAAGAACTAGAAGGCACAAATTTTATTAGCCTAAACTATTATATTACATCAAAAAAAGAATACTTAAAACCTTGTGAAATGCCGCAAGAAAAAGTAATTCACTTTTTAAAAAACGTACAATTAATTACTAAAAAAATAGAAATGGACACACATAAAAAAGCATATATTGCAGGAGGTTGTTTTTGGGGAATGGAAGAATTATTTAGAGTTAGACCAGGAATTTTAGATACAGAAGTTGGGTATCAAGGAGGAGAAAACAGCAATCCTACCTACAGAAATCATCCTGGGCATGCAGAAGCAATTGAAATTACCTACAATGAAAACGAAACTTCGTTTAGAGAAATTTTAGATTATTTTTTTAGAATTCACAACCCTACAACTATAGACAGACAAGGAAATGACAGAGGGTCTAGCTATAGATCTGCAATATTTTATCAAAATGAAGAGGAAAAGAAAATAGCTGAAGAAATTATTGCTATTGTAAATACCTCGAAAAAATGGCAAGATAAAGTTGTAACTACCTTAGAGCCTTTTGCTACTTTTTGGGCTGCAGAACCAGAGCATCAAGATTATTTGGTTAGAAACCCAAATGGATATACCTGCCATTTTGAAAGATTTAAAGAGTCTTTTATTTAATTTTTATCATCTATTTTTAATATCCACTCATAAAAAACACATATTCACATGCAATTAGCATTAGGAACAGCAGCTTTAGGAAGACCACAATACATTAATATTCGTCAAGAAAGTTGCGATAATTCTAACTTAAACACTTTTAGAGAGCAAAGTTTTGGAGTGCTTGAGGAAGCTTATAATTTAGGAATTCGTTATTTTGATACTGCTCCAGGTTATGGTTTGGCTGAAGAGCTTGTTTTAGAATGGCTAAATACTAAAAACGACAATACTATTGAAATTGGCACAAAATGGGGCTATACTTATACTGCCAATTTTGATGCCAATGCAACTGTGCATGAAGTAAAAGAACATAGTTTTAAAAAATTAAATGAGCAGTGGTTTTTTTCTAAACAGCTACTCCCCTATTTAAAAGTGTATCAAATACATTCTGCAACTTTAGAAACAGGTGTTTTAGAAAATACAGCAGTTTTAGAAGAGTTAATGTTCTTAAAAAAAGAACACCATCTAAAAATAGGACTAACAACAACTGGTGCTAACCAAGTAGAAGTAATTAAAAAAGCTTTAGCTATTTTGGTTGATGGTAAACCAGTTTTTGATTTATTTCAGGTAACTTATAATTTTTTGGATCAGAGTTTGTTAAAAGTTTTAGAGGAATTAAATCGCCTGAAAAAATCGATTGTGATTAAAGAAGCTTTGGCAAATGGTCGTGTTTTTAGAAATGAGAATTATACTCATTACAATAAAATGTATACAGCTTTAGAAAGTATAGCTGCAAAACACAACGTTGGTGTAGATGCAATTTGTTTAAAATATTGCGTTCAAACAATCCCTAAAAGCACTATTTTAAGTGGTGTTAGTAGTATAAAACAGTTACATCAGAATTTAAAAATGAATTCGTTTACATTATCTTCTACTGATATTGAAACCTTAAACTCTTTTAAAATTTCTGCTGATGCTTACTGGTCAGAAAGAAAGCAGTTGCAATGGAATTAACTAAAATTGCTTTTGGTGGTGGTTGCCATTGGTGTAGAAAAAGTAGCACAAGGTTGGGTTTCTTCTTTTAATAAAAACAATACTTTTTCTGAGGCTGTTATTGTGTCTTTTAATCATGAAAAAATTAATTTAAAAACATTAATTGAAATTCATTTATTAACACACAAAAGTACTAGTAACCACTCTATGAGAACAAAATATCGATCTGCTATTTATTATTTTTCACTTGAACAAAAAGAAAACTCTTTAAAAATTATAGAAAATTTACAGTTAAATTTTGACGCTAAAATTATTACAAAAATTTTAGAATTTAAAAACTTTAAGCCTTCTACTAAAGAGTTTCAAAATTATTATAAGAAAAACCCTCAGAAACCATTTTGTGAGAAATACATCCATCCTAAATTACAGTTTTTATTGGAAAACTATTCAAGTTTTGTTTTAAAAAAGTAAAGCTTGTAATAATTATTCGACTATCTAAAAAATTAAATACATGAACACTGTTAGATTAGAAATTAAAAATAGAAAGGGTTTAAAACTACGGGCTTATTTAGAAAACCCTGCCAATCAAAAACCAAATAATTTTGCCATTTTTGCACATTGTTTTTCATGTAATAGTAATTTTAATGCCGTAAAAAATATTAGTCGTTCTTTATCTAATCATGGTTTTGGTGTTTTACGATTCGATTTTACAGGCTTAGGAAGAAGTGAGGGCGAATTTGCAGAAAGTCACTTTTCTGCCAATGTAGAAGACCTATTAGATGTTGCTGCTTATTTAGAAAAAAACTATAAATCAGCTTCTTTAATCGTTGGGCATTCTTTGGGCGGTGCTGCAGCAATTGTAGCTGCATCAAAATTAAAAACTGTAAAAGCTGTAGCAACTATTGGAGCACCTGCAACTGTAAACCACGTTACACATTTATTTTCTCATGCCATTGAAGATGTAAAACAAAAAGGCGATGTTGAAGTTAAAATTGGCGGCAGACCTTTTAAAATAAATCAAGATTTTGTAAACGATTTTAGCAAAACAGATTTGCCAGAAATAACTAAAAATTTACGAAAACCAATTTTAGTAATGCATGCCCCTTTTGATACAATTGTAGGTATTGAAAATGCACATCAAATTTACCACAATGCAATGCATCCAAAGAGCTTTATTAGTTTAGATGATGCAGACCATTTATTATCTAAATCTTCTGATAGCATTTATGTAGGTAATTTAATTGGTACTTGGGCAGATAAATATTTTCCTGAAGAAGAATACAAAATGATCTCTAAAGAAGGAGAACAATTGGTTGGGCATTTAAATTTATTAGAAGATAACTTTACTACTTCTATACAAACAAAAAAACATTCTTTTATTGCAGATGAACCTGCTAGTATTGGTGGAGATGATTTTGGACCTTCACCTTACGATTTTTTAAGTGCAAGTTTGGCTGCTTGTACAGTAATGACCCTAAAAATGTATGCTGAACGCAAAAAATGGGATTTGCAAGAAGTGTTTGTGTATATAACCTATTCTAAAAAGCATAGTGAAGCTTTTACTTTAGATACAAACAAGCCAACTAAAATAGATTATTTGAATAAAAAGCTAAAATTTGTTGGTAATTTAGATGACAAACAAAAGCAACGCTTAATAGAAATTGCTTCTAAATGCCCTGTACATAAAACATTAATTACCAAAACAATTATAGAAACAACACTAGTTTAAAACCAAATTATTATTTAAAAAGTTTTATATTTAAAGCAGTAATAATAAATTTTTTAATAAAAAAATTCGCATTTATCATTTTGACTAATTTTTATTGAGTTACTAAAAAACAGTAACTCAATAGAAAAGGTATAAATAACTACTAAACAGCAACTTAACACCTGTTAGATCTATTAAATGCAAATCGTATCATATATGTTTCACGAACTCAAAGAAATTATTCAACAAGCTGTCATCAACCAAAAAAAAGGATTGAAAAGTGTGTTGGCAACTGTTGTTCATTTAGAAGGTTCATCTTATAGAAAACCTGGAGTTAGAATGTTAATTTCTGAAGATTTGGCAACAGTTGGTGCAGTTTCTGGTGGTTGTGTAGAAAAAGAAATTAAGCACAGAGCTAAAAGTGTTTTTGTTGATAATACACCCAAAATAATAACTTATGATGGTAGATATAAACTAGGCTGTGAAGGCATATTATATATTTTAATTGAACCTATTTTAATTACTGATGTCCTATTATATCATTTTTCTGATGCTGCTTTAAAGCGAGAAAATTTAAAGATTGAAAGCTACTTTGTAAAAGAAGATGAAGCTTTTGGTAATTTTGGTTCTGTAATTACTTTTCACAATAAAAAACAAGTTTCGTTTTCAGAAAAATTTAATTTACAAGTAAAAAATAAGGCTTCACTTTTTTCACAAATCATACAGCCAAGGTTTAGGTTGATTATTATAGGTGCAGAACATGATGCTGTTAAACTATGTAAAATAGCAGCTAATTTAGGCTGGGAAATAGAGGTGATTACCTCTGTAAAAGATAGCAAACAACTTATAGACTTTGATGGAGCAAATTCTGTTATTGGTGCTTCTCCAGAAACAATAAACTTTAAAGAAATTGAAAAAAATACGGCTATTGTAATAATGAATCATAGTTACGTGCAAGATTTAAAATACTTAATTTCATTATCTGCATACAATCCAAAATACATTGGTGTTTTAGGAGCACCAAATAGAAGAGAGCGTTTGTTTAACGAACTCTTTGAGTTTGTGCCTAATATTTCTGACGTTTTTTTAGATGCTATTTACACTCCTGCAGGTTTGCATATTGGTGCTAAAACTCCCGAAGAAATTGCAGTTTCTATTATTGCAGAAATCTTGTCTGTAATTCATAAAAAAGAACCTTTTTCTTTAAGAAAACTAACAGGAAACATCAATAATTAAACGATGAAAAATATTGCTGTTTTAATATTAGCTGCAGGAAAATCATCTAGAATGAAAGCTATAAAACAATTAGAAAAAATAGATAAAAAAACACTTTTAGAAATTACATTAGAAAAAGTACAAACCCTTTTTTCTTCAACTATCTATTGCATTGTAGGTGCAAATGCTGATAAAATAAAAGCAGAAACAACTACAAAAAATATTGAATTTATTAAAAATAATAATTTTAAAAACGGGTTAAGTTCAAGTATTGTATCTGGAATTCAGTACTTTAAAGCAAATAATTTAAATTTTGAGGGAGTTTTTATACTATTAGCAGATCAGCCAGCTATTGACGTTGCTTATTTAAAAGATATGATTCATTTATTTAACATAAACAAAGAAGTAATAATTGCCTCTAATTATGGAGAAAAATTTGGTGTTCCTGCTATTATTCCTGAAAAATATTTTTCTAATTTATTATTGATTCAGGGAGATAAAGGTGCTAAAGAATTTATAAATAGTAGAAAAAATGAAATTATCAGTTCTAAATTAAATACTAACTTGGTAGACATAGATACCAAAGAAGATTTACAGCGATATAAAAACTCTATTTTAAAATAGTTAATTTTGCAGCTATGAAAATCTTTAAATATTCATTCTTTTCTTTTCTTTTTTTGTTGATAGCTGCTTGTGCAACTTTAAAAAAGCAAATTGCAAAAAACCAACCTAAAATTATAAAAAAAGATAGTGCTAACATTGAACATACTTTTTATTTAATTGGCGATGCTGGTAATTCTACTTTAACCAAAAATTCTCCTGCTTTAAATTATTTACAAAAACATCTAAAAGGTGCATCAGAAAAATCAACCTTACTTTTTTTAGGAGATAATGTATATGAAACAGGCATCCCAAAGAAAAAATCTAAAAAATATCCTTTAGCAAAAAGAAGAATTGAAGCACAAACCGATGTTGCTAAAAAATTTAACGGAAATTCGATATTTATTCCTGGAAATCATGATTGGTATAATGGATTAGAAGGTTTAAAAAGAGAAGAAAAATTAGTAGAAAAAGCATTGGGTAAAAATTCTTTTTTACCACAAAATGGTTGTCCGCTAAAAAAAGTCAACATCTCTAAAAACATCGTTTTAATTATTGTTGATACTCATTGGTACTTAACAAATTGGGACAAGCACCCAACAATTAATGATGATTGTGAGATTAAAACAAGAACAAAATTCTTGAATGAATTAGAAGGGTTGATAAAAAAAGCAAGAGGTAAAACAACAATTATTGCTTTACACCACCCAATGTTTACCAATGGTTCTCATGGAGGCAAATACTCTTTTAAGAGTCATTTAAGTCCGTTACCAATTTTGGGTTCTGTTAAAAATTTAATCAGAAAAACATCTGGATTGACAAATACAGACGTCCAAAATAAAAAGTACAACACCCTTAGAAAACATATTATTACACTAGCCCAAGAAAACGATAAAACAATTTTTGTTTCTGGTCACGATCATAATTTACAATACATTGTACAAGACAATTTACCACAAATTGTAAGTGGTTCTGGCTCTAAAACAACACCCACAAAATTAAGTGGTAATGCAAAATTTACTTATGGAAACCAAGGTTTTGCAAAACTTAACATATACAAAGATGGGGCTTCTAAGGTACAATTTTATGCTGTAAAAGACGATAAAATTGTATTTGAAACAGGAGTTTTACCAGCTAATACTCAAAAAAATTACACAACATTTCCTAAAAACACACTTGCAGAAAAAAAAGCATCAGTGTACACCAAAGAAGAAGTTAGTAAAAGTAGTTTTTATCAATTTTTATGGGGAAAACGTTATCGCAAATATTTTGGAACGAAAGTAAATGCACCAACTGTAGATTTAGACACCCTTTTTGGAGGATTAAAACCTGTTAGAAAAGGTGGAGGACATCAATCTAAATCGTTAAGATTACGCGATAAAAATGGCAGAGAATATGTAATGCGTGCTTTACGTAAAAATGCTGTACAATATTTGCAGGCTGTTGCTTTTAAAGATCAATATGTAGAAGGGCAATTTAATGATACTGAAACAGAAAATTTATTGAACGATGTTTTTACAGGTTCTCATCCTTATGCTCCTTTTACTATTGGTACTTTAGCTGATGCGATTGGTGTCTATCATACAAACCCTGTTTTATATTACATTCCAAAACAAAATAGTTTGGGTCATTTTAATACAGAATTTGGCAACGAGCTATACATGATTGAAGAACGTGCAGCTTCTGGCCATGGAGACAAAGCTAGCTTTGGTTTTGCTAATAAAGTAATAAGTACAGATGACTTATTAAAGAATTTAAGCAAAAATGAAAATCATCTTATAGATGAAAAAGCCTACATTAAAGCACGTTTGTTTGATATGCTAATTGGAGATTTTGACAGACATGAAGATCAATGGAGATGGGCTGTTTTTAAAGTTGATAAAAAAACCATTTATAGGCCAATTCCTAGAGATAGAGATCAAGCTTTTTCTATTATGGGAGATGGTCTTTTGTTAAAATATGCAACAAATTACATTCCTGCTTTACAAGCCATGAATGCTTATAGTAAAAATATTAAAAACCCAAAAAAATTTAATTTATCTCCTTATCCATTAGACATGTCATTAATTACACAATCAAATAAAAGTGATTGGGACACTCAAGTAAAATTAATTACAAAAAACATTACAGATGCTATTATAGACAAAGCTTTTAAACACTTTCCTACAGAAGTTAATGATGTAACAATACTTGATATTAAGAAAAAACTACAAGGAAGAAGAAATAATTTACAGCAAATTTCTGATACTTACTTTCATGAGATTCAGAAGTTTCAAGTTGTAAAAGGTACTCATAAAGACGATTGGTTTGATATTGAAAGATTAAAAAACGGACAAACTAAAATTACTGCTTACAGAATTAAAAACGGAGAAAAAGGTCCTATTTTTCATCAAAAAGTATACAATAAACTAGAAACTAAAGAAATTTGGATTTATGGGTTGGATGACAAAGATACTTTTGTTGTAAAAGGAACTGCTAAAGATTTGATAAAAATTAGAATTATTGGAGGGCAAAACAATGATACTTATAACATTATAAATGGTAAAAAAATTAAAATTTACGATTATAAATCAAAGAAAAATACTTTTGTAACTAAAAACGGAAGCAAAAAATTAACGGATCATTATCAAACAAATGTATTCGATTACAAAAAGCTTAAAAACAACCAATTTTTTGTAACTCCAACTATGGGTTTTAATCCAGATGATGGACTAAAATTTGGGATTTCTAATACCTACAAAGCTTTTGGTTTTGAGAGAAATCCTTTTACCTCTCAACACACTTTAAACGCTTCTTATTTTTTTGCTACAAATGGTTTTGAGTTTGATTATGCAAGCGCATTTGCCAACGTTTTTAAAAGTTGGAATTTAGGAATAAAAGCAAGGTTTACCAGTCCTAATTTTGCCATCAACTACTTTGGAAAAGGAAACAATTCTACAAATCCAAATGCAAATGGAGCTGAAGATAAAAACTTTAATAGAGTAAGAATAAAAGAATTAAGTACAGGCTCTTTTTTGCATTGGCAGGGAGATTTAGGTGCAAAAATTAAATTTGGGATAAATTATCAAAATTACAAAGTAGAAAAAACAACTGGCAGATTTATAGCTGAATCGTTGCAAGCAAATAATGGAGTTTACAACAATCAAGAATTTATAAATACGGAAGCAAGTTACGAGTTTGAAAATTTTGACAATGAAGCTTTTCCAACAATGGGAATGAGAACCTCTTTAAAAGTAGGATACACATCAAACCTAAACAATAACAATAATTTTGCATATTTAATTCCTTCCATTTCTTTTGATTACAAATTAATTTCTAATGGAAAACTGGTGTTAGCTACCAAAGTAAAAAGTCATTATAATTTTAATAAATCTTATGAGTTTTACCAAGCAGCAAATATTGGAGGAAATGATGGTTTAAGAGGTTATAGAAATCAAAGATTTAACGGTAAAAATTCGTTGTATCAATCAACAGATCTTCGTTTTCTTTTAAGCAAAGTAAAAACAAGTATCGTTCCTCTAAAAATAGGACTTTACAGTGGTTTTGATTATGGTACAGTTTGGGGGCAACAAAACACTACATTTAATAATACACAGTTTAACACTTCAGTTGGAGGTGGTGTATTCTTAAACGCTGCAAATATACTTGTAGGTAATATCGCTGTTTTTAATAGTAATGATGGTGTAAGACTTACCTTTAATTTAGGATTTAATTTTTAAAAAAAATGGATAAAATAGCATTAATTTCAGGAGCAATTTTTGGTTTAACCGCTGTAATTTTTGGTGCATTTGGGGCACATCTTTTAAAGAAAAAATTATCTAAAGAGCAATTACAAAGTTTTGAAACTGGTGTAAAATATCAAATGTATCATGCTATAGTGTTGCTAGTTTTTGGGTCTCAATTCAACTCTCTAACTGCAATTAACAATTATATTATCTATGTATTTATTGTAGGGATAATTCTGTTTTCATTTTCTATTTATGGATTGGTTATTTCATCTGCAAATAACAAAAAAATGAAGTTTTTAGGACCAATTACACCTTTGGGAGGTTTGCTTTTGGTTTTAGGTTGGGGTTTGTTAATTTATAAATTTGCAAGTCTTTAAATCTTCAACTCATAAAAATTACCTCCAACTCCATGAGCTTTTTCATCTGTAATTAGTAAAACATCATTGGTTTTAAATGTAATTCCTTCTTTTTGAGAAGTATGATTTAAAGTGATTTCTGTTACTTTTCCTGATAAAAAATCGTCATTTTTATAATCAGAAAAAACAAGAACAGATGAAGGAGAAAGCAAAGCTACTTTACTACCATCTTGAGAAATATCTGCAGAAGTAATCCAACAATCCATTTCTTTACAATGATTAAATTCTGATATAAACACTGCTTTATGATTCCCTTTTACAGCAGGAATTTTATACAATGATGTTTTACCGAATTTACTTTTAACCCTACTTTTAGTAAAAATATAAAAGAAGTTATTAAAATAGAAAAATGATTCTGCATCATAATAATACTGCTTCTTTTTAGGAGGAAATTTTGTTTGATTTGGGTAATAAAACTTAATTTTATCTACTGCTATCTTTTTAGATTTTGATACATCTTTATGCTTCACTTTTAAAATAACAAGGTTTTTTCTTTTACATTCATTATTTCCAAAATCGCCAATATAAATATTTCCTTTATCATCAGATGTTAAATCTTCCCAATCGTTATTTTTTGCTTTTATTGTTAACTCTTTTTTAATTTTACCTTTTTGGGTAACTCCATATATTTTTGATTTATTTCCACTGTCATTTAGCATCCAAATTAAATCAGATTTAGCAACTATTTCTGTCCCTGAAACTTCTTCTAAGTCATTAGGTAAACTAGCAATTAATTGTAGCTTCCCAAAATTTTGACAACTAACACACAATAAGAAACTGAAAATAACCGCTATTTTTTTTATCATTTTTAAATATATTAAAAACCCTTCAGAATAAAAATCTGAAGGGTTTATTTTATGTTTATCTATTTATTTTTATAGAAAAATAGAGTTTACCAACCTCCAGAAGCTCCTCCACCACCAAAGCTTCCTCCTCCAAAGCCACCTCCAAAACCACCAGAAGAACCTCCAAAACCTCCTCCAGAAGAACCAAAACCACCACCAAAACTTCCTCCACGTCTACCAGCATTGCTTAAAATAATGGTATCTAAAATAGAACCGCTACTAAAACGTTTACCTCTACTTCCGTTATTTTTATTTCCTCTAGAAATTAAAATAAAAATGATGAAAACTATAATGATAAAAATAATAATTCCTGGATCAAAACCTTCTGATTTCACTTTACGTGTTCCTTTAAATTCTCCGTTTAAAGTTTTAAATATATAATCTGAACCTTTGTTTAATCCGCTATAATAATCTCCTTTTTTAAACTCAGGAATAATGACTCTTTCAATAATTCTTTTCGATTGAAAATCTGTTAATAAGTGTTCTGTACCTTTCCCTGTTTGTATGGTTATTTTTCTGTCGTTTTTTGCCAATAGCATTAAAACACCATTATCTTCTTTAGCTTGTCCAATACCCCATTTTTCGCCCCAATTCGCAGCTAAATAAGCAATATTTTCTCCTTGAGTAGAAGCAATAATAGCCACTACAATTTGTGTGGATGTTGTGTCTGAATATCGAACTAATTTGTTTTCTAAAGTCGTTTTTTGGTAGGGTGTTAATAACTCAATATAGTCATAAACACTCGTTTGAAATTTTGGTTTTTCAGGAATTGTATAGCCTTGAGAAAAGGAGTTTAAAGAAAGTACAAATACAAAAATTAACAACAATTTTTTTGATAAAATTGCTGACGGAAAACTGCTTATTGAAAACTGCTTACTAATCATCATTATTTAGAAATTTCATTAGAAAGTTCATTTTCATCATCAGTTTGCCAAGGAAAATGACTTTGTAGTTCTTCTCCTGCTTTTAAAATTCCATCAACAATTCCTTGTTTAAAATTACCTTCTTTAAAATGATTTTGTATTACATCTTTGGTAGCATCCCAAAAATCTTTAGAAACAACTTCATTGATTCCTTTATCGCCATAAATAACAAACTTTTTATCTTTTACAGCAACATAAATCAATACGCCATTTTGATCTTTTGTATTGTTCATTTTTAACAGATAAAATACTTCTAAGGCACGTTCATTATGATTTTTCTCTGAATGAGCTTCAATATGAACGCGTATTTCGCCAGAAGTATTTTTTTCTGCAACTCTAATCGCAGAAATAATTTCTTGTTCTTCTTCAGGAGAAAGAAATGCTTCTACTTTAGACATTTATATTAGTTTTTATTTTTGAAATCGAAATTAACATCTGGTGCATTTTCAGAACCAGCATTTGCTTTATAACGATTCATTTCATCAAAATTAAACAAACCTGCTAACAAAGAATTTGGAAAGACTTTTATATGTTTGTTATACTTATTTACACCTTCATTAAAACGATCTCTAGCAACATTAATTCTATTTTCTGTACCTTCTAATTGACTTTGTAATTCTAAGAAATTAGCATTTGCTTTTAAATCAGGATAACGTTCTACAGAAACTAATAATTTAGATAATGCTCCACTCATACCAGCTTGAGCTTGTTGAAACTGAGCCATTTTTTCTGGTGTTAAATCTCCTGCATTAATATTTACAGAGGTTGCTTTTGCCCTTGCATTAATTACATCTGTTAAAGTTTCTTTTTCAAAATCTGCTGCTCCTTGAACTGTTTTTACCAAATTGCCAATTAAATCGTTTCTACGTTGGTAAGAACTTTCTACATTAGACCAAGTTGTTTTTGCATCTTCTTGTAAAACAACTGCTGTGTTATTAAATCCTTTTCCGAAATTGTAAATAACGTAGCCAAACACTAAAATAGCTATAATGTAAATTACTTTTTTACTCATGATTCTAAATTTTAAGTTTTGATTGATTGATTTTTGTTATACAATAGTACCCAATATTGTTGAGAATATAAAAGATATTGTTACCTATCCTGTAATTAGAGACTATATTAGAAAAAATATTAGAGTTGATCTTTAATTTTATTCAATTCTGCCTTTACTACTTCTAATCTGCTGATAATATCAAAATTACTAACAGTAGTTTCTGGGTTTTCTTTTAATTTTTGTTTTGCACCATCCAAAGTAAAACCTCTTTCTTTTACTAGATTAAATATTAATTTAAAGTTTTTAACATCCTCTTGTGTAAACAAACGATTTCCTTTTGCATTTTTTTTTGGTTTGATAATGTCAAACTCTTTTTCCCAAAAACGTACCAAAGATGTATTTACGTCAAATGCCTTTGCAACTTCGCCTATTTTGTAATACCTCTTTTCTGGTAAATCTACATACATAATTGTATAATTGTGTAATTGTGTAATTGTGTAATTGTGTAATTGCAAATACGATTCAACAATTAAACAATTACACAAATTTATTAGTCATAAGACTGCCCTTCTTCTTCAGAGGCCTTCTGCATTGCTGCAAACTCTTCTGGAGTTAAATCGCCATAATAGAAATTGATAGGGTTAACAGCTCTGCCATTTTTATGAACTTCATAATGTAAATGAGAAGAAACAGATCTACCTGTATTACCAACATATCCAATTAAGTCTCCACGTTTTACTTTGCTTCCTTTTCTAGCTTTCATCCTACTCATGTGGGCATAAATAGTTTTATATCCATAACCATGATCAATATAAACAACATTTCCATAAGTGGCACTTCTTTCTGCTCTTGTAACAGTTCCGTTTCCAGAAGCATAAATTGGTGTTCCAATTGCTGCTGTAAAATCCATTCCTTTATGAAATTTTCTAATTTTTAAAATGGGGTGCATTCTCATACTAAATCCAGATGCCATTCTTGTTAAATCTTTTAACTCAACTGGTAAAATTGCAGGTATAGAAGCTAACATTTTTTCTTTTTCTTTGGCTAGTGCAACTATTTCATCTAAAGATTTAGACTGTACAACCAATTGTTTAGAAAGTACATCAATATCTTTTGTTAGTTTTGTAATCATGGTTGAGTTCTCAAAACCATCTAAGTATTGATACCTATTTACGCCCCCAAAACCTGCTTTTCTTTGTTCATCAGGTATTGGATTTGCTTCAAAATAAATTCGGTAAATATTATTATCTCGCTCTTGAAGTTCTGCTAAAATTGATGCTCCTTCTTGCATTCGTCTAGAGAGTAACTCATAATGCAATTTTAAGTTTTCTAACTCTCGTTTTTGTGCACGTTCTGTGGGTGACATAATAAACTGACTAAAAACAATAAAACCTATCAATGCCGTTAAAAAAACAGCTAAAATTCCGAAAACAGTTTTCTTATAATAATCACCTTTATTTACAGTAATTTTCCTGTAAGAAAGAGTGTCTGCATCGTAATAATATTTTACTTTTGCCATAATGGGAATTATATTATTTTTGTGCTCTTAAATGAGTGTATTATATTTGGTAGCTCTCAAATTTACAAAATGTTTTGTAACTGTCTTTTTTTTAGCAGTTCTTTTTAAAAATAATTTAACATAATTCAACCTTGTTGGAAACCACTATTCTATGAAATCACAAGACGTACGTGCTACATTTTTAAACTTTTTTAAAGAAAAAGAACATCTAATTGTTCCTTCTTCTCCTATGGTTACAAAAGATGATCCAACTTTACTATTTGTTAATTCTGGAATGGCACCTTTTAAAGAATATTTTTTAGGCAACGGAGTTCCAAAAAAGAATAGAATATCAGATTCTCAAAAATGTTTACGTGTTTCTGGTAAACATAACGATTTAGAGGAAGTTGGTTATGACACCTATCATCATACGTTATTTGAAATGTTGGGCAATTGGTCTTTTGGCGATTATTTTAAAGAAGAAGCAATTGCTTGGGCTTGGGAATTATTGACTGAGGTATACAAAATTGACAAAGATATTTTATATGTAACCGTTTTTGAAGGCTCTGAAGATGCTGACAATTTAAAAATGGACACTGAAGCTTTTGACATCTGGAAAAAACTGATTCCTGAAGACCGAATTTTAAAAGGAAATAAAAAAGATAATTTTTGGGAAATGGGAGATCAAGGACCTTGTGGACCTTGTTCTGAAATTCATGTTGATATTCGTTCTGCAGAAGAAAAAGCAAAAATTGACGGACGTACTTTGATTAATGAAGACCACCCTCATGTTGTGGAAATATGGAACCTTGTTTTTATGCAATACAATCGTAAAGCCAATGGAAAACTAATAGATTTACCAAATAAGCATATTGATACAGGAATGGGTTTTGAACGTTTGTGTATGGTTTTACAAAACGTGCAATCTAATTATGATACTGATGTTTTTACCCCACTAATTAGAGAAATAGAAACAATTACCAATGTAAAATATGGTAAAAAATTAGAACAAGATATAGCTACTCGTGTAATATCTGATCATGTTAGAGCTGTCGCTTTTTCTATTGCTGATGGACAATTACCAAGCAATACAGGAGCAGGCTATGTGATTAGAAGGATTTTAAGAAGAGCAGTTCGTTATGGTTTTACCTTTTTAAACAAAAAAGAACCTTTTATTTATAGATTGGTTGATGTTTTAAGTAAAAAAATGGGCAATGCTTTCCCTGAATTAAAAGTACAAAAACAATTAATTGAAAACGTTATTAGAGAAGAAGAAACTTCATTTTTAAGAACTTTAGACCAAGGTTTATTACTATTGGATGGCATTATTTCATCTTCAAAATCAAAAGAAATTTCTGGCGAAAAAGTATTTGAATTGTTTGATACTTTTGGATTTCCTGTTGATTTAACTGCCTTAATTTTATCTGAAAAGGGATATACTTTAGATGAAAAAGGGTTTCAAGACAAACTTCAAAAACAAAAAAACAGATCTAGAGCTGCCAGTGAAACATCAACAGAAGACTGGATTATTTTAGTTGATGATTCTGTGCAAGAATTTATTGGTTATGATACTTTAGAGGCAAATGTAAAAATTACAAGATACAGAAAAGTAACGTCTAAAAAAGACGGAGAAATGTATCAGCTCGTTTTTAACTTAACTCCTTTTTACCCAGAAGGTGGAGGACAAGTTGGTGATAAAGGATATTTAGAAACTATACAAGGAGATGTTTTATATATCTTAGATACCAAGAAAGAAAACAATGTTATCATACATTTTACAAAAAACTTACCCAAACATTTAAATGAAAATTTTAAAGCGGTAGTAGATAAAAAACAACGTAACAGAACTGAATGCAACCACACAGCAACCCATCTTTTACACCAAGCATTAAGAGAAATTCTAGGAACACATGTTGAGCAAAAAGGATCTGCCGTACATTCTAAGTATTTACGTTTTGATTTTTCACACTTTTCTAAATTAACTGTAGATGAATTACGTGATATAGAAAATTTTGTAAATGCAAGAATCGCAGGGAAACTTGCTCTAGAAGAAAATAGAAATATCACTATGGAAAAAGCAATTGCAGATGGAGCAATGGCTTTATTTGGAGAAAAATATGGCGATACAGTAAGAGCCATAAAATTCGGTAAATCTATTGAACTTTGTGGCGGAACACATGTAAAAAACACTGGCGATATTTGGCATTTTAAAATCAAATCTGAAGGTGCTGTAGCATCAGGAATTAGAAGAATTGAAGCCATAACAAATGATGCTGTTAAAGATTTCTACTCAGAAAACAATAAAACTTTATTTGAAATTAAAGACTTACTAAACAACGCTAAAGAACCTGTAAAAGCTGTACAAAAACTACAAGAGGATAATACTGCATTACAAAAACAAGTTGAACAATTGTTAAGAGATAAAGCTAAAAATTTATCTAGTGAATTAAAAAACCAACTACAACAAATAAATGGTGTTCAGTTTTTAGCAACCAAAATAGATTTAGACCCAAATGGAATAAAAAACCTTGCTTTTGAAATTGGAAAAGAGCATCAGAATTTATTTTTATTATTTGGTGCTGCTCCATCCAAAGAAAAAGCAATGTTAACTTGTTATATTTCTAAAGAATTAGCAAATGAACGTGGTTATGATGCTGGTAAAGTAGTGAGAGAATTGGGTAAATTAATTCACGGTGGTGGAGGTGGACAAAATTTCTTTGCTACTGCTGGAGGTAAAAATCCTGCAGGAATTACAAAAGCTCTAGAAAGTGCTAAAGATTATTTGGTCTAAACTTTAAACCTTTTTAAATTATAAAGGTCTAACAACCACAAAATCAATATTTGTGGTTTCAAATAATTTAGATTAAATTTGAGACGATACAATATTGGTTTTCATCAATTTAAACTAAACTATGCCATATTTAGCACCTTATTCTGGTAATTTCTCTTCCAAAGAAGCAAGACACCTATTAAATAGAACTTCTTTCGGTGTAACACAAGATTTGGTTAAAACTTCTGTTTCATTAGGCTTAACAGCTACAATAAACAAACTTTTTGAAGAAAAACCTTTACCAAGTCCGCCTTTAAAATATCAATTTGATGGCACTAACAATAGAAATGATGAAATAAATGACCCTGGAGCAAATTACGGGGAGACTTGGGTAAATGCACCTGCATATCCAGAAATTTCTGCTGGTGAAAGTAGACCTAAAATTTATAGATCTAGAAATCGATCACTATATGCTTGGTCTTTTCTGCAAATGCAAGATGCAGAAATGTCTATTAGAGAAAAACTAACTCTTTTTTGGCACAATCATTTTGTGTCAGAAAACATAAACCCACACAGAGAATATTACTACATGAATGTTTTACGAGCCAACTCCTTAAAAAATTTTAAAGAGCTCGTAAAACAAATAACTGTAGACCCAAACATGCTCATTTATTTGAGTGGCAATCAAAATTCTGATGCTGCCCCAAATGAAAATTACTCTAGAGAATTATTAGAACTTTTTACGATTGGAAAAGGGATTGCTTTGGGTAATGGAGATTATACAAATTATACAGAAGATGATGTTCTAGCAATCTCTAAAGTACTAACTGGTTGGAGATCGAGAGGTTTAGCTCATACAGATACACTAAATGCCTATTTTACAAATAATAGACATACAAAAGGTGACAAAGTACTTTCTCATCGATTTAA
Source organism: uncultured Polaribacter sp. (assembly GCF_947497695.1). GTDB lineage: Bacteria > Bacteroidota > Bacteroidia > Flavobacteriales > Flavobacteriaceae > Polaribacter. Next base: position 114,327 of record NZ_CANMHM010000006.1, on the reverse strand, counting down.
TAATGCTGTAATTTCTGAAAATGGCGAGAATGAGTACAAAGATTTAATTGATAAAATTTTTGAACAAGATGAATGCTCTAGATTTATAACTAGAAAACTTTATAAATGGTTTATCAGTGCAGAAATATCCACAGAAATTGAAACGAATGTTATTGAACCTTTGGCCGAAATAATTAGGAATAACAACTATGACATCGTTCCTGCTTTAAAAACATTACTTTCATCAGAACATTTCTTTGAAAACACGTTTTGTATGGTAAAAAGTCCTATTGATTTAATGTTTTCTGTTACAAAATCATTATTGGTTACAGCTCCAAAAATTTCAGTAAATTTAGAATATAGTTTTGCTTTGGTCTTGTATTTAGCGGCTACAGATTTAAACCAATCTATATTCCATCATCCAGATGTTGCTGGTTGGAAAGCCTATTACCAAGAACCTTTATTTTATAAAAGTTGGATAAATAGTTATTTATTACCTAAAAGATTAGACTATTGTAGAATAATTGTTACTGGAGGTGATTTAGTGATTGATGAAAAAAAATATACAGTACCTGCTTTAGTACCCGTTTTATTAATTGCTTCTAAAATTACAAATGCAGAAAATCCAAATGTTTTAATAACTGAGTTATCTAACCAATTATTTAATTACCCAATTGCACAACAACAGATAGACGCTCTAAAAGACATTTTAATTCCTGGTTTACCCGATTTTGAATGGACAGTAGAATACACAAATTTTTTAAGCAACCCAACTGATGAAGCGATGCGAATTTCTGTTGAAAATAAGTTAAGAAATTTAATTGCAGTTATGGTACAAATGTCTGAATTTCAAATAATGTAATCATGAAGAAGTCAACAAAATTAAATAGAAGAGATTTTATAAAATTAAGTACCCTTGCTACTGCTTCTTTGCCAATAACATTGAGTGGTTTCCCATTATTTGCTAGCGAAAAACCAGCTGAATATCAGTTATCTGAAGACAATGAAAACATATTAGTTTTAATACAATTACAAGGTGGTAATGATGGTTTGAATACCGTTTTTAACCTAAACCAATATGATAATTTACAAAGTGTTCGCTCTAACATTATTATACCAGAAGCCAATTTATTATCGTTAAATAATGACACAGCATTACACCCCTCCTTATCAGGAATAAAAGGTATTTGGGATCGAGAAAAATTATCTATCATACAAAATGTTGGATATCCAGATCAAAACAGATCCCATTTTAGATCTACAGATATCTGGAATTCTGCTTCTAGTTCAGATGAATATATTTCTTCTGGTTGGATTGGTCGATTTTTTAACGAAAACCATGCAGAATATCCAGAAAATTATCCAAATACAGAAAATTCAGATCCTTTTGCCATTACTTTAGGTAAAGTTGTTTCAGAAACTTGCCAAGGTCCTAATACTAATTTTTCAATGGCAGTATCAGATCCAGACAACCCAGGAACTGCATTGGTTTCTAATACAGGAGCTATACCTAATAATTGTTATGGAGATACATTAACTTTTATAAATGATACTATTGCACAAACAAATGCATATTCAGAGGTTATTGCAAATGCATCTAACAAAGGCAATAATTTATCTACTAAATATGAAAACAGTAATGACAATAAATTAGCCGGAAAGTTAAAAAATGTTGCAAAATTAATTTCTGGCGGATTAAAAACCAAAGTATATATTGTTCAATTAGGTGGTTTTGATACGCATGACAATCAAACAGAAGAAGGCAAACCAACAGAAGGAAGACATAGTGATTTATTAAACGAATTATCTGAAGCAATTGCAGCTTTTCAAGAAGATTTAGAATTGTTAAACATCGATGACAAAGTTATTGGAATGACGTATTCTGAATTTGGAAGAAGAATTCGTTCTAACGCTGGTTTAGGTACAGATCATGGTACAGCAGCTCCTTTATTTTTATTTGGTAATTGTGCTAAAACCCAAATTTTGGGCGATGCACCAGAAATTGATACTGAAGTAGATATAAAAGAAGGCGTGCAAATGCAATATGATTTTAGAAACATTTACAGTACTGTTTTAACAGATTGGTTGGGTGCAACAAAACAAGAATCTAATTCGGTTTTATTTGATGAATTTGATGCTTTACCTATTTTTAAAGAAAGCTGTACTGCTGCACTCTCTACAGATGATTTTCTTTTAGAAGAATTGAAAATTAATGTCTATCCAAATCCTGCAATAGATAGTATTAATATTGGGTTCTTAGGTAACAATAAAAATGTAAAAATTACATTGTATAATAGCATTGGTGCTACTGTAAAACAGATTACAAATAAAAAATACAGTGCTATACCACATACTCTAAAGGTTGATATACAGCAGTTACCACAAGGAAATTATTTTATACATTATCAATCTAAAGGTGTTTCTAAAACTAAAAAAGTATTGAAGTATTAATGAATCTTCAAACCAAAATAAAACTAAAAAAAGTATCTCAAAACCAAATAAGCTATAGTTCTAAAGTTTTGCTTTTAGGGTCTTGTTTTTCAGAAAATATTGGTAATAAATTCAATTATTTTAAATTTCGAGCGAACCAAAATCCCTTTGGTATTCTTTTTCATACAAAAGCAATTGAAAACCTAATTACAAATGCAATCCATAAAAAAGAATACAAAGAGGAAGATTTAGTTTTTCAAAATGAACGTTGGCATTGTTTTGATGCTCATTCTAGTTTTAGTTCTGTTGATAAAAATGCAATATTAGAGCGTCTAAATTCGAGAATTTTATCAACAAAAAAACAATTAGAAGAAGCGAATCATATCATCATAACATTAGGAACTTCTTGGGTATATCGTTTTGAAGAAACAGCTACAATCGTTGCAAATTGCCATAAAATTCCTCAAAAAAAATTCCTTAAAAAGTTGTTATCTGTTGATGAAATTGGCCATAGTTTAGAAATGATAACATCAGGTATCAGATCAATCAATAAAAATGTAACTATTATTTTTACAGTTTCTCCTGTTCGTCATTTAAAAGACGGTTTTGTAGAAAATAAGCTAAGTAAATCGCACTTAATTACTGCCATTCATCAACTTCTTAAGAATCAAAATGTATCCTATTTTCCATCTTATGAAATTATGATGGATGAATTAAGGGATTATCGCTTTTATGCAGAAGATATGATTCATCCAAACAATATTGCAATCAATTATATTTGGGAACAATTTATCATGACTTGGTTTTCAGAAAAAACAATATCAATAATGAAAGAAATTGAGATCATTCAAAAAGGAATTTCTCATAAACCATTTCATGAAAATTCTGAGCAACATCAATTTTTTTTAAAAAATTTAGAAGAAAAAATTATCAAAATAAAACAAGAAATTCCTTTTCTAAATTTTAATTAATAAGCTACATCTGTAAATTTCGCACTTACCACATAATTAAAAGCTTGACTATTGTTGTTACTTTCTGCATTAAAATCAAAATGACCAGACATTAATCTGTTCTGCTCATCTAGCTTTGTAATCAAAAAAAGACCAGAATTGACTTTATTTAGATTGTTAAACCAAATACTAACTTCTCCTTTAGCATATTGATAAGTAGTGTTCACTTTAATATCTTTTTCATTAATTAAAAGATCTAAACTTCCTGTTGAATAACCAAAACCAATTTCTAATCTACCTGCTTTTACCTTAGACTTTGCAAAAGAGCAATGTTCTTTATTATTTATTTTAATAGTTGAGTTTTTATCACATGAAAATGATGGCTCTTCTTCATCTAAAATATTGCAAGAACTAATTAGGAATAGTAAACTGAAAAGTAATAAAATGTTTTTTCTCTTTTTCATAACAATTGTTTTTATTTATATTTTACAAAGTTCAAAAAAAATATTTTTTTAAAAAATACGTCGTTTCCCGTATTTTAATTTTACAATCATTAAAATCATAATAGATCTTATTTATAGAAAATTAAAAAATAAGAAAGCCAAAAGTCTAAAACAATTCTTTATTTTATTTGATAAAAATATACGTGAATTACCCTATTGTTTTCAATTTATGTTTTTAGTAAATTTGAAACATAACCTTAAAACAAAAATTATGAAAAACTTACTTACTTTTTTAATTGCAATTGCAATAACAATTACAGGGAATGCGCAAGATTTGGGAGATGTAAAAATTACCAGTAAAAAATACGGATTAAGCAAAATGAAAAAAGCTTCTAAAAAAATCTACATCAATTCTTTTCACATAGATTTTGAAGTTTATAAAGAGGCCGTTGATTTTAAAGCTGGTGGAGATGGAGGAAGAATATCTGGTAATAAAAGCAGTGCAACTGCAAGAGCTGCTGTGGGCTTAGGTGGAGTTGATGCCAATAAAATACAAGAAAAAACAAACTTACTTTTTAACAATTATGTAAGTAGACTAAAAAAAGAAGGCTATGAAATTATATCTGGAGAAGAAGCTGGAAAAACTAAAACTTTAAGTGGTTGGGAAAAAGCAAGTGGTCCTTATTTAAAAGAAAGTAGAACAGGTATTATTACTTGTGCTCCAGAAAATTACACTTTTTATTATAAAAAAGCAGGTATTTTAGGTTTAGGCGGTTTAGGTGTTCAAGCTAAATTATCTAAAGAATTAGGCGATGTAATAATTGCTGATGTAAATATGCATGTTATGTTTTCTGAAAATGGTAGCGACTTTTTTAGTGCTGGGGGGGCAAAAGTAAAAATCTTAACCAATCTACGTTTAATAGATCAGTACACAGTTACCATACCAAAAAAGTTAAAAAAGAAAAATTCTACTATGGGCAAGTTATTTGGTTCTGTGCAACTAAAAGGTGCAGTAGAAAATTACCCAATAAACTCAATGGTTTCATTTGCTTATGGTAAAACAGGCTTAGGATCTACTGCTCAATTTACAGGAACTCTAAAAGATAATATAGAAATTGAAGGAGTTATGAAAAAAGAAAAAATTGTTGCTTACCAAAAACAGGGTTCTTTTGTACCAACTTCTTTAACAACTTTTTCTGATTATTCAAATGCTTTAGCAGATCGTTTTTCTAAAACTGCAAAATGGATAGAAGTTGATGCTGATAAATATGCTCAAGGGTTTTACAATGCCTGCAATACTTTTTTAAACAAACAATTAGACGAGTTTTTTAGCAAATTATAATTATTTAAAAAAACTTTAGGAAGTAGATACTGTTGGTTAATTTAACCTTAACAGTTATCTACTTTTATATTTTAATAAATAGGAAAAATAACAACAAGTAAATTTATCTAAAAGATAAATTATTAATAAAATTAAAGAAATAAAGAAACAGAAAAAAAGAAATTTAATCTATTTGAAAAAAAACATGTATTTTTATAGGATAAATCCCCCAAAATACATGTTACAAAAAATTGCAATTGGTATCCTTTTTGGAGTTTTAATAGGTATGTTTATAACATCTCTATTTGTTTCTAATGATACAATTCTTATTGAATTGTTTTTAACTAAAATTACTGCAACAAGTATTATTACAGGAGTTTTCTGTGGTGTTTATGCTTATATATCAAAATCTAAATTACAGATATTTTTGGTATCTATAATAATAGGAATCTTCGTTTTTTATGTAAAATACCTTGTTACAGGCCATCATTATGACCCTGTAACTATGGGTGCTTTTGTGGGTGCAATGCTTGGAGGAATCTTTGCAGTTCTCAAAAAAATAATACGTTCAATAAAAATTTATATCAAACTGCAAAGACACCGAAAAAAAGGTTTTAACAACTACGAGATTTAACCTACGTGTTCATCTACATTTTGCCAAGGACCACCATTTATAACATCTACACCATTTTTAGTTAAAAACTGAGTAGCTTGTCCGCTTCTTGCACCACTTCTACAAACAGCAATTACTGGTTTGTTCCAAGATTTTATTTTTTCTATCTCTAAAGGAATTGTTGTTAAAACAATATGTTCTGCTCCTTCAGTGTGCCCTTCATTCCACTCCTCTAGTGTTCTTACATCTAAAACCACTGCTCCTTTAGCTAAATATTCTTTAATTTCTACGCTCATATTTTTTCTTTTAAATATATCAAAAAAACCCATATTATATCTTTAATTTTCTACAAAACTAAACCTTCTTTAACTGGTATTGTGTAGCATTTGTTACACTGTAGTGCTTTTAAAGATGATAAACTTACAGGTTTAATACTATAATTGTCTGCAAATCTAATTGATAAATTATTAATAACAAAAATCAATCTTAAAGAAATACAGTTTTTATAGCAACTTTTAAAATACGTTATCGGTTTCGTGAAAAACTTATAAAATCAATAAAAAACGATAAAATATTGCTTAATTTTACTGCTCAATTTTAAGAAAATGGACAAGAAAGTTATACTGATGATTTTAGACGGATGGGGAATTACACAAGACCCAAAAGTATCCGCTATTTACAATGCAAAAACACCTTTTATTAATGGTTTATATGATAAATACCCTAATGCTCAACTAAGAACAGATGGAGAACATGTAGGTTTGCCAGAAGGACAAATGGGGAATTCTGAAGTTGGTCACATGAATTTGGGTGCTGGTAGAATTGTGTATCAAAATTTAGCAAGAATAAACAAAGCAGTTAAAGAAAATACCTTAGGTAAAGAAAAAGTGTTGTTAGATACTTTTAAATACGCTAAAGAAAATAACAAAGATGTTCATTTATTAGGCTTGGTTTCTAATGGAGGTATTCATGCACACATCAATCACTTAAAAGGCTTGTTAGATGTTGCTACAGAAAATAAAGTAGACAATGTGTATTTACACGCTTTTACAGATGGTAGAGATTGTGACCCTAAATCTGCTCCTTATTTTTTAAATGAGGTTCAAGAACACATGGACAAAAGTACGGGAGAAATTGCAACTGTAACAGGTCGTTATTATGCCATGGATAGAGATAACAGATGGGAACGTGTAAAAGAAGCTTATGATGGTCTTGTTAATGGAATTGGTACAAAAACTACAAATGTTATTGATGCTGTAAAAACGAATTACGAAGCAGGCATTACAGATGAATTTCACAAACCAATTATTGTTACTAATGATGATGGTTCTCCTAAAACCCAAATTAAAGAAGGAGATGTTGTGTTGTTTTTTAACTACAGAACAGATAGAGGAAGAGAATTGACAAGTGCCTTATCTCAAAATGATTTCCCAGAATTTGGGATGAAAAAATTAGACTTGTATTACACTACCATCACTTTATATGATGAAAGTTTTGAAGGAATAAACGTTATTTATAATACAGATAATATTAAAAATACGTTAGGTGAGGTTTTAGCTAACGCAGGTAAAAAACAAATAAGAATTGCCGAAACTGAAAAATATCCACACGTTACATTTTTCTTTTCTGGCGGACAAGAAGCTCCTTTTAAAGGCGAATCTCGTATTTTAAGAAACTCGCCTAAAGTAGCTACTTATGATTTAAAGCCAGAAATGTCTGCTTATGAATTAAAAGATGCTTTGTGTGAAGATTTAGAAAAAGGAGAGGCAGATTTTGTGTGTTTAAACTTTGCAAACGGAGACATGGTTGGCCATACAGGAATAATGGATGCTGCTATAAAAGCTTGTGAAGCTGTAGATATTTGTGCTAAAGAAGTGATAGAAACTGGTATAAAAAATGGGTACTCTATTCTTTTAATTGCAGATCATGGTAATTGTGAAACTATGATGAATCCTGATGGTTCTCCTCACACAGCACATACTACAAACCCTGTTCCTTTTGTTTTAATTGATAAAGAAATCAAAAAAATAAACAGTGGTGTTTTAGGTGATATTGCTCCTACCATTTTAGATTTAATGGGTGTAGCACAACCTAAAGAAATGACGCAACATTCTTTATTGTAACTGTTATAAAAATGAAGTCACTTTTTCTATTTTTACTTATAATTGGGGTATCATCTTGTAATGCCCCAAAAAAAGTGATTTCAGGAAAAAATAAAAAAGGACATTTAATAGGGCTTGCTGATAAACAATCCTTTCAGCAAGCTCCATTTAGGAGTTGGTTTGACACAAATTTTGAAACTTACCAACCTGATAGCTTAACAATCAATACTCTTAAAAAGGAATTAACAGAAATTAAAATTAAAGGTTTTATAGGAACTTGGTGTGGAGACAGCCAAAGAGAAACTCCGCATTTTTACAAAATTTTAGAACAAGCTGATTTTAACTTCAATAATTTAGAGTTGATAGCCGTTAATAAATCAAAAAAAACTCCTAATAACTTACAAAAAGGTTTCCGTATAAAAAGAGTACCTACTTTTATCTTTTTTAAGAATGATAAAGAAATTGGCAGATATGTAGAATTTGCTCGTGAGTCTTTAGAAAAAGATATGCTTAAAATTGTTTCAGGAAAAGTTTATAAACACTCATACCAAAAATGATGATCCCTAAAAACCCATTAATTATTGCTGTAGATTTTGATGGCACTATTGTAGAAGATGCCTATCCAAAAATAGGGAAACCCATGATTTTTGCTTTTGATACGCTAAAAAAACTACAATCTCAAGGACATCGTTTAATATTATGGACCTATAGATGTGGAAATAAATTAGACGAAGCAGTAGCTTTTTGCAAAGAAAACAATTTAGAGTTTTATGCGGTTAATAAAAACTTCCCAGAAGAAGAATATGATGAAAAATACAGCCGTAAAATTCATGCAGATTTATTTATAGACGATAGAAATGTTGGTGGCTTTTTAGGATGGACAGCCATCTATAAAATCCTATTTAATTATGAACCTCCTAAAAAAGAAAAGAAAGGCTTCTTCTCTTTTTTCAAGTAGTAAACTTCTTATTTAATCATCTAAAATGTAGTAACTTTGTTGCTCAATTTTTTTAAGATGATTAAAATAAAAACAAAAGAAGAAATAGAAATTATGCGCGAAAGTGCACTAATTGTTTCTAAAACGTTAGGCATGCTTGCAAAAGAGGTAAAACCTGGTGTTTCTACTTTATATTTAGATAAACTTGCAGAAGACTTTATACGATCTGAAGGTGCAATTCCTGGTTTTTTAGGTTTATATGACTTTCCCAACACACTTTGTATGAGTCCTAATACAGAAGTTGTACATGGTATTCCTAATAAAAAACCTTTAGTAGAAGGAGATATTATTTCTATAGATTGTGGTGCCTTAAAAAATGGTTTTTATGGCGATCATGCCTACACATTTGCTGTGGGAGAAATTGCTGCAGAAACTAAAAAACTTTTAGATGTAACTAGAGCCAGTCTTTATGTTGGTATTCGTGAATTTAAGGCAGGCAATAGAGTTGGTGATGTTGGGTATGCCATTCAGAAATTTACAGAAGATCATGGTTATGGAGTGGTTAGAGAACTGGTTGGTCATGGTTTAGGAAGAAAGATGCATGAAGACCCAGAAATGCCTAATTATGGAAAACGTGGAAGAGGAAAAAAGTTTGCAGAAGGAATGGTGGTTGCCATAGAACCAATGACCAATTTAGGAACACATAAAATTAGACAACATAGCGATGGTTGGACGATTACAACTTTAGACAACAAACCTTCTGCTCATTTTGAACATGATGTTGCAATTGTTAATGGAAAACCAGAGTTACTCTCCACTTTTAAATATGTGCATGATGCTTTGGGGATTGTTACTGATGAAGAGGATGAGTTTCGACAATAAAACATATAAAGACACAGATTTCACTGATTTTCACTGATAAAAACTTTAAAAATGACAGAATTTCTTTACAAAGAAGATACTTTCAAAATAATTGGAATATGTATGGAAGTTCATAATCAATTAGGAAAAGGATTTAGTGAAATTGTTTATGGTGATGCATTAGAAATTGAATTTATTAATAGTAATATTAAATATTCTAGAGAAAAAATGTTTAATATTAGTTACAAAGGAAATATACTTCCTCACAAGTATAAGGCAGACTTTATTATAAATGAAAAGATAATTTTAGAAATAAAAGCAATTCAATCTTTAACATCCTCTCATATAAAACAAACTTTAAATTATTTAGCTGTTTCAAAACTAAAAATAGGTCTACTAATTAATTTTGGCGAAGATAGCTTAAAATACAAACGAGTAATCTTATAGTCTTATCCGTGAAAATCTGTGAAATCTGTGTCCAATAAACTTTTTAAATCCATATTAAACACCATCCCAAGACCTTTATTAATTAAAGCCAGTTACTGGGTTCGTCCAATAATTGCTTGGTATTTAAAAGGCGATAGATTTACAGATCCAATAGATGGCAAAAGTTTTCGTAAATTTTTACCTTATGGTTATGGTAAACAAAGAGAAAATGCACTCTCTCCTTCTACCCTATCTTTAGAGAGACATCGATTAATGTGGCTCTTTTTAAAAGACGAAACTGATTTTTTTACAGCAACCAAAAAACTAAAAACATTACATATTGCACCAGAACAATGTTTTTTAGACCTTTTTAAAAAGCAAAAAAACTTAGATTATATTACATCAGATTTAGAGTCTCCTATTGCTGATGTAAAAGCAGATATTTGTGATTTACCTTTTGATGATAACTCCTTTGACGTTGTGTTTTGCAATCATGTTTTAGAGCATATTACAAATGATACAAAAGCAATGCAAGAGTTGTTTAGAATACTAAAAAAAGGCGGATTTGGTGTTTTTCAAATTCCACAAGACCTATCCAAAGAAAAAACTTTTGAAGATAATTCTATAACAGATCCTAAAGAACGTGCAAAGATATTCGGGCAATATGACCACGTTAGAGTTTATGGACGTGATTATTTTGACAAACTAAGATCTGTTGGCTTTAAAGTTGATGAAATTGATTATACAAAAAAAATATCAGCAGAAAAATTAGAAAGATATTGTTTGATGCCAGGTGAAATATTGCCTGTTTGCTATAAGGAGTAATTTATTATTTATAAGTAGTAAACTCTTCTAAATTCCCAGCATCATTTGTAAAAAGCAAAATTACTTGTAAATCTTTATGTTTTTCTAAAAAAGCTTTGGTTTTTTCTAAACCCATTGCCATAAAAGCTGTTGCAAAAGCATCTACATCTGCACAATCTTTCGCTGCAATTACTGAAGCACTTAACAAATTACTTTCTTTAGCCAAACCTGTTTTAGGGTTTATGGTATGTACAAATTTTTGTCCGTTTTCAGAAACTCTAAACTTTCTGTAATTGCCTGATGTTGCCATCGATTTATTAGATAAATTTATTTTTTTATAGCCATCAGAACCCTCTTTATCAATTGGATCTACTAATAGAATCGTCCAAGGAATATTGTTCTCTTTTACGCCTTTTGTTCTAATTTCTCCACCAATTTCAACCAAATAATTATGAATGTTTTTTTGTTCTAAAAAACGAGCAATCATATCAATTCCAAAACCTTTGGCAGTTGCATTAAAATCTAAATATATTTCAGGGTACTTCTTATCAACTTTATTATTTACAAGCGTTACCTTATCAAAACCAACGTATTGCATTTGATTCTGCACTTCAGAATTCGTTAAATTTTTCTTTTCTCTTTTAGGCCCAAAACCCCAAGCATTTACTAAATTGCCCACAGTTGGATCAAAATATCCATTGGTTTTTTTGTGTATTTTTTTTGATTTTTTAAAAACCTCTAAAAATAAATCATCCACTACTATTGTTGTATCTCCGTTGTTAATTTTTGAAATATCTGAGGTAGTTATATAGGTTGATAATGATTTGTTCATCAAATAAAACAAACTATCTACTGATTTTTGATAATTTTTAGACGTATTTAAATAAGTTATTTTGTAGGTAGTCCCAAATACAAATCCTTTTAAAGTATAATCTTCAACTTTATTGTTCTTTGAACAAGAAACAAAAGCAAACACAATTATGATTAAAAAACTGCTTTTTCTCAAAAAATTAAAATTACGACTCATTTCGCAAAAATAACCTATAAAGTTTTCATAAAATACCATTATACATACTTTTTATTGATACAATTCGTTAAATTTGTAATTGAACTAAATTTAATATTAAAACAATGAAAAAAATATCATTATTATTCTTAGCAACCATTTTAGTAAGTTCTTGTGTTTCTAAAAAAGAGATGATTGCTTTACAAGCAAAACATGACAAAACGAAATCTGAATTAGTAGATGCAAAAGCTAATTTACAAAAATGTTTGATTGAAAAAGAAAAAGATGGATATCAAGCAACTTCTTTAACCGAACAAATTAATGCTTTAAAAGAAGATAAAAAATCTGCGTTAAAACAAGTTGAAAACTTAACCGTTTTAACTCAATCTTCATCAGATAATATTAAAAATGTTATTTCTCAATTAAGTGAAAAAGACAAATATATTAATGGTATTAGAAAAGCAATGACTCAAAAAGACTCATTAAACTTAGCTATTAAATATCACTTAACTAAAAATTTAACAGACGGAATACAAGACAAAGATATTCAAGTAAATGTTGAAAAAACGGTTGTATTTATATCTATTTCTGATAAATTATTATTTAAAAGTGGAAGCTACAATGTAACTGAAAAGGCATACCCAGTTTTAGAAAAAATTGCAAAAGTAATTAACGGACAACCACAAATGGAAGTTATGGTGGAAGGACATACAGATATTAACCCTATTAAAACTGAATTTATACAAGACAACTGGGATTTATCTGCGATGAGAGCAACTTCAATTACAAGGATTTTACAATATAAATATACTGTAGAACCATCTAGATTAATTGCTGCTGGTAGAAGTCAATACGTACCTTTAGTTGCCAATGATTCTCCTGCAAATATGGCAGTAAACAGAAGAACTAAAATTATTATTATGCCTAAATTAAATCAGTTTTTTGATTTATTAGAGCAAGATGCTGCTAAATAATTTTTAAATACATATTTTTTAAAACCATCTCTTTTGAGATGGTTTTTTTGTTTTGTAGAAAGTTATGAAATTTTAATTTTAACGTAACTCTGCAAAATAGATTGCAAAAAATGCTTTAACAAAATTCAATAAAGATGGTTTAAGAATGTTTAATTATCCAAGAAAAAAAATATAGGAAAGTTGTTACTTAGAAAGAGCATCCTTTTTGAATTTGATACACAGTGTTTTATACCACTACAACAATTTACTTTCTCAAAAAAAACGTTAACTTCGTTTAACTTCTGATATAAAACACTTGTGCTGAACTTGATTCAGTATTTAAACTTCTATATCAATATAGTTACTTGAAAGCTGAAAAAACATTAATTAATTAAATTTAAAACTCAAAATTTCAATATGCCAAATTTTAAATTAAATGCAATCTTCTTAATTATAATATTATTCATTTCTTGTTCAAATAAAAATGAACCATCCAGTAATAATACTGAAATAGACGATACAATCAATCAAACAATAAATCCCCTTTTTCCAAATTCGATTGTTTCTACTGAAATAGATTTTATTAGAAAAATGGATGAGGATCTTTTCGAATCTCTTTCATTTATAGGTAGAGAAGACAAGGAAATGCCAGATAGCAGAACAGATATATTGTTTGATACAGACACGTTTATCTTTCAAGTTAATTTTACTGAGGGAAATCCAATTGAAATATGGGCTCATAGTAGTTTTATAACTCAAGAAGCTGCGAAAGAATTTGTTCAGAAAATAGTAAATCGTTTAGGTAAATTACCAGATTTAATAAGGAACAACATATCTCATATTGTATTGCATAAGGGTGATGCAACAGCTTTTGCAGAAGCTGAAGCTAATTTCTTTGTTGTCTATTCAGATAACATAGATGTAAGAATAAGTAATAATGATTTTGAAGAAACTGTTTTTCACGAAAGTGTTCACGCGACCTTAGATGCTATTTTTCTTCAGAATAGTGAATGGATTTTAGCACAACAAAATGATAATTCTTTTATTACTGAATACGCAAAAAATAATTCAACCAAAGAAGATTTAGCAGAAACAGCATTATTTGTATATACACTCAATAAATTTCCAGAGAGGCTTCCTGACAATGTTAGAGCTTGGATGAACTTAAATATATCTAACAGAATCGACTTTATATCAGCAAGTATTTTTAATTGAGCTATAGAAATATAATAAGAATACCATTACACTCAGAAAAGAGTTCAAATATTATATATACTAATTAAAAGCAATCAGAAATCGAATTTATAGTTATATGCTAATCGAAATAAATAAGGGACGATTTTAAAACAATAACGTTTTTATATGTGATTTGTTGCGTGAATTTAGCAACTAATTTACTAAATAATTACTGACCTAGAAAGTTCATGAGAACTTTTGCAAGTAAGCTAAAAAAAGCAATAAATTATATATGTTGTTGTACACAGGTTTTTAATATTCATCTTCCATAGTTTTGTCAATCCAATCTATGAAATTCTTCCATTTGTAATTTGGGTCAGATTCAATTCCGTTTGAGTTATGGTCGAAAATTACAACAGGAAATTCAGATTCAGAACTTCGATTGTCAAAACACCAAAAATCTCCATTATCTTGTCTAAAAGGTGTTAGATATTCAGGGAATTCTAATTCCTTATAATCTTTTAAAACTTCTTCCAAATTCATATAAGGTTCAAGTTCTTTATTGGCAAAACCAAATCCGTCAAAAGCGAAATCTCCAAGTGGAATTTCTCTACAATATTTAAGTTGAAATTCAATAAATGATTCAGGAAATTTACAATTATATTTTGCAATTAATTCATTCAAATCCTTTTCATTCGGTTCAGGACAATTCGTTGGAAATGCTTGTTCTCGTTCAGAATATTTTTCTTTTATATCTTCAAATGTCATTTTTTGGTAATTGTGTAAACTATCATATAATAGTAAAGTTCTTTTAAAAAACAGCCAGCAGGTAACAAAGTATATAAAAAGATCCGCCCATTTTTGGCTATATTTAGAAACTCATTAACCTTCATAAGACATTATCTTGGCTGAAAGGTTACCCCTATAAACACAAACGTACTTTTCATATAGAAGAATGTTAAAAACCTACTCCAAAACCTTCACAAAATCATCAAAAGCAACATAGTAAGGTTGGTCTTTAAAAACAGGGTTTTCTATACTTTGTGCATTAGCCAAACCAACACCAGCAAACCATACTTTGGCATTTTGTTTTTTAGCGTGGTTTTTAAAAGTTTCCATCCAAATAGCATCATATTCAGTTGGTGTTTGAATATTATTACTTGCCTTTACCAAAACAAAAATAGTAGGTTCTCCTTTTTTAAACAATACAAACTGAGGATGTCTTTTTAACTGGCTGTTGATTGCCTGAAACTCATAGCCCATTTTAGTTAGCTTTTTACCAACAATATTCATGGCTAAATTGTGTAATTCTTGTGGGGTTAAAATATGCATTCCTTCTTACTTTTAATATGTAATTGTCAAAGTTATCATTTTTGATTGTAACCTAAAAAATTAAAACTATCAGCTAAAAAAACTTTATTTTTTCTTTTTCTTATTGTGTTTATTGTAATTTTTATCGCCTCTAGTTTTGGGTTTCTTATACTTTGCAGCAATTTCTCTTCTATAAGAACCTCCTTGGTTGGTTTTACTGTTTTTTTCACTCTTTTCATGAAAAGCAGGTCCAGGTACATATTCTAAAGAAGTTCTATTTTTAGAAATCCCTTGATCTTCTCTTGGGCGTTCATCTTCCGTTAACAACTTCGATATTTCAACATCTTCTGGCAACTCTAAAACAGGCACTTTAAAATCCATTAAAGTTTCTATTTGTTCTTTTGCTTCTTGCTCTTTAGGCGTTGAAAAAAGAATTGTTTTTCCTGCTTTCTCTGCACGACCTGTTCTACCAATTCTGTGCATGTAATTTTCAGGAAATTCTGGGGTATCAAAATTAATAACATGACTCACATTATTAAAATCTAAACCACGAGCCATGACATCTGTCGCTAATAAAATTCGGTTTTTACCCTCATCAAATTGTTTGATAGAACGTATTCTATAATTCTGCGTTTTATTAGAGTGTATTACACACATTTCATCATTAAACACCTCTTGTAGATGTTTAAATAACAAATCTGCAGTTCTTTTAAAACCAACAAAAATTAATACTTTATGATAGGTTACTTTATCAGCTAAAAGCTGATGTAACAAATTCACTTTGGTAAAAAAGTTAGGTATGTTGTAAGAAACTTGCTCAATATTATCTAAAGGCGTTCCACTAACTGCAACAGAAATTTTAGTAGGATTTTTAAAAAAATCATATATTAATGCATTTACATCTTCTGTCATCGTAGCAGAAAAAAGTACGTTTTGTCTTCTTTCTGGTATTACATCAAAAATGTTCATCAACTGAAAACGAAACCCTAAATCTAACATCACATCTACTTCATCAATTACTAATTTCTGAATCGATTTTAGCTTTAAAGCATTGCTCAAAGCCAAATCGTATAAACGACCAGGAGTTGCAACAATAATATCTTGCCCTTGTAAAATGGCTTGTTTTTGTGTGTTGATATTTGTACCGCCATAAACACCTAAAACACGTGTATTTATGTATTTAGATAGTTTCTCAATCTCATCAACCACTTGTAAAACCAACTCACGAGTAGGCACTAAAACCAAAACTCTTGGGTGTTTTTGCTTCGAAAACTTTAATTCTTGCAAAATAGGCAACATATAGGCAAAGGTTTTTCCTGTTCCTGTTTGTGCAATACCAACAACATCTTTTCCAGATCTAACTACTGGAAATGCTTGTTCTTGAATTGGTGTTGCATTTACAAAACCCAAATCATCAATTGCATATTGCAATTGCTTAGAAATACCTAAATCTAAAAAAGTCATTCTTAATAATTTTCTGCAAAGATACCATTAATGTTTAGAGTATTGAGTTACTATATTAAGAGTTCAAAAAATGTGTATTTAAATCGAAACATCATCTAATTAACAGATCACAATTACACAAACCTTTTGTCAGTCTGAGCTTGTCGAAGACTTTTTTGTAAATCTTTAAACATCCTTCGACAAGCTCAGGAAAACATTTGTAATTTCCATTGTTATTCTACTTTATAAAATAACATTATTTGGAAAAATTTATATATTGATCGCCCTTCAATTTCTCCAAAAACAAACATATATTCCTTAGTTTTGCACTAGAAATTTAAGCTAAATGATTACAGATACCCATACACATTTATATTCTAGTCAATTTAATGAAGACCAAGCTGCAATGATACAGCGTGCAAAAGACGCTGGCGTTTCACGGTTTTTTATTCCTGCAATAGATGCTTCTTACACAAAAAAAATGATGCAACTTGAAAAAGACTACCCTAAAAATGTTTTTTTAATGATGGGCTTACACCCTACTTCTGTAAAAGAAAATTATTTAGAAGAATTAGCACATGTAAAAGAATGGATTGACAAAAAAGACTTTTATGCCATTGGAGAAATTGGCATGGATTTGTATTGGGACACAACTTTTTTATTTGAGCAGCAAAATGCTTTTAGAACTCAAATACAATGGGCAAAAGAAAAAAAACTACCTATTAATATTCATTGTAGAGATGCTTTTGATGAAATTTTTGAAGTTTTAGAATCTGAAAAAGGAACAGATTTAAGAGGCATTTTTCATTGTTTTACAGGAACTTTGGAGCAGGCTAAAAAAGCAATTTCTTACAATATGAAATTAGGAATTGGTGGTGTTGCTACTTTTAAAAATGGTAAAATTGATAAATTTCTAAATGAAATAGACATCAAACACATTGTTTTAGAAACAGATGCACCTTATTTAGCACCAACTCCTTATAGAGGAAAAAGAAATGAATCTTCTTATATTAC
Organism: uncultured Polaribacter sp.; assembly: GCF_947497695.1. Taxonomy (GTDB): domain Bacteria; phylum Bacteroidota; class Bacteroidia; order Flavobacteriales; family Flavobacteriaceae; genus Polaribacter. Next base: position 96,558 of record NZ_CANMHM010000006.1, on the reverse strand, counting down.
TAATGTTATTGACAAATTGGTTGATATTTATGGGGTTTCTTTTAATGAAATTGCCAAAATTACAACTCAGAATTCTAAAGATGTTTTTGGTATTTAATGCAAGAATTACAAACAACATACCACAAAACTCCCATAGGAATTGCAAAAATTACAGGAGATAAAAACGGAATTCAGTCTCTTACTGTTTTAAAGGATGATGCTATTTCTGATGAATTATTAAAAGCATCTACGCCAATTTGCTTGCAAGAATGTGTTGTGCAATTAGAAGAATATTTTAACGGAAAAAGAGCCAGTTTTAATTTAACTGTCAACCCAAAAGGAACAGATTTTCAAATAAAAGTTTGGAAATCACTCTTAAAAATAAAATACGGCAAAACCACTACTTACTTAGCACAAAGTAAAACTTTGGGCGATGTAAAAGCCATTAGAGCAGTTGCTTCTGCCAATGGTAAAAACCCACTTTGGATTATTATTCCTTGCCATAGAGTAATTGGTTCTGATGGTTCTTTAACAGGTTATGCTGGTGGAATTTGGCGTAAAAAATGGTTATTAGTACATGAAAATCCTATGAAACAACAAACGTTGTTTTAATTTTTATGCTTCAAACATTAAAAAACATTTTTTTACGTTAAGATTGTATAGTTTTTTATGATTCAAAGAATTCTCTTTTTCTTTTTGCTTTTTATTGGATTGTCAGTCCAATCTCAAACAATATCTAAAGATTTTCGGGTGCAAAAAATACTGGTTAAAAAAGACACCATTCAATTAGATTCTGTGGCTTTAAATCCGCAGAAATTTAAAGTTTTAGATGCTTTATCTAAGAAAATTCCTAAAGAGGCATATACAATAGACTTTAACAAGGCAAAACTAATTATCAACTCAAAAAAACATACAGAAATTACTGTTACATATTTTAGACTTCCAGATTTTATTACAAAAATATACACCCCTTTTGATGAAAAATTTATACAACCCAACAATGTAAATACTGGTAAATTATACAGTTTAACGACTAATAAAAAAGCATCAGAAATAAAACTATTTGATGGCTTACAAACCAAAGGTTTTATTAGTAGAGGCATTACTTCTGGTAACAATCAAAATGCGGTAACAAACTCGGCTTTAGACTTAGAAATATCTGGTAAACTATCAAAAGACATTACCTTAAGAGCCAATATTTGGGACACCAATGTACCGATTCAACAAAATGGATATTCGCAAAATATTACAGATTTTGATCGGATTTTTATTGAAATGTTTACAGACAATTGGGGAGTTAGAGCTGGTGATATTTCTTTACAAAATAACCAAAGTTACTTTTTACCATTTACAAAGCAAGTATCTGGCTTGCAAGTAAAAGCAACCATTAATGATAACATAAAAGTTGCTGCTTCTGGGGCTGTTGTTAGAGGTAGATTTAGCACCTTTAATATTACAGGTGTTGAAGGAAACCAAGGACCTTATAAAATTTTAGGACCCAACAATGAAACTGCCATTTTAATTATAGAAGGTAGTGACCAAGTGTACATAAATGGTGTTCAAATTAAACGTGGAGAAAATAAAGATTATACTATTGATTATAATTTAGGCGAAATAAAATTCAATACCACATATCCTATTACAAATGATATGAGAATTTGGATTAATTTTCAGTATTCCGAAAGAAATTTTACCCGTTTTATTACCTATAATGAAGCTTCTTATAAGAGTGATAAATTTAGTGTTGCTGGGTATTTTTATTCTGAGAATGATGCAAAAAACCAACCCATACAACAAAACTTAACAACCGAACAAAAAATATTATTAGAAAACGCTGGTAACAATACCAACTTAATGGTGGCAGAAAGTGCTTTTATAGACACCTTTAATGAAAATAAAATTCTGTATAAAAAAGTAAATAATGGCAATGAAGAAATTTTTGAATTCTCTAACAACCCAACTGATGAATTATACACCGTAACTTTTACAAACGTTGGCTCTAATTTAGGCGATTATAATTTGTCTGAATCTACTGCAATAGGTAACATTTTTCAGTATGTAGGCAAAAATCAAGGAAATTATCAACCGATAATTCGTTTAAATCCTGCAACAAAATCGCAATTGTTTGTGGTACAATCTACATATAATCCCTCTAAAAAAACAGTTATTAATACTGAGGTTGCACTGAGTAATAACGATGCAAATTTATTTTCTACTATAGATGACAATCAAAACCAAGCTTTGGCAACAAAAATAGATTGGCAACAAACTTTAATTGATAAAAAATGGCAATTGAAAAGTACTGTTAGTCACGAATTTGTACAAGAGAATTTTAAAACAGTAGAACGTTGGGAATCTATAGAGTTTAATAGAGATTGGAATATATTGACAAACAATGCTACTAAAAGTTTACTGCAATCAGAATTTACACTACAAAACAAACAAAATGATTTTATTTTATATCGATTTAATAACTTAACCTACAAAGATGTTTTTTCTGGAAACAAACATGAGCTGCAATCTAAAATGAACTTTAAAAACACCTCGTTTTTTGTAGATGGTAGTTTTTTAGAAAACACCTCAACTACAGAAGACAACTCGTTTTTTGTTGCAAAAGCAAGAGCAGAACAAGACTTTAACAAAAAATGGTTGGGTGCATTTATCAATTTTGAAACCAATAGTCGAAAAAATAATACCAATCAAGAATTCATCAACACAAGTCATCGATTTAAAGAATATGAAACCTATTTTGGCATTGGAGATTCTACAAAGGTTTTTGCAAAATTCGGACTAAATTATAGAGATAACGATAGTATAAAATCGAATGCATTTACACAAATCAACAATAGAAAAACGTTTTACATTAACAGTAAAATTATACAAAACGAAAAAACGAATTTAAGTGTTTTTGCCAATTACAGACTTACAGAAAATAATTTTATAGATGATGAAAAGTCGTTAAACTCGCAAGTTGTTTTCAATCAAAAATTATTTAAAGATTTTGTTAATTTAGGCACTGTTTATGAAACATCTTCAGGAAATGTAGCCAGACAAGAGTATATTTATGTAAAAACAGAACCTGGTTTGGGTTTTTATACTTGGATAGATTATAACAATGATGGGGTTAAAGATTTTGATGAATTTGAAATTGCTGAATTTCAAGACCAAGCAGCATATTTACGTTTGCCAAAACCTAATATACAGTTTATAGCTACTCAAAGAGCTAAATTTACACAATCTATATCTTTAAACCCTAAAAGTTGGTCTGATCAAAAAGGCCTCAAAAAAATACTCTCTCATTTTTACAATCAAAGTTTTTTAAGTGTAGCAAATGAGCAGCAAAGAATAGGGAACTCGTTTAATTTTAATCCTTTTAATTTTGATGAAAATAAATTACTTGGGCTAAGTTTTAACCTTAGAAATAGTATTTATTACAACAAAAATCTTCAAAAAAACAGTATTACTTACACTTATGGAGAAAATAGGAATAAGCAACAATTTTTTATTGGTAGTCAAAAAAACAACATCAACTTACACCAAGTAGATTATGCTCATAAATTTAAAACGTTTTGGTTGTTTGAATTGATGGGAAAAATGGCTAAAAACGATTTGGATACAGAAAATTTTAACAGTAGAAACTATACTATCAATGCAAATGAAGTACAGCCCAAAATTAGCTTTTTGTATAATGAAAACAATCGCTTTACTGCTTTTTATCACTTTAAAAACAAAGAAAACACCTTGCAGGATTTTGAATTACTGAAACAGCAAAAATTTGGTTTTGAGTATTTTTACGTAAACAGTGAGAAAAATCAAATTTCTGCAAATGTAAATATGTTTTTAAATGATTTTACTGGTAATACAAATACACCTGTTGCTTACCAAATGTTAGAAGGTTTACAAGCAGGAAAAAATTATACTTGGACTCTTTTATTCAACAGAAAATTAAATGCCTTTTTAAATTTGAATTTAAATTATTTAGGCAGAAAAGCAGAGGGTTCTAGAGCAATTCATACAGGAAGTGTGCAATTAAGAGCTATTTTTTAATTGATACTTTTACTATCTAAAATAAATAATAATCATATAATATCATTTTTAATATTTATCACTATAATTGTTAACGCTAATAATACATTAAAAAAACAAATGCCATGAAAAAATGTACAATTCTATTTTTAGTCTTCTTTTCAACTTTGATGATTGCTCAAGAAAATCAAAAAGAAGAATACCCACAAGATTTTAATAAAAAACATGAAATTAAGTTAAATGCCTTTAGTTTAATTGTGTTTTCTTCTTTAGATGTTTCTTATGAAAAACTAATAAATAAAGATACTTCTTATGGTGTTTCTGTATTTTACAATTTTAATGATATTGACAATGATTTTTATTTCCCTAAAAAAATATCTATCACTCCATTTTACAGATGGTTTTTTTCTGAAACAAGGTTTGCAAGAGGTTTTTTTGTAGAAGGATTTGGAATGTTAAACCATTATGAAGAAAGAAATTATTCTTTTAGCTCTTCTAAAATAGAAAGTGAAACCGATTTTGCTTTGGGTGTTTCTGTTGGAGGTAAATTTATTATTAAATCTGGCTTTACAGCAGAAGTTTTGCTAGGTATTGGTAGAAACATGTTTAACAATGACGCGAATAGCTTTTTTGATAACAGCATCATATCTAGAGGAGGAATCTCTTTAGGGTATCGATTCTAAATACAATCTTATTTTTGTATGTTTGCAAGGTAAGTAACACAAATAACTAATCAAAAAAACAAAAAAATGAAAAAATTAATTTTAGCATTCGTACTGATGCTTGGCTCTATAAGCTATGCACAACATGAGATTAAGGTAGATATTGCAGATGCAATTATTATAAAAAATTTAGATTTTTCTTATGAAAGATATTTATCTGAAAGTTCTTCTTTTGGTATTTCTCTAGCTTTTAATATTGCAGATCAAGAGGATAGTTTTAGATATAATGAAAACATGATGATTACTCCTTATTTTAGAAATTATTTTTCTACAGGTGAAAAATGGAACTTTTTTGGAGAAGCTTTTATAGGAGTAAACTCTGGTAAAAAAGAAACAATAGAAGATTCTAACGATTTTAATATTAGTTACACAGATGCAGCTTTAGGTGTTGTTGTTGGAACAAAATTTGTATCTTCTGGTGGTTTTACTATAGATCTTTTTGGAGGTATTGGAAGAAATATGTTTAGCTCAGATTCTCCTACATTAGTACCTAGATTGGGATTAAATATAGGATGGAGATTATAGAAATTCTGTTTCTTAGTAAAAAGAAAACCCCTTAAAGTTAGATAGCTTTAAGGGGTTTTCTGTTTTAGAGGCCTAAAAATTATTTCTTAATTTTAATCAATTCTATTCTTTTGGAAATTCCATTTATTGTAATTATGTTAATATTGATATAAAATAAAAATAACAAAAAAACATAAACACCTAATTATCAGTATATTGTGTTTTTATCGGGTTTCCAATGTTAATTTAATGTTACCAAAATGTATTTTTATTGTAATTTTTTACTATATTTGTGTAAGTTTAGTGTTAACCATAAAAAATACATATTATGAAAAAAGCAATATTTATAGCAGTTTTACTTATATCAGCAATAGGATTCTCTCAAGAAATAGCACCTAAATACGAAAAATCAGGAGATTTAGTGAAAGCTACTTATTACTTTGATAATGGACAGGTAAAGGCAGAAGGTTTTTTTAAAGACAAAAAATTAACAGGTATCTGGAAAAGTTTTGACAAGCAAGGAAACAAAACTCAAATGGCTCAATATAAAGATGGTAAAAAAGTAGGTAAATGGTTTATTTGGGGAAAAGATTCTTTAAAGGAAATTACTTATAATGAGAACTCTATTGTTCGTGTTAATGATTGGAAGTCTGAATCTAGTCTTGCATTTAATGACTAATTATCATCAGAAATTTAAATAAAAAAAGCAGGCTAATAGCCTGCTTTTTTTTGTAGTATTAATTAAATTTAATCTGAAACTATAACTCAGCATTAGTCCAAGACCATCCTGAAACATTTACTTGTGTACCAGAATTATAAGTACCTGTTAGTATTGCTGCAACACCATCAATAATAACATTTGATAAAGGCCCATCATTAGCCATATCTATGTTAGTATCGTAACCACTTAAATAAAGATTCGTAATTGTTGCACCAGAATTCTTTTTAAATTGTAATGCAGTTCCACCAGTTGTTGAAATAGCTGTTACATTAGTAAACTTAGGGTTACCGTTTTCTTTATCTGCTTCAAAAGCTGTTGAAAAATTATCTATAGTATGAGAAATGTAAGTATTGGTTACTGTACCATTCCAGCCTTCTGTCCAATCTACAGCATCATCTTCATTGTTTTCTAAATAAATATTAGTTACAGATACAGTACCTCCAAAAAATTCAATACCATCATCTGCACCATTAATAATAGCTACATTTTCTATTGTAGTACCAGATCCAACTGCATATAATGAAATTCCATTGTATTCAGAATCTGCATTAATAGCTGCACCTGTACCTCTAATTACTAAGTTTTTAATAGAACCTGAACTATCATTATCTGTAGTACCACCATAAACAAAACCACCAACTTCTGCAGTTGAGTTTGCACCTGATGTAGTAGATGCTTTTCCACAAATAGTTAAACCTCCCCAATCACCAGGAGCACCAGCTGTAGAAGACATTACAACAGGGTTAGCTTCAGTACCTTTTACATCTATTTCACCACCAACTAAAACGGCTAAATAAACATCTACACCACCAGATCTAGCACTAATTTTTGTCCCTGCAGGAATAATTAATTTTCCTTCAGATTCTACAATATAAGATGAGCTTAATCTATATCTTTTAGAACTATCTAAAGTTAAAGTAGTGTTTAATCTACCACTTAAATCTACAACTTCTGTAAGTTCTGCATTAGCCCAATCAAAAATTGATACATCTACAGATTTAGCTGCATTATAACTTAATGAAGGATTTGCTGTTGCACCATTTAAAATAACATTAGCTAAAGGACCATCATTTGCCATATCTACAGTAACATCATACCCAACTAAAGACAACCCTGAAATTGTAGCACCAGATTGTTTTTTAAACTGTAAAGCAGTACCACCAACAGAAGAAACAGCAGTTAAATTGATTAATTTAGGGTTTCCATTTTCTTTATCAGCTTCTACAACTGTAGAAAAATCTGCTTTTGTATTAACGATGTAAGAGTTTGTAATTGTACCATTCCAACCCTCTGTCCAGTCAATAGCATCATCCTCATTGTTTTCTAAATAAAGATTTGTAACAGATACTGTTCCTCCAAAAAATTCAACACCATCATCAGCACCATCAATTACAGCTAAATTTTCTACAACTGTTCCAGAACCAACAGCGTAAAAAGAAACACCATTATATTCTGAGTCTGCATTAATAGCAGCACCAGTACCTTTAATTATTAGATTTCTAATAATACCTGAGCTATCACCATCTGTAGAACCTCCATAAACAAAACCACCAACTTCTGCTGTTGCATCTACTCCAGCAGTTGTAGTTGCTTTACCACATAAGGTTAAACCACCCCAATCTCCTGGGTTTCCATTTGTTGATGCCATAATTACTGGATTGTTAGCAGTACCATTAACATTAATTTTACCACCTTGTAAAACAGCTATATAAACATCTACTCCTTGAGCAACGGCGTTTATTTGAGTACCTGCAGGAACATTAAGAGTAACACCATCATCTACAAGAAAAGAGTTTGTTAACGTATAAGAAACAGACGCGTCTAAAGTGTAATTTTCTTCTAGTTTACCATCTAATATACCATTTTTAAGATTTTCTATCACAGGTGAATTTGCTGTAATAATTGGTTCTGGATCATCTCCACAACTTGTAAAAGCTAAACTTAAAATTGTAGCAAATAAAAATAAGAACTTAAAATTTTTCATTTTGTTAATTTGTTAATTTGTTAATTTGTTAATTTGTTAATTTGTTAATTTATTAAAACTGTTAATTTATTTTTGTTATACAAAAGTCACATTAATTGTTGTCTTTTTCTTTAACTAAATATTAAGTGATTGTTAATGTTAAAAGAAAAAAAAAGACATTTGTTAACTTATTGTTAGCAGAAAAAAAACCGATTGTTTACCATTAAAGTAAACAACCGGTTTATAACTATATTTAAAACAAATATTACTCTAATGTTTTAAAAAGTATATTTTAAATTTAATGATAATTGACTACCCTTTGTATATTGTTGAACAGTTTCTGCGGTTGTTATAGCAGTATTTAAATTTCTAATATTTTGTGTTTGCTTGATTGATGGGTTCAGTAAATTTCTACCAACAATACGTGCAGATAATTTTTCTGTAATTTCTTTACTTATCACTAAATCTAGGGTTACAAAACCTTTTTCAATAATTTCATCATTAAAAATTGTATCACTACTAGTAAAGCTCTCTGGATTACCTAATGCGAATATTTTATCTGATGAATAATTTCCTGTTAAAGTTGCTGTAAACTCTCTTTCCTTTTTGTTACTGTAAGATAAAGAAGTGTTAATAATAAAATCTGAAGCTCCTTGTAAAGAAGATGCTGTTTTATTGTTGTATTGAAAATTTTCTAATAAATCTTGTGTAAGCCACATTTGTGTAACATTACCTGTTAAGTTTAATAAATTCTCATCATCATCATTTTCTAAAAATCCTACTTTACCTTCTAATTCGATTCCATAAATATTAGCCTCTTCTCCTGTATTAAAAAATTGAAAAATACCAGCAGAACCTCTAGCTTGTGCTAAGTTAATTGGGTCTTCTATTTTTTTATAAAATGCAGTTACAGATATTAACTCTTCTCTAGATGGATAAAACTCCCACTTTAAATCTACATTATAAACATTAGATCTTTCTATATCTGGATTTCCTTTAGTTACCCTACCTGTTGGAGACACATATTCAAAAGGAGCAAATTCTTTAAATTCTGGTAATGTCTGAGAAATACTTGTTGCAAAACGAACAAAATTTCTATCATCCAATTCATATTTTAAATTAATACTAGGGTTTAAATTATTATAATCTTTATTTAAAGAGCCTGTTCTTCCTTGAAAGTTAGCTACATCCCACTCTACAAAAATCTCATCTCTCTCATACCTTACTCCAAAATTTCCACTAAATCTATTAAAGCTAAAATCTAAATCTAGAAAACCTGCAATAGCATCAAAAGTACCGTTATATCTATCTAATGGTCTTTCAACTAGTCTTAAACCATTATTAAATGCATTAGGTATAAAGGTTAATGAAAAATCGTCAACAGTTGGTACTTGAAAACCATCTGCATCTACCCCAATAAAAAGAGAGCTGAAACTTCTTTCTTTATTTCTATAATTTAATCCAAAATTAAATTTGTAAGGTAAATTATCATCTTTATCAACTTCACCAAAAGACCAGCTATCTTTTAAGTAAGCGTTGATCTCATTATCTTCTATTTTCTGACTTGATTTTCTTTGTTGAAAAGCACTATTATTAGAATATTGAACTGTAGTTGGATTTAATATATTTGCTTCATTCCTTATTCTATTTGGTTCTTCTGCCAAAATAAAATTTAGACCTAAGCCCCATTTCAAAGTATTATTTTCCGATAAATTATGACTTCCCAATACTTGATTTACAAGCATAATGGTTTGTTTAAAGTTTTGGTCTCTTATAAAAGCCCCTTCTTCTTGTGGTTCTTGCTCAAATACAAACCCATTTGCATTTCTTCCAGCTTCAAATAAATTATCAACACTTTGGACTACAAATAAAGAATTAAACTTTAATTTATTATTTTCATTCAATTTTAATCCAAGATTAGCATATCCAGTAGTATTTGTATTTGAACTAAATGTTTCTACATCTGAAAAAATAATATCAATATTATTTGCTCTAGCTAATTGAAATAAACCACTTTGATAATTGAAAGATTTAGAGTGAGAAGCTGATGCAAAAACAGCTAAATCTTTACCAAATATATCAAATTTTTTACCTCCAGATAATGACACACTAAAGTTCATTGGTGCAGTTTGACTTCTAGTATCCCAACCTTGTCTAGTAATTAAATCTTGAACTGCAAATTGTTTTTGATGAAAACCCGATGTTACATCATCTGTAATAATTGTTCTTCTAAAATCACTAAATTGATTCATTACATTTGTGTTAGAACCTCCAGAAACACTAATCGAAAACTCTTTTCTTTGATACCCTTTAGTTTCTACATTTACGTTACCTGAAGCTTGATCAAGATAATTTGATGTTGCGTAGGTTTTACTAATACCAACATTCTCTATAATACTTGTTGGAAATAAGCTTAAATTGATGTTTTTATTATCAACATTATCAGATGGTATTGGTAATCCATTCATTGTAGTTGACAAATATCTATCTCCTAAACCTCTAACATATATATCACCAGTACCTTCACTTTTTGTAACTCCAGAAATTTTTGTTGTTGCATTTGCTGCGTTTGAAACACCTGTTTTTGTTAAAGTTTGTGCCCCTATACTTTCTATAATAACTGTTGCTTTTTTTTGATCTAATAACAATGCAGATACAGACTCCTTACTATTAGATGATTTAATCACAATTTCATCTAAAGCAACTCCTTCTTCTGCAGACATTAGTTGGTTTACTGTAGTAGTTTGCCCTGCTTTAACTGTAACTGATTTTTCTATAGATTTGTATCCTAGAAAACTAAAAACTAAAATATGATTTCCTTCAGTTACCTGTAATACGTAATTTCCATCAAAATCTGTTGTAGTTCCAATAGTTGATCCTTTAATTTGAACATTTGCAAATGGCAATGGCTCGTTATTTGTTTCTTTATCGGTTAACAAACCTTTTACAGTTCCTTTACTTTGAGCCAATACTAACTGACTGATTGCTAAAAATGTAATTAATAAAAATTTCTTCATTATTATGTTTAATTTATTTTGCAAAAGTGAACTAGTTTTGTAAACTCTATGTTATCCTAAAATTAACCTTACATTATTGTAATATTAATTAAATGTTAAATCCTAAGTTAGGGTTGCTTTTTTTAAACATTAAATTGTATAATATATCGTTTTAAATATTACATAAAATAAGATTTAGTTGATAAAAAAAAATAACATAAACATAACATAAACTATGATTTATGTACATAGATTAGCAAAAAATAAACAAACAAGTAAAAATGGGAGACCCATATATTTTAATGTTAGTTGCATTGGCTATTTTAGCCATTGTAGACTTAGTTGTAGGAGTTAGTAATGATGCTGTTAACTTTTTAAATTCGGCCATCGGCTCAAAAGCAATATCTGTTAAAAATATTATGATTATTGCTAGTTTGGGTGTGTTCTTTGGGGCTGTAACTTCTAGTGGAATGATGGAAGTTGCACGTAAAGGTATTTTTAATCCTAATATGTTTATGTTTCAAGACATCATGATTATTTTTATGGCAGTAATGATTACCGATATCTTATTATTAGATATCTTTAATTCTTTAGGAATGCCAACTTCTACAACAGTTTCTATTGTTTTTGAATTATTAGGTGCTGCAGTTTGTATCTCTTTATTAAAAATCTCTGCAAATGACGCACAAAGCTTTAATGATCTTTGGAGTTATATCAACCACGAAACTGCTACCAAAATTATTTTTGGTATACTACTCTCTGTAGTCGTAGCATTTTCTGTTGGTGCTGTTGTGCAATTTGCCTCTAGAATGATTTATTCTTTTAATTTTGAAAAAAGAGCTATTTATATTAGTGCATTATTTGGTGGTTTTGCAATTACAGCAATTACTTACTTTATCATTATAAAAGGTATGAAAGGAACCCCTTTTTATAAAGATGTAAAACATTTAATAGAAGGGAATACTTTGTTAATTATAGCAGGTAGTTTTGTTGCTTGGTCTATTATTGCTCAACTTTTAATAGCAACTTTTAAAATAAATATTCTAAAACTAATTATTGGAATTGGTACCTTTTCTTTAGCCATGGCTTTTTCTGGTAATGATTTGGTAAACTTTATTGGTGTACCTATTGCTGCTTGGAATTCTTACCAAGCCTGGGAAACTTCTGGTATTGCTGCAGATTCCTTTTCTATGGGTATTTTAGCAGAAAAAGTTCCCTCTAATATTTGGTTGTTATTATTTGCAGGTGCTATTATGGTAATTACTTTATGGACTTCTAGCAAAGCACAAAATGTAATTAAAACAGGAATCGATTTATCGAGACAAGGTGATGGACATGAAAAATTTCAACCAAATCCATTATCTAGAGTTATTGTTAGAGCTGCAATGGGTCTTAATTTTGGGATTAGCAAAATATTCCCTGTAAAAGTATTAAATTTTGTTGATTCTAAATTTCAAAAACCTGTAATTGAATTACCAAAAGATAAAACATACGAATTACCTGCGTTTGACTTAATCAGAGCTTCTGTAAACTTAATTGTTGCTGGTATTTTAATTTCTATTGCAACTTCAATGAGGTTACCTTTATCTACTACCTATGTAACTTTTATGGTAGCAATGGGTACTTCATTAGCAGATAGAGCTTGGGGACGTGAAAGTGCTGTATATAGAGTTGCTGGTGTTTTAAATGTAATTGGTGGTTGGTTTTTAACAGCAATTACAGCATTTTTAGCAGCCGCTATTGTTGCTTATTTAATCAGTTGGGACATGATTATGATACCCCTTTTACTTATATTAGTTGCATTTTTAATTGGTAGAAACACTATAAGGCATAGAAAAAAATCTAAAGAAGTTAAAAAACAAGTGTATATTGAAAGAGCAGAATTAATTACTATTAATGGGGTAATTGAAGAAAGTGCAGATCATGTTTCTGAAGTAATAAACCGTGTAAACAAGTTATACACAAATGTGGTTAATGATTTAGCTAACCACGATTTAAATAAACTAAGAAAAACAGAAAAACATGTTGTAAAATTAAACGATGAAATAGATGGCTTAAAAGATGGCGTATTTTATTTTATCAAATCTTTAGATGAAACCTCTGTAGAAGCAAGTAGATTTTACATTATGGTTTTAGGTTATTTACAAGATGTAGCACAATCTATTAGTTACATTTCTAGAGCAAGTTACAAACACGTAAATAACAACCATAAAAATCTTAAAAAAGGACAAATAAAAGATTTAAAAACGATAGATGTTGCCTTATCTGCTTTATTAACCAAAGAAGCTCAAATTTTTGATAATAGAGATTTGGACAATTTAAATGGTCTTTTAATTGAAAAAAATGAGTTGTTAAAAGACGTTAGAGCATCTATTGAAAATCAAGTAGCTAGAATTAGAACTGATGAAACAAGTCCTAAAAACACAACATTATATTTTAGTGTTCTTTTAGAAACTCAAGATTTAATTAAAGCTTTAATGAGTTTATTAGAAACTTACGAAGAATTTCATTTAAGCACTAAATATGTGAAAAAATAAAAAATTGTAATTCAATAAAAAAGCCTGTAATATTTTAAAATATTACAGGCTTTTTTATTGAACCAAACCTTATAAGAAACATAAGGCCTTATGTAGCAAACTAAAAATATACTTTGTAAGGATACCCATTGTTTTGCTTTAAAATTTGTGTAAAACTGAATTTAAAAGCTATAAACTAAAACTAGAAACCTAAATTAAACAGCAAATAATGTTCTTTAGTATCTGGTGACCAACTGTGTTTTAATTCTACAGGTCCTATAAAAGTATCATAGCTATAGCCTATTGCATAGCCAGATTTAATATCTCTAAACAAATCAATGCTTTTTAAAACATTATTGTCTAATCGTCCATAATTTGCTATAAAAGATACATAATGCTTATCCTTTAAAAGGTATCTAAAATTAAATTCTGATTTTAAAAAAGTATTGTTAGATAACTCAGCGAAATCATATCCATAGAAAGAAACAAAAGTATTGATATAATTTTGATTGTAACCTCCTAGATAAAAATCAAAAACATCAGAATTTGAATCTGTTAGCGTAAAACCTGCTTCATTTGTCATTTGAAAAGTTATCTTATCCCAAAAAGTTTTTGCAAATCCTAAAGTTCCTTTTGTTTGTATAAAAGAGGTAAAATTATCATTGTAATCAGATGAATTCATATACCATTTAATATTTAAATCTGCAAAATACCCTTTAGTTACAAAATATTTTTTGTCATAAGTGTCTAACTTTAAATAACCAAAACTGTTTAAATAATGACTATTGTCAAAAGTTGTTGCTTGGTTCGTTAAAGAAGCTACTGTTTCTGTAGTAGCACTAATATATTTATGCTCAACACCTACACCTAATGCAAATTTTCTATGAAAAGTTGTTTGTAAAAAAAATTGATTGGTAATATCTGTGTATTCTAAATTGATACGACTAATAGTAGGATATTGAGAAATAATAGGGTTAAACTTAGAGTTTGATCTAAAATGATTGTATCGAGATCTAAAACCATAACTAATATAAAACCCATTATCTACAAAATAGTCTAAATTATATCTAATATTATCGCCTAAAATAAGGTCTAACGAAAACAAATCGTTTTGTACCAATAAGTGTTTCTGATTGTAATTTGCCAATACTGCAGATTTGTATAAATAATCATAATGAACCCCCAATTTTAAACTTGCGTTATCATTAGCTTCCTTTAAAGTGAATTTTAATTGATAAGTTTCATCTTCCTTTTTAGTTAAATTATACTCAATTTTTTCGTAGTTTTTTGTGGCTGATAAAAGGTAAATTCTTTTAGTAATCTCTTTTCTAGATAAAGAGTCTCCTTTTCTAATATTAAGTTTTCCTAAAACATAGGCTCTTGTATAATTTTTATCTCCTTTTAAGTCTATGCTTGATATTTGAAAGATGTTATCATCAATTGTAATTTTTTCTCGTACTTTTTTTTCAATTTGCTTTAGAGCAAGTTCTTTAAATACTGATGTAAACTTCTTTGCCTCTTCAATACCTTTTTTTAAAATTTCCTCTTTTTTATCAAAATCTACAACATTAAAATCAAAAATTTGTGGATGAATGTACACCTCTAAGTTTTCTTTTTCGTTATCACTTTTACGATACATCTGATAGCTAATAATCTGATTCATAATAGCCACTACAGAATTTAATTTTTCTTTTTGATACAATCTGCCTTCAACATCTACACCAATAACAATATCCATTCCTTTAGATTTCATAACACCAATAGGAAAATTATTAGCAACCCCTCCATCAATCAACAACTTATTATCTAAAACAACGGGGTTTAATAAGGTAGGAAAAGAACTACTAGCTCTTAAAGCCAAAGGCAAAGAACCATTTTCTAACAAAACCTCTCCTCCATTTTCTACATCTGTAGCAATACAAAAAAAAGGAATTGGTAATTTTTTAAAATCACTAATACCTTCTACTTTTGCTAACAACTCCATTAAAAAATTTAAAACGTTTTGTCCTTTAGAAACTCCTTTAGGCAAACCTATAGCTCCTTTCTTTACAGGTAAAGTAAGCACTGTATCTTCTCCATATTCTTTTTCAAAAAAGGTTTCAGAGCTTCTTGGCAATACATCTCTTAACATCGCAATAAAATTGGTTTCTAAAGCTATTTGTTCTATTTGTTCTCCAGAGTAACCAATTGCATACAAGCCACCAATAATTGCTCCCATGCTTGTACCACCAATATAATCTATCTGTAAACCAGCTTTGTCAATTTCTTTTAAAGTACCAATATGAGCAAAACCTTTTGCACCTCCACCACTTAAAACCAACCCAATTTTTGGTTGTTTTTCTTGACTAGTAATAACAATTGTTATTGCTAAAAAAAAAGTGGTTAGTAACTTTTTCATTTTTTTGGTGGATGAAAGTATTGGTGTACTTTGGTTGCTCTAGCATGACCTATTGCTACTTTTAAATCTTCTAAAGTAGCTTCTTTTACTCGTTTTGCTGATTTAAATTTACGCAATAAATTGGTAATGGTTTGTTTGCCAACATCTGGTATTAGCTCTAACTCACTTTTTATAGCACTTTTACTACGTTTATTTCTGTGAAATGTAATTCCAAATCTATGTGCCTCGTTTCTTAAATACTGGGTAATCTTTAACGTTTCAGACTTTTTATCTAAATACAAAGGAATAGGATCTCCAGGATAATAAATCTCTTCCAAACGTTTTGCAATACCAATAATAGCTATTTTACCTCTTAAACCTAAAGCTTCTAAAGCTTGCAAACCAGATGATAATTGTCCTTTTCCTCCATCAACAATAATTAATTGAGGTAAGGGTTGTTCTTCTGCCAGCAAGCGTTTGTATCTTCTATAAACAACCTCTTCCATAGAAGCAAAATCATCTGGACCTTCTACTGTTTTTATATTGTAATGCCTGTAATCTTTTTTACTTGGCTTGCCATCTTTAAAAACAACACAAGCAGCTACAGGGTTTGTTCCTTGAATGTTAGAATTATCAAAACATTCTATATGTCTTGGCTCAACATGCAAACGCAAATCTTTTTTCATTTGTGCCATAATACGTTTTACATGCCTATCTGGATCTACAATTTGTACTTGCTTAAATTGTTCTTGCCTGTAATATTTTGCATTTCTTTCAGACAATTCTACAATCCGTTTTTTATCGCCTAATTTTGGGATAGTTACTTTTACAATTTCGCCTAAATTTACTTTAAAAGGCACGTAAATTTCTGGAGATTGAGAATCGAAACGTTGTCTTATTTCAACAATAAACAATTCTAATAATTCTTTATCTGTTTCATCTAACTTTTTCTTTATTTCTGTGGTATGAGATTGAATAATAGAACCATTAGAAATCTTTAAAAAGTTTGCATATCCATGAGTTTCATCAGAAATAATAGAAAACACATCTACATTATTTATAGACGGATTTATAATGGTAGATTTTGCTTGATAATTGCCTAATAAATACAATTTATCTTTTATTTTCTGAGCCTCTTCAAACTCCATTTTTTCTGCATACACCAACATCATTTCTTGAAAACGCTCTAAACTTTCTTTAAAATTTCCTTTGATAATATTTCTAATTTCTACAATAGAATTGTTATAGTGGCTTTCTGTTTCTAATCCTTCACAAGCTCCTTTACAGTTTTTTAAATGATATTCTAAACATACTTTGTACTTACCTTCATTTACATTTTGATGACTTAAATCGTACTTGCAAGTTCTAAGTGGGTACAATTCTTTGATTAAATCTAATAAAATTCTGACTGTTTTTACAGAGGTATAAGGACCAAAATATTCTGAACCATCTTTTATAACTCTACGTGTCATAAAAACTCTAGGAAAACGTTCTTTTTTAATACAAATCCAAGGATAACTTTTATCATCTTTTAATAAAACGTTGTATCTTGGTTTGTGTTTTTTTATTAAATTATTTTCTAACAATAAAGCATCTGTTTCTGTATTTACAACAATGTGCTTTATACTCACAATGTTTTTTACTAAAACTCTTGTTTTACCATTTTCATGGGTTTTATTAAAATAGGATGCAACTCTTTTTTTTAAGTTTTTAGCTTTACCAACATAAATAATAACTTCGTTTTTATCAAAGTATTGATAAACTCCAGGTTCATTTGGTAAGGTTTTTACTTGAAGTTCTAAAGTTGTAGACATGCTACGAAAATACAAATTTTTGCATCAGAAAAAGAGAAATCTAATCTTTAAAATCTGCTAAAAAACTAGAATTGGTATTGTCTACAACTTGCCAGTTATAAATTACAGAAAGTTGGTATATTTTAGACAATTCTTCAAACAAGCTTTTTTTAGCTTTTGTTTGTAAGTGAGTAACTGCTATGGTTTCTTTAATTTTATCGATACTTTTTTTGTTGATTTTATTTAAATCTTCTTTAGAAAAAGTATTAAACTGACTTTGTTGTAAATCGAAATATTTTACATCTGGAAAGATAGAAAGCTCTTGATTTGGTATTTTATTGATGATGATTTTTTTATCAATAGAATCTATCTGAATTTCTAATTGAGACAAATCATAACCCACCTCTACAGTTGCATTTACTGTTACAATGGCTTTTTTATCAAAAGAAAGGTAATCGTAAAAATATTTTTTAGAATCGGTATAATTATAAACTTCAGAGAAAGTCCCTTTAGAAACTACTAGTTTACTTAAACTTTTAATGGATTTTACAACTACTTGTATTTCTTCTTGTTGCTGATTTTCAACCGTTTTTTCATACCAAAACTTAGCAATTAAAAATCCTAATAAAAAAACAGCAATGTATTTTAGAAAACGCATATTTTTTAGATTTTTAGATTTTTAGATTTTTAGATTAATTTAAAAAAACATCATATTACTCACAAATAAAAAACTATGCTGCTACTTCTTCTTGAGGAAAAGCTTGTCTACTAAAAATAAACAACAAAGCAACACCAATACTTATAAAAGCATCTGCAGGATTAAATATATATTGAAAAAAAGTGAACATTTCTCCACCAACAAACGGAATCCATTCTGGCAAAACACCTTGCCATAGAGGAAAATAAAACATATCTACTACTTTACCATGAAAAAAAGTACCCTCAGTAACTTCAGGAAAAAGAGTTGCTACTTTATGACTAGGATGATCAAATATAACTCCGTAAAAAACAGAATCTATAATATTACCAACTGCTCCAGAAAAAATAAGTGCAATTGCCACAATAACTGCATTGTGAACCTTGTTTTTTATATTTTGAATTAACCAATAGATAATTCCTACAACAGCAACCAACCTAAAGGAGGTTAAAAACAGTTTCCCTGCTTTACCACCAAACTCAAAACCCATTGCCATTCCGTTATTTTCTACAAAATGAATTCTAAACCAATCAAAAACAACCACCTCTTCTCCCAGAATAAAGTGTGTTTTTATATATATTTTGATAATTTGATCTAAAATAATTGCGAATAAAATAGTAGCAATTGCAAGATTCTTTTTTGACATTTTTTATGATTTGAAGTCACAAAAATAAGAATAATATTGTGTTTATTGGTTTGTTAAGAAAATATTAGCTTTTAAAGAATTTATAGTATCTTTTTTATTCAATAAGTATCTTTTTGCTGATGTTTCCTTTGTCTGATTTAACATCAATTATATAAATTCCATTTTGTAAGTTTTTTGCAGAAATTGATGTTGTATTTTCATCAATAGTTTCCTTTAAAACCTTTTTACCCAAAACATTATAAAGTGTCACTAAAGTTTTTCCTTTTGGTAATCTCGAAAATTTTATTTCTTTATTAGAACTGTACAATAAAATGTTTGATAGTGTTTCATTCTTTACATTTAAAATATTTTGGGAAGTTGTGTGTAAGAAAAATCTACCAATTTCATTTTCACCATTTAAAGCACTCGTTAAAACAACTCTATATTCGCTATCAACTTCATCTAATCGTGTAAAAACACCTGTAATTTTATCTTCTAAAAAAACTTTATAATTAGCTGGTAAATTATTTGCATCTATATTAAAAGTAACCTCTCCTTTTGCAGATTTTACCCCTAAAGGGATAATCATTTCTTCTAAATTTTCATCTGGCAAAGACTGAATTTGATACTTTTTGCCAACATTGTCTGAGAATAAATGAGAGTAAATAGTAAAATTATTAGAAACACCGCCAAACAATTCACTATCATAACCATTATCAAAACCTGCTGATGTTCCGTTTATATAAAATATTTTAGCAAACTTTGTATTGATTCCATTAGATAAATGCAACTTTATTTCTGGATTCGCCGTTTTTTGAAAAGTATCTGTAGTTTCATGAGTCTGACTCCCTTCTTCAAAAAGAATACTACTTCCTGCTGCTTTTTTCACAAAAAATCCTTGTGTAGGAGCTATTTTAATGGAACCCGTTAAATTTTCTGCATCATAACTATTGGTTACTTTGTTCCAAAGCCAAATAGTACCATCTATATTTGTGTTTGTAATACTGTTGGTTGTTAAAAAAGTATTGGCATCTACAAAAGATGTATAAGGATTCCCAACCAAATTAAAAGCATTCCCTGCTCCACTAGAAATAGTTCTAGTAACATTTTCTGTATTCATATTGCCTGTAAAAGAAATAGATCCAGTTGAGGCTAATTTTGTAGAAAAACCTTGTCCAGAAAGCATTTCATCAGTAGTATCATTTGCATTTAAATCGTCAAAATCTCCTACTGTGTAATAGTTCCATCTGGCATTTGCGTTTACTTTTGTGTTATCATAAGGTGCTAAACCTATATTTTGATTAACACCAGTAGTAGCAGTACTTCTTACCAAATCATGAGATTGTAAATAATCTATAACAGAAACTACATTACCAGTACCACTTACTGGTGATGCAATTAAATACCAATTATCTGTTGGTAAATTTCTAAGATAAGTTACTTTTCCTGTTACAGTTCCTGATGCTTTAAAAGAAGCACCAGATTGAATTGTAATAGAACTTACAGTGATATCATTTGCTGCTGTTGGAAAGTGAGGAACACCAGTAGGAATAACCACATTGTCTGTAGTTGAAGGAACTGAATTTGTTTCCCAATTAGAAGCTGTATCCCAATCTGAACTTGTGGCTCCAGTCCATTCAATTTTAAAATTACCTGTGTACATTCCTCTTCCATAGGTTGAGGCAAGTATTGTATGATCTATTGTTCTTAAATTTAAAGAAGTTACTGCTACATTAGACATTCCGTTATAAGATTGGTTCCAAACAGGAGATGTATCTTTAAAATTTGCTGTATTCCAAACACCCAATTCTGTACCAATAATAACTTCATCATTATTTAGTGGATTCATTAAAATACATCTTACATTAATGTCTGGAAAGTTACCTTCTTTGTTTGACCAATTTACTCCTCCATCATTGGTATACCAAATACTTTCTACACCAAAATTATAAAAAGTAACCATAATTTCATTTTCTGATGCACCAAATTCTACTGAAGAAATACTTCCTAAAAAAGAGGGGGAAGAAATATCTGTAATTGTTGGTATTGCTGTATCTGCATTTTCAACTTTTATTAACTTACCAGTTTTTGTACCTGCAAAAACTTTAGAAGAAGCCAATGTAAATGGCGATACTTTAATGGCTGTAATATCACTTAAAAGAGCGTCAGTAATATTTGTTCTTATAGGAGTACCTGTAGTTATATCAGTAAAACGAGCTAAATGATCTGACCCATTGGTATACAAAATATCTAAATGATCATCTAAAGCCATTGCATTTACAAAACTTCCTGTACTTCTGTCTGATGCTATAGTTACAGAACTTCCTGTGTATGGTAAATCAAAACGTAAAATTCTGTTATATAAATGCGTAACAATCATATAACCTCCATCTTTGTCTATAAAACATTGAGTTCCATCACCACCAAAAACTCCAGTTGTACTATTTATACCTTCAGTAGCATTATTAAAAAATTGAGTACCATTGTCTTGTGATCCTCCAATAAAATAATCTGGAGCTACACTTTGCCCAATTGCTCCGTTGTAAAACTGAGTAACATTATAATTTTTATTTCTTTCGCTAATTGCAGTTGTACTTGCAGCAGCAGTAGACAATGAAGTTGCATAATAAACACCTCCATCGTTTCCTAAAATAGCTTTATTTGCATCTGTTGGATGAAAAACCAATACATGTTGGTCTGCATGAACAACTGGAACAGGTAAATTTACATCTAAAAAATACGGTTGTGCTAAGCTCCCAGGATGCCATTTAGATATTTGATTCCAATTTGTACCACTATCAATACTTCTAAATAAATCGATTCCTCCAGCATAAGCAATTGCATCATTTGTAGGGTCTACTTCTATGACTAAATTATAAAAAGCTTGTCCACGAGCAAAATCATCTGCTGGAATATTAGTGTCTGCATCATTAGGTAAAGTTAAATCTGTAGGTAAGGTTGCAAACCCATCTGTAGTTTTTAAAAGTGATACATAAGGGGTAATAAAAGCAGTTTCAGCAACATTTAAAGTCCCTATTCTTGCTAAAACATACACTGTATTTGCATTTTGTTTAGAAACTGCTATTTCTGTTCTTCTACCATTTGCAATTGTGTGTTTTAAGGTAAAAGAATTACCATCTGTACTACTATAAATTTGCCCTCCTCCTTCTCCATAAATATTTCTAACTGTACTTAACCACAAAGTATTGTCAATACCTATCTCAAAATCATTTGCAGCAACATTTGTTCCCTCTATAGTAAGTGTAATTCTGTTAAAATTAGCACCTTCATCTGTAGATTTAAAAATACCATACTCATTTGTACTCACAAAAGTATTTATTGGATTGCTACTATAAAAAGCAGCACCAATACTTACAAAAACCTCAGAGTCGTTTGTGGTTAAAACACTTCCATCTGAATCTCTAACAACAATATCAGTTATATAATAGGTTCCTGGAACGCTGCCAGAAGTTGTTGTTCCTCTTAGTTTGTAAATATTATTCCAAGTTTTACCTCCATCTATAGATTTCCAAACACCATCACCTAAAGCTTGCTGTGGTGCATTTAACTCTCCAGTACCTATGTACATAATTTGCGAATCATTTGGATCTACTGCCATACAAGTAACTGCAAGGTTTTCATCAATACCCACTCTAATCCATGATGAATTTTCATTAGTAATATCATCATTAACCCAAAGCCCTCCACTTACTCCACCAGCAAAAACACGTTTGTGAGTAGCATCATTTGGGTCAAATAGCACCATCCTTGTTCTACCCCCAACATTATTAGGCCCTCTTTCTTCCCATTTGTTATCTATTGCATCACCAGGTGTTCTTCTTTTAAAGGCTCTTTTCTTAGCTAGTTCTTGTTGGGTATTGTAAATATTTTCTGGATGAGTTCTACCAGTATAGGGATTCATTTCTAATAAATACTTTTCTGCTAAATACGTATTAGGAGGCAAACCAAAAGCGAATCTTTCTGCTTTAGAAAGGCTTGGTTTTGTATTAAATAAGTGTTTTTTGATAGTTTTAGCATGAAGCTCTTGTACTTTTTCTACAGTACTTTTGTTTGCTAAATAATTAAAAATAAATAGCCCTATAATTAAAACTAGGGTTATGTAAAATATCTTTTTCATAAAACAAAAATAAGGTAATTATCTTATTTAAAAGCACATAAGATAATTTACAAAAATAAAATTCCGATTTCTAATACTAATTGTATTAAAAATCGGAATTTTACCTTAACTCTATAAATGGTTATTGCTTGCGTTTCGCTTCTATACTTAAAGTTGCATGAGGCACTAATCTTAAACGCTCTTTCTGAATTAATTTTCCTGTAACTCTACAAACACCATAGGTTCCGTTTTCTATTCTTAAAAGAGCATTTTTTAAGTCTCTAAGAAATTTTTCTTGTCTTATTGCTAACTGAACATTTGCTTCTTTGTTCATCACTTCAGAACCTTCATCAAAAGATTTAAAAGAAGCTGATGTGTCATTTGTTCCATTATCAGCATCATTTTTATAGGCAGCTTTTAACATTGCCAAATCTGATTCTGATCTTGTTATTTTTTTTTCTATAATTGCTTTAAACTCCTCTAAATCTTCCTTATTATATTTTGATTTTAAATCTGACATAGTCTTACATTTTTTCGATTAATATTTTACTTTTAATGGTATCAAATTCTATTTCTATACCATCGCTTAATGCATCTACAAAAACCAATTCTTCAGTTAATGTTTCACTCATAATGTAGTTTTTATTATCAGTAATTGATTTTTGTAGGTTTTCGAAATTTAAAACCGTTAATTTAATTTTATCAGTTACCTCTAAACCAGTGTCTTTACGTGCATTCTGAATTCTATTAACCAATTCTCTGGCAACACCTTCTTTTTGTAATTCTTCTGTTATTGTAACATCTAAAGCAACTGTTAACGCTCCTTCATTTGCAACCAACCAACCTTCAATATCTTTTGATGATATTTCTACATCGCTAATATTCAAATTTATATTTTTTCCATTAATTTCTAAAGAAATGTTTTTATCTTTTTCAATTTTGTTAATATCTTCTTGATTGAACTTTTGAACAGCAGCAGCAATAAAACGCATGTCTTTTCCAAACTTTGGCCCTAAGGTTTTAAAGTTAGGTTTTATTTGTTTGATTAAAATGTCTGATGCATCCTCTAAAATCTGAATTTCTTTGATATTTACTTCATTCTGAATTAAGTTGGCAACTGCTAAAATCTCTTCCTTTTGTTGCTCATTATCAACAGGAATCATAATTTTTTGTAGGGGTTGACGCACTTTTATTTTTTCTTTTGCTCTTAATGACAATACTAAAGAAGAAATTGTTTGAGCATTTTCCATTTTACGTTCTAAACTTTTATTTACAAAGCTTTCATCATATTGAGGGAAATCTGATAAATGAATACTTTCTGAAGATTCTTTGCCAGTTACAGCATTTAAATCTTGATACAATTTATCTGTAAAAAACGGAGCAATTGGTGCTGCTAATTTTGCAATCGTATTCATACACGTGTATAAAGTTTGATATGCAGAAATTTTGTCTGTTTGATAATCTCCTTTCCAAAAACGTCTTCTGCTTAAACGAACATACCAATTACTCAAATAATCTTGTGTAAAATCTGATATTGCTCTTGCAGCTCTTGTTGGTTCGTATTCAGCGTAGAACTTATCTACTTTATGAATTAATGTGTGTAATTCTGATAAAATCCAACGATCTATTTCTGGTCTTTCATTTAAAGGAACATCTGCTTCTTCATAAGAAAATCCATCAATATTTGTATATAAAGTAAAGAATGAATAAGTGTTGTAAAGTGTTCCAAAAAACTTACGTTTTACTTCTTCAATTCCTTCTAAATCGAACTTTAAATTGTCCCAAGGATTTGCGTTCGATATCATATACCAACGTGTTGCATCTGCTCCATAAGTTGATAATGTTGTAAAAGGATCTGTTGCATTGCCCAAACGTTTAGACATTTTATGTCCGTTTTTATCTAAAACCAATCCGTTAGAAACTACATTTTTATAGGCAACTGAATCAAAAACCATGGTTGCAATGGCATGTAATGTATAAAACCAACCTCTTGTTTGGTCTACTCCTTCTGCAATAAAATCTGCAGGAAAAGATTCGTTGCCATCAATTTTTTGTTTGTTTTCAAACGGATAATGCCATTGAGCATAAGGCATAGAACCAGAATCGAACCAAACATCAATTAAATCACTTTCACGATACATTTTTTGTCCTGTTGATGATACTAAGATAATTTCATCAACAATATTTTTATGTAAATCTATTTTTGCATAGTTTTCTTCGGAATTATTACCCACTTCAAAATCTTCAAAAATATCTTTTGCTAAAACGCCAGCTTTTACAGCTTTTGCCATTTCTTGTTTCAATTCTTTAACAGAGCCAATACAAATTTCTTCTTTACCATCTTCTGTTCTCCAGATTGGTAGTGGAATTCCCCAATAACGAGAACGTGATAAATTCCAATCATTTGCATTTGCCAACCAATTACCAAAACGTCCAGTTCCTGTAGATTCTGGTTTCCAGTTAATGGTTTTATTTAAGCTATGCATTCTCTCTTTTACATCAGTCACTTTAATAAACCAAGAATCTAATGGATAGTATAAAATTGGTTTATCAGTTCGCCAACAATTTGGGTAACTGTGCTTGTATTTTTCGACTTTAAAAGCCTTGTTTTCATTTTTTAATTTTAATCCTAAACGTTCATCAACAGACAAGTATTTATCTTGATTTTTAAGAACGTTAACCATTTTTTCTTGTTGATTTTTCAATTCAACTTCAAAATCAGCTTCGTTTAAATATTCAGATTTTACATATTCACTTGCAAAACCATAAATATCATCTTTAATCTCTTTTATAAACTTACCTTGTAAATCTACCAAAGGAACTAAATTATCATTCTCATCTTTTACCAATAATGGTGGGATTTCTGGGCTTGCTTGTTTTGCAACCAAAGCATCATCTGCTCCAAAAGTAGGTGCAGTGTGTACAATTCCTGTTCCATCTTCTGTAGTTACAAAATCTCCAGCAATTACTCTAAAAGCATTCTGTTTGTTTTCGAAATCTAAATTGAAATCTAAAATTTGCTCGTATTTTATGCCTACTAAATCTTTACCCATAAATTCTTTTACAACATAAAAAGGAATCTTTTTCTCTCCAGATTTATATGTTTTCAATTCTTCTGATGTTTCAACTTGAAACGCATTTTTCCCTCCAAATTGTTTTCCAACTAAATTTTTAGCCAAAATAACTTTTACAGGTTCATAAGTATATTGATTAAAGGTATCCACTAAAACATAGTCAATTTTTGGCCCAACAGTTAATGCTGTATTAGATGGTAAAGTCCAAGGAGTTGTTGTCCAAGCTATAAAATGAATGTCGCTTAAATTTTGTAAAAAATCTGGTAAAGTTTCATTTACAGCTTTAAACTGAGCAACAACAGTAGTATCTGTAACATCTTGATACGTTCCTGGTTGATTCAATTCGTGAGAACTTAAACCTGTACCTGCTTTTGGAGAATATGGCTGAATTGTATATCCTTTGTAAATCAGTTTTTTGTTGTAAATTTCTTTTAACAACCACCAAACAGATTCCATA
Organism: uncultured Polaribacter sp.; assembly: GCF_947497695.1. Taxonomy (GTDB): domain Bacteria; phylum Bacteroidota; class Bacteroidia; order Flavobacteriales; family Flavobacteriaceae; genus Polaribacter. The sequence continues at coordinate 69,991 of NZ_CANMHM010000006.1, read as the reverse complement.
TATTTTGGTTCATAAGTAATATATGGATCTTCCATATCTACCCAATACCCCATTTTCTGAGTTAGATCATTCCAAACATCTGTATATTTCATCACTGCTTTTCTACAAGCAGCATTATAATCTTCTACAGATATTTTTTTACCAATATCTTCTTTGGTTATTCCTAATTCTTTTTCTACCCCTAATTCTATTGGCAAACCATGAGTATCCCAACCAGCTTTTCTTTTTACCTGAAAGCCTTTCATAGTTTTGTAACGTGGAAAAATATCTTTAATAGCACGTGCTAAAACATGGTGAACTCCAGGCAATCCGTTAGCAGAAGGTGGTCCTTCAAAAAACACAAAAGGAGTTGCATTTTCTCTTGAAGTTACACTTTTCTCAAAAATATTATTTTCTTCCCAATAGCTTAGAATTTCTTCTGCTACTTTTGGTAAGTCAAGACCTTTATACTCAGGAAATTTCGCTTTCATTTTGTGTATTTTCAAATAAGATTGCGAAAATAATGATTTTATTGCAATTCCTTTAGAATGATTGCTAAATCTATTAAAAAAAAGATTTTTTATTTTAAATAAAGCTAAATTTTTGACAAAGAGTAATAAATGCAGATATATTAGCATCTTAAATTATTAATTTTAATAGATGATTAACTATAAAATGATGCTCTAAATATTGCAGTAAATTAGATATTCTTATAAAATAATTAGTACAAATTATTGTTTTTAGCCAAAATATTTTACATTTTAAGTATATTTACTAACTTATCATATGAATTACAATTCATCGTTAAAAAAGCGATGTAAAAACAAAACAAATAAATTATGACATTTTCTAGTAAACTTAAATGGAGTCTTGGAATTTTAATGGTTTTTATTTTGATAATTGCAACTAATTTAATTGATAAAAATAATTTTACAAGAGTAAAAGATTCTGTTGTTTCTATTTATCAAGATAGACTTGTTGCAAAAGACTTGATTTTTAAGATTTCTAATTCTATTCGTGAAAAAGAAGTTGCACTTGCTGTTTCTGATTCTATTTTCTTTTTAGAGAGAAATAAAGTAATTATGAACGATATTCATGATTATATTTTGCAATTTGAACAAACAAAATTAACCGTTAAAGAAGGAAATATATTAGAAGATTTTAAAAAGAATTTAGCATCGCTATCTAATTCTGAAGATAACTTTAGCAATTCTCAAACTGAGGACAAAGCTACTTTATTTAAAAACATCTCTGAAGTTCAAAAAAATCTTTATGATTTAGCAAAAATACAGCTAAGTGAAGGAAAAAGGCAAGTATCTATCAGTGAAAAGGCAATTAGTTCTGTTGAACTTTTTACTCAGATAGAAATTTACATTTTAATATTACTTGCAATTATTATTCTTTTTATAATCATTTATAATCCTAAAAAAGAGTAATCATTTATCTTTTAAAGATTTAAAAAAATACCTTTAATCTTATTTTTCTTTAGAACTTAAAGCTAAAAATCAATAGAAAAGACTTTAAACAAATCGCTTTAGTTTTTCAAAATTTATTTTTTGTAAAATTAAAGCCGTAAATTTTGTTTCTTTAAACTTATTATTTGTGAATTTTAAAAAAAATAATAAGATGAACTATAAACCACGCTCATTTTTTATTTTTTCATACGCAGCTTGTATACTTTGAAATTTTTCATTTGCTCCTTTTAAATGCTCTTCTCCTAAACCTTGTACTTTATCTGGATGGTACTTTTTAACCATTTTTCTATACCCACTTTTTACTTCTGCATCTGTAGCTGTTTTTTCTATCTCTAAAATTTTATAAGCATTTTCTGAAGCATCATAAAACATGGATTTTATAGATTCAAAATCGTTTTGATTGATGTATAAATAGCCAGCAATTTTGCGTATTTCTTCAACTTCTGCTTCTACCACAAACGCATCTGCTTTTGCAATACCAAACAAAAAGTGCAACAATTGTAAACGTGATGCATGAGGCATATTTTGCCTGATTTGTATACAAACCTGACGAGCAGAAACTTGTTTTTTTATAATTCCGCTAAACAATTTAAAAGCATTATTGGCTCTTTCTTTGCCATACATTCCTACAAATTGTGTGCGTACAAAATTGAGCTCTCTTTGATCTACTTTTCCGTCAGATTTTATAACGATGGAAGCTAAAACAAGTAAACTCATTTCAAAATCGCCAGATTGTGTATTGTTGGCACTTTGCCTTCCATTATTTTCGTAATCTATTTGTTCTTGCTTTAGATCTTTTTCTGAAAAACCATCTACAAAACTACCTACTGCAAAACCTATGGCTGCACCTATTGGACCCCCTAAAGTAAATCCTAAACCTGCTCCTAACCATTTTGTAAAACTGCCCATATCTATTATTTTAAAAGTGGCAAAGATATAAAATAGATTCTTAGATTGTTGGATTCTTAGATTGCTAGACTATTAAAAAAACTAATCCACTTTTGCGTGAAGGATTGAAGCATTTGTTTGAGCTCTCACGCTTTTTTGCGTGAAGCGAGTGCTGAAAGCCTGACGATTTTTAAAATTATTATTGAGTGACAACGAAAAAATAATTTTAAAAATGGGCACGCCCAAAAAAGCATGATTTTTAAAAATATAATTCACATCAATTTTATTGATATTTCTATTAGTACAACTGTTTTTTTAGGTTGATTTTTGCAGAAGTTATTTGTATATTTGTAACTTAAAATTAGAAATTATGTATCCAGAAGAATTAGTAAAACCAATGCGTGATGAATTAATTAACGCAGGTTTTGAGGCATTATATACAAGTGCAGATGTTGAAAACGCACTATCTAAAAAAGGAACAACTTTAGTAGTGGTAAATTCTGTTTGTGGTTGTGCAGCTGGTACTGCAAGACCTGGAGCAATTGCTTCTTTAGGTGCAGAAAAAACACCAGATAATTTAACAACTGTTTTTGCAGGTGTAGAAAAAGAATCTGTACAAAAAGCACGCGAATTTATGATTCCTTTTCCTCCATCTTCTCCAGCAATGGCTTTATTTAAAGATGGTAATTTGGTACACATGCTAGAGCGTCATCATATTGAAGGGAGATCTGCTCAAATGATTGCTCAAAATTTAGCACAAGCTTATGATGAGTTTTGTTAATCTTTTTTATGAAAGACAATACTTTTTTGAGACAAAAATCAAGACAAGAATCCACGTTATATAACTAACGTGGATTTTTTATTTTACTTAAACATAAAATTATGCCATCTGAATTTTCTACATACACAAAAACTGAACTTTTAACAAAACTGAAAAAGCAAAAAATGTTTTTACTCATTAAAATTATTTTAATTGTATTAATGATTGTTTTTGCAATTTTTTCTACCATAGAAAATGGTACATCTTTTCATACGTTTTTACCTTTATTTTTTATTCCGATGGCAATTTTTATCTATTTTGATGTGAAAAATATTAAAAAAGAACTTGCTTTAAGAAAATAACATGGATCAAAAAAAAGTAATCGAAAACACCATTAATTTTGTGCAAAAGGAATTGAAAAATGCAGAAGGAGGACATGATTGGTTTCATATAGAACGTGTCTACAAAAATGCTCTTTTAATATCTAAAGATGAAAAAGTAGATTTCTTTATAGTTTCTTTGGCTGCTTTGTTACATGATATTGCAGATGCTAAGTTTTACAATGGAAATGAAGCTATTGGACCAACAATTGCTGCTAATTTTTTAGTTAAACAAAAGATTGATAAGAATGCCATTGAACATGTTGTGAATATTATAAAACACATTTCGTTTAAAAATTCTTTAGAAAAAAGTAGTGAAAAATTTACATCAAAAGAATTGGAAGTTGTACAAGATGCAGATAGATTAGATGCTATTGGTGCTATTGGTATTGCTCGTTGTTTTAATTATGGTGGCTATAAAAACAGGGCTCTTTACAATCCTGAAATTGAACCAAATTTAAACATGACTAAAGAGGAATACAAAAATTCTGATGCACCAACTATCAATCATTTTTACGAAAAATTATTATTGTTAAAAGATAAAATGAATACGATTTCTGGAAAACGAATTGCTGAAAATAGACATACTTTTATGGTTGATTTTCTAAATCAATTTGATGATGAATGGAATGGTTTAAAATAACTAGTTTTCTTTTGCGACTTCTAACGCTGTAATTTTATGTTCTAAAACAGCTAATTCTTCTCCACATTCTATGATTTTATCGACAGATAAATCATTATTAACATTTACAAAGGCTAACAATTCGTTACTTTTAAAAGTATAATATTCTATTGCTTTTCCTACTTTACCTTTCATTTTAATTATTATTGAACTAAACTTAACATTTCACTTCTATATTTTGAAGCAGATTTACCTGTAAATTCTTTAAATAGTTTATTGAAATGAGAAAAATTATTAAAACCACACTCAAAACAAATATCTGTAATACTTGTTTTACTTTCAGATAATAATTTTGTAGCATGTACAACTCTGTATTCATTTACTAATTTGGTAAACGTTTTTCCGGTTGTTTTTTTAAAAAATCTACAAAATGCAGGAACTGTCATACTTACCAAGCCTGCAATTTCATCTAAACTAATGTGTTGATTAAAATTATCATTAATATGTTTAAAAATAATATCTATTTTGCTGCTATCTTGTGGCTGTGTTTCAAAAGCAAAACCATCAGCATTTAACAAGGTATAATCTTCTGATTTAGATAAGGTGTGTAATATTTCTAGTAAAATTAAAATTTGCTTAAAGCCTTTTTTTTCTGATATTTTTTCAATTTTAGGCCCTAATTTTTGTTTTGTTTTAACACCAAACAAAATCCCTTTCTTCGCTTTTTCAAACAAAATACTAATAGGTTTCATTTCTGGAGTTTCAAAAAACTCTTTCCCTAAAAAATCTGGTTTAAATTGTATGGAAGACTCAGAACCATTTGTAGTAAGCCTATCTGTAAAACCATTATGTGGTAAATTAGAACCTATTAATAATAACTGACTATTATTAAAATAAGACAAATGATTGCCAATATGTCTTTTACCTTTACCTTTATTTACATAAACCAATTCAATTTCTGGATGAAAATGCCAAAACGCTTTTATTTGTTTTAAAAATTCGGTGTGTTTTTTTACGAGTATAGAGCTTCCAAAATCTGGACTAATTTTCTCTAAAGTAGGCTTTACATTCTTCATAATACAGTTTGCTACAAATTTACAATACTTAATACTAATAAAATGTATAAAATTACCAAAATAATACACTATATTAACTTAACATTGATTTAACATAAAAATAGTAGGTAATTTAGCACATATATACACCAATTTTGATGTTTTTAAAACTAAAGTTGTGCCATAAATTTGCAGTATTATTAATCATTAAAATGAAAAAAAGATGAGAGCAATAATTAAAAAAACAGTACTAGTAGTATTAATGTTTGCAACGTTATTTGTAAGCGCTAATGAAAACGAAAAACCTTCTAAAGCAAAAAAAACTGTAAAGGTTGAGTTTAAGAACGTAAAAGTAGGACATACCTTAAAAATAAAAGATAAACAAGGTATAGTAGTCTATAAGGACAAAATTAAAACAGAAGGAAACTTTACTAAAAATTTCGATTTTACTGCTTTAGAAAATGGCGTGTTTTCTATGGAGTTAGAAAAAGACTTTGAAATTGTAATTAAAGAGTTTAGTATAAAAGATGGTTTTGTTACTTTTTTAGAAACAGATAATACCTCTATTTTTAAACCTGTTATAAGAACTAAAAACGATTTATTATTAATTACAAAGTTATGTTTTAACAACGAGCCCTTAAACATTACTATTTATTATGACAATGAGGTTATTTTAGAAGATAATGCAGCAGGTGCTCAAATTTTAAATAAAGCTTATAAATTATCTTTAAATAAAACAGGTAATTATAAAGTTGTTATTTATAGTGATGACAGAAAATACTCAAAAGATTTTACAATATAAAAAATTAGTTAGTTGTTTATCAAGTTACTGCTATAATTTGATATTAAAAGCGAGTCTTAATTGACTCGCTTTTTAATTTTTATTTAAAAAATTAGGTTTCTTTTTATTTAAAAATGCTGTTGTACCTTCCGTAAAATCCTCAGTCCCAAAAGAGCCTCCAAACTCTTCTATTTCAACATTAAAACCATTAACACCATCTTCAAAACCAGCATTAATTGCTCTAATTGCAGCACTAATAGCTACTGAAGAATTTCTGATAATTTTACTCACTATTTTTTCTGCCAAAGGCAATAATTCTTCTTGTGTTGTTACATGATTTACCAAGCCAAACTGCAAAGCATCTTCTGCAGAAATCATACCAGCTGTCATAATCATTTCCATCGCTTTTCCTTTACCAACTAACTGAGGTAAACGTTGAGTACCTCCATAACCAGGAATAACACCTAGTGAAACTTCTGGCAAACCCATTTTTGCAGTATCAGCAGCAACTCTAAAATGACAAGACATTGCCAACTCTAAACCACCACCTAAAGCAAAACCATTAATAGCAGCAATTACAGGTTTAGATAAATTTTCTACATAATTAAATAACAACTCTTGCCCTTCTCTTGCTAAATTAACACCTTCTTGCTCTGCAAAATGGGCAAATTCAGCAATATCTGCACCAGCAACAAATGCTTTTTCTCCACTACCTGTTACAATAATTGCTCTCATATTTTCATCATCTTCTAACAATTCAAAAGCTTCATGCAACTCTTTAATTGTAGTGCTATTAAGTGCGTTTAATTTTTTAGGCCTGTTAATAGTTATTTGGGCTAAACTATTATTTTTTTCTACTAAAATATTTTCGAACTTCATAAGTTATTTATTTAAGGTCTTTAGACTAAATTAATAATACCAATTGGTTTTACTTTTTTGGTAAAATAATCGTAAAAATGGTTCCAATTCCAACTTCAGATGTAAAAGAAATTACTCCATCATAAGCTTCAATTATATTTTTTATCATCCCTAAACCTAATCCCATTCCACTTGATTTAGTTGTAAATTTAGGTTCAAAAATAAAATCTTTTACATCATCAGAAATTCCTTTTCCGTTATCAGAAACAGTTAATTTTACATGATTGTCTTGTGACAAAACTTTTACTTCTATTGAAGGATTCTCTTCTTTATCAGTTGCCTGAATTGCATTTTTAACCAAATTCGTTACAATTCTTATCAATTGAGTTTTATCTAAATTGGCATACAATACTTCTTCTTCAGGAAGATATTTAATATAACTTTCATTAAAAATATCTAAAGCAAACTTAACCACACTAATCATTTCTATTTGCTCTTTCTTTTGTGTAGGCATTTTTGCAAAATCAGAAAAAGCAGAGGCAATAGAACTCATTACATCTATTTGCTGAATTAAAGTTTGACTAAATTCTTTTAATTTTTCTTTCGCATTTAAATCTTTCGCATCAAACTTTCTCTCAAAACTTTGCACAGTTAATCGCATTGGAGTTAGTGGGTTTTTAATTTCATGAGCCACTTGTTTTGCCATTTCTCTCCAAGCTTGCTCCCTTTCACTCTTTGCTAGTTTAGCAGCACTTTCTCCCAATTCATCAATCATATGATTATAAGCTTCAACCAAAATTTCTATTTCAGAACTTGCCTTATTTAAAATAATTTTTTCATTTCTTTTATTCAAACGCGTTTGCTCCATCTTGTCTGAAATGGTTTTGATAGATCTTGTAATATAGCTTGATAAAAAATAAGCAATGGCAATAGCTATTAAAAACATTAAAATATACACCAAGCCCAATCTTAACATAAACTCTTTTAATTCATGTTCTATTTCAGAATTATCTTGGGTAAATTGTAGTTCTAAAATACCGATTCTTTTAAACCTAGGATCATGAATAAATGAATAAGAAGTTTGATACCCTATTCCGTTTTCTTCGCGAGTTTTTAATATTTTGTGGTTAGAGTTTTGTCCCAATTCTTTCATTAAGTTGTCTGGAATGGGGCTAGTATCAATCTTTTCAAAAGCACTTGCAGTGGATGATTTTAAAAGCTTCCCTTTTAAATCATATATTGAGATGTTTAACTTATTAATAGAAGATATTTCATAAATCCGTTCTTGAAATATTTTAGATAAATTTTCTGTATTTACAGGATATGTTGTTTTGTTTTTTAACTCTAATTCAATCGTTTGTTTGGTGGTTGCTTCTTTACGTTCAAAACGTTGAATGTTATAATCTTTTGTTTGTTCATCATACTGATAAACTGTAACCACCAAAATTAATACTGATGCCAAGAGCACCAATAAAATCATGGATAAAAAAATACGAATCCTTAAAGATATTTTTTTCAAAGTGTTTTTAATTTATTTTATCGGTATTAAAAATACTTTAGTACCAATAAACTTCATTATCAGTAAACAAAAAATGTTCCAAATAAAAGATTATCAAATATACTTTTGTAAAATTACAAATTATTTATTTCTTTTTTAGCCATTTCAAACTCCTCAGGAGTATTGATATTTCTGATAATAGCATCATCAACTTCAACAATTTCAACATCAGAATTAATTAATACTTTTCTAGGACAAGAATATCCTTGTGCCAAATATTGCAGTAAAATAGGGTATGCTTTTGGCTCATAAATTGTAATTAAGGGTTCTGGAAATTCTTTGTTTTTTCCTTTAATTGCTGTTGCTATTTTACTTGGGTTTCTGTGTTTTAAAACTAATTTAATAATTTCATTATTCACAAAAGGAAGGTCAGTTGCCAAAACAAACCAAGCTGAATTTGGGTCTTTTTGAAATGCAGAACACAAACCCCCAAAAGGCCCTAAATTATAAAATTTATCCGAAATTTCAACTTCACTATCTAACTGATTAACAACCGAATAAAACGTTTTTACATTTTGGTTTTCAAGTAAATTTTTTACGTATTCTTTTTGAGGAAAACCAAAATAATTTAACATTGATTTATCCTGCCCCATTCTTGTGCTTTTTCCACCAACCAAAACCAAACCTTTTACTGGTGCAATTTTTTGTTGAATGAGATTATTAATGTGATTTGCAATCTTATCAACCTCATCAATTGTATAACAAGTGATGTTTTTAATCTGTGGATATTTTTCCTCTAAAAAATCAAAATACTTTGTTTCTGACGTCAACTTAACAACAAACTGAATGCTATCTAATTGATCTATTCGTTTTAAAACCGATGCTTCTTTTGCTTCGTCTAAAATTAAAATTTGTTTTGCTCCCTTATAATGATTTCCGTTGATAAAAACATAATCAAACTGAGCAAAATCTAATCGTTGTTGAAACTTATTGATTTTTCCAGAAGTTGTTATTTGTAAGTTTCCTTTATGATGAAATACGTATTCTGATAATTTATTCTCTTCTACATCTTTTGCATGAGATGCATCAAAATAAGCCAATTTATACTTTGACAACCTTTGTGAAACCTTAGAAACTAACTCTGAAATACTGTTACAATTTGTACCTAAAATAGAAATTTCATTCGGTGCAAAATTATCGTTATTTCGTCTTTCTAAATTTGTATGTTTGCTGTGTTTTTTCATTTAATGTCACTCTTATTTCATTATCTTTTTACAATCTACATTTAACAATAAAGTCTATCTTTCTGAAAGGGTCTTACAATTTGGTGAGCAACAAAACGTTGAGATTCTTTTCAGAATCACAAACTGTTGTAGAAATTAAGGGAATATTTTAATATCAGATTTTCCTCCTGTTTTTTCTAACAACTTCACTTCTTTAATTACCATTTTCTGGCTGATACTTTTGCACATATCATAAATTGTTAAACAAGTAATATTTACACCTGTTAAAGCCTCCATTTCTACACCAGTTTTCCCTGTAATTGTTACTTCACAAAGAACCTCTATATTTTCTGAATCTAAAATATTAATATCTATATCTACGCCATTTATTAATAATGGATGACACATTGGTATTAATTCTGATGTTTTTTTTACACCTTGAATCCCTGAAATAATTGCTGTCTGAAAAACAGGTCCTTTTTTAGTTATTAACTCATCATTTGTAAAATGAGCAATTACATCTTTCCCTAAAAACATCGTTGCTTTAGCAATGGCAGTTCTTTTGGTAATTTTCTTATCAGAAACATTAACCATTTTAGGGTTTCCTTTTTTGTTTATATGACTAAACTCACTCATTATCTATATCTTATTATCGGAAAAACCTCTCCTTTTTTAAAACCAACTTTATCACTTGGCAACTGAATAAAAGCATCTGCATTTACCAAACTTGCTAAATCTCCAGAACCATTTCCTGTAATTGGAGCTGCTATTAAATGCCCAAATCTATAACTTAATTTTACTTGTAAAAAATAATCTAAATTAGGCTTAAAGGTTACGTCATCTGCTAAAATTGCAGTTTCTTCTTCAACTTTTAAGTCTAATGATTTATAATACCAAGGATAAAAATACGCCAAACAATTTACAAAAGTAGAAATAGGGTTCCCAGGAAAGCCAAATACAATTGTTTGTCTTTTTTCATTCTGAAAAGCATCTTGTTCACTCATACTAAAAGACGCCTTACGTCCAAACCAAAATGGTTTCCCTGGTCTTTGAGCTACTTTATGAAACAATTTTTCTACGCCTAATTCATCAAAAACTTCGGGTAAAAAATCGTATTTCCCTTTGCTGACTGCACCACTAAAAAGCAACACATCATATTGTTCTAAATAACTTTCTATTTTAGATTTTAAAACTGGCTTATCATCTGTAATATGAGCAGTTTCTGAAGATATTTTTAATCTTTCTAACAAAGAGACTAAAGTAAATACATTACTTCTTCTAATTTGATGTTCTAAAGGCACTTCTTCAACTCCAACCAACTCATCTCCTGTAGAAACAATCATTACTTTTGGTTGTTTTGCAACTTTTACTATTGATTTACCAACGGTTGCTAAAACCCCAATTTCTGCTCCTGAAATAATCGTATTTTCTGCAATTAATAAATCTCCAACTTTACCATCCTTTCCTTTATCATGAACATTTTGACCATCATTTAATTCATCAACATTAATTGTTGCAAATCCATTTTCAATAGTTACATCTTCATACCTAATTACTGTATTTGCATTGTTTGGTAAAACAGCACCTGTCATTACTTCAATGCAATTTTCAATATTTTTTAATGATATTTGCTCACTTCCAGCAGCCTGAATTCCTGCTACTTTAAAACTTCTTTGTCCATTTTTAAATTGATTGTAATCAATTACAATTCCATCCATAGAAACTCTATTAAAAGGAGGGAAATCTCTATCTGCCCTAATTTCCTCTTTTAAAATTCTACCTACAGATTTTAGAAACGGAATTTCTTCAACTCCAAATTTTTGGCTTGAATTTAAAACAGTTTCTAAAGCTTTTTCTACTGAAATCATTTTTTAAAAATGTGTAATTGTTTATTTGTTGAATCGTGTAATTGCTATAACGACATTTTCACGATTAAACACCTTTTATCCACCAATTGTGCTCATACTTTCAGAAACACCACCATCTTTTCTATTGGCTTCTGCTATAAAACCGTTTTCTGGCTTTTGTTTTACCAAACCTAAAAACAGTTCTTTTAAATCATCATTACTTGCTCCTTTTCTAATAAAATCTCGTAAATTAAAAACACCATCATCAAACAAACAGTTTTTAAAAGTTCCGGTACTTGTAATTCTAATTCTATTACAATCGTTACAAATAGTTCTTGTAAATGCAGGTATAATTCCAAAAGTTCCTTTATGATTTTCTATGGCATAATTTCTAGAAGTTGATGATTTTTCAGACTGAATTTCTGTAACATCAAACGCTGTTTTTACTTCGTTTAAAATCTTGTGAAACGTCCAATTTTCTTGCATAGCTCTTTGTCCTTTACCATTAAAAGGCATTTCTTCAATAAACCTAACAGCAACATTTTTATCTTTAGTCAATCTTACAAAATCGATAATTTCATCAGTATTAAAACCAGATTGTACAACTACATTTAGTTTTAAATTTAAGTTACTTTTTTCTAACAATTCAAAGGTTTTATAAACTTCTGGAAAAACGTCTCTTCTTGTAATTTTTGCAAACTTTTCTCTATGTAAACTATCAATACTTAAATTGATGTTTTTTACTTTTTGTAATTGCTCTATTTTATCAATATGATGAGAAATCAAAGCTCCATTTGTAGTAATATTAATAGCATCTAACAAATCATTATAAGACAACATTTCTAAAAAACCAACAAAATCTTTACGCACAAAAGGTTCTCCACCAGTTAAACGCACTTTGTTTACACCTAACTCTGTTAACACACGAATTAAACGATACATTTCTTTAAAAGACAATAATTCTTGTCTTGGTACAATATCAATTCCATGAGTAGGCATACAATATTGGCAACGCAAATTACAACGATCAGTAACTGCCAATCGAACATATTCCATTTGGCGCCCAAAATTGTCTATTAATTTACTCATTTAATTTGGTAATTTTTTACTTAACAATCCATATATAAAAGCTCCTAAAAGTGATCCTACTAATAAAACCAAAGCAGGTATTAATTTAAATCCAAGAATTACAAAAATAGGAGCTGCACAAGCACCAGAAATTCCCCAACCTAAACCAAAAAATGTTCCGCCTAAAATTGTTCTTATAAATCCTTTTTGTTTTGGTTTTGGTATAATTTTATTGCCATTGATATCTTTTATTTTTCCACTTTTAAAAAGTTGCATAAATATTGCTGAAATTACAACTGCTCCTCCAATAATTCCATACATGTGAAACGATTGAAATTTAAACATCTCATAAAATCTATACCAAGAAATGGCTTGTGATTTACTCAAAACAATTCCAAAAAAGATACCTAATACTAAAAATTTAATGTTTTTCATTTGAATATATTTATTTTAAATAGATAAACTCACTTCGATAAGCTTAGTGTGACATTGTTATTTTTAAACTTCGACAAGCTCAGTTTGACATGCAGAATTTCAATTGATAGTACGTTTGTCAGTCTGAGCTTGTCGAAGACTTTTTACTGTTTATTTTTTAACCAAACAAAACCGGAATTATAAACCAAGTTGCAATAATACCACCAATAAAAAAGCCAATTACAGCCAATAATGAAGGTAATTCTAAATTACTTAAACCTGTAATTGCATGCCCAGAAGTACAACCTCCTGCATAACGAGTGCCAAAACCTACAAAGACCCCAGAAACCAAAAGAATTAAAAAACCTTTGATTGACATGAATGATTTTTTACCAAAAATTTCATCAGGAAAATATTGGTTACCAACATTGGTAAAACCTAAATCTGTTAGTTCTTGAATAGTTGTAGGATTTAAATTAACACCTTGATTTGGAATTAAATACATTGCTGAAATAACTCCACCAATAATTAACCCAATAACAAATAACAATGCAAAATCTCTTTGTTTCCAATCTTTCTTAAAATAATCAGATATTTTTCCTGCTCCAGCCATTGTACAAAGTGTTTCAAAATTTTTTGATGCTCCAAAATTTTGCCCGAAGTAAAAATATAATAATAACGAAATTGCTATTAATGGCCCTCCAATAAACCAAGGCCAAGGTTGTAATATAAAATCCATATAATTTATAATTTTAATTTGTTCTCGATATAATCATGCAAACTGACAACCGTTTAAACTTTCTCTTTTAAATAATTCATAATTAATTTTGTTGCTCCAAAATTGTCTTTAATATATCTTTTATTGATCACGCCTGTTAATTTTCTAAAATTTTCATCCTCTTTTAAGTTGATCAAATTCTCTGTAAATTCTTGTTGATTTTTGATGCAAATACAACCACCTATTTTTACCAAATCTACAGCTTCTTTGAATTTGTCGTATTTATTTCCAATCACTACAGGAATTCCAAAAGTTGCAGGTTCTAAAATATTGTGCAAGCCCGTTTTTAAACCTCCACCAACATAAGCAACATCTGCAGCTGCATAAATTTTGGTTAAAATACCAATAGTATCAATAATAAAAACACTATATTCTGATAAATTTTTATCCGCTTTAGCGGAAAACAAAACTGTTTTTTTGATGATAGATTTCTGTAATTCTAAAATTGCAGTCGCTTTAATATTATGTGGTGCAATGATAAATTTTTCATCATCAGTAGCATTATTATTGATGTAATTTACCAATAATGTTTCATCTTCCTGCCAAGTACTTCCTGCTACAACCGTATATTTATTATCTTTAAATTGATTGATAAAATCTAACGAATTATCTTGCTCTAATATTTTAGAAACTCTATCAAAACGAGTATCTCCAGAAACTGTTACATTTTTAAAGTTGATGGAATTTAGTAATTTTTTAGAATTTAAATCTTGAACAAAAAAGTGATGAAAAGCCTTTAATGATTGCCTCATAAAACCTCCATAACCTTTAAAAAACAATTGCTTATCCCTTAAAATACCAGATACTAAAATTGTTGGCACTTCTTTTGATTTTAAAGTATTTAAAATATTTGGCCAAAACTCGTACTTAATAAAAACTGCTAAAGCAGGATGTACGATTTCAACAAATTTCTTAGCATTCTTTTTAGAATCTAAAGGCAAATAACAAACAACATCAGCTAAATGGTATTTTTTTCTGATATCATATCCTGAAGGAGAAAAAAAAGTGACTAGAATTTTATAGGTTGGATGTTTTACTTTTACCTCTTCAATAATTGGTCTTGCTTGTTCAAACTCACCTAAAGAAGCTGCATGAAACCAGATTGTTTTAGCATTCTTTAATTTAGCAACCTTAGAAAATGTTTCTTTTCTACCAGTAACAAATAATTTTATTTTTTTATTAAACAACCCAATAATAGGTAATAAAATACTTGCTTTAAAAATAAGAAGGTCATATAAAAATTTCATTGATGTAAAAGTACAAATTCAACCTAAATAAAGTGCATAAAAAAACGCTCAAACAATGTTTGAGCGTTTTAAATTTAATCGTCTTAATTTCTTAAACTTCAAAAGGAGTTACAGAAACATAAGATCTGTTGTTTCTTTTCTTTTGGAATTCTACAACACCATCAACTTTTGCATGTAAAGTATGATCTTTTCCCATGTAAACGTTTTCTCCTGGATTGTGAGTTGTTCCTCTTTGACGAACAATAATGTTTCCTGCAATTGCAGCTTGTCCTCCAAATATTTTTACTCCTAGTCGTTTCGATTCTGATTCTCTACCGTTCTTCGAACTACCTACACCTTTTTTATGTGCCATGTTATTGAGTTTTTATAGGTTAAAGTTAAATTTAGGAATTATCTTTCGATACCTCCGTCTAATCTATCTTGTAATTCTTTTAATTCATCCCACTTACCTTCTGCAGCTAAACCAGCTTGCTTTGGCCAAGTAGTTGTTACAATATGAGATAATCTAGAACTTGCTTCAGTTAAGATTTCACTCAATTTTACTGGGTCTGCTTTTGCTACTTTTGCAAAAGTATCAACACCTGCATTTACTAAAGCCTCTGCAGCTTTAGGTCCTGCACCTTCAATTTTCTTTAAGTCATCTCCTTTTGCAGATTTCTTTGCAGCGACTTTTGCTTTTGGAGCAGCAGCTACTTTAGCTTCTTCTTTTTTAGGAGCAGCTTTCTTAGAAGCAGTCTTCTTAGAACCAGAAGCAGCAATAGATTCAATTTGAATCTCGCTTAAAAATTGTCTATGTCCATTTTTCTTAATGTAACCTTTTCTTCTTTTCTTTTTGAAAACGATTACTTTATCACCTTTTAAGTGACTTAGAATTTGAGCCGTTACTGAAGCTCCTTCTATAGCTGGGGCGCCAATAGTTACATTCCCTTTTTCATCAAGTAAAAGTACATTATCAAAAGTAACTTTTGATCCTACTTCTCCTTGTAAACGATGAACGTATACTTTTTGGTCTTTTGCAACTTTAAACTGCTGCCCTGCCATCTCTACGATTGCGTACATACTATTTGTTTTGCGTTTATTACTAATTATTTTGCAGTTTCTTAATGAAAATGCGGGTGCAAATATACATCTTTTTTAAGACTCTACAAGATTGTTTGGAAAAATAATAGCATCAAAATCAACTAAATACCTTTTCAATGTAATTTTACTTTTTCTTATTCACCATATAAACACCAAAAAGAATAATAACACCACCAAAAAGTTGAATAAAACTTAACTGCTCACCATCTAAAATACCCCAAAAAATTGCCACAATAGGAATTAAATAGGTTACTGAAGTTGAAAATATTGGTGATGATATTTGAACCAGTTTATTGTATATAGTTTTAGCAATACTAGTACCAACAATAGATAATATTGCAAGATAACCAAGAGATTGTATTCCTACTTCATCGTATACAAAATCAGTAAAAAAACCTGTAAAATACAAAACAATTATAGCAGGCAACAACAATACTAAAAAATTACCTGTAGTAATTGCCAAAGCATCTAAATTATACAAATGCTTTTTAATCATATTGGCATTGATTGCATACCCAATAGAACCCAATAAAACGAAAGGTGTAAACCAATAATTTTGATCGGGATTTAAATCGACTCCTTTTAAAACCAAAATTAAAGTCCCCAGTAAACCTATTAAAATTCCATACAATTGTTGTTTTTTGAAAGCAAAACCAAAAAAGACGGCTCCTAACACCAACGTATTAAAAGGCGTGAAACAATTTAATATGGAAACTACTGAGCTATCAATACTTGTTATTGCATAAGCAAAAAGAAAACCAGGAATAAAAGTACCCACCAAAGCTGTGTAAAAAATATGTTTCCAATGTTTCTTTTTGATTTTTTTAATCGAAGGAAAAGCGACAGAAAGTAAAATAATAGCGGTAAAAATCATTCTTAACGCTCCTAATTGAATAGGTGTTACTCCTAAAAGTGCTTTTTTAATTAATATAAAAGAGCTTCCCCAAACTAAAGAAAGTACAATAAGATAAAACCACTTTTGCTGTTGATTGTTCATTTATATTTTAAATATTGTGCGAAAGTCCGATAAAAGTTTACAAGTCAGCAGTTTTATTAATAAATTTGTCATATAATTTAATCATTAAATATTATGAAACTTAAAAAAATATTATTTTCTATAGCCATCTCTCTTTTTATTTTCGTTGGATGCAAAAATGAAACAAAAAAAGAAACACTAGCTGTAAACAAGCAAAATGTGACTTTGGCTATTTCTGGTATGACTTGCGAAATTGGTTGTGCAAAAACCATTCAATCTAAATTATCTAAAAAAGAAGGCGTTTTAGACGCAAAAGTTGTTTTTACTGATAGCATTGCAAACATTGCCTTTGATGCAAACACTACCTCTAAAGAAGATTTAATGGCTTTTGTAAGCGGAATTGCTGGAGGAGATTTGTACAAAGCCTCTATTGCTGACAATGAAAAAGTAGCACATACATGCAAAGTAAATTGTAAAGATACTTGTAAGAAAAACGGAATTATTAAAGAAAAAGCGTGTTGCTCTAAAAATGAACATGGAACAACATTTTGTAAAAAAGATTGTAAAATGGCTTGTTGTGCAGATAAAGAATCTGCATAAAAACCTACCACTCTTAAAATAAAAATTAGCATCTAAAATTTTAGATGCTACTTTTTTATTAGTAAACTTTAAATTACATTTTCTGCAACCACGTTTTAACAGCAACCTCAGCTTTAATAATTTCTTTTAAATCTGCTATTGCAACACGTTTTTGATCCATAGTATCTCTATATCTTATGGTAACTGTTTTATCTTCTAAAGTTTGATGATCTACAGTAATACAAAAAGGTGTACCTGCAGCATCTTGCCTTCTGTAACGCTTACCAACTGCATCTTTTTCATCGTAAAAAACATTAAAATCCCATTTTAAATCGTCTAAAATTTCTCTAGCAACTTCTGGCAATCCATCTTTTTTAACTAATGGTAAAACTGCTGCTTTAAAAGGTGATAAAACTGCTGGTAATTTTAAAACAGTTCTAGTAGTTCCGTTTTCTAGAGCTTCTTCTTGCAACGAATTAGAGAAAACCGCTAAAAACATTCTATCTAAACCAATAGAGGTCTCAACAACATAAGGCACGTAATTTTTATTTTCTTCGTGATCAAAATACTGTAATTTCTTACCAGAAAATTCTTCATGAGCTTTTAAATCAAAATCTGTACGAGAATGAATCCCTTCTAATTCTTTAAAGCCGAAAGGAAAATTAAATTCAATATCTGCTGCTGCATCTGCATAATGTGCTAATTTATCATGGTCATGAAATCGATAGTTCTCTGCTCCCATACCTAAAGATAAATGCCATTTTAATCGTGTTTCTTTCCAAGCTTCATACCATTCTTTTTGAGTACCAGGTTTTACAAAAAATTGCATTTCCATTTGTTCAAATTCACGCATTCTAAAAATAAATTGTCTTGCAACAATTTCATTTCTAAAGGCTTTACCTGTTTGAGCAATCCCAAAAGGAATTTTCATTCTACCCGTTTTTTGAACATTTAAAAAATTCACAAAAATACCTTGAGCAGTTTCTGGTCTTAAATATAAATCCATTGCAGTATCTGCAGAAGCACCTAATTTAGTCCCAAACATTAGGTTAAATTGTTTAACTTCTGTCCAATTTCTAGAACCTGTTAAAGGATCAGCAATTTCTAATTCCTCAATTAACAATTTTACATCAGCCAAATCTTCATTTTCTAAAGACTTGCCCATTCTTGCTAAAATGCTGTTTATTTTTTCTTGATAACCAACAACTCTTCCATTAGTTGCTAAGAATTCCTCTTTATTAAAAGCATCACCAAAACGTTTTGCTGCTTTGGCTACTTCTTTGTTTATTTTGCCTTCTATTTTAGCACAATAGTCTTCAATTAAAACATCTGCTCTGTATCGTTTTTTAGAATCTTTATTATCAATTAAAGGATCATTAAAAGCATCAACGTGTCCAGAAGCTTTCCAAGTTGTAGGATGCATTAAAATTGCAGCATCAATACCTACAATATTTTCGTGCATTTGCACCATTGCTTTCCACCAATAATCTCTAATGTTTTTCTTTAGCTCTACTCCATTTTGAGCATAATCGTAAACCGCACTTAAACCGTCATATATTTCAGAAGACTGAAAAACATAACCATATTCTTTTGCGTGCGATAAAACTTTTTTAAATTGATCTTCTTGTTTTGCCATAATGGAGGCAAATATACGTGTTTACATAAATTTTTCAAGAAAAAAGATTCAAGTTTTTTAAGTATACTCTGCTATTGTTTAATATTGATATTTTTATGTATCTTTAAAATGAATTGCTAAGTTAAATTATGAGGTTTTTAAACGATTTTTTAAATTTATTTTTTCCAAAATTATGTGCTAATTGTAATAACCAACTCACACAAAATGAAAATGTAATTTGTACGTTTTGCAGGCATGATTTGCCATTAACCAACTTTACAAATTACCGGGACAATAAAATAATCAGTACTTTTTATGGAAAAGTAGCCATAGAAAAAGCAAACGCTCTCCTTTTTTACAGAAAAGAAGGAATTACAAAAAAATTAATTCATGAACTAAAATACAAAGGAAATGAAGAAATAGGATCTTTTTTTGGAAATTGGCTGGGATCGTTATTAAAGCAAAACAAAGAATTTAACGACATCGACTACATAATACCTGTTCCTCTACACTCTAAAAAACGAAAGCAAAGAGGCTATAATCAGGTTTCTAAATTCGGAAAAAACGTAAGTAAACATCTAGAAAAACCTTTTATTGAGAATTTCTTAATAAGACGTTCAACATCAAAAACACAAACTTTTAAAGCTCGTTTTGAGCGTTTTAACAATATTGATACTCAGTTTCTTTTAAAAAATTTATCTATATTTAAAAACAAACATCTTTTATTAATTGATGATGTAATTACCACAGGAGCAACGTTAGAGTCTTGTGTAAAAGAATTACAAAAAACTGAAAACGTAAAAATTAGTATTTTAACAATTGCCTATACAGAGTAAATAAACTATAGCTTTAATTAATGAGAAAAATTGTGTAAATTTGCAAAAATAATTTTTGTGTGAAACCCTATCTTAGCTATGTTTTTTTTAGCATTTCAATTCTTATTTTAACTAACTGTGCAAAAACAGGAAGACCTGAAGGTGGACCAAAAGATGAAGAAGCTCCTCTATTTGTTATTGCAAACCCTCCTTATGAAACTACTAATTTTAATAAAAAAGAAATAGAATTAGACTTTAATGAATTTATTAAACTTAAAGACTTAAATAAACAACTTTTTGTTTCTCCCCCACTAAAAACTCCTTTATTAGTTTCTCCACAAGCAACAGCCACAAAAACATTAAGTTTGAAGATTGTTGACACATTAATTAAAAACACTACTTACATTATTAATTTTGGTAATGCTGTTGAAGACAATAATGAGGGAAATCAATTAGAAAATTTCAAGTACGTTTTCTCAACAGGAACTTATATAGATTCACTGACAACTTCTGGAGAAATAAAAAATGCTTTTGTTAATGAAAGTCCAAAAAACATTAATGTTTTGCTTTATAAAATAGACAGTTCTTTTAATGACTCTATTGTTTATAAGAAAAAACCCAACTACATTACCAATACTTTAGATACTTCTTTTTTTAATTTTTCTAATTTAAAAGAAGGAAAATATTTAATGTTGGCTTTAAAAGAAAAGTCAAATGATTATATTTTTAATTCTAAAGAAGATAAAATAGGTTTCTATTTAGATACGATTACTCTACCAAAAGACAGTATTACAAAAAAACCAATAATATTATTTAAAGAAATACAACCCTTTAAATTTAAACGTGCTAAAGAAATTGCTAAAGGTAAAATTCAGTTTGGATATGAAGGTGAAGCAGTAGATTTAAAAATTAAACTGATATCTAAAAAACCTGACAATTTTAAAAGTATCTCTAAATTTGAAATTGATAAAGACACCTTAAACTATTGGTTTACTCCAATTGAAACGGATTCTTTGAATTTTATTGTTACTAATAAAAATAATATTGACACAGTAACAGTAAAGTTGCGAAAGAAAAAAACAGACTCTTTAATGTTAAAATCTTCTGCTGGAAGTATATTGAATTTAAGAGACACATTGTTCATTATAGGCAACAACCCACCTGTAAAAATTGATGAAAGCAAAATTATGCTTTTAGATAAAGATACATTAAAAGTGTCTTACAGCAGCTATATATCTAAAAAGGAAAACAAAATCGGAATCCTATTTGATAAAAAACAAAAACAAAAATATGCATTAAAAATACTTCCTTCTGCAATTTTTGATATCTTTGGCCAAAAAAATGATTCCTTAAACTTCAATTTTACAACAAAAGAGATAGAAGATTATGGAAAAATAACTATAAATATTGTAAATAGTCAAAATAAAAACTTAATTGTAGAGTTATTAAATGATAAAAGTGAATTTATTGAAAGAAAATTTACAAATACATCTAAGGGAATTGTTTTTAATCTTTTAGAACCTAAGTCATACAAAATAAGGGTTATTGTTGATAAAAATAAAAACAACAAGTGGGATACTGGGAATTACTTGCAAAAAAAAACACCAGAAAAAATAAAGTATCTTAGTGAGACTTTAAATTTAAAAGCTAATTGGGATTTAATAGAACAATTAGTTATTGAATAATTTTATAAATTAAAATGAAATTAATAAAACTAAAAAAGGCTCTCTTTTTGAGCATTTTTTTTATTTATATAAACACTTCAAGTGCTCAATCATTTGTTCATGATTTTGGGGTTTATGCTGGCTACACTAGTATTCAAACAGATTATGGAGAAAGGTTTTACACCCCAAGTAGTATTAGTTTAGCATCTTTATCTTTTACAGTAGCACACTCCTTACACTTCTATAATTTACGTAAATTTATATTTAAAAAAAGTAATTTAAAAAATCATTTACTGTTAAGAACTTTAGCCAGTTATGAAAGTAAACGAGATTTAAGACACAAAGGAGAATGGGTAAGTCGAAATAGTATTGCAGCTGAACAATTACGAGCAATGAAAGGTTCTATTAGAGGAGCTACTTTAGGAATGGACTTAGAAATTCACTTTAGAGATTTAGCTGAATTTAACAGTTATTCTAGAGCAAGACACAGAATTAGCCCCTATATAAGTACTGGTATTAGACTACTTTTATATGAAAACGACCTAAGTTCTGACTTAGGTGATTGGAGAACTGACAACTCATTATTATTTCCAAAATACAGAATAGATACTAATAGAGCCATAGGTAAAGGGCATGCTATTGGTGTTGCTTTTACTACTGGTTTTAGATATAATATTGCTCGAAATTTAGATCTTGACTCTAAAATAAATTGGATACTATATAACTCTGATGAAATTGATGGCCTTATAGTAGATGAAGAAATCAATAAATTTAATGAAACAACTACTTCAATACAAATAGGTATTGTTTTTAGACTTGGTAGAAATAAAAGATTTAAGTGTTTTTAATTCTAAATTAATTTTAACTTCATATAGGTTTACAAAACTTATAGTTATTTTAAGAGTTACAAAAAGATAAGTTAAATCATCTTTTAAAAAAACTACAAAAACTTCTTAATAGACCTTATAATTCCATAGTGAATTCCTTCATGAAAATTATTGAATTCAATAGCGGTTTCTATAGAAGTTAAAACAAAACCTGTACTTGTTGGGTATTCAGTATAATTTTCAAAAATACCAGCTTCAAAATCTTCTTGTAAAGTATCTGGTAAACCTATTAACAACTCTTTTACTTCTTCAAACTCTTCTGCTGTAAAAGTTTTAGTAGGACTCGTTCCTTTTTTATGAGCATCAATTAAATCATCAGGACATAAACAATTTAAACCAGAAAATTTATATTGTAAAACTTGCTGTGTAACAACTACATGTGCAACATTCCAAGCAATATTGTTTTTAAAACCTTTTGGAGTTGTATGAATTTGCTCTAAACTCAATCCTTCTAATTCCTTTAAAATAAGTTCTCTTGATTTTCTTAAAACGTCAAATTGTATTTTCATATCTCTATATTTATCAATATAAAACCTTAAAAACTTTTTTTTCTCTTAGAATTGTGTGTTAAGGTTGTAATTTATTATGTGTAATTTTGCAGGCGTAAATATAATCCATAAATATGAAAAAAGTATATTTTTTACAAACTTGTGATACTTGTCGTAGAATTTTAAAAGAAATAAATACAGATGGGTTTGAACAACAAGAAATTAAAGCAAACAACATTACTACTTCTCAATTAGCTGAAATGCATGCACTTTCTGGAAGTTATGAAGCACTCTTTAACAAACGTGCCAAATTATATAAAAGTAAAGATTTAAAAAACCAAGTTTTAACAGAAACAGATTATAAACAATTTCTGCTCGATGAATACACCTTTTTAAAGCGACCTGTTTTTATTTTTGATGATGAAATATTCATAGGAAATAGTAAAAAAGTAATTGCTCAATTAAAAGAAAAAATTGGCTAAACCAATACACAATTATTGTCTTGATCAAATTTTATTTTGTAATTTTACCTCACAAATTTAAAGTATATGTTTTCTAAAAAAGCCAACCAAATTTTTGACGATGTTATAAAAACATACAAAAAAAAATCTGCAGTTGAACAAAAATGTATCAATCCTTATAAAAAAGAAGATAGTTTAATTGATTTTTTACTTTTCGAAAAATGCTGGATTGACGCTACACAATGGGCTTATGAAGATATTATTAGAGATCCAAATATTAATGCAGAAGAAGCCTTAGTATTAAAAAGAAAAATAGACGCATCTAACCAAGTAAGAACTGACACTGTAGAGTATATTGATAGTTATTTTTTAGAAAAATATAAAAACGTTATTGTTTCTAAAAATGCAAAAATAAATTCTGAAAGTCCTGCTTGGGTAATTGATAGAATGTCAATTTTAGCTCTAAAAATTTATCACATGCATTTAGAGACAGTTAGAGAAGATGCTACTGACTCTCATAAAGAAAGTTGTACAAAAAAACTAAATATTTTATTAGAACAAAGAACAGATTTATCTACTGCTATTGATGATTTGTTGTTAGACATTGAACAAGGTACTAAATACATGAAAGTATACAAACAAATGAAAATGTATAATGATGAAGATTTAAACCCTGTTTTAAGAGCTTTAAAAAAGTAGATTTTGTCTAATACCAAAAAGCATCTATTAATCATTCGTCTTTCTGCAATGGGAGATGTTGCCATTTTAGTGCCTGTTCTTAGAGTATTTTTCAAACAAAATAAAGAGGTTAAAGTAACTATATTAACACAGCAATTTTTTGCTCCAATTTTTAAAGACTTCAAAAACGTTACTGTTTACAGTGCAGAAACAAAAGGAAAGCATAAAGGCTTTTTAGGTTTATTTAAACTTTATAAAGAACTAAAAAAACAAAATTTCACTGCAATTGCAGATATTCACAACGTTTTAAGAAGTAATGTATTAAAACTATTTTTCTTCAATAAAAAATGCATTCAAATTGATAAAGGCAGAAAACAAAAAAAAGATTTAATTTCAAAAAAAAACTTTGTACAACTAAAACCATCTTATGAACGCTATGCAGATGTTTTTAGAAAATTGGGTTTTACATTAGATCTTTCTAACCCTGATTTTCCTGATAAAAAACAAATTCCAAATTCTCTTAAAAACATCTTTAAAGGTGACAGTAAAGTAGTAGGAATTGCACCTTTTGCTGCTCATCAAAGTAAAATGTATCCTTTAAATAAAATGAAAATTGTGATTGAAAAACTCTCTAAAGAGTTTACAATTTTATTATTTGGAGGTAAAGGTGATGTTGAACACCTAGAAACATTAAAAATTAATAATGCTATTTATATCGTTGCAGGAAAACTTTCTTTTTCTGAAGAATTAAACACAATTTCTAACTTAGATTGTATGATTTCTATGGATTCTGGTAATGCCCATTTAGCAGCAATGTATGGTATCAAAGTAATCACTATTTGGGGAGTTACACATCCTTTTGCTGGCTTTGCTCCTTTTCATCAACCAAAAGATTATGCTTTGTTAGCTGATAGCACTACTTACCCAAAAATACCTACTTCTGTTTATGGTAACAAATACCCTGAAGAATATTTAACTTGTGCTGGCAGTATTGAACCAGAAAAAATAATTACCAAAGTAAAAAGTATTCTTTAAGCAAATTTACGTGCTAATATTTCTATAAAACGTGCTTCTAATTCTTCCTTATCAGACCAATCATAATCTGGTTTTACAATTTTAGTAATAAATTTCTTGGCCTCTTTTTCTGATGAATAGGTATTTAATTGAGATACTACTCTGTTAAAATCTTCTTGACTTCCATCAAACAAATTCTTTACAAAAGCAATTCTGTCATTTAGGTCTATTTTAAGATTCGTGGTTAATCTATCATTTAAAGATTTAGGTGCTGGTATATCAAACAAAGTAGTCATTTCATCTACAGAAATAGTATCTTTTAACTCTTCATCTAAAGTAATTGCTTTTGCAACAGAAATTTCTTTCTTTTTCTTGTTACTTGTCGTTGCTGGTTTAATTTCTTTTTTAGCTCCTAACAATTCTTCTAACTCATCAAAAGGCTGCTCTATAATTTCTTCAACTTTTACCTCAGCAACCTCCTTTTTATCAATTTTATCAACAACAACCTCTTTTACCTCTTCTAACGGATCAGCCATTTTATCAACAACTTTTTCCTCAACAACTGCTTGCTCTTTAATTACTTTATCTACTTTAACCTTTTTCTTGGTTGATGCAACTACTTTTGCTTTTTCTATTTTAGAAAGTAACTCTTCTTTAGTCTGTTCAGTATTAGGTGTTGTATTTATATATTCTTCAACAAAAGCTAATAAAGATAATTTTTCATAAATCTCTTGCGATTTTTCTTTTAAAGCAAACACATCTTCTTTATTTTTCATTTTTAGAATACTGTGTGCCAAACTCATCAAATCGGTTTCTAATCTTTTTTGCATATGTTGTATTTTGATGCTGAAACGAATTCAGCTTAAATTATTTTTAATTCGTAAATATTCCTAAATTTGTTTAAATCCAAAGAAACTTCAAATTTAATAATCTAAAGCCTAAAATTACAAAATGTTTCTCGAAAATACAGTAAATCATACAGAACAATTTGGTTGGATCGAGGTAATTTGTGGATCTATGTTTTCTGGCAAAACAGAAGAATTAATTAGAAGGTTAAAACGTGCCCAGTTTGCAAAACAACGTGTAGAGATTTTTAAACCTAAAATTGATGTACGTTATGATGAAAACGAAGTAGTTTCTCATAATAAAAATAGCATTCGATCTACCCCTGTTCCTATTGCTTCCAATATTCTTTTATTGGTAAATGATGTTGATGTAGTTGGCATAGATGAAGCCCAATTTTTTGATGATGAGATTGTGAGTGTTTGTAATAATCTTGCAAACAGTGGTGTTAGAGTTATTGTTGCTGGTTTAGATATGGATTTTAATGGAAAACCTTTTGGGCCTATGCCTGCCTTAATGGCAACTGCAGAATACGTTACAAAAGTACATGCTGTTTGCACAAAAACAGGAAACTTAGCACATTATAGTTTTAGAAAAACACAAAATGAAGATTTAGTATTATTGGGCGAAACACTAGAATACGAACCTTTAAGCAGAGCTGCTTACTTTAAAGCAATGCAAGAACAAAAAAATACAAAAAAATAAATTTCACAAATGAATAACCACGTTACTGTCTTAGAGATTGATGGAAATGCATTGTTGCACAATCTTGCTTATTTTAAGCAAAAATTAGAGCCTAAAACTAAAGTTTTAGCAGTAGTAAAAGCTTTTGGTTATGGAAGTGATGGTATACAAATTGCTCAGTTTTTAGAAGATAAAGTAGATTATTTTGCTGTTGCTTATTCTCACGAAGGAGTTGCTTTACGTGAAGCAGGTATAAAAAAACCAATTCTTGTTTTACACCCTCAAACACCTAACTTACAACAAATTATAAATTACAGGTTAGAACCTAACTTATATAATTTTAAAATATTTAATGCCTTTTTAGAATTAGCAGATGAAATTCCGTTAATGAATTACCCAATTCATATAAAATTTAATACAGGTTTAAATAGATTGGGTTTTTGGCATACAGATATTCCGAATATAATTAGCAGGTTAAAAGAAACAAATCATATAAAAGTACAATCGTTATTTTCTCATTTAGCAGCTAGTGAAGATTTAGAGGAAAAGGATTTTACCATCAACCAAATTAATAATTTTGCCTATATAGCTCAACAGTTTTACAAACATTTAGGCTATGAACCAATGCTTCATATTTTAAATACTTCTGGTGTTGTAAATTTTTCAAAAGCACAGTTTGATATGGTTAGAATTGGTATTGGGTTGTATGGTTTTGGTAATGATAAAGAAGAAACTGCACAACTTAAAAACACCCATAATTTAAAATCAATTATTTCTCAAATTCATTTAATTGATCCTGGAGAAACTGTAGGTTATAACAGAGCTTTTATAGCAAAAAGCCCTACAAAATCAGCCACAATTCCTGTAGGTCATGCAGATGGTTTGTCAAGAAAATTGGGGAATAAAAAGGGATATGTGTTTATTAATAATAAAAAGGCAAAAATTATTGGAAACGTTTGTATGGACATGATTATGGTTGATGTTACTAAAATTGATTGTAAAGAAGGAGATGAAGTAATTATTTTTAACAGCCAAGAAATGTTACACCATATATCCAACACTTCAGAAACAATTATTTACGAGACTTTAACTTCAATTTCTCCTCGAATTCAGAAAAAAATAGTTAGTTAATATTTTTTGACTACTTTAGCGGTCTAACAATTAATTAAAAACAAAGTAAAATGTTAAAAGAATTTAAAGAGTTTATTACTGGTGGTAATGTAATTGAATTTGCTGTTGCAGTAATTATGGCAGGTGCAATTGGTGCCGTTGTAAAAGGATTTGTAAGTAATATTGTAATGCCAATTGTAGGTTTATTTACAGGAGGTGTAAGTTTGGCAGATCAAAAACATGTTTTATCAGAAGCTGTCTTAGATGCAGCAGGTAAAGTAGTTACTCCAGAAAACGCAATTACTTATGGAGCTTGGATTGATACAATTATCAATTTAATTATTGTAGGTTTTGTAATGTTTATGATTGTAAAAGCTTATAACAAAACTAAAAAGAAGGAAGAAGAAGCTCCAGCAGCTCCTGCAGGACCAAGTCAAGAAGACTTATTAGGAGAAATTAGAGATTTATTAGCTAAGAAATAAGTTTTTATCTTCTATTTAAAATTATTAAGACTGCCTCTTTTTAAGGGCAGTCTTTTTTTGTACTTTAAAATATTGTTATAAAAAAATCCAGCTAAAAGCTGGATTAAATTTTGTCTATTGCATTTTCTGAAGATTTGCAACCTCTAAATTGGTTAACTCTCTCCATCTTCCTCTTGGTAAATTTTTCTTCGTTAATTCAGCAAAAATAACTCGGTCTAATTTGTTTACTTTGTAACCAACGTGTTCAAATATTTTACGAACAATTCTGTTTCTACCAGAGTGAATTTCAATACCTATTTCTGTTTTTGGCTCCCCATTTACATAAGAAACTGCATCAATAAACACTTTTCTACCTTCAATAATTACCTCACCTCTTAATTTTTCTAAATCTCTTAATTCTAATTTTCTATCTAAAGATGCATGGTATAATTTACGAACGTTATGTTTTGGATGTGTCAACTTTTTAGCTAAATCTCCATCATTAGTAAACAACAACAAACCTGTAGTATTTCTATCTAAACGACCAACAGGATATATTCTTTCTTTAGATGCATTTGCAACCAATTCCATCACTGTTTTTCTACCTCTTTCATCATCCATTGTAGTGATGTAATTCTTTGGCTTGTTCAGTAAAATATAGCGTTTTTGCTCTGGTGTAATTGAAGTTCCATCAAAACGCACAATATCATCTGGCTGTACTTTGTAGCCCATTTCAGTAACTAACTTTCCATTTACTTCTACACTACCATGTTCTATATAGGTATCTGCTTCTCTACGAGAACAAACGCCAGAATTTGCAATGTACTTGTTTAAACGGATTCCTGAAGAGGGATCTGACTTTTTAGTATCTTTTATTTTTGTAAACGTTTTTTTTGCAGATTTTCTAGCCAAAGGTTTACTTTTTCTACTTAGAGGAGTGTTTTTTTTACCTTCTTGTCGTCCTCTCGACGAGTTTTTATTTGAATTCATTACTTAAAAATTTTTGCAAAAGTAGGTAAAAAAACCTTAATTTAATCGGTCTATCACTTTTTCTACAATCAAAGAAATATCAATAAAAACCAAAGAAAAAACGCCTATTAAAAGTAAAATTTTCAAAACGTTATGTAACATTCTATATTGATTTGTATCTGTAGATTTCCATAAGTAAAATCCTAAAAAAACAAGAACAATTAAAGCTAAGTAAAAATAATACCTCATATAACTTAATGCAGGATAACTAAACAAAATAACGATTGGAAAAAGCGTTAATATCAATAAGAATATTGATAATTGTTTGGTTTTTTTTTCTCCATAAGCAATAGGAAAAGTTTCGTAATCATTAACAATTGCACCTTTCATGCTTTGTAAATCTTTTAGCAGCTCTCTAACCATAATCACTAAAAAAAGAAAAACGGCATGAACAAATATTATTTTCGAAAAGTTTTTAAAATAAACAAATATTGCAAAAAAAGGAAGAATTGTTAATACAGTTGCAGAAATTAAACCTGTAAAAGGGTACTTTTTTAACTTGTGAGAATAAAACCAAATACCAAAAATATAAACTGCAAAAAATAGTGCAGCTTTCCACGAAATAAGTAAACCAAAAAAGAAACCTAAAAAATTTAATGTAAAATATAATTTTAACTTGGTAGACTGCCTTACATAATTATCAACCTTCGTTTTTAACGGACGATTGATTCTATCTACTTGAACATCATAAAAGTTATTAATAATATAACCAGATGCAACTACACAAATACTTGCTAAAACAATGTAGAGTAGGTCTATATCAAAAACAATACTTCTTAACGATTTGTTTTTTGGAGAAAGAATAAAAATAGCAGCAAGATACTGTGCAACAACTAAAACTAAGATATTATAACCTCTAATAACTGAAAGTAAGCTAAATAATTTAAAAACAATTCTTTTTACTTTAAAGCTACTCATAAAATTAGAATCTGTAAACGAGTTCTAATTTGTAATTCTCAAGGCTTTTTTGGGCTTTTTCATAATCTTCAGTAAAACCAAGAATGTAACCTCCACCTCCAGAACCACACAATTTTAAATAATAATCGTTAGAGGTTATACCTTTTTCCCAAACTTTATGAAAAGCAGTAGGAATCATTGGTTTAAAGTTTTTTAGAACAATTTTAGACAACGATTTTACATTACCAAATAAAGATTTTACGTCTCCTACTAAAAAATCTTCAATACAAGCATCTGTAGTTGTTGAAAACTCTTCACTAATCATTTTTCTAAAACCTTTGTTTTTCATCTTGTTCATAAAGATATTTACCATCGGTTCAGTTTCACCTATTTGCTCAGAATCTAGTAAAAAAACAGCTCCTTTTCCTTGCTTTTGCGAAGGAATTCCTGCAGGTTCTACATTATCTTTAGAATTGATTAAAATTGGTAAACTTAAGTAACTGTTTAAAGGATCTAAACCAGAACTTTTTCCATGAAAAAAAGACTCCATTAAAGAGAAAACTTGTTTTAAACTTAGTAGTTTATCTCTTGTTAAATTTTCTAAAACGGTTATTTTATTATACGCATATTTATCATAAATAGAGGCAACTAAAGCACCAGAACTACCAACCCCATAACCTTGGGGAATGGAAGAATCAAAATACATTCCGTTTTCTATATCTTTTTCTAATTCTACTAAATTAAAAGTAACCAAATCTGTTTTTAAGGATGCTAAATATTGATAAAGCTTTTTTAAATTCTGATTCGATATTTTAGGGTTTCCAGATAAATCTGATGAAGTTTTTAAAGCACCTCTGTAAGCATTAAACGGAATTGCCAAACCTTTAGAATCTTTTATAATTCCATATTCTCCAAAAAGTAGAATTTTAGCATAAAATAAGGGTCCTTTCATTTTTCTTTTTTATAGTATTACAAAAATACGAATTTTTCTTTTAAGAAAAGCGATTAAAAATTCTTGTAAAAAGTTTTCCAAACACCCACTTTTTCTCCGTTTTTATACCTGCCTTTTTCCTTGTTTTTCCCATTCTTGTAATAGGTTTTCCAAACACCTTCTTCTAGTCCGTTTTTATATTGCCCTAAAGTTTTAACTTCTCCAGATTCATAAAACTCAGAAAAAAAACCATTCAACTCTCCATTTATAAAAGCTATATTTTTTAAAACCTTTCCACTTTTATAAAAGAAAGTAATCTCTTTTTTATCATTAGAAGTAACCTTGTAATAAATAGATTTTTCTTTATTTGTCTCTTTAAAATCAGCATCTAACCAAGTTTTGTTTTGTGCTGAAAAAGATAACGTAAAAAGAAAAATTAAAGCGATTGTAAATTTGATTAAGATTTTCATTTTAAAATTGTTTTAAGCTGATAAACTTACATTTTTTTTGCTCCAAAACCTACACTATCAAAAATATACTGATTATTTTGACAGTATTTAGACAACTTATTTTCAATAAATTGATTCACTTTTTCTTTTTCATTTTTTGGGTATAGTATATGTACATTTGCACCAGCGTCTAAAGTAAAACAAATATTACTTTCGTTTTCATTTCTATATTCCCAAATTTTATTGATAATTTCTAGCGTATTTGGTTTCATCAAAATAAAATACGGATTACTGGTTAACATCATTGCATGTAACGTTAAAGCCTCACTTTCTACTAAATTTACAAAAGCTTTTACATCTCCATTTTGAAGAATTTCTGATATTTTACCCAAATTATCATTGGCTTGTTTAAAACGATTTTCGGCATAAGGATGCTCATGCATTAAATTATGACCAATGGTACTAGAAACTTGTTTTTCTCCTTTATCAACCAACAAAATAGCATCTTGATAATTTTCAAAAACGGCATGTACTTTATAAGGAAATTGCACACCAAACAAATCTGAACTTCCTTCAATTTCTGGATGATTTCCCCAAACAACCAAAGGACCCTCTACACTTCTACTGGCGCTTCCAGAACCTAAACGTGCTAAAAAAGAGGCTTTTTTATTGCTGTTTTCTACTGATAAATCAGGATTTAACTCAGCTTCTAAACTCATTAAACACATAGCAATAGCACTTAATCCACTTGCAGAAGATGCAATTCCACTTGAATGTGGAAAAGAATTTTCTGAGTTGATTATCATTTTATAATCAAAAATATACGGACAATATTCTTGGATTCTTTTAAAAAATTCTGCAATTTTTGGCTTGAATTCTTCTTTCTTTTCTCCTTCAAAAAATAAATCGAAATCTACTGTTTTAGATTCTGAATTGAATGCAGAATTATGCTTATACACAAAATCGATTGTAGTAATTGTATGGCAATTGTTTAGTGTAAAACTAATTGAAGCGTTTTTAGGCATTTGAGGATTGCTTTTCCCCCAATATTTTACCAATGCAATATTGCTTGGTGTTTGCCATGTAAAACTTACTTTTTCTACTATTCTTTTGGTTTCTTTTGATATAAATTGTGCTGTATTCAATCGTCTAAATTTTACATCAAAGATAAAACTATTTCAAGGAATTTTTAGTAGCCTTTTTTTAGGTATTTTTGTATTTATGAATACAGGAACTGTCTTTTTACTTTTAAACGGAGAACCACCAAAAAAACTACCCAATTTTTCTGATTATAAAATTATTTGTGCAACTGATGGAGCTTACAGTTATTTAAAAGAAAACAATATTATTCCTACTTTTATTTCTGGAGATTTTGATTCTTTAATTGATTTACCAAAAGATGTAGAAATCATTGAAACACCTGATCAAGATTTTACAGATTTTGATAAAATACTGAAAATTCTATTTGATAAAGGCTTTAAAAATATTGATGTTTTTGGAGCAAGTGGACAAGAACAAGATCATTTTTTAGGGAATTTACATACTGCAATTCAGTGGAAAAATAAATTAAAATTGACTTTCTATGATAATTATAGTCGTTATTTTTTAGCTGATAAAAGCACCAAAGTTATAGATTGTAAAAACAAAAATATTTCTTTAGTTCCTTTGCCAATCGCAACAAATATAACAACAGAAGGGCTACAATATCCTTTGAAAAAGGAAAACTTAA
The DNA here is from genome assembly GCF_947497695.1 of uncultured Polaribacter sp. Lineage (GTDB taxonomy): Bacteria > Bacteroidota > Bacteroidia > Flavobacteriales > Flavobacteriaceae > Polaribacter. Next base: position 36,728 of record NZ_CANMHM010000006.1, on the reverse strand, counting down.
CTTTTGGAGAAAGAATTAGCACAAGAAATAAAGCAATAGAAAATACTATTAAAATAACCTTTGAAACGGGTGAATTATTTATTTTTATCAACAATTAAAAAACAATTAAATTGAGCAGAAAAATAAAATTATTGTGGGATTTTAGAGGCCCTGATGCAAAAGAAACTGCAAAACATCATACCATACATTTAAAGGAATTTGCAACTTTAGAAAAATTAGCTTTCTTTGAAATTGATATCGAAGAAAAGAATCCAATGTTATTTTCTGCCTTTATTACTGTTGATGAAAAAGACATGAAAATTTACAGAGATGCTTTAAAACCTCATCGAGGAGAAATTGGATAATAACCATTAAAAAATTACAAATACATCACTTTTATGAGTTCCTTTTTATTTAATCACTTAGCACTTTCTGTAAAAAATGCAGATAAATCTGTAGCTTTTTATCAAAAAGTATTTCAATTGAAAGAAATTAAAAATACGGCTTCTAATTCTAAAACAAGATGGTTATCTCTTGGAGAAAAAAAGCAATTGCATCTAATTCCTCGTCCAAACGCAGAGATTAAAACAAACAAAGCAGTTCATTTTGCACTAAAAACCAAAGACATTGATTTATTTATCAATCATTTAAATGATTTAGAAATAGAATATTCTGATTGGAAAGATACACCAAACAAAGATTACATTAGAAATGATGGAATTCTACAAATTTACTTTCAAGACTTAGATGGCTATTGGATTGAAGTAAATAATGACATTTCATAAAACTTATTTCCACTTTATACCACAACCAATACTTGGTTTTTGGTTTTCTAATGGAGGTTTATTTTCTAATAAATTATCAAGTGAAGTACTTAAATCAATACCTGTAACAGGTTTTCCATTTCCTGGTCTTGATGCGTCAAATTGCCCATGATAAATCGCTTTTAAATCAGCATCAAAAACATAAAAATCTGGTGTACAAGCAGCATTATATGCTTTTGCGACTTCCTGAGTTTCATCATACAAATAAGGAAAAGGAAATTGCTCTTCTTTTGCCAGTTGTTTCATTAATTCTGGGGAATCTTGTGGATAATTAGCTACATCATTAGCACTAATAGCAATAAAATTGATGCCTTTTTGCTGATATAAATTTGCCATTTTTACCAAGGCTGCATTTACATGAATTACAAACGGACAATGATTGCAAATAAATAGTATTACTGTTCCTTTAATACCTTTAGCTTTTTCTAAAGAAAGAAAATTGCCATCAATTGTATTTAATAAATTAAAATTAGGTGCTTTTGTTCCGTTTTTAAATTCGTTTGACTCTGTTCTTGCCATTTTATTTTTTTTAATTTCTAATTTTTGTCATTTCAAAATGAGCATCTTTATGTGATTTCTCCTGCGTCTAAATGACAAAACTGTACCTATTATTCTGCCAAAGCATTTGCACAGATAAAACCACCTGTCCAAGCATTTTGAAAGTTAAATCCACCTGTTACTGCATCAATATTTAAAACTTCGCCTACAAAAAAGAGGTTTTTATGTTTTTTACTTTCAAAACGTTTAAAATTTATATCTTTTAAATCAATACCTCCTGCAGTAACAAATTCGTCTTTAAAAGTAGTTCTACCATTGGCATTAAAAACTCCTTTTGTTAGTTGATTTGCTAAATTTTCTAATTTCATATTATTTAAATCTGCCCAATTTTGTTGTTTACTAATTCCTGCTGCAAGAACAAAACGCTCCCACAATCTTTTAGAAACTTCTGTAAAAGGCGATTTTAAAATAGCGGTTTTACGGGGTTCTTTCTTCTTTAAATTTAACAACACATTCAACACTTTATCTGTGGGTCTAGAAAGCCAATTAACAACTACATTGTATTGGTAATTTTTATCTGCCAAAATTATTGCACCAAAAGCAGATAACTTTAAAACTGCTGGCCCACTCATTCCCCAATGTGTAATTAACAAAGGGCCAGATGCTTCTAATTTTGTTCCAGAAATGGTTACTGTTGCATTAGGAACAGAAATTCCTAATAAATCTACCAATCTTTTATCATTGATATTAAAGGTAAATAAAGATGGAACAGGTGCAACAACTTTGTGATCTAAAGTTTCACACAGTTCCCACATTTTTTTAGAACTTCCTGCTGCAATCACTAATTTATCTGCTTCAAAATTTTCTTGTTTTGTACTTACAATCCATTTATTGTCTTGTTGGCTAACTGAATGTACACCACAATTTGTAAACACTTTAATTCCTAAATCATTCACAGCATTTTGAAAACAATCTATAATTGCCTGACTCGTATTTGCCTCAGGAAAAACACGGTTATCCTCTTCTATTTTTAATGGAACTCCTCTATTTTCAAACCACTCAAAAGTATCTCCTGTCATAAATTGATGAAAAGGACCAAGTAATTCTTTTTTTCCTCTTGGATAAAACTCAGTTAAATCCTTTGGAATAAAACAAGCGTGTGTAACATTACATCTTCCGCCTCCAGAAATTTTCACTTTTTGTAAAACGTCTTTTCCTTTTTCTAAAATGGAAATGTCTAAATCTGGGTTATTTTCTTTGGCATTGATTGCTGTAAAATATCCTGCTGCTCCTCCTCCAATAATTATTACTTTACTCATAATACCATTTCTTGATATGTAAGAATTGTTTCAAACCCTTTATTTTTAAAATATGCTGGTGTTTCTGGGTTTCCTGTTACTAAAACAAAATCTCCTCCCCAAGCTCCTAAACTTTTTATGGCTCCAAAATAATCTGGAAACAATCTTTCTTTTACTGGTTTAAGTTTGATAATGGAACTGATAATTTGTTCGTGTTCAAAGATTAAACCTTCAAATTCTTCTAATATTTCAACTTTTAAAAAAGCCTCAGAAATTTCTGAAATTCTCTTTATTTCTTTATCAAAATTAAGATTACTTTCTCTAAACTTTGAAATACCTTCTTTAGAATCTTGCTTTTGATTTAAGTGTACAAAAAATAAGTTTTCTTTAAAAGATGGATTAAATTCAACTTGAGTTACAACAGGTTTTTGATCTTTAATTTGATAAAAAATTGGTGTATTATTTTGGGCACAAGCAATATCATAGCCACTACCTTTAAAAGAATTCCAAAGCAATTGAAAAGCATCAACTTTTGCCCAAGATGCAATAGAATTTATTAAGGTTGATGAAGTGCCTAAACCCCAGTTTCTTGGAAAAGTAAGGTTGGTTTTCACAACAAATCCGTTTTCTGATGTTAAAAAGTCTGGATTTAATTTTTTTGCTTCTTGCAAAATACTCAACAACGTTTCTGCAATTATTTCTCCACTTCCTTCTTTATCAGAATTGAAGGTACAGTTTATCAAACGTAGTTTTTTTAAATCGAAAATAGCTTCAAACCAACATGCTTCTGTATGTGTAAAACTGCCCCAAATAATTTGAGGTTCTTTTATTTTTTCGATCACTAAATCTTGTCCAAATTTTGTGGGAATCGCCAAAGATTTTGCACCATCTAATACAAGATATTCTCCTGTTAATAATAGTTTTCCGTTTGAGTAATAGTTTTTCATTATATTAATTTGGCTAAAGCCAATTCTTTTTACATTTTTCCCAATAGGTTAAAACCCATTGCTATTCATAAACACATTGAATTCAAACTTGTTGAATAGCATCCAGCTTTAGCTGGATGAATAAATAAAATCATTAAATTAATCCAAATTGTTTAAAATGATGTGTAAAATGTTTTACATGAAATTTTTGCCAATATTGATAATCTAATTCTCCAAAAAAGGGATGATTTTCAGCTTTAGCTGTCTTAAAATGAAGTTTAAAACTATCAATCTGAATAAATAAATCATTAATGGCTTCACCAATAGAATTAAATTTCATTTCATTGGGTTCTTCAGATAATAAGGGTGCTTTAAAACCAACTTGCAATTCTCCTTGGGTATTTAAAAAAGGTTTTCTTCTTGCAGATTTTTCATCAGACACATAATAATCTGCATCCACTTTACCATTAGAAATTTGTAATAAAAAGCTTAAATGTTCAATCATTTGTTGCCCATTCATCTTTCCAAAAACGGGTTTTGTGTTTTTATTTATTTTTGATAATTGGTTTCTAATCAAATTCTTATCATAAAAATCCACCCAATTAATGGTAGGTTCTCTCAATTTATCAATTTGCTCTACAACAGCAGAATGTGTAACTGTTCTTTTATCAAAATAAGCAGTAATAATTGTTTTTTCTTCTTCGGTTGTGTTAAACTGATTCAGAATATTTTGCAAATGCATTTTCATGTGCCCATGCTGAATTCCTTTTGTTGTTAATGCTCTTAAAGCCGCAAAATTTTGTGCCAAACCTGCTGCTGCCATAATTTGCATTAAGGTTCTTGCAGATGGTTTTTGCAACATTTCTAAAGATAATTTTGCCATAGGATGTAAGGCTGTTAAACCTCCAACTGTTCCTAAAGCTAAAGGAATGTCAATCCAAAATTTAAAAATTCCATCATCAATAGAACAATGAGACAGACTTGAATATTCGCCAGAACGAGCAGCATAAGCATGTGCACCAGCTTCTACAGCTCTAAAATCGTTACCAGTTGCTAAAACAACTGCATCAATTCCATTCATAATTCCTTTGTTATGCGTTACTGCTCTGTAAGGTTCTATTTCTGCAATTTTTACGGCTTGGAAAAATTTTTCTGCAAATTTTTGAGGATTTTCGCCACCTAAATCTTCAATCTTACAACTTACTTCTGCACGAACTAAACATTCAGGAACGTAATTGGATAAAATGCTCATCACAATTTCTATATCCTCTTTTTCAAACTTTTTAGCAATCGCTTCTAAGCAAGAATTGATAAAATTTGCTCCCATTGAATCTTTCGTATCAAAAGTAACATGCAACTGATAATAATTAGCTAGTTTATCTGTTTTATCAACTAATTTAATCTCTAAAATTCCACCTCCACGTTTTTCCATATTTTTAGTAATGGAAGCCGTTGCAGCAAATAATTCTGTTTTATTTTTATTGAAATAGTCTTGTAAATCGTTTTTATCTCCTGCAAAAATAAAATGGACCTGCCCTATTTTTGTGGTTCCTAAAACTGTGGTTTTAAAACCACCTCTTGTACTCCAAAATTTACCCACCAAAGAAGCTGCAGCAACTACAGAGCTTTCTTCTACAACCATTGGTATTACATACGTTCTATTATTAATTAGAAAATTGGGTGCTATACCCATTGGCATGTAAAAATTAGAAATGGTATTTTCTATAAAATCATCATGCAATTGTTGTAAATCACTATTACTATTCCAATATTGTTTAATGACTTTTTTAGCTTCTAATTGATTCTGAAAATAATTTTCTACTAACCATGTAATCTTTTCTTCTTTTGTAAACTTAGAAAAACCAGCTATTTTTTTGCTCATGAAATGTATTGTAAATGAAAAGAACAAATATAAATCTTTCTATTTTAACTCATAAACTTATTAATCAAAGTCTTTTTTTTAAAATATTCAAAAATCATTATTATAAAAAATTAACAGGTAATTAGTAAATTAACAGTAGTAATTTCAATTTGTTAACAAACATTAACTAATTATATTCAAACCATAATCTTTAGTAATTATTTGATAAGAAATATTGATTGATAAAATCGCACAAATAAAAGTATTACTATTAAATTTGAATGGACAAACAATTTAAAATATATAATTATGAAAAATTTTGCAATATTAATTTTAGGAGTGGTTTTCTTATCTAGTTGTGCTGTTGTAAGACCAGGAGAAATCGGTATCAAACAAACTTTAGGTAAATTATCTAAAGATGTTAAAACTCAAGGAACTGTATTATATAACCCATTAACTAGCAAAGTGTTAATTGAATCTACAAAAACCAAAAATATTAAGTTGTTTTTAAGTTTACCTAGTAAAGAAGGTTTGAGTGTAAATTCTGAAATATCTATTTTATATAGACTTGAAGGAAATAAAGTTGCTTCTGTATTAGAAAATTTAGGACAAGACTATGAATCTGTAATTACAAGTGTTTTTAGATCGGCAGCTTCTGATGTTTGTGCACAGTTTTTTGCAAAAGACATGCACTCTGGTAAGAGATCTAATATTGAAAGTGAGGTTTTAAAAAAGATGAAAATTAATTTAGAAAAACAAGCAGATGGTATTGAACTAATCGCTGTTTTAATGAAACAAATTCAATTACCAGCTGGATTAGCAAATTCTATTGAAAGAAAGTTACAAGCTGAGCAAGATGCAATGCGTTTAAAGTTTGTTATTGATCAGGAAACATTAGAAGCAGAACGTAAAATTATTAACGCCAAAGGTGAAAGAGATGCTCAATTAATTATTGCAGAAGGGTTAACCTCTGGAATTATTAAATTAAAAGCAATTGAAGCTTTTAAAGAGTTAGCAAAATCTACAAACTCTAAAACAATTATTACAGATGGCAAAACACCATTAATTATTGGACAAGAAGAAGATAAATAATATCAAACAATAAAATTAAAAACTCGATAAATTAAATATTTATCGAGTTTTTTTTGTCTATTTATTTTAATAGATAGCTAAAAATTAAAATTGAGCCCCTTTCTTAGAGCACTTTGTATCTATTTTTTTCGTAAACTTGACAAACTTTTATCATATACTAAAATCTGAATGAAACCATTTTACATTTTTATATCAATTATTTTTTTTTCAAGTTTCAAAATAATTGCACAAACAAATGCTAAAAACACAAAAGAGCTCAAAAATATTACTTTAGATGAAATTTGGAACGGAACATTTTCTCCAGAAAGAATGAATTCTTTAAATTCCTTGAATGATGATTTTTATTCGCTGATAAATTACGACCGAAAAACAAGAGCAATCACAATAGATAAATACAGTTACAAAACCCTAAAAAAGGTTGAAACAATTGTAAATACTAAAGATTTAGAAGGTTTAGAGTACTTTTCTACCTATAGTTTTAACAACGATGAAAGCAAGTTGATATTAGGCACTGACTTTCAAAAAATATATCGCCGTTCTAAAAAAGGAACTTATTATAGCTATGATATTGCTTCTAAAAAGCTATCAAAAATTGGAGAAGAAATTCAAGAACCTATATTTTCTCCAGATAACAAAAATGTTGCGTACGCAAAAAACAACAATATTTTTATAAAAAATGTAGCTTCTAACCAAATTACCCAAGTTACTAATGATGGAAAAATAAACGAAGTAATTAACGGAATTACAGATTGGGTGTATGAAGAGGAATTTGCTTTTGTAAGAGCTTTTGAATGGAATAAAACCGGTACACATTTAGCTTTTTTACGTTTTAATGAAACTAATGTACCTACTTTTTCTATGGATATTATTGGTGCTGAAAACTACCCAAAACAGCAAGTTTTTAAATACCCAAAAGCTGGCGAAAAAAATGCGGATGTTACTTTACATATTTTCAACCTTTCATCAGAAAAATCAACTAAAATTTCTTTAGTTGATTATGAATACATTCCAAGAATAAAATGGTCTAATGATGCTTCAACTTTAGTTGCAACGACTTTAAATCGTCATCAAAATAATTTAAACTTATATAAAATAAATGCTACCAATTTTAAGGTTGATGTATTACTCAACGAAACTGATAAAGCCTATATTGACATTACAGACAATCTTACTTTTTTAGAAGACAACAGTTTTATTTGGACGAGCGAAAAAGAGGGTTTTAATCATATATACCATTATAATTTTAAGGGAAATCTTATCAACCAAATCACAAAAGGAAATTGGGAGGTAACTAATTTTTATGGATTTAGTAAGTCTAAAAAAACCATTTATTATCAATCTGTAGAAAATGGCTCTATGAACAGAGGTATTTATTCCATCAACTTAAAAGGAAAAAATAAAAAATTACTGAGTACTAAAACGGGTACAAACATTGCTGCTTTTAGTAAAAACTTCAACTACTTTATTAATACATATTCATCTGCAAAAACACCTCCAATATTTTCGTTGTTTTCTGGTGATGGAAAATTGATAAAAGAAATAAAAAACAATCATCAATTAAAAGAAAAATTATCTACCTACAAAATGAGTCAAAAAGAGTTTTCTACTATCAATATTAATGGAAACAACTTAAATATGTGGATGCTAAAACCTTTAAATTTTGATGAAACAAAAAAATACCCACTTTTAATGTTTCAATATTCTGGTCCAGGTTCTCAACAAGTTGCAAATAAATGGAATGGAAGTAACGATTATTGGCACAACATGTTGGCTCAAAAGGGAATCGTTATAGCTTGTGTAGATGGAAGAGGAACTGGTTTTAAAGGTGCAGAGTTTAAAAAATCTACATATTTAAATTTGGTAAAATATGAAACTGAAGATCAAATTGAGGCTGCAAAACAACTTGCAAAACTACCTTATATTGATAACCATAATATTGGTATTTGGGGATGGTCTTTTGGTGGACATATGAGTACAAACTGTATTTTAAAGGGAAATGATATTTTTACCACTGCAATTGCAGTTGCACCAGTTACTTCTTGGCGTTTTTATGATACTATTTATACAGAACGTTTTATGAGAACACCTCAAGAAAATACAAATGGTTATGATGATAATTCTCCTATAAATTATGCCGATAAATTAAAAGGAAACTATTTACTTATTCATGGAACTGGAGATGACAATGTACATGTACAAAACACATACAGAATGATCAATGCTTTAATTGAAGCCAACAAACAATTTGATATGTTTATAGTACCAGATAGAACACATAGTATTTACAAAGGAAAAAATACACGATTAAATTTGTTTACTAAAATGACTCATTTTATTGAAGAAAATTTAATTAAAGAACCAGCTAAATAAAAATAAATTTATGAGTATTAGTAATAAACTACCACATCAAAAAGAATTATTTGGACATCCTGTAGGTTTGTATGTATTGTTTTTTACTGAAATGTGGGAACGCTTTTCTTACTATGGAATGAGAGCTTTGTTAACATTATATTTAGTAGAAAAAACTACAGCAGATAACCCTGGTTTGGGTTGGTTAGATTCAGAATCTATAATGCTTTATGGTTGGTACACAATGTTGGTGTATGTAATGTCTATTCCTGGAGGAATGATTGCCGATAAAATTCTAGGACAAAAAAAAGCAGTTCTATATGGTGCTTTAACGCTAGTTGCTGGTCATGGTATTTTAGCTTTCGATCAAATATGGGCTTTTTACACAGGGTTAATTTTAATTATTTTAGGTGTTGGTTTGCTAAAACCAAACATTTCTACAATGGTTGGAGGTCTATACAAACAAGGAGATATTAGAAGAGATAAAGGATTTAGTATTTTTTATATAGGTATAAATTTAGGGGCACTTTTAGCAACATTTATTGTGGGTTATGTAGGCGAAAAAATTGGTTGGCATTATGGTTTTGGTTTGGCAGGTATTGCAATGTTATTAGGTTTAGTTGTTTATATGTATGGACAAAAATTTTTAATTAATGTAGGGAATAAACCTACAGAGGAAGAAAAATCTAACGATGTTTCTATTGTAAAATTATTTTCAGACTTATTAAAATCACCCTTAAACCTAACTATTGTTGGCTTGGTAATTGGTTATGGAATTTACGCAGGTTTAACCTATTCTAGTGTAGATAGTTGGGGTTATACTGTTCTATTTACTTTTATAGCATTAGTTGCAGGTATTATGATGATGATCTATAAAAACCTTGAAAATCAAATAGCTAAAGATCGTTATTTAGTTTTACTACTTTCCTTTTTAATCGTTATTGTATTTTGGGGTGCTTTTGAACAAGCAGGAGGTTTAATGAGTATTTATACAAAATCGAATACCGATAGAATTTTATTTGGCTGGGAGGTTCCTGCAACTTGGTTTCAAGGTTTAAATGCAGGATTTATTATTATACTGGCAACAACAATTGCAGGATATTGGGCCAAACGAAAGTTAAAAGGAAAAGAAGCATCGTCATTATTTAAAATGGCAATAGGAACTATAATAATGGGGCTTGGTTTTGTTTTTATGATTTTTGCAGCTGCAGAATATTCAGAAAAAGGAAGCTCTGCAATGCATTGGTTGGTTTTAGCGTACTTATTTCATACAATTGGCGAGTTGTGTTCATCACCAGTTGCATTGTCTTTTATCACAAAATTAGCACCTGTAAAATATGCTTCTTTAATGATGGGGGTATATTTTGCAGCTACAGGCTTAGGCAATAAAGTTGCAGGAGTATTAGGCGAAAAAGCTTCTGACTTTGGTGAATATGCCATTTTTTCTGGAATTACTCTTTTTACAGTTATATTTGGAATTTTGGTTATTTTATTATTGAAACCTCTAAAAAGATTAACTCACGGAACAGAAGATAACGAAAGAATAATACAAAATGATTAATTATTTTTTAATCAAAGAACAATTTTAACAAAAATTAAATTTATAGGATTATGAGTGCCTTAACAAAATATAAGTTTGAAGGAACAGCTATGAATAATCAATTATTGATGGGTCATCCATCAGGATTATTTATTTTATTTTTCACAGAAATGTGGGAGCGTTTTTCTTATTACGGAATGCGTGCCTTATTGGTTATCTTTTTAATTTCGTCTTTAACAGATGGTGGTTGGGCTTGGAGTAGAGAAGAAGCTTTGGGTTTATATGGAACCTATACAATGCTCGTTTATTTTACACCAATTATTGGAGGCATATTAGCAGATAAATTTTTAGGCTATAGAAATGCTGTAACAATTGGTGCTTTGCTAATGACACTTGGGCATGCAGCAATGGCATTTAATACTCCTTGGGGGTTGTATTTAGGTATTGGGTTATTAATTGCAGGAAATGGTTTTTTTAAACCAAACATTACTTCTATTATTAATGGTGTTTACAAAAATGCTCAGGAAAAAAAAGACGGTGCTTTTACTATTTTTTATATGGGTGTGAATGCAGGTGCCTTCTTGGGTATTATGTTATGTGGTTATGTTGGCGAAACTTATGGTTGGCATTATGGATTTGGTTTGGCTGGTATTTTTATGTTTTTAGGAATGTTACAGTTTTGGTTTGCACAGGGTATTTTTGGAAACGTAGGTCTAAAACCAAGTAAAGTACATGATTTATCTGACGCAATTGCTAATAAGGATAAAAAAAGCTATGATGATGTACCAGATAATGTGCAAAGAGATCGATATATTGTTGTTGGTATTTTAGCCTTTTTTACCGTTTTCTTTTGGGCAGCTTTTGAACAAGCTGGTGGTTCTATGACAATTTTTGCAAAAGATTACACAAACAGAATCTTAGAAGGAAGTGCTGCAAATATTTTTAGAATATCTAACACAATACTAACCATTGTTCCTTTAGTTATTATAACTTATGTTTTATTTAAATTATTTAAAATCACTTTTAAAGAATATGCTTTATCAAATGTTTTTTTAGGAATAAGCTTTATTATAATTTGGTTTGTAGTAATTGTGATGCTTAAAAATCAATTTAGTGAGGCTTCTACAGAAATACCAGCGTCTTGGTTTGGAATTTTAAACTCATTTTTCATCATTACATTTGCACCTTTATTCTCTAAAATATGGGAAAGTAAATACAATCCTCCTGCAACAGTAAAATTTGGTATTGGCTTAATATTACTAGGTTTAGGTTTTTTAGTTTTAGCTTACGGTTCTGCAAGTATTCCTCAAGGAGCAAAAACAGCATCTGTAAGTGTTATTTGGCTTATATTAGCTTATTTTTTGCATACTTTAGGCGAATTAAGTTTATCTCCTGTAGGCTTGTCTTACGTATCTAAACTTGTTCCTGGTAAAATGATAGCAATGATGTTTGGCCTTTGGTATATAGCTGTTGGTATGGGTAACAAACTAGCGGCTTCAATGGGTGGTATGATAGATAATATTACAACAGAATATGATATGAGTACCTTCTTTTTAATTTTTACAATTACACCAATTATTGCAGGCTTATTAATTATGGCATTAACACCTATTATAAACAAATTAATGCATGGTGTAAAATAATATATGCTAATAATTTAGAAAAAAAGGGCTAGCTTACTATTTTTCTTTTTTTGTAAATTCGGCATATATTTTGCGACTGTTAAAATATGAAACAACTTCTACTACTTGTAACAATTTCAGTATACTGCCAAATTACCAACGCACAAAAAAGTATTCAATGGATTTCTTTTGAAGAAGCAATTATTTTGAATAAACAAAAACCAAAACCAATTTTAATTGATATTTATACAGATTGGTGTGGTTATTGTAAAAAGATGGATCTAAACAGCTATACTAATAAAACAATTGCAAATTATATTAACCAAAATTATTACGCTGTAAAATTAAATGGCGAACAAAAAAAGGATATTATTTACAATAACAAAACCTATACATTTAAAAAAGATGGAAGACGTGGTTACCATGAGTTAGCTGCCACTTTAATGGAAGGGAAATTAGCATACCCAACAACTATTTTTTTATCTAAAGAAGAAAAAGTAATTGATATAATTCCTGGCTATATAGAAAAAAAAGCTGTAGAAAAAATGCTGACTTACTATGCTAATGAAACCTACAAAACAACAAGTTGGAGAAAATTTGGAAAAAACTTTAAAAGTAACTTATAAACTTAGTAGATAATTTAAGAAATAAAAAGATGAAAAAATCAATACTCCTTTTAGCAATTTTAACTTTTAGTATCCATACAAAAGCACAAAAAGTAAATTGGCTTACTTTAGAAAAAGCGTTAGAAATGCAAAAAGAAAATCCTAAAAAAATTATTATGGATGTGTACACAAATTGGTGTGGTCCTTGTAAAATGTTAGATAAAAACACCTTTCAAAACAAAGATGTTGCCACTTTTATCAATGAAAATTATTACGCAGTAAAATTTAATGGAGAAGGCAATGAAACTCTAAATTATAAAGGAAAATCTTACAACAATCCTAATTATGATGCATCAAAAGCAAATAGCAGAAACAGTTCTCACGGATTTGCAAGGTTTATGGGCATTAATGCATATCCAACCATTGTATTTATGAACGAAAAAGGAGATTTAGTAATGCCTTTAAGAGGTTATTTTGGCCCTAATCAGTTAGAAATGTATTTAAAATTGTTCAAAGGCGAAGCATATAAAAACATTACTACTAAAGAAAAATTTGAAGCTTACAGTAATGCATTTAAGCCAGAATTTAAAGTACCTGCAAATTAGTATTTTAGAATAAACGCTCCTTTTATACCAGTATAATAAAAAGGGATTTTGTTTTGAAAACAGATACTTTCCCAACGAATTATATCACTTTTATAATTAGAACCATCTGCAATAATTTGCGATGGTTTTATTTTTTGTATCAATCTTGATACATTTATTTTTGGTGAATATTGCAATACTACAATTGGATTTACCAAGCCAGAAACAGCATAAACACCTAAACTATCTACTAACAAAATTTCTTTTTTTGAGCACTTTATTAAGTTTTTAAACTTCGTTTGATGAACCTCATTCACACCTTCTATTATCTTGTAAGATTTGATACTATTTTCATTTTTAAATTGCAAACTATCTAAACTATGTTGTAAAAAAAGTTGTTTTCCAATTCTGTTTCCAATTAAAGTATGACTGCTTTTATGAAAAATAATAATTTCTTTTTTTGATTGTTTTTCATTCGATTCTAACAGAAAAACACCTTGAATTAAAACTATAGAAATTAAAAAATAGATCATTTTTTTGGCTGATACATTCATTAAAAAAAGAATCCCTAAAAAAGTAAAAACATAGCAACAAATCATAAAATTGAATGAGATTGAAATCTCTTTAAACAAGAATTTTTCTTGATGAGAAACCCAACTTACAAAACCATTCATCCAAGAAATAATTGTTCCGTAAAAATTGGCTAAAAATTGAGGCAAAATATTTAAAAGTGAAGTAATAATTACAAAAACTCCACCAATTAAAATAGCACCTAAGAAAGGAATAATAACCAAGTTTGAAGCTAAAAACAAACCAGGGAATTGATGAAAATAATAAATACTTAATGGAAATATGCCTATTTGTGCAGCTATTGAAACTGAAAATAATTCCCAAATTTTCTTATCAATTAAAAACCTTGGAGTGTAAAGTTTGTACAATTTTGGTTGTATCCAAAGTATGCCAAAAACAGCTAAATAACTCAATTGAAAACCTACATCAAACAGAAACATTGGCTGTATCAATAATAAAAAAAACATTGAAGAAATAAATGAAAATTCAACTACGTTTTTTCTTTTAAAAGACAATCCAAAGGCTAAAAAAGTAAACATGGTCACTGCTCTCACTACTGATGCAGACAAACCTGCAATAAATGCAAACATCCATAATAAAAAAACAATGAGTAGCATTTTTAAAAATCGACCATATTTTATGCTTTCTATCGGTTTCAAAAGAAATGATAAAATCAACATTAATACACCAATGTGCAAACCTGAAACTGCTAAAATATGAATTGCTCCTGCTCTTTGGTAATCTGTAATTAATTCTTTAGAAATATCTTGTCTTTGTCCTAACAATAAAGCGTTGATTACTGCTAATTCATCAGCTTTAAAATTGTGTTTTTTGAGTGATTTTTGAACTTGATTTCTAAATTTGGCAGACCAACCAAACAGTGTTCTTTCTTTAGAGTTTAGTGTTAAAAACTGACTATTTTCTATAAATATCTGATGATGAATTCCTTGTTTTGCTAAATATGATTTGTAGTTAAATTGATGTGGATTTAAAGGTAGCGTCAACTCACTTAAAACAGGTTTTAAAAGTAGTTTAGCATCTACATTTAGAACTTTAAAAACAGTGTCTTTTTTAATATTCAAAAGAATTGTTCCTGTTGTTTTTTCATCATCAACATTAAGAACTTTGGCTTCATATTTTTGATGATAATTCCCCGATTTTAAAACTTTATGAATCTGTAAAACTACTAGTGAATTTTCTTTTAAATGATGCTTATAAAAAGATTCGTAATTACGGTCATCATTAATGTAAACTGATGAAACTCCAATAAAAAAGAATAATATTAAAGAAGTGAATGTTCTAAAAATGTTGTTTTTAACAAACAAAATCAACAACGTTAAAAAACCTAACAATAAGATTGTTTCACCAAAGTTAAAATACCAAAAACACGTAAAAAACTGGAGGCATATTCCAAAAACACCAAGCACAACAAAGTGCAAGGGCAAGTAATTCAGTAACCTTTTCATAGCATGATAAAGTTAATGAAAATAAGTTTAATATTGTAACAAGATGAAATTATCAATAAAAAGTCATCAATTACCTGTATAAAGTTTTAAAAAAATTACCTAAAATGGGTGTTAGAATTTGGCTAAAGCCAATTTGAAATTTAACATTTCTTTTCTTTGGATAAACCCAAAGGCTTTTCTAGGCAAACTCATACTTTTACATTGCCACGAATTCACAAATTTTTAATCCTCAATTATTTTGAATAACTATTTTCAACTTTAATTTCACAAATAAAAACCTTTGGTTTTCTAAATTTGTGAAATTAATTTAGACTAAATCATAGAATAATTCGTGAATTCGTGGCAAAATTTTAAAGCCTTTAAATAAATCCACAGACTATTTAAAGATTCATAAAAAAAAATGAATGAAAATTAATGATATAGTTATAAAATACTAGTCGCTTTTACAAACGCATTTTTCCAGTACTTTTCTGATAAAGTAGATACAATAACACCTCTTGAAGTGGATGCATGTACAAAACGTATTTGTCCGTTTTTATGAGAAACCACCAAGCCAACATGGTTTATAGTATTACTATTTTTGTTCGTTTTAAAAAAAAGTAAATCGCCTTTTTTAACATTACTTACAGCAACTTTTCTTCCTGCTTTTGCCATGTTTCTAGAAACTCTTGGCAACTGAACATTTTGACTTCCATAAGCAACATAAATTAGCCCAGAACAATCCATTCCTTGCCTTGTTGTTCCTCCATATTTATATGAAACACCTTTATATTGAAGAGCATTCGTAACTATTTTATCAACTTTAGTTGTGTTATTTTTATTGGCTTTTACAACACTTTTAGAGGATGAACAAGCACTCATTACAAATGAAAAAACAATAAATAAAAACGCTACATTTTTCAATTTATATTTTTTTTAAATCGTTAACAATTTGTTGAGCTACATTTTGAGAAGCTCCTTTTCCTCCTAGAATTATTTCTAATTCAAAATACTCTAAAAACAACTTTTCTCTATAAGAATCATCTAAAATATTGGTCAATGCTGTTTTTAAGTTTTTCTTGTTAAAATCATTCTGAATCAATTCTTTAACCACTTCTTTATCCATAATTAAGTTTACCAAAGAAATAAACTTTAGCGTAATAATTCTCTTTGCAATTTGATAAGAAATAAAGCCTCCTTTATAACAAACAACTTGTGGTACTTTAAACAATGCCGTTTCTAAGGTTGCAGTACCAGAACCAACTAAGGCTGCATAAGAAATACTTAACAAATCGTAAGTTTTATTGTTGATAAAAGCAACGTTTCTGTTGCCAATAATATTTTTATAAAAATTAAAATCTTGACTTGGAGCACCTGCAATTACAAATTGATATTCAGAAAAATCATCCATTAAAGATAACATTACAGATAACATTTTTGTAATTTCTTGCTTTCTACTTCCTGGTAAAAGTGCAATTATTTTTTTATCGTCTAAACAATGTTCTTTTCTAAAAGCAATTTCACTTACTTGTTTTCTATCTGCAATGGCATCAATTAAAGGATGCCCAACAAACGCTACATTATAATTGTATTTTTTGTAAAATTCTTTTTCAAAAGGTAGTATTACAAACATTTTATCAATGTCTCTTTTTATTGCTTTTACTCTGGTTGCTCTACTTGCCCAAACTTGAGGAGAAATGTAATAATTGGTTTTAAAACCTGCTTTTTTAGCCCATTTTGCAATCCGTAAATTAAAACCAGAATTGTCTATAAAAACTACTACATCAGGTTTAAAATTTTCAATATCTTTTTTACAAAACTTTATAAAAACCAATAGTTTGTTTAGGTTCATTAAAACTTCAAAAAAGCCCATAAAAGCTCTTTCTTTATAATGACTTACTAAAGTACCACCAACATTTTTCATTAAATCTCCACCCCAAAATTTAATCTCAGCATTTGCATCTTTTGTATACAATGCTTTCATTAAATTTGATCCATGTAAATCTCCTGAAGCCTCACCTGCAATAATATAATATTTCATATTTTTAAGTTAGAAAAACTTTAAAACTAAGGTTGTTAACGCAATTAAAATAGTAACCAATAAAACTCCTTTTGCACAATTGTCTTGTTTCTTTTTGATAAAAATAAAGAAGACAAATAAATTAGGAATTGCCGCTAAAGAAATTACTTTTCCATATAATTTTCCTTCGATAATTAAATCAATCGTTTCATAAAATCCATATCTAGAGATATATTCTAAATACACAAAAATGCCTCCAAAAGTTGCAAATAGAGAGACAAAAACTCCAATTAAAACATTCTTAACTACAGTTCCCAAGCGTTTAATTTTTGAATCATGTGATGTGCAGTCATATCAAACTGAACAGGTACTACAGAAACATATCCACTTTCTAAAGCAAATACATCTGTATCTTGCCCTTTGTCTTTGTTTACAAACTCGCCAGAAAGCCAATAGTATTCTTTACCCATTGGGTTTTTACGTTTGTCAAAAATTTCTTTCCAATACCCATTTGCTTGTCTACAAATTTTAACGCCTTTAATTTCTTCTTTATTTAATTTAGGGATATTTACATTTAAAACAATACCTTCAGGAATTCCGTTTAACAAAGCATTTAAAGTAATATTTTTAATATATTCTTCTGCTGGTTTAAAATCTGCGTGCCATTTGTAGTCTAATAAAGAAAAACCAATGGCAGGCACACCTTCAATTCCTGCTTCAATAGCTGCACTCATTGTACCAGAATAAATAACACTTATAGAAGAGTTTGCCCCGTGATTTATACCAGAAACACACAAATCTGGTTTTCTATTTAAAATTTCATTAACTGCCATTTTTACACAATCTGCTGGTGTACCAGAACAGGTATATTCTAACTGAGGTCCCTCATCAATAGTTATAGGATTGCAAGTTAAAACATTGTCAACAGTAATTGCATGTCCCATTCCACTTTGTGGGCTATCAGGTGCAACAACAACTACCTCTCCTATTTTATTCATGATCCTAATTAAAGCTCTTAAACCAGGAGCAGTAATTCCATCATCATTTGTAATTAATATTAAGGGTTTATCTTGCATACTTGTCTGTTTAAAATTCAAAAAAAAAGATAGATTTCAGTTTAAATACTAAAGTCGATATTTTGAATTATTTTAAGCAAATATAATTGATTTTATACGATTCGTTTTTAACATTTTGTAAAGAATGAGTTTTTACTTTTTTACGTAACATTGTATAAAAACAGTCTTTTTACAGATAATGCAAAGAGTACTATCAGAAATAAAAACAAAAAAAAGAGATACTTTAAAATTTTGGCACTATTTTAGTAAACTTATTAAAGTAGAAAAGTAATTATAGAATAAGAAAAACGACTAAAAGTTTATGAAAATTAAATATAAAATTACCCTATTACTATTAACTATTCTTGTATTTGTAAACAGTATAGAAACCAAAGCAGCTGATTCTGTTATCAATACAGATCCTGAAAAAGATAAAATATTAGTTTATATTCTTAGAAATATTCTTACTCGTAGCCATTTTGTTGTAAAAGATATGAATGATAATTTTTCTGAACATGTTTACAAAGAGTTTATAAATGGTTTAGACCCTAGTAAAAGATACTTTACTCAAAAAGATCTTAAAGATTTTTCTGTTTACAAATATAAAATTGATAACCAATTGTTAAATGAAGACCTTTCTTTTTATAATTTAGTTTATGGTAGGTTTATTGATAAAATTAAAATAGCAAAATCTCTTTACGAAACAATATTAAAAAAACCATTCAACTTTAAAGACAAAGAAACGATTGATGTTGACTATGAGGAAGTACCATTTGCTAAAAATGAAAAAGAATTGGTAAATTATTGGCGTAAACAATTAAAATTAAGCACCTTAATAAGGATTCAAGATAAAATTGAAAAGCAAAAAAGTAAAGTAGAAAAAGATAAAAATTACAAAACAAAAAACTTTGCAGAATTAGAAAAAGATGCACGTGCAGAAGTTCTTAAAAACATGGACGAGCTGTATGTTAGAATTGAAGAGCTTGAGCATGACGATTGGTTTTCTACCTTTTTAAACAGTGTTGTAAGTGCTTTTGATCCACATACAACTTATATGGCACCAAGTATAAAAGAACGTTTTGACCAAGATATGTCTGGTAAATTAGAAGGAATTGGAGCCAGATTACAAAAAAAAGGAATTTATACAGAAATTTTTGAACTGGTTTCTGGTGGGCCTGCTTGGAAAGAGGGTAGCTTAGAACCTGGTGATGTTATTTTAGAAGTTGCACAAGGAGATAAAGAACCTTTAGATATTGTTGGTATGCGTTTATCTGATGCTATAAAATTTATCAAAGGAAAGAAAGGAACTGAGGTTAGACTAACCGTTAAGAAAAAGTTAGATGGTTCTCAAAAAATTATCTCTATCATTAGAGATGTTGTAGAATTAGAAGAAACGTTTGTAAAATCTAGTATTGTAGAAAAAGATGGTAAAAAATACGGAATTATAGATTTACCAAAATTCTACATTAGTTTTGATGAGAAAGACT
Source organism: uncultured Polaribacter sp. (assembly GCF_947497695.1). GTDB lineage: Bacteria > Bacteroidota > Bacteroidia > Flavobacteriales > Flavobacteriaceae > Polaribacter. Next base: position 16,973 of record NZ_CANMHM010000006.1, on the reverse strand, counting down.
ATAGAGATTCTGCAAAAGATATGGAAAAAGAAATTGAACGTTTAAAAAAACAAAACGTTACTGGCTTATTAATAGATTTAAGAAATAATGGTGGTGGCTCTTTAAAAACAGCCATAGAAATTTCTGGTTTATTTATTGACAAAGGTCCTATTGTACAAGTTAAATATAGAGGCGAAAAGCCAATTATAAAAAAAGATACAGATCCTAAAACACAGTGGAAAGGAGCTGTAGTTATTTTAGTAAACGAATTTTCTGCATCTGCATCAGAAATTTTTGCTGCTGCAATGCAAGATTATAAAAGAGCTGTAATTATTGGAGGAAACCAAACTTATGGAAAAGGTACTGTGCAAAGCATAATGCCAATTAATAGGTTTACTAAGTATGATAAAGACCTTGGTTATATTAAAATGACCATTCAAAAATTTTACAGAATTAATGGAGGTTCTACACAGATAGAAGGTGTATATTCAGACATTGCATTGCCAAATAGATTTAGTTATATGAAATTTGGAGAAAGAGATTTAAATGGTGCCCTGGTTTGGGACAAAGTAAAACAGGCTGATTATGTACAAACCAATTCTTACCAAAATTTTTCTGAAGTAATTAACAACAGTAAACAAAGAATTGCTAACGACTCAAAATTTAAATTGATAAATGAATATGCAAAATGGTTAAAAAAGAAACAAGACAAAACTTCTTATTCTTTAAACTATAAAATTTTCTCTGAAGAAAATAAATTAGAAGAAAAAGGTGCTGAAAAATTCAAATCGGTTTTTGATTATAAATCAGATTTAACTTTTAATTCTCCTGATTATGAAATACCACTTATTAAAAAAGATTCTGTTTTAGGCGATAAAAGGATTGCATGGCATAAAAACTTATCTAAAGATGTGTATGTTTATGAAGCTTTAAATGTTTTGAGTGAATTAAAAATCAACCCTAAAAACCAATTTGCAAAAGATTAGTTTTTTTATACATAATTAAAACAGCCTGATACTATGTTTTCATATGATCAGGCTTTTATATTTAAAAAAATCTTTTTTAAGTATCTTAGCTCAAAATCCTCTGCTTTAGAAAATCTAAAAACACAATTATGCTTAAAAGAATCTTTTACTTTATTGCAATTGCTCTTTTTTTTGGATTGATATACAACACCTATGAGTTATACACCTTTAAAAAAGCACGTAATAAATTTGTAGCAGAAAAAGGGTTAACAACCATGAATTCTCTTAAAAATCAAGTAGATACAATTTTAATACAAATTGTAAATGAAGGTACTAAATTGGCAAAAGATTTTGGTTCTAATACCTATACAGAAAATCAAATCCTAAGCATTCTTAAAACCTCTTCTAAAAAAATTACTGCTTTACAGGGCATTACTGCTTGTTATGAACCTTATGCTTTTTCTAAAGATAAAAAATTATACTGCCCATATTACAACAAAGGAACTAACAGCACAATACAAGTTGGTAAAAGTTACGATTATACAGATAAAACTTTAGAGGGCACAGCTTGGTATACAGATATTAGAGACCAAGGTGCAAAATGGGTAGAACCTTATTATGCCAAAGCTGCAAAAGATTGGTATATTGACTATGGAATTCCTTTTTACCATCAAACAGGACCAAACAAAGGTAAAGTTAAAGGAACAATTACCATGAGTTTTGTAACTAGCGGATTTAAAAACCTGATCCTTTCTCTTAGTTTAGGTAAAACTGGTTATGGAATTATTACCTCTAAAGAAGGCACTTATTTATCACATCCTGTAAACGATTACATAGGTAAAATCGATATAAAAACCATTAGTAATTCTCTTGAAAATGAAACCTTAAAATTTGCGTATCAAAATTTACAAGCAGGAAAAGCTGGAAACGTAGAATTTCAATCTGCTAATGGCCAAGATACCGAACTTTTTTTTTATGATAAAATTCCATCTAATAATTGGGGAATTGGATTGTCATTTTCTAAAAATGAACTTTTAGGAAACAATTCTAACCTAAACAAACGTTATATTAAATTAGCATTACTTTTATCTGCTTTTTTTCTGATGATGATTGCCATCTATTTCAATAAAGATTATTTAGATAGACAAGAAATATGGCAACTTAGCATACTTGCAACCATTTTACTAATTTTTAATATTTGTTTAATTGGCTATTTACAGCATACAGGAAGTAGAAAAATTAATACAACAGAAAGCCCTGTAATATCAGACCTAGCTAGTTTAAGTAGTTTTGTAAATCAACAAGAAACACGACTTGAAAATTTAAAACAACCTAAAAAAACAAGCGTTCCCACAGGTATTTTTATTGAACGGATGGCTTTTGAAAATAGTTATAATGTAAACATTTCTGGTACAATTTGGCAAAAATATCCTTTAGAACTAGTAGACAAAGTTAAAATTGGTTTTCGATTACCACAAACTTCGCCTTTTGCAGAAGCCTCATTTATTGAAGAAACTTATAGAAAAGAAATCAAAGGAATTTCTGGCACTGATGATTATTTATTAGTTGGATGGGATTTTAGAGTAACCCTACAACAATACTTAAACTACACCAATTTTCCGTTTGATAAAAGGCATATAAATCTTGAAATTAGTCCTATTGATTATGAAGATCATTTAATTTTTACTCCAGATTTAGCAAGTTATGAGTTTACCAATCCTACCAAAAAACCAGGTTTAAACCCAAAAATAAAAGTATCTGGAAACAACATTATGAAAAGTTATTTTAACTATTCTATAGCCTCTTATGATACCGATTTTGGTTTTAGTGATAAAACATTGTTTGAAGAGGTACCAACTTTGCATTTTAATATTGAATTAAGACGTATTCTATTCAACACTTTTGTAACGTATTTAATTCCCATTTTTGTGGTTTTAATTATGATGTTTATTCTATTAATTGCTAGTGGAAAAACAAACGAAAGACAAGGTATTATTGAAGCTATGGCTGCATTTTTCTTTGTACTAATTTTTTCACATATTGATATGAGAAGAGAAATTATTACAGCAGATTTAATTTATATGGAATATTTTTATTTTGTAACCTATTGTATGATTATTCTTGCTACCTGGAATCTTATTACTTATGCCAAAAGTAAAGTTGTTGTTTTTGATTATAATGAGAATCAACTTTTTAAAGCAGCTTATTTTCCGGTATTTTTCCTTTGTATTTTAATTATTACTTTGGCTAAATTTTACTAAAACAGTACTTAAAAAAAATCTAAAAAATGAGTTTTAAAGTTACCTTCGCAACAAAATGGGCAGATTTTGATCCTAACAGACACATGCGTCACACAGCTTATAATGATTATGCTGCAGAAGTAAGAGTGCGTTATTTTAAAGATCAAAATTTTTCTATAGAAGAATTTACAAAACACAATATTGGTCCTATTTTATTTACAGAAGAAACTTCTTTTAGAAAAGAAATTCATTTAGGAGAAAATATTACTGTAGATTTTAAATTGGCAGGCTTGTCAAAAAACGGAGAACGTTGGAAAATTATACATCAAATTTTTAATGAAGCTGGTCAATTATCGGCAATTGTAAAAGTATATGGAGCTTGGATTGATTTATCAAAAAGAAAACTAACAACTCCACCAAAAACTGCACAGCATTTATTTGACGCCGCAGAAAAAAGTGAAAATTTTGAAGAAATAATATTGACAAAAAAATAGAAACTACAAGAAACCTAATAAAAAATGTATACCATCAATCACAATCATAAAACAAATATTTTAGAAGTTAAAAATAGTAACGCTGGTGTTTTAGGTAAAATTTACCTAAACTTAGGTGCTAGTTTACAAGAACTAACTTTAAATAAAGAGCAAATTATTCAAGATTTACACCCTTTAGAATACAATTCTACCTATGCTTCTTCAATTTTATTTCCTTTTGCAAACAGAATAAAAGATGGTAAATATTCTTTTAATAATCAAGATTTTCAACTTGTAACCAATCAACAAGAAGAAAACAATGCATTACATGGTTTTGTGTATGATAAAACATTTAAAGTAATAAAACAGCAAACTTTACAAAATTCTGCAACCATTACTTTAGAATATATAGAAGAAAATAAAAATAGTGGTTTTCCTTATACCTATGCAATTCAAGTTACTTATATTTTTAATAATGATAGCTTAAGCTTACAGTTAAATGTAAAAAACACAGACACTAAAACCTTTCCTTTTACCTTGGGTTGGCATCCTTATTTTAAAAGTAATAATTTAGCAAAATCTACCTTGCATTTTGATTGCCATAAAAAACTAATTATTGGCAATAGAAATATTACAACAGGTACTGAAACCATAAATGCTAACATAAATTTAGAGATAGAAAACAAACAGTTAGATGATTGTTGGCAATTAAATTCAGATAAAGTTCAATTCAACACTCCAAAATACCAGTTAAATTTTACATCATCTGTAAAAGAAAATTTTTTACAAGCCTACACACCTCCTAAAAAAAACACCATTGCTATAGAACCAACAACTGGCGTTTCTGATAGTTTTAATAATAAAATAGGCTTACAAAGTTTAAAACCCAATGAAAACTATACTATTATATGGAAAATAGGGGTTACTAAAGTTTAAGAAAAAACAACAATAAAGTAAAAAAGCTTCTCATAATGAGAAGCTTTTAATTTGTACAGGCGGAGAGACTCGAACTCTCACACCTTGCGGCACTAGATCCTAAGTCTAGCGTGTCTACCAATTCCACCACGCCTGCAACTTTTCCAATTATATTGGGCTGCAAATATAAACAATACTTGCAAACTACAAACTTGTTCATTATAATTTTTCTATTTTTGAGTAGAAATTAAAAAAAAAGCAATGAACACAATTAAAACCTATATAAAAAAGCACAAACAACGTTTCATAGACGAATTGATAGAAATTCTTAAATTCCCTTCTATTAGTGCAAATTCTGATTATAAAAAAGACGTTTTAATAACTGCCGATTTTGTTTTAGAAAGCCTTAAAAAAGCAGGTTGTGACATCGTAGAAATGTGCGAAACTCCAGGTTATCCAATTATTTATGGAGAAAAAATTATCGATAAAAACTTACCTACAGTTTTAGTGTATGGACATTATGATGTGCAGCCTGCAGATCCTATAGAATTATGGACTTCACCTCCTTTTGAGCCTGTTATCAAAAAAACAGCAATTCATCCTGAAGGTGCAATTTTTGCAAGAGGTGCTTGTGATGACAAAGGACAAATGTATATGCATATTAAAGCATTAGAATACATGACATCCACAAATAATTTACCTTGTAACGTTAAATTTATGATTGAAGGTGAAGAAGAAATTGGCTCAGAAAGTTTGGCGTGGTTTGTACCTAGAAATATAGAAAAATTAGTCAATGATGTAATTCTTATTTCTGATACAGGCATGATTGCCAACGATATTCCTTCAATTACCACAGGTTTGCGTGGGTTGAGTTACGTAGAAGTTGAAGTTACTGGACCAAATAGAGATTTACACTCTGGCTTGTATGGTGGTGCAGTTGCAAACCCAATTAATATTTTAACTAAAATGATTGCTTCTTTACACGATGAAAATAACCACATTACCATTCCTGGTTTTTATGACAATGTAGAAGAACTTTCTACTGAAGAAAGAGCAGAAATGGCAAAAGCACCTTTTTCTTTAGAAAATTATAAAGATGCTTTAAAAATTGAGGATGTTTATGGAGAAAAAGGATATGCTACCAATGAAAGAAATGCAATTAGACCTACTTTAGACGTCAATGGAATTTGGGGTGGTTACACTGGTGAGGGTGCAAAAACTGTAATTGCAAGCAAAGCTTATGCAAAAATATCAATGAGATTAGTCCCCAACCAAGATTGGAAACAAATAACCCAACTATTTAAAAAACACTTTGAAAGTATTGCCCCAAAAGCGGTTTCTGTAAAAGTAATACCTCATCATGGAGGGCAAGGTTACGTTACTCCTATTGATACAATTGCCTACAAAGCTGCCAGTAAGGCTTATGAAACTAGCTTTGGTAAAACGCCAATTCCACAAAGAAGTGGTGGTAGCATACCTATTGTTGCCTTGTTTGAAGAACATTTAAAAAGCAAAACAATTTTAATGGGCTTTGGTTTAGATTCTGATGCCATTCACTCGCCAAACGAACATTTTGGAATATGGAATTACCTAAAAGGAATAGAAACAATTCCTTATTTTTATAAGTATTTTACAGAACTTAACGCAACGAAATAATGAAAAAATACGTTTTCTTACTTTTATTGTTCTGTTTTAGCTTTAACAACACAACTTCTCAAGGGCTCTTTAAAAATAAAAACAATTTTACAGCACAAGATACTTTAAGAGGTAGTATTACTCCAGAAAGAATTTGGTGGAATTTAACCTATTACCACTTAGACATTAAAGTAATGCCTGATAAAAAATTTATAACAGGTAAAAACACTATTAAATATAAAGTTTTAAAAGAACATCAATCTTTACAAATTGATTTACAAGCTCCTTTAAAAATAAAAAAAGTTACGCAATATGGAAAAGAATTAAAAGTAATTGATAATGGAAATGCCCATTTTGTTCAGCTTATTAAAAAACAACATATTGGAAAAACAGAAACGATCGTTGTTTATTATGAAGGCTATCCAAAAGAAGCCATTAATGCTCCTTGGGATGGAGGTTTTTCTTGGAAAAAAGACAAAAACAACAATCATTTTATAGCAACTTCTTGCCAAGGTTTAGGAGCAAGTGTTTGGTGGCCTTGCAAAGATCACATGTATGATGAAGTTGAAAACATGCGAATTAGTGTCACTGTTCCCTCTAATTTAATAAATGTTTCTAATGGTAAACTAGAAAGTATTGAAAATCATGGAACAACAAAAACTTACAATTGGTATATAAACAACCCAATTAACAATTATGGTGTAAATCTTAATATTGGAGATTATATACATTTTTCTGAAGTTTTTTATGGCGAAAAAGGGGCGTTAGATATGGATTATTTTGTACTAAAATACAATTTAGAAAAAGCACAAGAACATTTTAAAGACGCACCAAAAATGATGAAAGCTTTTGAACATTGGTTTGGTGCATATCCTTTTTACGAAGATGGTTTTAAATTAGTAGAAGTGCCCTATTTAGGTATGGAACACCAAAGCTCTGTTACCTATGGAAATCAATATAAAAAAGGCTATTTAGGTAGCGATTTATCTAAAACTGGTTGGGGTTTAAAATTCGATTTTATCATTATTCATGAATCTGGACATGAATGGTTTGCCAACAATATTACCTACAAAGATGTTGCAGATATGTGGATTCATGAAAGCTTTACTAATTATTCTGAAAGTTTGTTTTTAGACTATTACTATGGCAAAAAAGCAGCATCAGAATATGTAATTGGAACTAGAAAAGGCATCAAAAACAAACAACCAATTATTGGTCAGTACAATGTAAATAATGAGGGTTCTTCTGATATGTATGCAAAAGGAGGAAACCTTTTACACACGCTTAGGCAACTGGTAAATAATGATGAAAAATGGCGGATGATTTTAAGAAAAATGAACACCCAATTTTATCATCAAACAGTAACAACAGTGCAAATAGAAAATTTTTTAATTACAGAAACTGGGTTTGATTTAAATCCCTTTTTTAATCAATATTTAAGAGATATTCAAATACCAACCTTAGAATATTCTATAAAGAATGATGTATTAAGTTATCGATGGACAAACATTGTCGCTAATTTTAAAATACCTTTAAAAACAAAGATTAACAGTGAAAATACTTGGATTTACCCCACAAATGAATGGCAGAATTTAAACCTAGATAGTATAATTTCTAATTTTACTATCGATGAAAATTTTTATATTTATTCAAATAAAATTAACTAATTGCTACAAAGAAATATACCAAGTAGTTCTAAACCACAGGTTATTTTGGGCTGTACTTGTAATAAAATCGTTAACCCTATAATCTAATCCAAATTCAAGTTTATCTATTTTAGATATTTGATATCCTAAATAAGGCGTAAATCTAATTTCTAAATCATTAAAATCTGTAAGATATTCGTTACCTAATTTCAGGTAAAATTCTTTAACATCAACTTTTTCACCATTTAAAGGTTTTTGAACACTTGCTTGATATCTTGTTCTAAATGTAACATTGTCATCAACTTGATAAAATTGTTCGAAAGCAATTCTATTACCTATTTTTAAAGAAAGAAAATCACTTACAAAATTGTAGTGCTGAAAAGTTCTATGAATAGTTTCTTTTCCTCGAAATCGCAAAATATAACCCAAATTAAAAGAATGATTTAAACCTGATTTTAAAGAATAAATTGAAGAAAGATCTACCAAATTATGAGAAAATTGATAGGTCTCATCAAAAACAATTGTTCTAGACTCTATACTATTTACCCACTTTGTTTTAGCATCAATTTTTGTAGAAAAGATAATTTTGGGTAAAAAACCAGCCTCAAAATTAGATTGAGCAGATATTTTTACAACTATTATAAAAATCATTACAAAAAATAAATTTTCTTTTTTCATCAAAACTCTAAATTTAAAAAATCGGTAGGTTTAAATTTTAATTCTTTTAAAACTTGTCCACGCTCATCAAATAAAAACTCATACAATGCCAACTCTTTCTGCTGCTTACCTAATACTACAAGTTCATATTTTTTTATGAATCTATTGGATTTTGCATCAATATTAAAAATGGTATTGTATAGACTATCTTCATCACCAGAATATTGAATTTGAATCTTTTTTTTACTAAATTTCAAAAAACGACCATATAAATAAGTATCAATTTTTTCTTCTATTTCTTTTGTTAAAGAGTTAGGGTTTACATTTTTCTCAACATCAATAAGTTCTCCTTTTTCAGAAAACTCTATACTATAATTATGTTTTTTAAAACACGCTTTAGCTTCAAAAGTTTTTCCATCATTACTCTCTTCTGCAAACCACTTTACTTTGTTAGGGAAATTCCATTTTAAAATTATTCTTAAAGCATTCTCAGGTACTTTAGCAGACTTAACTCTATATTCTTTTTCAAATTTTTCTTGTGCAGAAAAAGGTATAAAAGAAAAAATAAAAAAAACTAACACAAAAAATATAATTTTCATATGATGCTATTTAACTCTAAAAAATTATGAATAAGTAAAAATTTTATAAATTTAAAAACAGTACTATTTTATCTAAAAAAAAGAAAAACAAAAAAAGTACTACTCCTTTTCTGCCATTTTTTTCACATAATCAGTAATAATTACAATTTGTGTAGGGCCAACTTTGCCTTCAATATATTTTGCGTTTTCGTGATCTAAAGATATTCTACGAACAGCAGTTCCTTGTTTTGCAACCATGCTAGAACCTTTTACTTTTAAATCTTTAATTAAAACTACAGAATCTCCTGCTTGTAAAATTGCTCCATTTGCATCTCTATGAATAATCTTATCACTTTCATCTAAATGATCGCCAGATTCTTTTGCAAAACGCAAATCATCATCTTCTAAATAAAGCATATCTAACAAATCTTTTGGCCAACCTTCATTTCTTAAACGAGAAAGCATTCTCCAAGCCACTACTTTTACTGCTCTAAACTCACTCCACATTGCATCATTTAAACAACGCCAATGATTTACATCTGTATCTTCTGGATTTTCTATTTGGGTTACACACCTTTCACAAGCTAATAAGCTTCCATCTACTCCACCAGTAGAAGTTGGTTTTACCTCATAAATTACTAAATTATGGGTTGCAGTACATAATTCGCATTTGTTGCCGCTTCTGTTTTCTAAATCTTGCTGTAAGCTCATTGTAAATATATTTTAGGTAAAAGTACTATTTTTTTGAAGCTATTTCCTGCTTTCACTACTCGCTTTTTTTATTCCTAAAAAGGAAATAAAAAAGAGCTCAAACAAGCCGTTCAATCAGGGCTAGACTTATTTGCTAGCTTATTGTTAATACATAAATCTAAAGTAATTTTAGAAGAATATATATTTAAAATAATAATATTTGTTATTTCGACTTTTTAGGAAAAATCTCATAAAGTTGCTCAGCATTATGTTAGCTATTTTATGAGATTTGTCCAATTGGTTGAAATGAAACTCAACCTTAAAACTCTTCACCTCAAAAACTTTGAAACACTGAAACTAATTTAAATAACCTCCAAAGAGGTAAATTTAAAACTATTTCCATCAAACAAACCTTTGTCAGACAATTTTAAAGACGGTATTACCAACAACGCCATAAAAGACAAACTCATATAAGGTGCATTTAATTTGCTACCCATTTGTTTTACCATTTTATCTAATGCTGCATATTGTTTGCCAATTTCTTCAGCAGATAAATCAGACATGATTCCTGCAACTGGTAAAGCCACAATTTTTTCTTGAGAATTGTTTATGGCACAAATTCCACCTTTATTTTTGATAATTAAATTTACAGCTTTGCAGATAGCTTCATCAGAAACTCCAAGAGCAATAATATTATGAGAATCATGCCCAACAGAACTTGCAATTGCACCTTCTTTAATTCCGAAATTTTTAATAAATGCAATGGCAGGTTTTTCATTTTTATATCGATTTACAACTGTCATTTTTAAAATATCTGTTGTTGTATTAGAAACTAAATTTCCATCAACAATTAAAGAACTTACTTCAATTTGGTTGGTTACTAATTCGCCTTCTAAAGCCTCTATAACTTTAATTTTTTCTGATGATGATTCAAATCTAAAATCTGCTACTTCTTTTTTATCAGTATTAAAATTGTTTAAAACCTCAAAATCAACAAATTTTACAAAACTTTCTCCGTTTTTAGCAACTAATTCTCCATTAATATACGTTTCTAAAACATTGAATTCTTTTAAATCATCAACAATAATAAAATCTGCAAAGTCGTTTTTTTGCAACAAACCAACCTCTAAATTATAATGTTTAACAGGGTTTATACAAGCAACTTGTAATACTTTAAAAACATCGATTCCTTTTGCAACCGCTCTTTTACAAAGTTGATTGATATGCCCTAACAACAAATCATCTGGATGTTTATCATCTGAACAAAACATCATATTTTTAAAATGTTCTGGTAATAAATCAATTAAAGCGTTGAAGTTTTTTGCAGCAGAACCTTCTCTAATTAATATTTTCATTCCTTTTTGCAACTTTTCTAAAGCTTCATCATGGGTAAAACACTCATGATCTGTAGAAATTCCTGCTGCAATATATTTTGTAATATCATTACCTCTTAAACCTGGAGCATGACCATCAATGGGTTTGTTGTTGTTTTTTGCATGTTTAATTTTGGCTAATACTTCTTTATCATCAAACAAAACACCAGGATAATTCATCATTTCAGAAAGGTATTTTATGTCTAGGTTTTCCATCATTATTTTAACATCTTCAGAATTAATGATTGCTCCTGCACTTTCAAAAGAAGTTGCAGGCACACAACTTGGTGCTCCAAAATTGAATTTTAACGGAACTTTCTTTCCGTTTTCAATCATAAATTCTACTCCTTTTACCCCTAAAACATTCGCAATTTCATGCGGATCAGAAACGGTTGCAACTGTACCGTGTTTTACTGCTATTTTTGCAAATTCTGATGGCACCAACATAGAACTTTCTATGTGGATATGTGCATCTACAAAACCCGGTAAAATGTAGTTTTCTTGGTTGTGATTTGCTTCACGAATTTCTAAAATCTTATCGCTTTTTACTTCGATTTCTCCTTTAAAAATTCGCTTGTTTTGGATGTCTACAATATTTCCTTGTACAATCATTTTATGAATGTTTTATTGCTACTAAAATAGCTATAAACTGTAAAATAGCATCTATTTATGGTGAATTAAAAACAGATAAATTTAGATGTTTTTTTATTAACAAACATTAAAATTGATTGTATCAAAAAAACTGCTAACACAACAAAACATATAACAAAAAAATGAGGCTTTAAAAAAGCCTCATTTTCTATTCTAATAAAAGATTTAATAGGGTTATTCTACAACCAACTTCTTAGAAAAAACTCCCTTATTTGTGGTTACTTTCGTAAGATATACTGCACTTGCTAAAGAAGTTGTAGAAAGTTTAATTTGATCATTAAAAGTATCAGTAAAATTCCAAGTGTTTACTTTTTGGCCTAAAATTGAATACAAATCTACTTTTAGAACACGAACATCATTGTTTGGATTGATATTAATTTCTTTAGTTGCACTATTATAATAAATAGTAACATTATCGCCAGAAAGTTCATCTTGCTCTACACTTAAAACAGCTTTTTGTTTTGTTGTAAATGTTAAGAAAAAACGATCACTATGCACTCCTGTATTTAAGTTTAAAACTGCTTCTTGCTCATGTAATGGGTAAGAGGTATTAGTTAATTTATCAAATAAATAAACTAACTGATCTTCTAAATTCCACTCATCAATTTCTATAGATATTTCTCCATCTTTTTCAGTTACTAACTCTAAAGGAACTTGTAAATCGTTAGAAATTTCTTGAACTCCTGCAATAATATACTTTGCATCATTATTTGGAAACTTCCAGTACATATCAGAACTAGAAAGGTCAAATAATTCACTATCATAACCATTATCATAATCAAAACTATTGTTAGGATTAAAAGAAACACCAATTTGACGGTGCATTTCTTTATTTCCTATAGTAGTATAGTTCATTCCTAACTTTATAATTGGCAAACTATTACTAAAACTATTTGTACTACTTATGTTTTCAGTTTTAAAGAATATAGACTCTTCTCCTTCTCTTTTATACTCTCTTTGACTGTTATTAAAAACAATTGGACCTCCATCTGAACCTCCTTCTACAAAGAAACCTTGGCCAATTGGAATGTATGCTCTTGGTGCAATATAAGTTCCAGCTCCTATTGTTGCTGTAACTGCCCTAATGTTACTCTTAACTTGACTTGCAGCTAATCCCATAGAGATATTTCTAGTTGCATACCCACCAATATAACCACTATAATTATGGCCAGCTATATTAGAACTTATTATATCCTTTTCTCCTGCATGTTGCCAAAAATATAAACTACCGGTAATTGAGTTTATATTATCTTCTATAAACTTCTTTGTGTTTATTGCAGAAGGATATGGGTTTCCTAATAAATAGGCTTGTTTAGCACCTATTTCTGTTCTTAAATCACCATCATTTGGAGTTCCTACAAAAGTATAATTCTGTTCAGTTCCTGGACCTTTCATAATAAAACCATCTGTAGACTTTATCTCGCCCTTCTCTTTTGTTTGCACCCAGTTAGAATAAGCTCCATCTGCACTTGCAAAAGTATACAACCAATGACTTGCAATTTGTATTGTTTTTCCACTAGATCCATTTACTCCAGATATAAAATCAATATCTAAAGCTAATGAAGTTGCAGAAGTTGGAGAACGCCCATCTTTTAAAACACTACCAATTGTGTAAGAACCTCCACCTACTGGAGAGCTCATATAGTTATACCTATAAATACTTGCTATTGTAGAGTTTTGATCTACATGTAAAACACCAGTTCCTGATACTTTACTTTTAGCATCATGTATTTGAACTAACTGAGATGAACCTTCTAAACGAATTTGAGAAGTTTTTTCATCTAATGTTAAATCATCTAGAATACGCAACAAACTATTACGAACAGTCAATCTAAAACCTTTAACTATAGAAATTTGCCTAGCATTAAATTGTTCAGATGCACTATAATTTTCATGAATTTGAACATGTCTTGTTATATCTGGCTGTCCATTAAGCCATTGACCATCCTTACTATAAGTTGGGTTGATTCTATGTGTACCTAATGCAACATTAGATTCTCTATTTGCCTCATTTATTTCAATTAATAACGGAGCATGAGGATGTCTTTCTGGCCCTCCAGAGGCTAAATCTCTGTAAGGATCTAAACTATCATCTACAAACTTTATCCATTCTGTAGATTCAAAATTCTTATTTGGCTCTAGTATTTCATCAATTCTAACGTAAGAGCTATTATTAGATATATCTGTAACTAAATCTAATCTATCATTCCATAAATTAGCAGTTGAACTGTTGGTTCCTGCTATTATAATAGTATCATCTGCTCCTTCTATATCTAAAGGCACTAAATATGATGCTCCAGGCAGTATTTCTGAAGAATTAACAGCAGTAAAACTTGGTGTAACACCACTTTGGTTTCCTTTTGTATCCTTATATAAATAAACCCCTATTTTACCTTGTCCAATGCTATTTGTAGGGTGTATGTTAGTTATTTCTACTACTTTACTAGAAATTGTTTGGTGTACTTGAGTTATCATTGCAATACCAGATGCCTGAGTATCTCTATAATCTACATCACCAAAAGTTAAAACATCATTATCTGCATCTGGAAGAGTTTTTGGGGTGTTAATGTGAGCATTGACATCTGTATAATTGTCTGAAGTTAATGTATTATCTATTCCATTTTCACCAACAGTACCATTTGTTTGTCCATTATTGTTAGTATCAATAGTAAGACCAACTTCTAAGGTATCGAAAACACCATCATCATCTGCATCTAAATTAATATAATCCTCGTTTCCTGTTCCATCTGTATTAACAGGTGTTAAACCACCAATATAAGCAGAATTAATACCATCATTAACTAAATAAGTTGCATCTGTATCTGCAGCAGATATAATATAATCTAGTGTAGATTGTGCTTCTACATTATCTGGTATACCATCATTATCAGAATCTAAATCGAAATGATTAGGTACACCATCTCCATCTGTATCTAACTGTAAAAAGGAATCTATTTGAATATTTTGTATCATAGGTCCGTTTGCTCTATAAACAGAAGTATCTACAAAATAATCTGCTGCATTTGCAGGGACTAAACTTGTATAAAAAACAACATCGTTTTTTAAATAGTTTACTACATTTCCTTCTTTTTTTATACTAAATACATCCGTAGATACAAAAGAACCAAATAAACCTCTATTAGTACCTTTTTCACGAATATAAAAATTAGTCCTATTGATGTAGATTGCATATTCTATATCAGTATAAGAAGAATTACTATTAGTCAAAGCATTCAATCCAACCATAAAAATATTATAAGATGTACGAGGAGACTGAAAATTTACTTGAAAATCATTTATATTTAAACCATAACTAAGCACTCTTGGTGAAGCATAAGATTCATTCCAACCCAAGCTACTTGTGTTTGCATTTAAAGTATTACCTACTATTGGTGTAACAACTTTATTTACAGTTGCTCCAGGCCCTCTTGTCCAATCTGTAAGATCTAAAACAGACTCTCTAGTATCTAAAATACCATCGTTGTCATCATCTATATCTATATAATCTGCAACACTATCATTGTCTGTATCTTTTGGTAATTTTCTATAGTTTAGTTCTACACCTGGATATTCATCAGCTTTGAAAAATGAAATCGGACTTGTAATATTGTTATTAGGGTTCGTACTTGATGTCCCTGTAGTTAAAATTACGGTATCAAAATTATTTTGTAAACCATCTGTATCTGCATCTGCTAATGCTAATGAAATTGAAGGATTTCTACTTTCTTCAATATCTAAAAACACATCGTTATCAGAATTGGTATCTAAATAATCTGGAATTAAATCTGATGTATCAAAAGCAGCATCTGTGTTTACTGGTGTTAATCCATTAGAGGCAGCTGAAATGTTTGTATCATTTGCATCATATCTAGCATCTAAACCATCACTATCTGCATCTATTCCTAAAGGAGCTACAAAACCTAAGGTAGTTTGTGCCTCTATGTTATCTGGAATACCATCATTATCAGAATCAATGTCTAAACGATTTACAATCCCATCGTTGTCTATATCATCATTTAATAATGATGCAGGACTTATTTGAATATTCTCTATTATATTTCCTGACCCTCTATAAACAGAAGTATCTACAAAATAATCTGTTTCATTTGCAGCTACTAAACTTGTATAGAAAACAACATCGTTTTTCAAATAAGTTACTGTATTTCCTACTTTTTTAACACTTAATACATCTGTAGATTGGATAGAACCAAAAATACCTCTGTAAGCACCACTTTCATAAATTCTGATATTGCTAGTATGGACATAGATTGCATAATTAATATCACTGTATGAAGAATTGCTATTAGGAAAAGCATTTAAACCAACCATAAAAATATTGTAAGATATACGAGGTGCCTGAAAAGTTACCTTAACGTCATTTACGTCTAAACCATAGCTAAGTACACCAGGTGTTGCATATGATTCATTCCATCCTACGTTACCTGAGCTTGCTGATAAAGTGTTGCCAACTATTGGCGTAATTACTTTACTTCTTGATGCTCCTGGACCTCTTGTCCAATCTGTAAGATCTGTAAAAGATTCTCTAGTATCTAAAATACCATCGTTATCATCATCAATGTCACAGATATCATTGATACCATCTTTATCTGAATCAATAATAATTACTGTAACAGTAGATGTATCTGTTGTTCCAGAACAACCTCCCAAACCATTTACTGTGTATGTGTATATATTTCCTGTCTGAGTAAATGTACCTCCATTATCTTCGCCTGTTAAAGCATCTCTTAATTGAGCAGTTGTTGGAGTAGTTCCAATACATAATTCTAATGTTCCATCAGTTCCTGCATTTGGTGCAGTTGTATAGTTTACAGTTACTGTTGATGTATCTGATTGTGTAGAACAAACACCAGCACCTATTACAGTATACGTATATACATTTCCTGATTGTGTGAACGAACCTCCTGAATCTTCTCCTGATAATGCACCTAATAATTGTGCATTTGTAGGAGTATCTCCTGTACATAATGTTAATGTTCCATTGTTTCCTGCTTCAGGAACATCAGCTGAGTTTATCGTTACAATTCCTGAACCTGACATCACTCGTGTACATGAAGTACTTGTTCTTGTCGCTAGTACTGTATATGTTCCTGCTGCTGTTTGATTTCCAAAACTAATAGCATTTCCTGTTCCTGTAATTGGAGAACCAACAT
>NZ_CANMHM010000005.1 GCF_947497695.1 uncultured Polaribacter sp. | reverse complement strand
GCAAACATACAACTCTTTTTTATTAGTAAACAATAAAACCTTATATTTATTTCTAAAAATAAATAATCAAAAAAACTAAAAAATCAATGAACAAACTAACAAACAATATTCACGTTAGCGGCTGCAAAACTACAACACATTATTAATATAACAATGACTTTTTGAATAATTTTTCTGTTTATTTTTTATCACACCTTTAAATGCATTATTATGAACAGATTACAAATCAATTTTTTTTGACGATTTTGGAAAATAGAATCATAACTCTTCTTTTTTAACACATAGAAAAAATAGAAAGTAAGTATTGGGTGTTTAGAGAATATTGGTATTTGAATAGTTCACTTTTAAACAAGATATCATTTGAAAAAGAAAATTAACTGATAAATACGCTCGGGTTAGGGATAGAAACGGCATCCTTTTTTTTGTTTTTGATGCAATAGCAGAAAAAATTGAAAAAAGATATAGTGGATAGCCCGACCTTTTTTTCTAAAAAATAATTTTAAATTGTAAAAAACTACTCAATAAATACTAAATGTTATAAAATATAATCTGAAAAAAAAGGGAACACCCAAAAAAAATTAATTACACTTATTATATATATATTAGTAGAGAATGCTTTTCTAACATTTTTTAACGACAAAAAATAATATCAAATACATATTTTGAAGTATGAGTCACTTATGCTAAAGTTATAAATGCTATAATCGATTTAAAGTAAGAAACTCTAAAAAGCCAATAAATCATCATGAATAAAAGTATAACCTAAAACCTCTTGTAATTTTTTAGAACTGATAATTTTCCATTCATAGACTTCATTGTTTTCAAATTGTGGTACTTCAAAATCATTACTTAATTTTGCTAACGTATAAAACTCCCTTCTTGTGGGATGATGATTAGAACAGGCATTAAAAGTTTGATTCCAACAATTTTGATCTATAATTGCGTGTATAATTTCGATACAATCTTCTTTATGAATCATGTTTACAAAACCTTTTGGTTGAGGGATTTTTCGTCCATTTTTAAACCAGTTACAAGGTTGTCTTACATCGCCAAATAAACCAGCAAAACGAATGATCGTAGTTTCAAAAAAAGTGTTTTCTCTAAATAGGTTTTCAATCTCGGATAAAGGAGTTTTCAAAACCTCATCTTCTTCTGTCATTACTTTGTTCAATCTTGCATAAACAGATGTAGAACTAATAAATATTACTTTTTGAATGGACGAATTTTCAATTTGAGCAATCAAATTTTCAAAACCTTCTAAGTCTTTAGAGGTAATTGCAATAATTAAAATATCAGCATTTAAAAAAGAATCAAACTCTTCAAACTCAGAAATATTAACGATATAAGGATCAATATTATTCATTTCTAAAGTTTCTAACTTCTGTTTAGTTGTAGTAGAGCCTTTTACAGAATACCCTTCATTTATCATAGAAATTGCCAAAGATTTCCCTAACCAACCACAACCTAAAATACTAATATTTTTCATACAAATAGTTTAAAAAACACAAAGATACATTGGTTAATTTAAGTTTTTGTTAACGTTTCTCTTTTTTTGAAATTGTAATTTTGAAAGTGAATAATAAACCAACCCATTTTTAATCATGAAAAAAATTATACTATCATTATTTGTAATTGCTTTTGCTTTTGCTACAAATGCACAAATTAAAACACCTCAACCAAGTCCATTCCAAAAAACAGAACAGATTGTTGGTTTAACAGATATTACTTTAGAATACTCTAGACCAGGTGTAAAAGGACGAACTATTTTTGGTGATTTAGTACCTTACAATGAAATTTGGAGAACTGGTGCTAATGCAAATACAAAAATTACATTTTCTACAGATGTTACTATTGATGGTAATACAGTAAAAAAAGGAACGTATACTATTTTTACAATACCGACAGAAAAATCTTGGGAAGTTATTATACATGAATATAAGAAAAGTGGTACTCCAAAAAAATTGGATGAAACTAAAGTAATTGCAAAAGTAAATGTTGCCACACAAGACATACCAATGATTATTGAAACTTTTACCATTACTTTTGATGATATGACCAATAATTCTGCTGTTTTAGGAATGATGTGGGAAAACACGTATGTAGGTTTAAAAATTGAAACTCCTACAGATGTAATGGTTTCTGAACAAATTGAAGCTACAATGAGTGGTACTCCTTCTGCTAACGATTATTCTGCAGCTGCTGCTTATTATTTATCTGCAGGTAAGGACATAAAAAAAGCTCAAACTTGGATTGACAAAGCTGTTGATATGAATGCTGACAATCCAAAATTTTGGATTTTAAGAAGACAAGCTTTAATACATGCAAAAGCAGGCAATAAAAAAAGAGCAATTAAAGCTGCAAAAGCATCTTTAGCATTAGCCGAAAAAGCAGGAAATAAAGGTTATGTAAAAATGAACAAAGCATCTTTAAAAGAATGGGGAGCAATGTAAATTGTTGTTTTTTCTAACAATATTTAAAGTCTCAAGTGAATAGCTTGAGACTTTTTTTTGTTAAATAGATATTGAAATGGTAACGTATAATTAACATTCAAATTTCAAAAATAATTTGACGATGCAAATATTAATCGTAATATTGCAATCAATAAAAATAACAAAAAATGGGTTTAGCTAAAACGGAAATATTTAATGACCAACAAAATAAAATTGCGACGTACGCAAAAGTTTTTGGTCATCCTGCAAGAGTTTCAATTTTACAACATTTATTTGAATTAAACTCTTGTGTTTGTGGTGATTTAGTGAACGAAATAGGTTTGGCACAACCAACAATTTCTCAACATCTTAAAGAATTAAAACTTTTAGGTTTGATAAAAGGAAATGTAGAAGGAACAAGCGTTTGTTATTGTATTGACATAGAAAATTGGACAAAAATGAAAGAAGTAATGTTTCAATTTTTAGATCAAGATATTACCAAAAATACTTGTTGCTAAAAAAAATAAAATTATTAATCGTATAATCGCAATAAACCAATAAAAAATGACTACTACAAAACCATCTCTATTTATTGAAATAGATGAATTTATTAAAAAATTAGATACTAAAACTATTACAGAAGATCGTAAAACAGTTTTACAACCTTTAACCGATTTTATTCAAACTAAGGTTTCTAATAATGAAGAAATTCGAATTAATTTTATATGTACTCATAACTCAAGAAGAAGTCATTTATCTCAAGTTTGGGCACAAACCATGGCAAGCTATTTTAATATTAAAAATGTGTTTTGCTATTCTGGTGGAACAGAAGCTACTGCTCTTTTTCCTATGGCTGCAGAAACTTTACAGAAATCTGGTTTTAAAATCCAAAAATTATCAGAAGAAAACAACCCTGTTTACAGCATAAAATATGGAGACAATGAGCATCCAATCATTGGGTTTTCTAAAAAATTAGATGATGCTTTTAACCCAAAATCTGCATTTGCAGCAATTATGACTTGCTCTCAAGCAGATGGAGGTTGCCCTTTTATTGCTGGTGCAGAAAAACGTATTCCTATTACTTTTGAAGATCCAAAAGCGTTTGACAATACACCACAACAAGCAGAAAAATACAACGAAAGAAGCATTCAAATTGCTACTGAGTTGTTTTATGTTTTCTCTCAAATAAATTCTTAAACCAAGAGTATGAAAAAATTAAGCTTTTTAGATAGAAATTTAACTTTATGGATATTTGTAGCCATGATTATTGGAGTTGCACTTGGTTATTTTATACCAAGTTTTCCTAATATTATCAATTCATTTAGTAGCGGAACTACAAACATACCTATAGCTATTGGATTGATCTTAATGATGTACCCACCTTTAGCTAAAGTGAATTATGCTTTATTACCAAAAGTATTTAAGAACACAAAAATTCTTTCAATATCACTAATTTTAAACTGGATAATTGGACCAATTTTAATGTTTGTGTTGGCAATTACCTTTTTAAGAGAATATCCAGAATATATGGTTGGACTAATTTTAATTGGTTTGGCAAGATGTATTGCAATGGTATTGGTTTGGAATGATCTTGCAGAAGGAAGTGCAGAATATGGAGCAGGCTTAGTTGCTTTAAATAGTATTTTTCAAGTTTTTGCTTACAGTTTTTATGCTTGGTTATTTATAACTGTACTTCCACCCTATTTTGGTTTTGAAGGTGCTATTATTGATATTTCTATTGGAGTAATTGCAGAAAGTGTGGCAATTTACTTAGGACTTCCTTTTTTAATGGGAATTTTAAGTCGACTTATTTTAGTAAAATTAAAAGGAGAAGACTGGTATACAAATACATTTATCCCAAAAATTTCTCCTTTGACATTAATATCTCTTTTATTTACCATTATTGTAATGTTTTCTTTAAAAGGAGAATTAATCGTACAAATACCTATGGATGTTTTAATTATAGCAGTTCCATTATTAATCTACTTTACAATTATGTTTATCATTGGTTTTTTCTTCACCAGAGCAACAGGAGCAACTTATGATAAAACAGCAGCAGTAGCATTTACAGCAGCAGGTAATAATTTTGAATTAGCAATTGCAGTAGCCATTGCCGTTTTTGGATTAAATTCAGGACAAGCATTTACAGGTGTAATTGGCCCTTTGGTAGAAGTGCCTGCATTAATTTTATTAGTCCGAGTTTCTTTTTGGTTGCGTAAAAAATATTATAATACCGTAAAAAGTTAAAAAGTAACATACTTATCAAAAAAACGGTTTGGAATGTCTCACAAACCGTTTTTTTTTATGAAACCTAAACAACTTTTTTAATACTCCAAACCAATAACACTTCTTACTTTATCTAACGTTTTTATTAAGTTTTTAGAAAAATTAAACGTCATAATATTGCTTTCTTTTTTGTTTTCTCTTAGAAGATTGTTAAAATGTTCTGTTTCAAAATTATAACCAATTGTTTTTGTATTAAAGTCTTTTATTTCTTCATTTTCATCTTGAAAAATACTTACAGTAGCAGGTTGATGAAACATGGTATTTATTCTTACAACCGCTTTTTCGAAGGTAAAAATAGCTTCTGTTTTTGTTTCTTCTAAAAGTGTACTTTTTAAAGTTGCTTTTGCATCATCATAATTAAAAATCATGCTACAAGTTGCATCTGCTCCATTCTCAAAAAATGTTGCATCTGCTTCAATAGAATTAGGTTGACCTAAGGTAGATAATGCTGCAAAAATTGGATAAATACCAATATCTAACAAACTACCTCCACCTACTTCTTTTTTAAACAACCTTCTATCAGTATCATACTCATTGTAAAAACCAAAATCTGCATCTAAACTTTTTAGTTTTCCGTATTTTGCAGTTTTAACAATTTCTAAAACATATTGATAATTTGGTAAAAAATACGTCCATAAAGCTTCCATTAACAAAACGTTGTTTTCTTTGGCAACTGTAATCATTTCTTCTACTTCTTGCAAATTCATGGCTAAAGGTTTTTCGCATAAAACAGCTTTTTTGTTTTGCAAACAAAGTATAGCATGTTCTTTATGAAAACTATGTGGTGTTGCAATATAAACTGCATCTACCCCATCATCTTTTGCTAAATCTGCATAAGAATTGTAAGCTTTTTTTACGTTAAACTTGGTTGCAAAATCATTTGCGTTTTCTTGACTCCTAGAAGCTACAGCAACTAACTGTGCATTTTCTATCGTTGCTAAATCTGTAGCGAATTTATGGGCAATTCTTCCAAGACCTATAATTCCCCATTTGATTGTTTCATTTTTCATATAATAATTTCATTATTTAAATTTAGCTAAAGCTAATATCCTATTTTTTTTATTGATTACATAGACTAAATCCTTTTACTATTCATAACCTTAATTATTTTCACTAATCATCATCTTGTAAACCCAACAAAAAACCTTCTGTCTTTTTTGTGAAAAACTCTAATACAATTGCAATTGCCATTACCAAAGCACAACCTAATAAATTTAGCCATAAATAAGGCAACCAATCTAAATAAAAGACAAAAATGATAATTATTTGCGTTATTACAGCTGCCATAAAAACAGCATTTCCTTTTACAAATTTTATAAAAAATGCTAATAAGAAAATCCCTAATACATTTCCGTAAAAAATAGAACCAATAATATTGACCAACTGAATTAAATTATCGAACAAATTGGCAACACAAGCCACAGAAATAGCAATCAATCCCCAAAGCAATGTAAACCATTTTGAGGCTTTTACATAATGTTCTTCACTTTTATCTCCTCTAACATTTCGTTTGTACAAATCGATGGCAGTTGTGCTTGCCAAAGCGTTTAATTCTGATGCTGTAGATGACATAGCAGCAGATAAAATTACGGCTAATAAAAGTCCGATCAATCCTCTTGGCAAATTGTGTAGAATAAAATGGATAAACACATAATCTTTATCATTCGACTCTATTTTCTCAAGCGTATTTTCTTCATCAATTGTATCAATAATTACTTTCGATTTTGCTTTTATAGCCAAATCTCTTTTATTCAAAGCTTTAATTTGCTCTTTTTCTGAAACTTGAAAACCATCTGCAAAAATTGCTTTTTTTGTATTTTCAATACTGATATGTTCTGCTTCTAATTGTTTGTATTCTTGTACATATTTAGAACTTAAAACAGCTTCATTTGCTCCTGGATTAAAATTTAATGGCGATGGATTGAACTGATAAAAAACAAAAACCATTACACCAATCAACAAAATAAAAAACTGCATGGGTACTTTTAGTAATCCGTTAAAAATTAAACCTAACTGACTTTCTCTAACCGATTTTCCTGATAAATAACGTTGTACCTGACTTTGATCTGTACCAAAATAAGACAACATTAAAAATGTACCACCTAAAATACCTGTCCAAACTGTATAACGATTGCTTAAATCGAAAGAAAAATCTAGCACTTCCATTTTATTACTTGCCCCAGCAATTTCTAATGCTTTTGTAAACGTAATATTTGCAGGAAGCTGACTCATAATCATAAAAAATGCAATGAGCATTCCTATAAAAATGATAATCATTTGTTGCTTTTGGGTAACATTTACAGCCTTTGTGCCACCAGAAACCGTGTAAATAATTACTAAAAAACCAATTATAATATTTAAGGTTAACAAATCCCAACCTAAAACTGCACTCAAAATAATTGCAGGTGCAAAAATGGTTATTCCTGCTGCCAATCCTCTTTGAATCAAAAATAAAATGGCTGCTAAACTTCTTGTTTTTAAATCGAATCTTCCTTCTAAAAACTCATAAGCTGTGTAGACTTTCAATTTATGATAAATCGGTATAAAAACCACACAAATTATAATCATTGCAATGGGCAAACCGAAGTAAAATTGCACAAATCCCATTCCGCTGTGAAAAGCTTGTCCAGGTGTAGATAAAAACGTGATAGCACTTGCCTGTGTTGCCATTACAGACAAACCAATTGTCCACCATTTACTGTCACTTCCTCCTTTTATATAGTCAGTTACGTTGGTATTTTTTCTGGTTACATAGGTTCCATAAGCAACAATAAAAATTAAAGTTACCGATAAAATTATCCAATCTATTACGTGTAATTTACTTACTATTTCCATAAATTAAACTGTAAAATAATTTGTAATCAAATAAAATGCGATCAAGTAAATTACATTAGAAATTAACACCAATGTGTATTGTTTTTTCCAAGTATATTTTTGTTGATTCATTATATAATCTTTTTATTTGAAGCTATTTCCTGCTTTCCACTATATCTTTTTTCTGAAAAAGAAAAAAGGATGCCGTTTCAATCAGGGCTAAACTTGTTTGCCTACTTTTTGCTTTCTTGCTATTTTAAAGCTTTTTTATTTTATAATTTAAAACATAATTTTATGTCATCCTATGTTTTGGGAGAAATAACAAATTATCACAGAATTAAGTTTTTTCGTAAAATTTCAAGAACTCAAATTTTAAACCTTGAAACATGAAACTTAAAACTTAAAACCTATTTCACAACTTACCTTTGAACAGACAACATATTTGCAAACAATTTATAGGCACCAGAAACACCTGCAGGTAATTCTCTAAAGAAGCTTAAACCAGTGTATATATAATGACCTTTGCCATATTTAGCAATTAGCAAACTCCCTAATTTAGGCGTTTCGCCTTTATCATTCATAGACAAAATAGGTTTGTAAGCTGCGTGCCAATAATTAGGAAAATACAAACCACGTTCTTGCACCCAACCTTTAAAATCGTTTTGTGTAATTTTATTCGGAAAGTTGATTAACGGGTTTTCATCAGCCAAAATTACAACCTCAGCAGTTTCATCAGTAACCCTATCTCTTGATAATTTTAAAGGAAAGGGAGCTGCAACATCAACATTTCTACTGGTATTGTATTGTACAATCAAGTTCCCTCCTTTTGCTACAAAGTCTAACAAAAATTTTTGTTTAAATTTTAATTCTTTCACCACATTATAAGCTCTAATTCCTAAAACAATTGCATCATATTTGTGTAAGTTTTTATAGTTAATTTCAGTTGGGTTTATAAACTCTACTTTATAACCAATCTGACGCAAACTTTCTGGCACTAAATCTCCTGCTCCTTTTATATAACCAATCTTTTCTCCTACTTTTTTAATATCTAAACGTACTATTTTAGCTTCAGAATTTAACAAAACATTTTGTTTAGGAATGTGATTGTAATTAATTTCAACCAATTCTTTTTTATAAACTTTTCCTTGAGAAGTTGCTGTAACTATTAATTTTCCTTCAGAGGCTTCTTTAGGAGGCGTTACTATGAAAGAAACCGTTTGTTTGTCTTTTTTCTGTGCAATATTAAAATCAATTTCTTTAGGTGTTACATTCCAATTTTCAGGTACTTTTAAACTTACTTTTCCTGTTACAAATTTTGATCCTGCTCTTACTTCTACATTTACTTTTTTAGGAATACTATCAGAAAAAACAAGTACTTTGTCTGCCAATTTAGTAGTTACTCTAGGCAAAACATCAAAAGGCTCATAGATTTCTCCTTTGTCTCTTTCTGCATATTTTATAACCACATTTTTGGTAATTACAATTGGCGTAAAGTTTATAATTAAGTTAAAATCTATTTTTACAATTCTAGGTGTTTCTGGTTTTCCTCTTAATAATTGGTTTTCTACTGCATACATTCCTAAAGACGCTTTATCATTTAGCCAATAAGGAGCAGTAAAATTATCTGTTTTTAATAAAACAAATTCTTTAAAATTAAATTTTTTATTCTGTTTCAGCTCTAAACCTTTGTAGATGATGTTCTTTTCTAGCGTTGGTGTTACTGAAGTTAATAGCATCTGAATAGCACTTCTATTTAAAACTTCAAAATTAAGTTCAATGGTTTCATTTGGTATTCCTGATGCATTTACAACAGCAGAAGCTTCTATATACAAACCTGCACAAGCTTCAATAATTTGTTTAATTTGCTTCTCTTTAATTTTTTGCCAATGCATATCTTCAAGTTCTTGAATTAATTGATACGCTTCTAACAATTTTGGCAAGTGTTTAGACGGATTTACAAAATCGAAATTCTTTTCAACCTCATATAATATTTTTCCTATTTGTTCTCCGTTTTTAAGTCGACTCCAAGTCGTATTAATTCCAGAAAAAATATCTTTTTTATCTGTAGGTTTGTCGCCTTTTAAAAATTCTGCATATTCATATTGTTCTCCTCTTGTACTTAATCTTCCAAAACCCTGACATAAATGTTGGCTACTTGCTTTAGATGCCAACTCATTGTTAGAGACTCCTTTTAAGGGATAATAGACACCAATATCAAACTTTGTAAAACCTTTGGTTAACTCTTTAAATTCTGCTTCTCTTCCTCTATAAAACCAAGAAGATGTATTTTGATACAATCTTTTAGGCTGCCAAACATCTGTATGTTTTAGCTGCTCTACATAACTTGTTGAATCTTTTGCCAACTCAAAAGCTTGTACACTTAACATGGCAGAAGCTGTATGATGTCCATGAGTTGTTCCTGGAGTTCTATGATCAAATCTATTAATAACAACATCGGGCTTAAAAGTTCTAATTGCCCAAACAACATCACTTAAAACTTCATTTTTATTCCATATTTCTAAAGTTTCATCTGGGTGTTTAGAGTATCCAAAATCATTGGCTCTCGTAAAAAACTGTTCTCCCCCATCAATACTTCTTGCTGCTAGCAACTCTTGGGTTCTAATAACACCTAATAATTCTCTAATTTCTGTACCTATTAAATTCTGACCTCCATCACCTCTTGTTAAAGATAAATACCCTGTTCTTGCTTTTACATGGTTTGCTAAATAGGCAATTAATCGTGTGTTTTCATCATCTGGATGAGCAGCAATATAAAGTGCTGTTCCTAAAAAATTCAGTTTTTGAACTTGCTCATAAATCTGATTTGAAGTTAACTTTTGAGGTTTCTGTGCAAATATTGATAACGAAATTAAAAAAGTTGCTAAAACTGAAAGAGAAATTTTATTCATACTACAAGATTGATAAGGTAACAAATGTAGTTTTTTAAAGACCAAAATGTAGTTTGTTAACATAATTATAACATTTGTAAAAGCATCAACAAAATGCTAATAAACTGTTGATAAATTAATTTTAAATGTTACCTATATAAGATTATATTTGTGAGTATAAAATAACAAAAAAATTACATGAAATTTATTGTATCAAGTTCGCAATTATTAAAACAACTACAAGTTTTAGGGGGCGTTATAAATAGCAACAACACTTTACCAATTTTAGACAATTTTCTGTTTGAATTATCTGAAAATGAGTTAAAGGTTTCTGCGTCTGATTTAGAAACAACAATGACTTCTGTAGTAGAAGTAGAAAGTGAAAGTTCTGGTTCTATAGCTATATCTGCCCGTTTGTTATTAGATACTTTAAAAACGTTTCCAAACCAACCTTTAATATTTAAAACTGAAGGCGAAAATAAAATTGAAATTAGCTCAGATCAAGGTAAATATGACATGGCTTATTTTGGTGGGGATGAATTTCCAAAAGCAGTTTCATTACCAAACCCAAGTAAAACAATTTTACCTGCTAATATTTTAGGAACTGCAATTTCTAAAACCATTTTTGCTGCTGGTAATGACGATTTAAGACCTGTAATGAGTGGTGTGTTTTTTCAGTTTAGCTCACAAAGTTTAACTTTTGTTGCTACTGATGCTCATAAATTGGTAAAATATACAAGAACAGACGTTACTGCAGATCAAACTGCAGAATTTATTATGCCAAAAAAACCTTTAAATTTATTAAAAGGAATTTTAGGGGGTTCTGAAAGTGAGGTTACTATTGAGTATAATGATGCAAATGCTAAATTTACATTTGACAACACTGTTTTAGTTTGTAGATTAATTGATGGAAAATACCCTAATTATGAAGCAGTAATCCCTAAAGAAAACCCTAATAAATTAACAGTTGACAGAGCTTCTTTTTACAACTCTGTAAAACGTGTTTCTATTTTTTCTAGCAAAACAACCCACCAAATTCGTTTAAAAATGGCAGGGACAGAATTAAATATTTCTGCGGAAGATATAGACTTTGCTAATAAAGCTGATGAACGCTTAAATTGCGATTATCAAGGTGATGATATGCAAATTGGTTTTAACTCTCGTTTTTTAAGCGAAATGTTAAACAACCTAAATTCTAATGATGTTTTAATTGAAATGTCTTTACCAAACAGAGCTGGTATTTTAACACCAATTGATGGTACTGATGAAGGTGAACAAGTAACCATGTTGGTAATGCCTGTGATGTTGAATAGTTAAACACTTAGTGTTTTCTAGCATTCTTAAAGATGCATAAAACTTGTCATTCCTGCGAAAGTACGAATCTATAATATTTAGAAAACCACAACTTTTTAGTTGTGGTTTTTGTTTACTTTTACCTCAATGAACTTCTTAGCACATTTATACCTATCACAAAACAACACCAATATTATGATTGGCAATTTTATTGCAGATCATATTAGAGGTAATAAATATGATGGGTTTTCTAAAGAAATTCAGCAAGGTATTTTATTACACAGAGAAATAGACACTTTTACAGATGCTCATGAAATTGTTAGAAAAAGCAAACGTCGTTTACATGTACGTTACAAACATTATGATGGTGTTATCATCGATATTTTTTATGATTATTTTTTAGCCAAAAATTGGGCAAATTATTCTGCAATTCCCTTAGATGTTTATACAGCTGCTGTGTATACTTTATTTGATAAAATCAAAGACGATTTACCTGTTAAATCTCAAAACTTTATCAACTATATGATTGAATATAACATTCTTTTCAATTATCAATTTAAAGAAGGTATTGCAAAAGTTTTGAACGGAATGAATAGCAGAACAAAAGGAAAATCGCAAATGAATTTGGCTATTGAAGATTTAAATATTCTAGAAAACGAATTAGAAGAAGATTTTACTGTTTTTTTTAAAGATTTACAAAAATTCACTTTTAATAAATTGATAGAAATTAATAGATCATTTTTAAAATGATGCAGTTATTAGAAACTCATAATGTACAAAATTTAAAAACACCAATTCGATTTCAAGAATATGGGGTTGGAATTTTTAAAACAATCCCCACAAAATCTGGCATCAAAAAAGCCATTAAAAAAGAGCTTGTTTTTATTGATGGAACTTTAGCCACTACTTCTAAATATATTTGTGGAGGAGAAAAAATAACACTTTTTGAATCCGAAAAATCAGCGACTTTTGAAAGATTGAAACTCGATTTAGAAGTCTTATTTGAAGACGAAACACTCGCTATTATATACAAACCTGCAGGTATTTTAGTAAGTGGTAACAAGTTTGTTACCATTGCCAATGCATTGACTCAAAATCTTAAAAAAAGTAATGAATCAGATGCTGTAAAACCTCAACCAATTCACAGATTAGATTACCCAACAAGTGGACTTTTATTAATAGGAAAAACTAGTGCTGCAATTTCTAAATTGAGTAAACTATTTGAAGATAAAGAAATTAGTAAAACTTATTTTGCAATTACAATTGGTAAAATGAAAATAAAAGGAGTAATTGACTTACCAATTGATAAAAAGAATGCTCATACAGATTTTGAAGTTCTAAAATCAGTAATATCAGAACGTTTTGAGTTTTTAAACCTTGTGAAACTGCATCCAAAAACAGGAAGAAAACATCAATTGAGAAAGCATTTATTGAGTATCGAAAATCCTATTTTAGGCGATAAAGAGTATTTTTTAGACGATAAAATATTAAAAGGAAAAGGATTGTTTTTACATGCTGCAACTTTAGCATTTGTGCATCCTTTTACAAAAGAAAAAATTTCTATTACTAAAGTGTTGCCTAAAAAGTTTAAAAAGATTTTTCCTGATTTTTAAACTAAAAATAGCTCGATACAATTTTTCGAAAAAGTAAAATCACTCAAGGATACATTATCATTATTAAAACAAATTACTCAAATTGTCAGTTCGAGTGAAATTTATTTTTTAGAAATTCTGTATCGATAAAGATCATTTATAAGTTCGACTCTCTTATTTTGATAAAATCTGTTGAACTATAATATAAGCTAAGAACTAGTTTTTTACTCTAAAAAATGATACTTTAGCTACTAACTTTTTAATCTATTAAATGAAGAAACTCTTTAAACTTATTGGAATTATTTTATTACTTCTAATTGTTGCTTTTGGAATATTTTATGTTGTTAACAATGAACCTTTGCCAAATGGAAAAAAAGGAAAAGAAGCAGATGCATTGGCAATTAAAATGTTAAACGCCTTAAATGGCGATGCTTTTGACAAAACAGAAATTTTAGAATGGAGTTTTAGAAATACAAATCACTACAAATGGTTTAAAAACCAAGATGTTGTTGAAGTTTCTTGGAATGAAAACAAAGTAATACTAAACACTAAAGACGCAACAAAATCGACTGTTTTTATTGCTGATAAAAAAGTAGAGGATACCAAATTGATTAAAAAAGCAACCAATTATTTTAACAATGATTCTTTTTGGTTAGTAGCTCCCTATAAAATTTTTGATGCTGGTACAGAAAGACGAATTGTAAAAGTAAATAATAAAGAGGCTCTATTAGTTACTTACACTTCTGGTGGCTCTACTCCTGGAGACTCCTATCTCTGGATTTTAGATGAAAATTTTTTACCAACTTCATATAAAATGTGGACAAAAATTATACCAATTGGAGGTGTTTCTGCTACTTGGTCTGATTTAAAAACTACTGAAGCTGGTATAAAACTACCTAAAAAACACATACTTTCTTTATTTGGTTTAGAGCTAAATATGGGAAATGTAAAAGCTTATAATAAAAAAGCAAACGAACTTGCTAACAAAATTTTAAAAGCAGTAAAACACAACGCATATAAAAATACCCGTTATTTAGAATGGAGTTTTGCAGGAAAAAGGCATTTTAAATGGGACAAACAAAAACACATTGTAGCTGTTTCTTGGGATACAATTCGTGTAGATTTACATCCTAGAAATAAAGAAAATAGCTCAGTTTTCATCAACAATAAAAAACAAGAAAAAGCAAATACTAAAATTGTAAAAAAAGCTTGGAATATTTTTAACAACGATTCTTTTTGGTTAGTTGCACATCATAAATTATTTGATGATGGTGTAATTAGAAACATAGAAAATCATCATAAAAAAGAAGCACTTAGAGTTACTTACACAATTGGAGGCACAACTCCTGGAGATTCTTATCTTTGGATTTTAGATGATAATTACATACCAGAAAGTTATAAAATGACTATTCCTACAAAAAAAATGATAGCTGCACCAGCAACTTGGCAAGATTGGATTACCACAGAAAGTGGCACTTTATTACCAACAAATCATACCTTTAAAAATGGCAAAAAATTAAGTATGGGTAATGTAAAAGGATATAATTAATGAACTCTAAAATATTAGCAAACGGAATTTTAAGAGCTTTAGGCATCTTGGTAGGAATTTTTCTTCTAGGCTATTTCTTATACGCAATTCAATCTGTAATTATTTACATTCTAATTGCAAGTATTCTATCTTTAATTGCAAGACCTTTTATTATTTTTCTTAGAAAAAAGTTAAAATTCCCCAATACATTGGCAGTTGTTTTTACAATGTTTTTAATGTTAGGTCTTTTATCTGGATTGATTATTATGTTTATTCCGCTAATTATTGAACAAGGAAAAAGTTTATCACTTTTAGAAGTGGATAAACTACAAGCCAATATTCAAGAAATTTTTAACCAAATAACAGCTTATTTTTCATCTAAAGGCATTGATGTATTAAGCGAAATTAAAGAGGTAGATTTTGTTGCTCAATTTAAAGAAATTCCAGATTTTTTAAACGCTATATTAGCAGCATTGGGCTCTATAAGTATTGGTTTATTTTCTATATTATTTATCTCTTTCTTTTTTATGAAAGACAGCCAATTACTAAAAAACGGAATACTCACAATTATACCAAATCATACAGAAAATCGTTTTTCTAAATCGTTAGAAATTATTAAAGATTTGCTATCAAGGTATTTTCTGGGATTGCTATTTCAAATTACAATTTTATTTATTTTGTATACCATCATTTTATTAGTTTTTGATATTGATAACGCTGTTGTTATTGCTTTTTTATGTGCTTTGTTAAATCTAATTCCTTATGTTGGACCAGTAATTGGAGCAATTATAATGTTTACATTATCTATGATTAATAATATTGGTTTAGACTTTCAAACAGAAATTTTACCTACATCTTTATGGATTATGTTGTGGTATTTAATGGCACAATTAATTGATAATTTTGCGAGTCAGCCAATTATTTTCTCTAAAACAACAAAATCTCATCCTTTAGAAATATTTTTAGTTATTGTTATTGGAGGATTACTCTTTGGAATTGTTGGTATGATTACTGCTGTCCCTTTATACACTGCTTTAAAAGTGATGTTAAAAGAATTTTTAGCTGATAATAAAATAGTAAAATCATTAACTAAAGATATTTAAACATTTTGAATTTAGATATTTTACAACCAAAAGTTCAGCAATTTATTGCAGATCATTTAAAAACAGAAATTACAAAAGTAATTTTAAAAGGCAGTCCTTTTCAGGCTGTTTCTATCCAAGAATTGGCAAATCAAATTATTGCAAAACAAAAATCTGAACACAAATTAGCTACTTGGTTTAATACTGATAATATTTATTATCCTGAAAAAATAAGCATTGAACAAACCTCATCAGAAATTACCGCAAAATACAAGTCAGAAATTCTTAAAGGCGATAAAATCATTGATATTACAGGTGGTTTTGGTGTAGATTGTTTTTATTTTTCAAAACAATTTAAAGAAGTTGTTCATTGTGAAATTAATAAGGCTTTATCTACAATTGTAAAATACAATTACCATCAATTAAAAACAAAAAACATTACCCTATTTTCTGAAAATGGAACTAATTTTTTAAAAGAAACTAATCAAAAATTCGATTGTATTTACATCGATCCATCTAGAAGAAACGATGCAAAAGGAAAGGTTTTTCTTTTGAAAGATTGCCAACCCTATATTACACCTAAAATTGATTTTTTCTTTACAAAAGCCAATTTTATTTTAGTAAAAGTATCGCCTATTTTAGATATTACACAAACTATTAGTGAACTTAAAAACGTTAAAGAAGTACATATTGTTGCTCTTAACAATGAAGTAAAAGAATTGTTATTTTTACTTGAAAAAAACTATAAAAATTCTATTAAAATTAAAACCATAAATATTGATAAAAAAGGAAATCAATCTTTTAATTTTAACTTTAAAGAAAAAACAGCCTCTACATATTCTAAACCTCTTACGTATTTGTACGAGCCAAATGCCGCTATTTTAAAATCTGGTGGATTTCATGAAATTTCTCAGCAATTAAATATCTTTAAAATTCATCAACACTCACATTTATACACCTCAACAGAATTGATCGATTTTCCTGGAAGAGTTTTTAAAATTGAACAGGTTTTAAATTATGATAAGAAAAAAATAAAGAAAGCAATCTCTGAAAAAAAGGCAAATATTACAACTAGAAATTTCCCTAAGAAAGTAGCTCAAATCCGTAAAGAAATGAACTTAAAAGACGGTGGAAATACCTATTTATTTTTTACAACAAACATAAAAAATAAGCCAACTTGTATTTTTTGTACAAAAAACTTAAATTAAATACGTCTTAAAAACGATCTCATTTTTATTAAATTTGTAAGGAAAGCGTCCTTTTTTATATATGCAAACATTAAAATACCAAGCTTTAAAAATTAATCAAAACACCCAAAACTCTTTTGAAGATGTTTTGGTAGTAGAAGCTCCTTTGCAAATAAATATTAATAATGAGCCTTACACTGTTGTGATGAGAACTCCAGATAATGATAACGAATTAATAAGAGGATTGCTTTTTGCAGAAGATATTTATAAGAGTGAAAAAATATTGATAACCCATATTGATAAACAAGAAAATGAAATCCCTACCATTATAAACGTAAGTATTTCTAAAGAATTATTAGGGAAAGGCTATTTGAATAAAAGAACATTACTATCTGTTTCTTCTTGCGGAATTTGTGGGAAAAAAGAATTGAAAGACATTAAAGTTGATGGAAACACATTAGTTCAAACTAATTCTTTTTCAAGCGGAATTTTGCATGAAATGTTTTTAAAAATGAATGATTTTCAGCACACTTTCAAATATTCTGGAGGAAGTCATGCAGCTGCTATTTTTGATAAGAATAATCAATTTTTAACTGTAAAAGAAGATATTGGCAGACACAATGCTGTTGATAAAGTAATTGGAGATTTGCTTATAAAAGAATACTTACCAAATGCTAACTATTTATTTGTTAGCGGCAGAGTTTCTTATGAAATTGTTTCTAAAGCATTCATCGCAAAAATACCTATAATTGTTGCTGTATCTGCATGCTCATCTTTAGCTGTAGATTTTGCAAAAGAGTTTGGCATTTGTTTAATTGGTTTTACAAGAGAGCATAAAATGACCATTTACTCAAACCCATCACTTGTAAAAAAAGCAACTCATGTTTAAAAAAACAAAAGAACAACCACCAGAAAAGTTAACAGGAATTCAATTAACTGAAATCCCTAAAAGCTCTGTGGGTGTAAAAGCCATTGCTTCTGCTTTAACACATATTAAAAATGAAGTTGGCCTTGTAAAAGGAATTCAATTACTTTCTAAAATAAATCAAAAAGAGGGTTTTGATTGCCCTGGTTGTGCATGGCCAGATCCTGATGAAAAAAGGGCTTTTTTAGCAGAATATTGTGAAAACGGTGCAAAAGCTGTAGCAGAAGAAGCAACTAAAAATAAAGTTTCTCCGATGTTTTTTACAACAAACTCTATACAAGAATTGTCAGAATTATCTGATTATGAAATTGGTAAAACAGGTAGAATTACACACCCAATGTATTTACCAGAAGGAAAAAATAATTACGAAGAAATAACTTGGGAAAATGCTTTTAAAATAATTGGAGATGAATTAAACTCTTTAGATTCTGCTGATGAAGCTATTTTTTACACTTCTGGAAGAACCAGTAATGAAGCTGCTTTTTTGTACCAATTATTTGTACGCCAATTTGGAACAAACAATTTACCAGATTGCTCTAATATGTGTCATGAATCTAGTGGTGCTGCATTAACAGAAACCTTAGGAATTGGTAAAGGTTCTGTTACTTTAGATGATTTTAACCATGCAGACTTGGTAATTGTTATTGGGCAAAACCCAGGTACAAATCATCCTAGGATGTTGAGTGCTTTAAGCGATACAAAAAATAAAGGTGGAAAAATAATTACAATTAATCCACTACCAGAAGTTGGGTTAATGAATTATAAAGATCCTCAAAACCCATTAAAATGGTTTGGATCTGGGCAAGATTTAACAGATTTATTTTTACCTGTAAAAATAAATGGAGATGTTGCTTTATTAAAAATCATCTTAAAATTGATGAAAGAAAAAGAAGATGCTAAACCAAATAGCGTTTTCGATCATCAATTTATTCAAGAAAAAACGGCTGGTTTAGAAGATTTTTTAAAAGATTTGGACACCTACTCTATTGAGGAGTTATTACCTCAAACAGGTCTATCCTTAGAAAAAATAAAAAAAACGACAGAACTTATTGTCAACAATAAAAACATTATTATTTGTTGGGCAATGGGTTTAACACAGCATAAAAATGCTGTAGATAATATTCGTGAATTAGTAAATATTTTATTACTCAAAGGAAGTATTGGTAAAAAAGGAGCAGGAACTTGTCCTGTTCGTGGACACTCTAATGTGCAAGGAGACAGAACCATGGGAATTTGGGAAAAACCTCCAACTACATTTTTAGATAATTTAGAAAAAGAATTCAATTTTAAAGCTCCCAGAAAAAATGGTTTTGATGTTGTTGAAGCCATTGAAGCAATGCATCAAAAGAAAGCCAAAGTATTTTTTGGAATGGGTGGAAATTTTATTTCTGCAACGCCAGACACCACATTTACTGCAGAAGCATTACAAAGCTGTAATTTAACAGTACAAGTATCTACCAAACTAAATAGAAGTCATTTAATTACAGGTAAAAAAGCGTTGATACTTCCTTGTTTAGGTAGAACAGAAAAAGATTATCAAAATAATAAAGAACAATTTGTTTCTGTAGAAAATTCTATGGGAGTTGTGCATCAATCTAAAGGAACGTTAGCACCTTGCTCATCTAATTTATTGAGTGAACCAGCAATAGTAGCAGGTTTGGCTAATGCTACTTTAAAAAACAGCACCACAAATTGGTCTGAATTAGTTAGTAATTATGATTTAATTCGTGATAAAATTGAAGCAACAATCCCTGGCTTTAATAATTTTAATAAACGCGTTAGAGTAAAAGGTGGTTTTTATTTGCCAAACAATGCTCGTGAAAATAATTTTACACCTACAAAAACAGGAAAGGCGAATTTTAGCAATAACAAACCTTCTGAAATTGTCTTAGAAAAAGATCAATTTCTAATGATGACTATTAGAACGCACGATCAATACAACACCACTATTTATGGATTAGATGATAGATATAGGGGCGTTTTAAATGAAAGAAGAGTTATTTTTATGAATGAAGATGACATAAAATTATTAAATTTAAAAAAATTAGATTTGGTAGATTTAACAAGTCATTTTAATAATGAAACAAGAGAAGCAAAAGGTTTTTTAGTAATTCCTTATCACATTCCTAAACAATGTACTGCCACTTATTTTCCTGAAGCAAATGTATTAGTCCCTTTAAAAAGTAAGGCAAATATTAGCAATACACCTACTTCAAAAACAGTTGTTATTACCATCAAAAAAAGATAATTTTACCTTATGAAAAAGATAATTTTACTATTTACAGTTCTTATTGGTCATCAATTTCTATTTTCTCAATCAGAAACGATTCCAAAAAAAATAACACAAAAAGCTTTTGCTAAAATAGATTTTCTTTCTATAGATATGCCTTTTGACCCTCTTATTCCTGATGAAAAAAATATGGGTTTTACAGGGATTCATTACAATTTATTTTTAAATGATTTATTCTACACAGGTATTGGACTTTATGGATCTGTAACAGGAGATAGAGGTGGTTTTTTTACACTTGGAATGAATGCAGGTATTAAAAAATATTTATCAGAAAAATTTTATGTAGACACTGGCTTCCATTTTGGTGGCGGTGGAGGAGCTGGTGCTAAAGATGGTGGAGGAGCGTTTATTTTGCCTCATTTAAATTTAGGATATCAATTTAAAAACTTTTCTTTAAATACTGGTTGGAGTTATGTCAACTTTTTTGATGGTGGAGAAATTAAAGGACATCAAGCTAATATTAGTTTAGAGATTCCTTTAGATTTTGATTATGCAGACTATACATCCGCAGAAAAAGAAATTAATACCAATGAGTTTGAAAACTCTAATTGGAATAAAAAGCCAAAAAAAAACTCTTTGATGGTACATTTTAATAATTTAAAAGTATTAAGCAAAGCAAGAGCAACAGATGGAACTGTTTTAGAAGGAAAAACCATAAAATTAGCTGGATTTGAATTTACTTCATACGTAAATAAAAATTGGTTTGCATTTTTAAAAGTAGATGGTGCTTATGATGGCATTAGAGCTGGTTATATGGATGTTTTTTTAGGTGCTGGTTATCATTTATCAATGAACAGAAATAGAACTAATATTTTAGCGAAACTTGGTTTTGGTGCTGGAGGAGGTGGTGCTGTAGATACAAAAGGTGGCTTTTTATTGTATCCTGACATCTCTATAGAACAACAACTATTTGAAGACATTTATATTTCTGTAAATAAGGGCTATCTACTAACTCCTGATAGAGACTTTTATACCTCAAACTTTGGAATCGGTATTAAATATTACATAAAAAGAAATGGTGTAAAAATAGACAATCCTCATTTTACTAAAGGAAAATTTAAAGGTTTAGAAGTGATAGTAAAACAAGACCTTTACTTTAATGCAAAAAGAATGCAAGATCCCACAGAAAACTTACATCAAATTTCATTGCAAATAAATTTAGATTTGAATAAAAATATGTATGTAGCAGGACAAACTTCTTTTGCAAATTTTGGAAATGCAGGTGCTTATGGAGAGGGAATTGTTGGTTTGGGCCTAAAAACAAATCCTTTATTGAACAAATCTACTACACTTTTTACCCAGTTTTTAGGCGGTGCTGCAGGAGGAGGAAATATTAGTACAGGGCAAGGTTTAATTATAAAACCTAGTGCTGGTTTAGATTATAAACTTTCTAATACTTTAAATTTGAGAGCTTCTGGTGGTTATGTAAAAGCAAAAGGAGGCGAATTAAGTAGTACTTTTATAAATTTGGGAATTAAATATAATATTGCTTTTTTGAAATTGAAGTAATCTAAATCATTTAGATTTGTGTTTTTATATTATCATTTAAACAACTAATCACAAAATCAATTTCATGTTTTGTAGTATACTTAGAAAAAGAAAAACGAATTGACGTTTTATCTGCATCTTTGTCATTTAAAAACTCTGATAACACATGAGAACCTTTATTGCTTCCACTTTGGCAAGCACTTCCTCCAGAAACAGCGATACCTGCTAAATCTAAACTAAATAAAAGCATATCATTTGTAAATGGTAAACGCACATTTAAAATGGTGTAACTACTTTTTTCTAAATTAGAAGAAAGTCCGTTACACTGAATTTCTTCTGATATCTTTTTCAGCTCCGAAATAAAGTACTTTTTTAAGTCTTCTATGTGATTTTTGTCTTCTTCTAAATTAGAAATTGCAATTTCAAGGGCTTTTTCCATGCCTAGAATTGCATGCACATTTTCTGTACTAGACCTTGCTCCTTTTTCTTGATTTCCTCCATGAAACATTGGTAAAATGCCAAATCCTTTTTTAAAAAAAGCAAAACCAACGCCTTTGGGCCCATGAAATTTATGAGCACTTGCAACTATAAAATCAATGGGAGTATTTTGTAAATCTACTGGATAATGCCCTATTGCCTGAACTGTATCAGAATGAAATAATGCATTGTAGTTTTTACAAATTTTAGATATTGCATCAACATCTAAAAGGTTCCCAATTTCATTATTAATCATCATTAAACTTACCAATGTTTTTTCTTTGGATGTTTTTAACAACGTTTCTAAATGATGAATATCAATAGACCCAAATTTGTCAACATCAACATAATCAACAATAATATGATGTGTTTTTTTTAGATGGTTGCACGTATGTAAAACTGCATGATGTTCTATTTTAGTGGTAATTATTCTTTTTACCTCTAAATTTAAAACAGCATTGTGTAAAATTAAATTATCTGCTTCTGTACCTCCTGCTGTAAAAATAATTTCTGTAGCAGTAACATTAAAATGCTTTGCTATATTTTTCCTTGCAGTTTCTACAGCAGATTTTGCTTTTCGTCCAAATTGATGAATCGATGAAGGATTACCGTAATTTTCTTGCATAGAAGTATGCATGATTTCAATAACTTCATCATCAATTTGAGTTGTAGCTGCGTTGTCTAAATAAATAGTTTTCATTTTGATGTTATTTAATTAGAGTTTTGAAAAACATAAACCTCTGTTGCACCCAAACCATATTTTTTATAAGAAGCATCGTAATATTTTACAGGGTATTTATGTAACAATCTTTGTAATTCAGATTTTAAAACCCCTTCTCCTACTCCATGAATAAAAACAATTTTAGGTATTCTTTTAGAAATAGCAAATTCAATTTTATTTTTTGCAGTGTCTAACTGAAGATTTAACATATCAAAATTATCCATATTTCTAGTAGATTTTGTAAGTTGATTGATATGCAAATCTACTTCCATTACTACTTCTTTTTTATCTTCTCTAAATAAACTTTTCTTTTTTGGGTTTTGAGAAATTTTATCTTTTAAAAAAGAATTATCAATATCACTAAATTTAGACAACTCATGTTGTGCTGTTTCTACTTTTACCAATTCAGCAGTATTGAATTTAAAAATCATGCCATCAGTAGTTTCTACAGAAATAACATCATCAACAATATTGACTACTTTGCCTTTTAAAACATCATCTAAAACAGCTACTTTATTCCCAATTTCTAAACCCATCCTTAAGTTTCTATTAACTTGTATTATCTTTTGAAGATAGTATCTTTGTTACAAAAATAACAAGATCATTATGACTTCTACTATTTCTACTGAAAATTTCTTTACAAACGCATTCCATCAACTTGTATCAAATGAAGATAGAAAGCAATTGTTACTTAAAATATCTAAAGGAATTTTAGAAGAATACAAAAAAAATGGTATTGTTAACTTAAATTTTATATGCACCCATAATTCAAGAAGAAGCCAATTAGGACAAGTTTGGGGATTTTTTGCGGCGAATCATTTTAAACTAAATATCAATAGTTTTTCTGGCGGAACAGAAGTTACTGCTTTCTTTAAAAATACTGTAAAAACATTACAAAGTGTTGGTTTTAGTTTTGATTTGGCTAATTTTTCTCATCAAAACCCTAAATATGTAATTTCTTTTGATGGAAGCTCTAAATCTATTTTTGGTTTTTCTAAAAGATATGATGATAAAGAAAACCAACATCCTTTTATAGCAATTACTACTTGTAATAATGCAGATACAAATTGCCCATTTATTGCTGAAGCAACGCAAAGATTTCATTTACCTTTTGTAGATCCAAAATCATCTGACGATACAGATTTACAAGAAGAAACGTATTTAAAAACGACCCAACAGATTGCAGGAGAAATTTATTTTATTTTTTCTGAAGTTAAAAAGACGATAGTTTAAACTTCTAAATCTTTATCATAAGGAATTCGATTTAAAATGTGGTTGATTACATTTACACGAGCTTCTGTTTTTCTGTTTGCCTTTATAATTTTCCATGGTGAAATTTCTGTATGTGTTTTTTCAAACATTGCTTTTTTGTACACTGTATAATCTTCCCAAAGATCTTGTGCTTTTTCATCTAGCTTAGTCATTTTCCATTGTTTTAATGGATCA
Organism: uncultured Polaribacter sp.; assembly: GCF_947497695.1. GTDB lineage: Bacteria > Bacteroidota > Bacteroidia > Flavobacteriales > Flavobacteriaceae > Polaribacter. The sequence continues at coordinate 169,477 of NZ_CANMHM010000005.1, read as the reverse complement.
CTTTTAATATCGGCAAAACGTTTTGCTTGCTCTTTTTTAGAAATAGACATATAAATTTTAACCAAATGAATGCCCGATTCTAAAATCATTCTTTCAAAATCATTAACCTGATTCATAAAAATTTCATACTCTTTTTGTGTGCAAAAATTATTCACAGGCTCTACAACAGCTCTATTGTACCAACTTCTATCAAAAAAAACAATCTCACCTGCTTTAGGAAATTGCTCTACATATCTTTGAAAATACCATTGAGAACTTTCATCTTCTGTTGGTTTTGGTAATGCAACAATACGCATGTGACGTGGATTAATACGTTCTGTTAATCTTCTAATTGCTCCTCCTTTACCTGCAGAGTCTCTTCCTTCAAAAACAATTATTATACGTTCTTTATTGTTAATTGCCCAAGTTTGTAAACGAATTAATTCTACTTGTAATTCTTCTAATTTTTTTTGATAGTCTACATATCTAATTGCTCTTTCAATATTTAAAGGTTCTTTTGATAAAAGTGCTAAGAGTCCTTTTTTAGAGTTTAGTTTTTTTAAGTTTTTAGGTGTTAATTCCATATTTAATCTATGTTGGTATTAGATCTATAATAACGCATTACAACATTAGGGTCTGGGTTTAAAACTGTTGTAGTTTCTTCTTTACCCTCATAGTCAAACTGAGACAAAACGTGTCTTATGGCTTCTAATCTTGCTACCTTTTTATCATTCGTTTTTATCATCATCCAAGGACTATAAGAAGTATGTGTTTTAGAAAACATTTCTTCTTTAAAATGTGTATATCTGTCCCAAAGAATCTGCCCTTGTTTGTCTACAGGACTAAATTTCCATCTTTTTAAGGGGTTTTCCTTTCTCGCTTCAAAACGTTTTAATTGTTCGTCTTTTGTAATTGAAAGCCAAAATTTAATAATCACAACACCATCTTCATACATCATATGTTCAAATTCTGGCACTTGTACTAAAAACTCCTTGTATTGCTCGTCTTTACAAAAACCCATTACAGGTTCTACAACAGCTCTATTATACCAACTTCTATCAAAGAAAACAATTTCACCAGGATTTGGTAATTCTTTTATGTAACGTTGAAAGTACCACTGGCCTTTTTCAATTTCTGTTGGTTTATTTAATGCAACCAATCTGCTAGAACGAGGGTTTAAATGCTCCATAAAACGACGAATATTACCTCCTTTTCCTGCTGCATCTCTTCCTTCAAAAATAACAGCAACGCGTTTGTTATTATTAGAAATCCATCTCTGTAATTTAACCAGTTCTATTTGTAATAATCTTAGTTCTTCATCATATAAAATAGTTTTCTTAACCTTTTTACAAACAGCGTTTTTTTCATTGATAAGTGTTAATAAATCTTGCCTATTTTTAACCGTTTGAAAGTCTGCTACACTCAATCCTAATTTAGTTTCCATAAATTCTATTTACTAAGGTCTAAAATAGCTACTTTTTTTTAGAATTCTATTAAAAAAAATACAATTTAAATTAGTTATTTTCTGATAAAAGCAACTAAACCGCTTCACTAAAAGAACCAAGAAACAACACCAAAACCTAACTACCTGATAACTAGTGGTTTTTTAGATTTTAATTTTAAAAACTAGTAAGATATCATTAAAAAAACTAGTTAAATACAAAATTTTAACAGCATTTATAAAACTAAAATATTTTTAATGTGACATTAATGGATTTAGATAAGTTCTTTTATATTTGCTTTGCATGAAATATATTTTTCTTCTATTCTTCTTCTATATTACTTCAATTACAATAGCTCAAGAAAAATTTTCTAAAGAAATAACCTTAGTTACTGATAATGATTTATATGCTTCTGTAATTAGAGACAGATATTATACAAGTGGTTTTTTTTTAGGATATCGATATCTCACCAAAAAGAAAGGGAAGAATTTAGAAAAACGTATTTTAGAGTTTAAGTTAAATCAAGAAATGTATACTCCTTTTAGAGCTGTAGTGAGAAATGTATTAAACCACGACAGACCTTTTGCTGGATATTTATATGGTAGTTTTGGTATAAAAAACATTTACAAAAACCATCAAATTTTAAATACTAACATTCAAATTGGTGTCATTGGCTCAAACTCTTATGCAGAAGAATTACAAGGCTTTATTCACGATATTTATGGTTTTGAAAAAGCAGTAGGTTGGAAACATCAAATAAAAAACGCTTTTGCTTTAAATTTTAATGCAGCATATTTAAAAACAATTTTAAAATCAAAAGAAAAACGTTTTGATCTTACCTGGCATAACAACTTAAATTTAGGTACTGTTTACACAAATATTTCTTCAGGTTTACAAGCAAGAATTGGCTTTATACCATTGCAAGAAATTATGAACTCAATTGGTTTTAATACCAACTTAAATAACGAGCAGCATAAAACTTTTAATGAATCAGAGTCGTTTTTTTATGCAAAACCGATGTTGCGTTATGCTCTTTATGACGCTACTTTACAAGGTAGTTTTTTAACCCCAAAAAACAGCATCACAAAAGAATTAAAACCAGTTGTTTTTGATGTTGAAGTAGGTATAAAATGTACTTTGAATCGTTTTAATTTTGGCTACGCTTTTATGTACAACACCAGTAAATCTAAAGATTTAAGATACAATTACGGACATAAATATGGTAGAATTACCATTAATTATGTATTACATTAATCTGTAAAAAACTCGTCTTTAAAACCAATTAAATATAATTTTTTTTGAGCTCTTGTTAATGCAGTGTACAACCATCTAAAATATTCTTTAGAAACGCCATCTGGCAAATAAGGCTGCTCTATAAAAACGGTTTTCCATTGTCCTCCTTGAGATTTATGACACGTCATAGCATAAGAAAACTTAACTTGTAAAGCGTTGAAAAACACATTTTTTTTGATTGCCAAAAACTGTTTAGATTTCGATTTTTCATCAGCATAATCCTCTTTTACTGCTTGGTATAATTTATTAGATTCCTCATAGGTTAAAGAAGGTGTTTCACTGGTTAAAGTATCTAACAATAAAACAGTTTCAAAAGGTTGCATCTCTGGGTAATCAATCATACTTACCTCTACCTCAGCAAATTTAAAACCATAGAGTTCTTTAATAGAAAATATTTTTAATACTTTACAAATATCACCATTGGCAATAAAACCTGCATTTGAATTTTCTTTTAACCAAAAATAATTATTTTTAACAACCATAATGTAATCTCCCGCAGAAATTTCGTTTTCTTGCCCTCTAATTTTCATTCTAATTTGTTGGTTGTAATCGTTGGCTCTTTTATTAGAACGTACAATAAAAGCAGTGTCTTCTACTTCATCTGCATCGTAAGCAGATACCAAAGCATCTTCTATATCATAACCATCATCTAATCTAATAATATCCGGAAAATCAATTTCAAACTTAAAATTAGTACTGTCATTTTGAATCATTAAACGTAATAAAGTTGCATTTGCCAGTATCCCTGAATCTTTATGTTGACGCATTACTTCATCTAACTCAATTTCAGCTACATTTTTATGAAAATCGTACATTAACGTATCTTGTTCAAGAGCAGGGCTAATATTTAATTTTACAGGTGGTAATTGAGCTGTATCTCCAATAAATATCAACTTACATTGATGTCCTGAGTATACATAATTAATTAAATCATCTAATAATGAACTGGACTCAAATAACTTTTGATTTTGCCTACGATCAGGTATCATAGAAGCTTCATCAATAATAAAAATAGTATTGGTGTGTTTATTGGGTTGCAATACAAAACCTAAAGAGCCATTAGATTGTTTTTTAGGAAAATATATTTTTTTATGAATTGTAAATGCCGGTCTTTTAGAATAGACAGAAATTACTTTGGCAGCTCTACCTGTTGGTGCTAATAAAATCGATTTTTTTCCTGCTGCTCCTAAACTGTTTACAAAAGCACTAATAGTTGTTGTTTTTCCTGTACCTGCATATCCTTTTAATAAAAATAAGGCGTCTTTATCTTCACTAAAGATAAAATCACTTAAAAAACGTAACAAATTGTTTTGTTTTGTTGTTGGTGTATATTGAAACTTTTTTAAAATTTCTGAGTAAAAATCTGCTGTTTTGTTTATCATAAAAAAATTAATATGGTAAAGATACATCGAATTACAAATAAAAATTTTTATCATTAAAAAAAAATTGTAGATTTGTCTGAACGTACTTAAAAAAACAAAGAAAATAATGGAATTAATTGGAATGATTTTAGCAGCAATTGTAGTTGCTGTGCTATTAGCAATCGTTATCGTAAAGTATTTACCTTTAAAACTAAGATGGATTGCTTCTTTATTGCTATTAGTATTAACAGTATTTTTAGTAATTAAAATATACGATGGTGTTATGGAGCCAATTAATTTTAATAAACAAAAAGTTGTTAAATATGCAAAAGTTGTAGAACAATTAAAAATTATTAGAGATGCACAAGTAAAGCATTTTGAAGTAACAGGTAAATATACAGAAGATAAAGCTGGTTTAATTAAATTTATTGACACTGCAAGATTAGAGCTTACAGAAACAATTACTGTTATAGAAAAAGTAAATAAAGGTGGTGGTATTGTTGTTGATGTTGAGGTTAGAAAAACAAATATTACTGGTTATGAACCTGTTTTAAAATATTTTAAAGACAGAAATTATAAAGAAATGTTTAAAGTACCTGGTGTAGAAGGTAAAGAATTTGAAATACAAACAGGAAGTGTAGAAAAAGTAGAAGGTTTAGTAGTACCTACGTTTTTAATTCAAACACCAAAAGAAGAAATTTTAAAAGGGATGAGTAAATCTCTTATAAAACAAGAACTACAAGCAAAAGCTACAGACCAAATTAAAGGAGAATATATTTCTGTTGGTTCTTTAGAAGAAGTTTCAACTGGTGGTAATTGGCCTCCTTCTTATGACAAACAAGACCGTGATCAAAAAGAATAGTAGCATTACTTTTATAAACACAAAAGATACAAAGCTATCCATTCAATTTAATTTGGATGGATTTTCTTTTTGTATCACAAACAATACATCAAAAGAAACACTTTACTTTTCTGAATATGTATTTGATGAAAAACAAAGCAATCCAGAAAATTTATTAGATAAAATTAAGGAGATATTTAAAACAGATTCTTACCTACAAAAAGACTTTGCTACTGTATTAGTAGTTCATCAAAATAATTTATTTACGTTTGTTCCCAATCAATACTTTGATGAAAACAAACTTGTAGAGTATCTTAATTACAATATTAAAACTTTAGCTACAGATTTTATTGCCTTTGATGATTTGCAAAGTATCAATGCAAAAAATATATACGTACCTTATGTAAATATTAATAATTATTTGTTTCAAAATTTTGGCGAATTTGAATACAGACATCATCTTACACTTTTTATAGAGCAATTAATTTCCATTAATAATTCTGATAAAAAAGAAGTATATGTTAATGTTACAAAAGAAAATTTTGATGTAGTTGTTATAAAAAATAAAAAATTAAAATTCTCTAACTCTTTTTCTTTTGAATCTAAGGAAGATTTTATCTACTATATATTATTTACTTTTGAGCAACTAAAGTTGGATGTTGAAAAAACAGCACTATTTTTTTCTGGAGATATTGAGCTAAATTCTGATATTTACAAGATTACCTATCAATACATTAGAAACGTTTCTTTTTTAGAAAGTAGCAATTACATTTTTAACAAGTTAGATGCTTCTAAACATTCAAATTATATCCTTTTAAATTCATGAGAATAATTTCTGGAAAACACAAAAGCAGACGTCTATCAGCACCTAAAAATTTGCCTGTTCGCCCAACTACAGATATGGCTAAAGAATCGTTGTTTAACATCTTAAACAACACTTATTATTTTGATAGTATAACTGTAATAGATCTTTTTGCTGGCACAGGAAATATTAGTTATGAATTTGGATCTAGAGGCACTAAAGAAATTTATGCCATTGATGCTCATTTTGGATGTATCAAGTTTATCAATGAAACTGCAAAAAAGTTAGACTTACCCATCAATACTTTTAAAAGTGATGTCTATAAATTTTTAGAAAAAACATCGCTTAAAGCTGATGTTATTTTTGCAGATCCTCCTTATGATTTTAAAGAAACTGAATTTTTAAAAATTGTAGATTTAGTTTTTACGAACAACCTACTCAAAGAAGAAGGCGTTTTAATTGTAGAACATTCTAAACATACAGATTTATCTAAAAATGATAATCATAGTTATGATAAGCGTTATGGTGGTAATGTTTTTAGTTTTTTTGAGAATAATATTGATCAAGAATAACCTTACCAATTGTCACTTCGACCCTTTGGGAGAAGTCACATGATAGTGAGAACACAAAGTTGATTCCCTTTATGTGATTTCTCCTTCGTCGAAAGGACAAACTGGAAAGTTCTAGACTATCAAAAAGACTACAACAAAGACTCAATAATATCAGCAATGGTAATTCCTTCTGCTTCTGCTTTGTAATTTTTTACAATTCTGTGAGATAAAATTGGTATTGCAACGGCTTTTACGTCTTCAATATCTGGAGAAAATTTTCCATTTACTGCTGCATGAGCTTTGGCTGCCAATATTAAGTTTTGAGACGCTCTAGGTCCTGCTCCCCAATCTAAATAAGATTTTACTAAATCTGTTGCTTCGTTAGATTTTGGCCTTGTTTTACCCACCAAACCAACTGCATATTCTATTACATTATCTGCAACAGGTATTTTACGTATTAGTTTTTGAGCTTCTACAATTTCATCCGAAGTAAATAAAGGTTGTATTGTTTCGCTTTTATTACTGGTAGTGTTTTTTACAACAGCAACTTCTTCATTAAAAGTAGGGTATTCTAAATAAATAGAAAACATAAACCTGTCTAATTGAGCTTCTGGTAAAGGATACGTTCCTTCTTGCTCAATTGGGTTTTGAGTTGCTAACACAAAAAATGGTAAATCTAATTTATAATGATTTCCAGAAACGGTTACAGAACGCTCTTGCATAGCTTCTAACAAAGCAGCTTGTGTTTTTGGTGGTGTTCTGTTTATTTCATCTGCCAATATAATATTAGAAAAAATAGGCCCTTTTATAAATTTAAAGTGTCTGTTTTCATCTAAAATTTCACTTCCTAAAATATCAGATGGCATTAAATCTGGTGTAAACTGTATTCTATTGAACTTTAATCCTAAAGCTTCTGAAACAGAATTTACTAATAACGTTTTTGCCAAACCTGGTACACCAATTAATAATGAATGTCCTCCACAAAGAATAGATAATAAGGTAAAATCCACAGCTTGATGCTGCCCAATAATAACTTTCCCTATTTCCTTTTTTAAGGCTTTGTATTTTAGTACTAAATCTTTTATAGCTTTAACGTCAGACATTATTTACTTACTTGTTTTTTCCAGTTTTTATCAAAAGTACATTTACTGTAATTAGGGCCAATATTAATGTAGGTATCTTTTATTTTTTCTTTAGACCATTTTGTAATTTCCTCTTCTTTCTTTTTTTGGAGTGCTAATTTTTGCACTTTTACGTAATCTTCAATAATATCTGCAGTATGATTGTCTGTTCTATCTTTCATTAAAATAAACTTAAACATTTTATCTCCAGATCTTTCTTGATCATAAAAAGGTTCTGTCATTTCTCCTTTTTTAAGATCACTAACTCTAGCATAAAAAGCAGGATCCATTCTTGTTAAATCAAACTTAGAATCACCAGTAGGACTTGTAATAACGCCTCCGTTATTTTTGGTATCTTTATCATCAGAGTATTTATCAACCGCCTCTTCAAAAGTTAACTTTTTATCTTTAATTTCTTTAATAATTCTTTCTACTTTGGCTTTTACCTCTTTTAATTTATCATCAGGTACTTCTGGTTGCATCAATATATGAGAGGCAATTCTAGTGTTTCCTTTTATTTTATGCAATTGCATAATATGATAACCAAACTCAGATTTAAATGGTTTAGAAACCTGCCCTATATCTAAAGTAAAAGCGGTTTCTTTAAATTCTTTAATAAAAGCAGATTCTTTAGTCACTGTATATTCTCCTCCGTTTTTAGTAACTCCAGGATCATCAGAATTTATAATAGCTTTCATTCTAAAACTAGAGCCCCCTTCAATTTGTTGCTTTAGTTCATTTAATTTTGCAACAACTCTTTCTATTTCTTCTTTTGATGGTGTTGCTTTTACAACAATTTGAGCCAATTCTACCTCTGCAGGAAACTGTGGTAATTCTCCTTTATCTTTTAAACCATTATAATATAAACGTACTTCTTCTGGTGTAACATCAATTTTTTCTGTAACCTTTATTTGCTCTTTCTCTATTAAAAGGGTTTCTTTTTGTACGGTAGTTAATTCATTTTTTAAGTCTTCTAAATCATTAAAACCATAAGCTTTAACTACTTTTTCTGTACTACCATATTGCTGTGTAAAAAACTGAATACTTCTATCTACTCTACCTAAAATTTCTGCATCAGAAACAACAACACTGTCTACAACTGCATGATGTGCCATTAATTTTTGCTGCATTAACTCCTCTAACATTTCACAGTCAGTAATTTTTATTTTGCCTTCACTTCTTTGTTCAACCTCTAACTTAAATTTCTCTATATCAGAATCTAAAACAATATTTTTACCAATAACCACTGCTACACCATCTATTTTTGTTTTCTGAGCAAACGTTTGTAGACTTACAAAACCCAAAATAAAGGTGCAAATTATAAACTTAATATATTTTAAAATTATTTTTCTGTATGGCATCTTTAACTATTATTTTTTCAATATCTCTTATTAATTCAATTTTACGTTTGTGTAAAATCATTTGTTCTATAGTTGGTGTAACATAGCTAAGTGGAGCTATAGAACTACGTAATAAAACGTCTTTTATAGCCACCAAATATAAACCTATTGAATCTTGTTTTTGAATGAATTCTGTTTTTTTTAACAGTTTTTCCTTAGAAAAAGGGAGTTTTAACAAAACCTTATCTAACTGAACCCAAGAAGAATCATTAAACTGATGAAATTTAAAACTAAGCTCTTCCTTTTCTAGCTCCTCTAAATCATTAATATTATCTGATTTAAAGAGAGATAACATTTTGTCTTTGTCTTTAATAGCAGGATCAATATGAAGGTACTTAATTTTAACCAACTCTTCATTGAGTCTAAAATTATCTTTATTATTCAAATAATAGGTCTCTAGTTCTTCATCAGAAATAACAGTATCTAATTGCTGTTTTATTAACTCTTCTTTATAATTATTAATTAACAAGCTTTCTTTATAATCTTTTACTAAATCATCAATCTGATTTACAGTTTCTAAAGAACTATTATTCTTAGATTTCTCTAATAAAAGCATTTTTATTGCCCAATTTTGTATGTAACTTTTAACCAAAACAAGGCTATCTTCTTTATTAATATTTTGTGGTAAGATAGATTTTAAATCTTTTTTAAACAGTTTTTCGGTATTTACAATCGCTACAATTTCTGAAGTATTATTTTCTTCTTCTTGCATTTTAAAAAAATCACAAGAAATAAAAAGCACAACACAAAATAAAACAACTGTATATTTCATTATTCTTTACCGTATAATTTAATTAACTTTTTTAACTGTTTTTTCTTAATTTCTATCACGCTTTTCTTCCTTAAATCTGCAATCCAGTTTTTTTCTAAAAAATTTTGATAATCATTAATTACTTGTCCTTTTACAGTTTTTAAATCATCTGTATTGTAAGTAGTTGCATTTTTATCAAAATATTGTTTTAAACCTAAAGTATCTTTAGATGATTTTGTCCAAATTTTTTGTTGCATTAATTCAAAAAGTAATAATCCATCTTCATATTCTTTTAAAACAGCAGCATAATCTGGTTCTGTATAAATTAAATTTTCTTTGTAATAGTTTAATATTTGCTCTTCTTTAAACATTTCATAAAGTTTAAAAATAGGTAAATGTCTTCTATTTCTAATAAAGCTGATAAACTCTTGCTGAAGAATGTCTTTGTCATTAATACTTAGTAATATATTTTTTAAAGAATCTTTAGGAATACTTCTAACATCTTTTCTATTTAACATTTTTCTTGCTTCTTTAGGCTCTTTTATAAGATAGTCTTTTTTTAATTTTTTAACTACTGCGTTTTTAGACAACTCCATTCTAGAGCTCTTTTTTACTTTTTCTTTTAATTCTTTTTCCATTTCTTTAAATGGTTTTATAGGATGTTTTTTTAGCAATTTAATAATATGCCATCCAAAACGAGTTTTAAAAGGTTTTGTAAAATCATTTTCATTTTCTAAGGCAAAAGCTGCATCAGAAAATGGTTTTACCATTCTACCTGCACCAAACTTACCTAAACTGCCTCCTTTGTTTTTAGAACCTGGATCTTCTGAATATTCTTTCGCTAAATCTTCAAAACTTTCTTTTGCTATTAATTTAGCGTACACATTTTCTATCTGTTTTTTGCCAACAGCAGTAGTATCTCTCACCAAAATATGTGCTGCTTCAATTTCTCCTTTCGATGGTTTTAAATCATCTACTTGTATGATATGATATCCAAACTGTGTTTTAAATGGCATGGAAATTTCTCCAACTTTGGTAGCATAAGCAGCAACTTCAAAAGGATACACCATGTTAAATGCAGAAAAGTAACCTAAATTACCACCATTTCCTTTTCTACCTGTTTTTGGGTCATCTGCAGCAGATTTATCTTCAGAAAACTTTGCTGCAATTTGTTCAAACTTTTCACCTTTTAAAATTCTTTCTCTTAAATCTAAAATTTTGTTGTAGGCCAATAAAGTATCTTTTGGCAAAGCTTGCCTAGATAATCTAATTAAAATATGTTTTGCTTTTACTTCATTCTTTGTTCTAAAATACACATCCTTTACCAATTGATCTATAAAGGTTGTATCTTGTAGATAAGGTGTAGAAAGTTGGTTTTTATAAGTTTCCATTTCTCGCTTATAAGAAGCTGCTGTATCTAATTGCATCTTATAAGCCTCTTTAACCTTTAACTTATAATTTATAAACAATTCTAAGTTTTTGGTAACACTTTTAGATTCTTCATTATCTATAGCGTCTAAATTTTTTTCATAGACTCTTTTAAATTCTGATACAGTTGTTGGTGCTCCATCAATAAATAATAAATTTTTACTTTTCTTTTGTGAAAAGATAGACATTGACACACTTAAAACAACTAATAAAACTAATTTTCTCATACTATATAATTATAATGATATTATTCCTTTAATTTTTTCTGCTTGCTTATAATAAGTAATTACTTTTTCTGAACTTTCTATTTTTAATACGATAGAAACACTAATATATTTTCCTGTTTTAGATTTTTTTGTATTAATTACTGCTCCAGTGTTATTAAACAACGCCTTTACCTCCTCTACCTGATTGGCATCTGTAGGTACAATAAATTTATACAAATAATCTGAAGGAAATGTACTAGTATCGTCTAATTGTAGTTTTAACTTCTCGTAAAACTCTTTTTTATCACTCATAAAATTTGATAATCTCTTATAAATTAATTAAAAATTACAAGACACGAATTTACATTAAAAATTAGTTTTATAAAGGGATTCATTTATTTTTGTGAGATGCAGCAAAAAATTCTTTTTATTGGTGGACCAGGAACAGGAAAAACTTCGGTTTTAAATACATTAATTAAGCAAGGTTATTTTTGTATGCCAGAAGTATCTAGAGCCTTAATTTTAAAAGCACAACAACAAGGTGTAGATCAATTGTTTTTAACCCAACCTCTACTTTTTAGTGAAATGCTGTTAGAAAGTAGAGAGCAACAATATTTAAATGCTAAAAAAGCAAATGCTAAAATTGTTTTTTTTGATAGAGGAATTCCTGATATTTCTGCATACATGGATTATTCTAAAACAGAGTACCCACCTATTTTTATAGAAAAAAACAAACAATATAAATACGACAAAGTTTTTCACTTTGCTCCTTGGAAAGAAATTCATACAACTGATAATGAACGTTATGAATCTTTTGAAGAAACAACACAAATTGATGCTTTTTTAGTAAAAACATATTTAAATTTAGGGTATAAAATCATTAAAGTCCCTTTTTGTTCTGTTGATGAAAGGACTCAATTTATTCTTAACTCATTGACTTTTTAAGTATGATTTTACCAAAAGAACTATTAAAAAAACATTGGGGTTTTTCTGAATTTAGACCACTTCAAGAAGAAATTATTACCGCTGTTTTAGAGCAAAAAGATGTAATTACATTGTTGCCAACAGGTGGAGGAAAATCTATTTGTTTTCAAATACCTGCTTTAGCAAAAGAAGGAGTTTGTTTGGTAATTTCGCCTTTAATAGCCTTAATGCAAGATCAAGTAGAAAACTTAGTTCTAAAAGGAATTAAAGCCACAAGTATTAAATCTGGTGCTACACAAGATGAAATTATTACTTTGTTTGATACTATTAAATTTGGTGGTGTAAAGTTTTTATACATTTCTCCTGAAAGATTGCAATCTTACTTTATTCAGCAAAAAATTAAAGAATTAAACATTCATTTAATTGCAATTGATGAAGCACATTGTATTTCTGAATGGGGACATGATTTTAGACCTTCTTACAGAAATATTAAAATTTTAAGAGCATTAAAACCTAGCGTAAATTTTATTGCATTAACAGCAACAGCAAACCAAAGAGTTTTAGATGATATTGCTACTAATCTTGAACTAAAAAACCCGCAACTTTTTAGAAAATCGTTTTTTAGAAAAAGTTTAGCGTATCAAATATTTACTATTGAAGATAAATTACAGCGTTTATTACAGATTTTTACCAAAACGAAAACTCCTGCAATTGTTTATGTAAATTCCAGAAATAAAACAGCACAAATTGCTGCTTTTTTAAATGCCAATAACTTTAAAAGTTCCTTTTATCATGGTGGATTATCATCCATAGAAAAAAATATTTCTTTTGAAAACTGGATGACTGAAAAAACACCAATAATGGTAGCTACAAATGCCTTTGGAATGGGAATTGACAAAGCAAACGTTGGCTTGGTCATTCATTTAGACATTCCATCGAGCATAGAAAATTATGTGCAAGAAACAGGAAGAGCTGGTAGAAATGGTAAAAAATCTTTTGCTGTTTTGTTGTTTAACAAAAACGATACGTTGCTATTTAAAGATCGTGTAGAAAAAACGTTACTAAGCATCAAAGAAATTAAGGCAATTCACAAGCAATTGTATCAATATTATAGAATTTCAATAGGCGAAATTATTGAAGAAACTTTTTCTTTTCATCTCTTAGAATTCTGTAAACAATATAACTTTTCTGTTTTAAAAGTTGATACTGCTCTTAAAATTTTAGCAAATAACGGAATTATAGAAATTAGTACACATTACAATAAGAAATCTACCTTGCAATTTATTGTGAATAGCAAAACCGTTTTAAATTATTTGGATAACAATACAGTTCTTAAAAATTTTACCAATTCAATTTTAAGAACTTATGCAGGTTTATTTGAACAAGAGGTAGCTATTGATGAATTCTATATTGCAAAAAAAGCAGGAATTACAACCAAGCTTGTATTATCTAATTTTGAACGCTTACAAGAAGATAACATTATAGCTTATAAAGCTGTAAAAAATGAAGCTGAACTGACTTTTTTATTGCCAAGAGAAGATGATTATACGATTAATCGATTTTCTAAAGAAATGAAACAGTTTATCCATCAGAAAAAACAAAAATCTGATGCTATTATAGAATTTGTAAATAACAATGCTATTTGTAGAAGCATCCAAGTTTTAAATTATTTTGATGAAATAAAAACAGAAAAATGTGGTATTTGTGATGTTTGCATCACTAAAAACAGAAAAACTGACATAGATTTATCATCAAAAATACTTCAACTTTTAACAGCTCAAAAAAGCCTAACCTCTTCAGAAATTTGTACTGTTTTAGTGGCTCATGAAAAAGACATTTTAATACATTTGCAACAATTATTATCGGATGATAAAATTATTGTTAACCATCAAAATAAATACCAATTAAAGGTATCACTATAAAACTTACCTAAAGGGTTTTAATATAAAAGAGCATTACTAAATGGAAAGCTATAAGTAACCATTTATAAAAATAAATACAAACACATGAAAGACTTGCGTATCGTTTTTATGGGAACTCCAGATTTTGCAGTTACTATTTTAAAACATTTAGTAGAAAATAATTATAAGATTGTGGGGGTTATTACTGCAGCAGACAAACCTGCAGGTAGAGGAAGAAAGTTAAATGAATCTGCAGTAAAAAAATATGCTACTTCTGTAAACCTACCTATTTTACAACCTACAAACTTAAAAAACGAAGATTTTACTAAAGAGTTAAAAGATTTAAATGCCGATTTACAAATTGTTGTTGCTTTTAGAATGTTACCAAAAATAGTCTGGCAAATGCCAAAATATGGTACTTTTAATTTACATGCTTCTTTATTACCAGAATACAGAGGTGCAGCTCCTATTCATTGGGCAATAATTAATGGAGAAACAAAAACAGGCGTTACTACTTTTTTTATTGATGATAAAATTGATACAGGAGAAATTATTTTACAAAAAGAAACATTCGTTTCTGAAACTGAAACTGTTGGAACATTACATGATAAATTAATGTTTTTAGGAGCTGATTTGGTTGAAAAAACAATAGACTTAATTGAAACACAAAAAGTAACGACTACAAAACAGCCTGATTTAGAAGAAAAATCGGCTTCAAAATTAAATCCTGAAAATTGTAGAATAGATTGGACAGATTCTCTAGACAATATTTATAATAAAATTAGGGGTTTAAATCCTTTTCCTGCAGCTTGGTCTGTTATTATCAATGAAGGAGAAGAAATAACTGCTAAAATTTATGCGATTAAAAAAGAAACGGAATTAGAACCACACAATTTTGCTGTTGGTAAAATTATTACCACAAAAAAAGAATTAAAAGTAGCAGTTACAGAAGGTTTTATTATTATTGATGAAATAAAGTTATCTGGAAAGAAAAAAATGGATGCCAAAAGCTTATTAAATGGTTATGCATTTTCTGCGGAATCTAAATTCGTCTAAAGCCTTTATTAGTAAGGTTTTTAGCTTTTTTCTGTTTTACAACTACCTTTGTTAACATTTCAACCCTATTTATCAACAAATACGTGTTTTTTTTGCATTCAAATTTGCATAAGCCCTTAATCCTGCTATATTTGTTGAGCTAATAAGCAAAAATATTAATTAATTTAAAAAACATTTTATTATGAACAAATCAGATTTAATCGATGCAATGGCTGCTGATGCAGGAATTTCTAAAGTAGCAGCTAAAGCGGCATTAGAATCTTTTACAGGTAATGTAACTTCTGCTTTAAAAGGTGGTAACAAAGTTGCTTTAGTTGGTTTTGGAACTTTTTCTGTTTCTAACAGAGCTGCAAGAGCTGGTAGAAACCCACAGACAGGAAAAACGATTCAAATTGCTGCTAAAAACGTAGCAAAATTTAAAGCTGGTGCAGGTTTAAGCGACGCTGTAAACTAAGCATTTTAGCTTCTAAGTATAAAAAACTCTCTTTTTTAAGGGAGTTTTTTTTTGATTAAAAAACTTCTGCTACTACCTAAACTTAAAATCTTGAAAATAAAATCAAAAAAAAAAGGTTGTAAACTATAATTACAACCCTTTTTAGATTTAAATCTTGATTTTAAAATAAAAACAACATTTTTTTAATATTTAGCAATTGTTTTTTCAAAAAAAGGATAATAATATTCAGTCATATAAACTCCTTTTTTTATATCCAACATTTTACCTTTATGATTTACTAAAACCATAGTAGGAAAAGATTTTTGACCATACTTATTACTTAACTTTTTATTAAATTGTCTGGTCTTTTCATCTATCAAATCTTTATTTCTAGGCACATCAACCATAAATAAAATTAAACTTTCGTCAGCTATTTTTTTAAACTTCTCAGTGTGAAATAGTTTTTTATCTAAAACTTTACAAGGACTGCACCAATCTGAGCCTGTAAAATAAATAAGTACAGGTTTGTTTTCTTTTTTTGATTTATTTAAAGCTTCTTGAAAGGAAGGCTCCCATATTAAAGAAATGTTCTCTATTGGTTCTTCTATCACAACATCTTGTGCAATAAAGCTTGATAGAGTAAATAAAAATGTTAGAATACTTAATAATATTTTTTTCATGGGGGTTTAGTTTTCTCAAAAATATCAAAAATAATACCAAATAAAAAATACTTAAGAATTTTTACAAAAAAAAAACAATAACTTTATTTAGAGCGATTATTTTTATTTCTAAGAAAAAAGATGCTTTTATATTAAACCTATATTGATAAACACTCAACTTAAAATTCATTAAATTTACAAACACCTATATTTAAAATAATAACCCGAACATAAAACTAATTTTAGTGAACGTATTTAAACCCTCATTTTTTATTACAATATTGTGTATAATTATTTTTAGCTGTAACAATAGTACTAAAAATCAACATGAATTCACAAATGATTTGGTTAAGGAAACAAGCCCTTATCTTTTGCAACATGCTCACAACCCTGTAAATTGGAAAGCTTGGAATGATACCACACTTGCTGAAGCCAAAAAGGATAAAAAATTAATTATTATTAGTATAGGTTATGCAGCTTGCCATTGGTGTCATGTAATGGAAAAAGAAAGTTTTGAAGACTCCTTGGTTGCTAAAACCATGAATAAAAACTTTGTAAATATTAAAGTTGATAGAGAAGAAAGACCAGATGTAGACAAGGTGTACATGAAAGCCGTACAATTAATGACAGGAAATGGTGGTTGGCCATTAAATGTAATTGCTTTACCTGATGGAAGACCTATTTGGGGAGGTACCTATTTTACAAAAAAACAATGGCAAAAAGTTTTAGTCCAAATTACAGAAAACTATAAAAATAAACCTGAAAGTTTTTACGCCTTTGCAGATGAATTAGAAAAAGGTGTAAAAGGCTTAGATTTAATACAATTAAATACTGAAAAAGCAGATTTTACCAAATTGTTTTTGAGTAATGAAGTAAAAAAATGGAGCTCTTTATTTGACAATTCTTTTGGTGGAAAAAAAGGTGCTCCAAAATTTATGATGCCTAATAATTATCAATTTTTACTTAGATATGCACATCAAAATAAAGACAAAAAACTTTTAAATTCTGTAGAAAAAACGTTAAATAAAATGGCTTTTGGTGGTATTTTTGATCAGGTTAATGGAGGTTTTTCTAGATATTCAACAGATAAAAAATGGCATGTTCCTCATTTTGAAAAAATGCTTTATGACAATGCCCAACTTGTAAGCCTTTATGCAAAAGCATACCAACTTACTAAAAATAAAATTTACAAAAATATTGTTTTAGAGACATTAGAATTTGTAAAAAACGATTTAACCTCAGCAGAAGGAATGTTCTACTCTTCTTTAGATGCAGATAGTTATACGCCTAAAAATGTTTTAGAGGAAGGGGCTTATTATACTTGGACAAAAGAAGAGTTGAAAAGTATCATTACTACTAATTTTGATTTATTTTCTAAATATTACAACATCAATGACTTTGGCTATTGGGAAGATGATAAATATGTTTTGATAAAAACTATTGATGATGTTTCTTTTTCTAACAAGCATCATTTATCTCTAAACCAATTAGATAATATTAAAAACGACTGGAAAAAACAACTAAAAAAAGTTCAAAAAAATCGTAAAAAACCAAGGTTAGACGATAAAAGTCTTACTTCTTGGAATGCATTAATGATTCTTGGATATGTAGATGCTTACAGTGCTTTTAATCAAAAAGAACATTTAGATATTGCTTTAAAAACTGCTAACTTTATAGTAAATAATCTTTTATCAAAAGAAGGAAAATTATACCATAATTATAAAAATGGAAAAACGACAATAAATGGATTTTTAGAGGATTATGCTGCAACTGCTCAGGCTTTTATAAAGCTTCATGAAGTTACGTCTGACAAAATTTGGCTAGAAAAAGCTAATGATTTAGTTAAATACACAATGACTAATTTTTATGATGAAACCTCTAAAATGTTCTTTTTTTCTTCTAAAGAAGATACTGATTTAGCTTCAAAAATAATAGAATATCAAGATAACGTTATTGCTTCTAGCAATTCTATTATGGCTAAAAATTTATTTGCTCTTTCTCATCACTTAAGCAACAACAGCTACAAAGAAAAAGCAACTGCAATGCTAAATAACATCAAACCAAAAATAACAGACAATGCTAGTTACTATGCTAATTGGTTAGATTTTATGATGAATTATACCGACAAATATTATGAGGTTGTTATTGTAGGAAAAAAAGCACAAGAAAAAAGAGTAGCACTTCAAAAAAAATATTTGCCTAATATTTTAATTTCAATAAGTAATAAAGCATCTAATTTACCTCTTTTAGAAAACAGGTTTATAACTGATGAAACTTACTTATATGTTTGTGTAAATAATACTTGTAGATTGCCCGTTAAAACAATAAAAGAGACTTTAAAACTAATAGAGAATTAGTTTTTATTTTAATTTTTAAGACTCATTTTTATGAGATTTAGAATACTAAAAATATTTTTTTTAACTTTAAAATTAAAAAATGTAAGAAAAAGAATAAATTAGCTACTAATAATAAAAAAGATTATGAAGTATTTAACACCAGAAATTGAAGCTTTTTATAAGAAATTTGAGGTAACAAAATCACTAGCTCGTACAAATGTTTCTTGTGGCATTTTTCAAGATTGCGATTATAAGGAAGAAAGACCAAAACTTTATCAAAAGAAAAAATAATTAGAATTTTACTTTTAGGCTCCAATGAAATTTAAACATAGAAACTAAAACACCTTCTTGATTTTTTCCTTCGGATGTTAATATAATAATTTGTCCTTCACCAGTTTTAATTGACTTTTGTATGGCTTCCCTTATTTCATCACCTCCTTTACAAGAAAATGTAATTTTGCCAGTTGCTTTTTTAAAAAACTCAGCTTCTTGCTTGGTAACTAACATAGAAAATTTTCGTTCAGAATTATCTATTGCTTTCATAATTAAAACACCAGTTGGCATTTCTGCTGCCATACCTTGTGCAGCCCAAAACATACTTTTAAATGGGTTTTGATTTAACCATTTATGTTTTATAGAAACTACCACCTCTTTATCTGAAATTAAACATACCCTTACTCCTCCTAAATAAGCTAAAGGTAATTTTAACAGGTTAAAAAAATTAACTTTTCTGGGAGTGAATTTCATTTTTAAATTTAGATTTTATAAGGTATTCAATTTAAAAGTAACTAAAATAGAATAAAAAAAGTATATTTTTCCACAAACCTATATAAAACTAATACTTCTTAAAAAAATGCTATCATTTTAAACCGAACCACTAACTAAAATTAGCAGTAGTATTTTTTCCTAATAGTATAAATAAATATTATGCTTAAAGTTTTTATAGCAAAAAACTACAAATTTTACTTTGGAGTTTTAAATACTTATAAATTAAGCTCTATTAATATATAAATCTATTTTTTATAATTTTTTAATAGAACAACCAATTGCTTTTGTAGTTGTTTTAGTTGGCTTTTTCCCTGCTAATAAAGAGTTAATAGCATCTTCTACATATTTTTCTGAAACATTATCTGGGTTTCTAGAACTATTATCAATTGCACCAATATATTCAACGCTCATATTTTGTTTACTAACAATAAATACATGTGGTGTTTTTGTAGCTCCAAATTTTGGATACGTTTTTTGTCCTTCATCAAATAAATAAGGAAACGTAAATCCTTTTTCTGAAGCACGCACTTGCATCGCTTCAAAACTATCTCCTTTAGATACTTCTGGATCATTAGGATTGATTGCAATTACAGGGTATCCTAACTTTTTATATTTTTGGTCGATAGCAATTAATCGATCTTCATAAGCAATAGAATATGGACAATGATTACAGGTAAATACAATTACAAATCCTTTAGCATCTTTGTAATCTGATAAAGAAACCTGTTTATCATCAATATTTTTTAATTTAAAATCTTCTATAGTATCACCAATTTGATAACCTTTATTTGTTTTTGTTGTAAATGCACTTGCTATTAAAAAAACAAATAGCACTAAAATAGATTTGGTAAATTTCATATTGTATTATTTAAATTTTCAAAAACGTTTGTAACTCAGCCTCTAATTGTTCATAATCAAAAGATTGTTCGTAAAATTTTCTATTATTTTTGTTATAAATTAAAGTTGCTGGTATAGCTCCAGACCAAGTTGAATCTATTGCTTTTATCCAAATATTTTCGTTTATATCATCTAATAAAATAACTTTAGACTGTAACTTCTTTTTATTGATAAAAGGAATTAATCTTTTATCTACTTGTTTTGGAAAATCTAAACTTACCAAAATAACTTCTACATTTTTAGATGCATATTCTTTGTTTAATTTTTCAAAAGCAGGCAATTCTTTTACACAAGGTGCACACCAAGTTGCCCAAAAATTAACAATATATGTTTTATTGTCTTCTTTTTCTAATAAAGGCTTTAATTCATTATAATTGTATGACTTTACTATTGTTATTTGTTTAGAAACTATGGCTTTTTTTGCCTTTTTACATGAAAACAATAAGAATACAAATAATAAAGAGTAAAAATATTTTTTTATCATTTTATAAATTTACAAATAAGATATCTCACTAAAAAACAATTAACTAATAGTTAACTAAAAAGTTCTTAAAATAATTTGCAAACTATTTTTAAAGTTTACAATTAATAATCAAAATAATTTTAAACATCTATAGTTTGATAAATACATTGTAGTTAAAAAAAATTACATTAGCATTATAATAGGACTACACAAAATTTAACTAAAAAAAATAAAAATGTCTGCTCCAATTTTCACTAACGATGCAATCGTTTTTGGTCTTTTAATGTTATCACTAGGCTTTGTTTTTTACACAGAAAGCAAAACGAGTGGCTTTTGGCAAAAATTCTATAAAATTGTTCCTGGATTATTTATGGCTTATTTTATTCCTGCTTTATTTACAACTTTAGGAATTATATCCCCAGAATGGGAAACACTAAATGCTATTGGGGAAATTGTTAAAGAAAAATCTCAATTATATTATATTTCTAGCAGATTTTTATTGCCTGCAGCACTGGTTTTAATGACTTTAAGCATCAACTTAAAAGCCATTTTTAATTTAGGTTCAAAAGCATTAATTATGTTTTTTACAGGTACAATTGGCATTATTATTGGAGGCCCATTAGCTATTTTATTGATTTCTATCTTCTCTCCAGAAACAGTTGGAGGTTCAGATTTTAATGCTGTCTGGAGAGGCTTATCTACCTTAGCAGGGAGTTGGATTGGTGGTGGAGCTAATCAAACTGCAATGCTAGAAATATACAAATACAATCCTACACAATATGGAGGAATGGTTTTTGTTGACATTGTAATAGCTAATATTTGGATGGCTATTTTATTAATTGGGATTGGTAAAAAAAATAAAATAGACAAATGGTTAGGTGCAGATACTTTAGCAATAGAGCAGTTAAAAGAAAAAGTATCTACTTATACTCAAAAAGTTAAAAGAAATCCCTCTATTACAGACTTAATGATGATTCTTGCTATTGGTTTTGTAACAGTAGGTTTTAGTCATTTTATGTCAAAATATTTTAGTGATTTCTTTTCGAGTTTTGTTACTTCAATTTCATCACAAACTTGGCAAAATATTTTTTCTTTTTTAAGTTCAAAATTTTTCTGGTTAATAAGTATTTCTACAATAATTGCTATTATTTTATCTTTTACAAAAGCTAAAAATTACGAAGGTGCAGGTGCAAGTAAAATTGGGAGCATTTTTATGTACATTCTAGTAGCAACTATTGGTATGAAAATGGATTTAACAATGATTTTTGATAACCTAGGATTAATTGCTATTGGAGCAGTTTGGATGGCAATACATGCAGGTTTACTTATTTTAGTTGCAAAACTAATAAAAGCTCCTTATTTCTTTTTAGCAGTTGGTAGTCAAGCAAATGTTGGTGGTGCTGCCTCTGCCCCTATTGTTGCCCAAGCTTTTCATCCTTCATTAGCTAGCGTAGGAGTTTTATTAGCTGTTTTTGGTTATGCTATTGGAACCATTGGTGCAATTTTATGTACTATTTTAATGGAATTATCAGCAACGTTTTAAATAAAAATGAAGATATTTGCAGTCGAAAATTTATATTATGAATAAAATTATTACTCTTTTAGCCTTATCAATTTTAATAATTTCATGTTCTTCAGAAAAAGAAGGGAATATGATTGTTCAGGGAAATATCAAAGGTTTAAAAAAAGGAACTTTATACCTACAGAAAATGAAAGATACACTTTTAATATCTGTAGATTCTGTAAAAATATTAGGCCAAGAAACTTTTTCGTTAACTGATAATGTTACCTCACCTGTTTTATATTTTTTAACTTTAGATGGAAATACAAAAACCAATAGTATTTTATTTTTTGGAGAAAAAGGTACTATTACTATTCATGATAAATTAGAAGAATTTGGCTTTAACCCCAAAATTACAGGATCTAAAAATCAAGAAGTATTAGATGAATATAATATTGTTGAAAAAAAGTTTCAAGGGCAACGTTTAGATTTTATAAAAAAAGATTTTGATGCAAAAAGAGAAAACAACCAGGCATTGGTTACTCAATTAGAAAACGAATATAAAAGTTTGGCTAAAAGGAGGGTTTTATTTACTACAAATTTTGCAATTAAAAACTCAAATTTAGAAGTAGCTCCTTATTTAGCACTTACGGAAATGTATGATGCAAGCTTAAAAATGTTAGATACTGTGAATAATTCATTAACAGAAAAAGTTAAAA
Source organism: uncultured Polaribacter sp. (assembly GCF_947497695.1). Taxonomy (GTDB): domain Bacteria; phylum Bacteroidota; class Bacteroidia; order Flavobacteriales; family Flavobacteriaceae; genus Polaribacter. Next base: position 146,645 of record NZ_CANMHM010000005.1, on the reverse strand, counting down.
AATCTGTTTATGGAAAACGTTTCCAAGAGTATCTTAATGATATTAAAGCGGCTGAGTTAAAATAGTCTACTGGTATTTAAATAGATAAATATCGTATTTAAAATTAATTATTTCACAAAAACAAAAAAGCTTCATAAAAATATGAAGCTTTTTTTGTAAATGAAATAAAATTTATCTTTTTTCAATTTCTACAAAAGATCTTAAGTTTTCTCCTGTATAAATCTGACGAGGTCTACCTATAGGCTCTTTGTTTAACCTCATTTCTTTCCACTGTGCTATCCAACCAGGTAAACGACCTAATGCAAACATTACTGTAAACATTTCTACAGGAATACCCATAGCTCTATAAATAATTCCTGAATAAAAATCTACATTTGGGTATAATTTTCTATCAACAAAATAAGGATCATTTAAAGCCTCTTGTTCTAACCCTCTTGCAATTTCTAAAATAGGATCATTAACGCCTAAAGTATTTAAAAGATCATCTGCTGCTTTTTTGATAATGGTAGCTCTAGGATCAAAGTTTTTATAAACTCTATGACCAAAGCCCATTAAACGGAAAGGATCATTTTTATCTTTAGCCTTTGCCATGTATTTTTTGGTATCTCCTCCATCTTCTTTAATTGCTTCTAACATTTCTAAAACGGCTTGGTTTGCTCCACCATGTAATGGTCCCCAAAGTGCAGAAATTCCAGCAGAAAGAGAAGCAAATAAACCTGCATGAGAAGAACCTACAATTCTAACAGTAGATGTAGAACAATTTTGCTCATGATCTGCATGTAAAATTAATAATTTATCAAGTGCATTTTTTATTATTGGGTTTATTACAAATTCTTCATTTGGTTGCTTAAACATTAAATACATAATGTTCTCTACATACCCTAAAGATTTTTGACCATAATTTAGGTGTAAACCTTTTTTCTTACGCATTGTCCAACCTACTAAAACAGGAAATTTCCCTAAAATTCTAACAATAGCAAGATACATATCCTCTCTAGACTCAATGTTTACAGAAGAAGGATTAAATGCAGTTAAAGCACTTGTTAATGAAGACAGAACACCCATTGGATGAGCTGTTTTTGGAAAAGCTTCCAATATTTTTCTAACATCGTCATCAACCAAAGAATGTTCTTTAATATCTGAATGAAATTTAGCTAATTGTTCTTTCGTTGGTAAATCTCCAAATATTAAGGCATAAGATACTTCTAAGAAATCACCTTTTTCTGCTAATTCTTCAATTGAATAACCTCTATAACGTAAAATTCCTTTTTCACCATCTAAAAAAGTAATTGCACTCTCACAAGAACCTGTATTTTTATAACCTGGATCTATCGTTATTACTCCATTTGTTGCTCCTCTTAAGGTTTTAATATTAATTGCAACTTCATTTTCTGTTCCTTTTACAAGAGGAAATTCATAAGAATTGTCCCCAATCTGTAACTTAGCTATATCTGACATTTATTGACGTTTTATCGTGTTTTTAAGATTTCACGAAGATAGCAAATTTCAAATAATTTAAAACGATAGTTCTTATAGTATTTAAATATTTTAAGAGAACATTAATATAAATGCGAATTCAACAAAAAAAAGCCTCATAATTTCTTATGAGGCTAAAATATTGTGCGAATAATAACTATATATTAAAAGCTTTTTCTTTGGGAAAGTATGCAACTTCTCCTAATTCTTCTTCAATACGTAATAATTGATTGTATTTTGCCATTCTATCAGAACGAGAAGCAGAACCTGTTTTAATTTGTCCACAATTTAATGCAACTGCTAAATCTGCAATTGTATTGTCTTCTGTTTCACCAGATCTGTGAGACATCACTGAAGTAAAACCTGCATTTTTAGCCATATTTACAGCTGCAATAGTTTCTGTTAAACTACCAATTTGGTTTACTTTAATTAAAATAGAATTTGCGATTCCGTTTTCAATTCCTCTAGATAAACGCTCTACATTCGTTACAAATAAATCATCCCCAACTAATTGAACTGTATCTCCAATTTTTTCGGTTAAATACTTCCAACCATCCCAATCGTTTTCGTCCATTCCATCTTCAATAGATATGATAGGGTATTTACCAGCTAATTCAGCTAAATAATCTGCTTGTTCTTTACTCGTTCTAATTTTCCCAGTTTCACCTTCAAATTTAGAATAGTCGTATTTACCATCAACATAAAATTCTGCTGCTGCACAATCTAATGCAATTTTAATTTCTTCTCCAAAAACATATCCTGCATTTTTAACTGCTAAGGCAATTGTTTCTAGAGCATCTTCTGTTCCTCCTGCTAAATTTGGTGCAAAACCTCCTTCATCTCCAACAGCTGTAGATAAGTTTCTATCGTGTAAAACTTTCTTTAAGTTATGAAAAATTTCAGAACCCATTTTCATCGCTTCTGTAAAAGTTTCTGCCTTTACTGGCATAATCATAAATTCTTGAAATGCAATAGGTGCATCAGAATGAGAACCACCATTAATAATGTTCATCATTGGTAATGGTAAAGTATTTGCAGAAACACCACCAACATATCTATATAAAGGCATGCCTAACTCATTTGCTGCTGCTTTTGCTGCTGCTAATGAAACACCTAAAATTGCGTTAGCTCCTAATTTAGATTTATTTGGAGTACCATCTAAATCAATCATTAATTGATCGATTGCATTTTGTTCAAAAACAGATGTTCCTAATAACTCTTCAGCAATGATATTGTTTACATTACTAACAGCTTTTAATACACCTTTACCCATGTAATCTTTACCTCCATCACGTAATTCTACTGCCTCATGTTCTCCTGTAGAAGCTCCAGAAGGAACTGCTGCTCTACCTAAAACACCGTTTTCTGTAGTTACATCTACTTCTACTGTTGGGTTACCTCTTGAATCAAAAATTTGACGTGCATGAACGCTGATTATAATACTCATATTATTGTAATTTAATTAATTTATACTTTTATTTATACTGCTAATTTACAAATTATAGCAGCTTTTAATTTGATTTATAATAGTAACTTACGAAAACGTTTTCTAGTTACTTTAACAATCTTATTTATTTAATTATTAGTTTTGATGCCTTTATATTTTCTATAAATTGGTCAAATAAATACTCAGCATCATGAGGCCCAGGACTCGCTTCTGGATGATATTGTACAGAAAAAGTATTTTTATCTTTTACACGGATACCTGCAACAGTATGATCATTTAAATGAACATGAGTAATTTCTACATTATTATTTGCTTCTGTTTCTTCTCTATTAATTGCAAAACCATGGTTTTGTGAAGTAATTTCTCCTTTACCTGTTAAAAGGTTTTTAACAGGATGATTGATACCTCTGTGCCCATTGTGCATTTTGTAAGTAGAGATTCCATTTGCTAGAGCAATTACTTGGTGTCCTAAACAAATACCAAACAATGGTAAATCTCTTTTAATAATTTCTTTTGCAACTTCTTGGGCTTCTACTAAAGGTTCTGGATCTCCAGGTCCATTAGATATAAAATATCCATCAGGATTAAAAGCTGCTAAATCTTCAAATTTAGAATTGTAAGGAAATACCTTTACACAAGCACCTCTTTTAACTAAATTTCTTATTATATTCTTTTTAATACCTATATCTAAGGCAGAAATTTTTATTTCAGCATTTTCATCACCAACTAAATATGGAGTTTTAGTAGAGACTTTAGATGCTAATTCTAAACCTTTCATACTTGGTACTGCCGCCAATTGTTTTTTTAATGCTTCGATATTATCTACATCTGTAGAAATAATGGCATTCATTGCTCCATTATCTCTAATATAAGAAACCAATGCTCTAGTGTCAACATCAGAGATAGCTACCAAATTATGTTTAGTAAACCAATCTTTTAAATTCCCATCAGAATCTACTCTAGAATGAGTAAAGCTAAAGTTTCTACAGATTAAACCTGATATTTTAATTCCATCAGACTCTACTTCATTATCATTAACGCCATAATTACCAATATGAGCATTTGTTGCAACCATTAACTGACCAAAATAAGATGGATCCGTAAATATTTCTTGGTAACCAGTCATACCTGTATTAAAACAGATTTCTCCTGTAGATGTACCTTCAATTCCAACGGATTTACCGTAGAAAATTGTTCCATCTGCTAATAAAACTAATGCTTTGTTTCGTGTTTGATATTTCATTGATCCTAATTATTTTTCTTAGTGCAAAAATATAAAAAAAGGGATAAACGTAAACGCTTATCCCTTTAATAAAATTTAAAAAATTTTCATTTTTTATTCTTCAGTTTTTTCTTCTGATGCAGTTCCTTCTACTTGTGCAGATTCAGCTTTTTTACTTCTTCCTCTACGTGTAGTTTTCTTTGCTTTTTTACCATTAGGATTGTAGATTTCGTTGTAATCAACCAACTCTACCATTGCCATAGGAGCATTATCTCCTTGACGATTTCCTAATTTAATGATACGAAGGTAACCTCCTGGTCTATCACCAATTTTTACAGAAATTTCTTTAAATAATTCTGTAACTGCATATTTATCACGTAAGTGAGAAAATACAACACGTCTGTTGTGAGTAGTATCACTTTTAGACTTTGTAATTAATGGCTCAACAAAAACTCTTAATGCTTTTGCTTTAGCCACAGTTGTATTAATACGCTTGTGTTCTATTAAAGAACAAGACATATTTGCTAACATCGCTTTTCTGTGCGAAGTTGTTCTTCCTAAATGATTGTGCTTCTTACCGTGTCTCATTATAATTGTTATTTAATTTCATCTTGCATCTACTCATTATGAGGAGCAAAATATGAAAAGTTAATCTTTATCTAATTTGTATTTTACTAAATCCATTCCAAAACTTAAGCCTTTAACAATCACTAATTCTTCTAGTTCTGTTAATGATTTTTTACCAAAGTTTCTAAACTTCATTAAATCGCTTTTGTTAAAAGAAACTAAATCTCCTAAAGTATCTACTTCTGCAGCCTTTAAACAATTTAAAGCTCTTACAGATAAATCCATATCGATTAATCTAGTTTTTAATAACTGACGCATGTGTAATGACTCTTCATCATACGTTTCTGTTTGTGCAATTTCATCTGCCTCTAAAGTGATACGCTCATCAGAGAATAACATAAAGTGGTGGATTAAAATTTTTGCAGCTTCTGTTAAAGCATCTTTAGGATTGATAGAACCATCAGTATCAATATCGAAAACTAATTTTTCATAATCCGTTTTTTGCTCTACACGAAAATTTTCAATTGCATACTTAACATTTTTTATTGGCGTGTAAATAGAATCTGTAAAAATTGTTCCTATTGGTGCAGAATTCTTTTTATTCTCTTCTGCAGGTACAAATCCTCTACCTTTTTCTATAGTTATTTCTGCATTTAACTTTACAGATTTATCCATATTACAGATTACTAAATCTGGATTCAATACTTGAAAACCAGAAGTAAATTTCTGTAAATCTCCAGCAGTAAACTGCTCTTGACCAGATAAAGAGATAGAAACAGTTTCTCTATCTGTTTCTTCTATTTGTTTCTTAAAACGAACTTGTTTTAAGTTTAAAATAATTTCTGTAACGTCTTCTACAACACCTGGTACAGTAGAAAATTCGTGCTCAACTCCATCAACTCTTAATGAAGTAATTGCAAATCCTTCTAAAGATGATAAAAGTACTCTTCTTAAAGCATTACCAACCGTTAAACCAAAACCTGGTTCTAAAGGTCTAAATTCAAATCTACCTTTAAAATCAGTAGATTCAATCATAATTACTTTATCAGGCTTTTGAAAATTTAAAATTGCCATTATTTTTTCTTCTTTTTAATTGTTATTTAGTTGCGCGAATTATAAGTGTGAAGAAAATCTTATAAATCCTTTGGCTAAATTTCAATATGATTAATTTATTACTTAGAATATAATTCTACGATTAACTGCTCTTTAATGTTTTCTGGAATTTGTAGTCTTTCTGGAGCTTTTACAAAAGTTCCAGTTTTTGTATCATTATTCCAAGTTAACCATTCCCATACATTATTGTTAGATTGTAATGCACTTTCAATAGCTACCAAAGATTTAGATTTCTCTCTTACAGCAACAACATCTCCATCTTTTAAACTATAAGAAGGTATGTTAACAATTTCACCATTAACAGTAATATGTCTATGAGAAACTAATTGTCTTGCTCCACTTCTAGAGTTAGAAATACCCATTCTGTAAACAACGTTGTCTAAACGAGATTCACATAATTGTAATAAAACTTCACCAGTAATACCTCCAGCAGCCTGAGCTTTCTTGAATAAATTACTGAACTGACGCTCTAAAATACCATACATGTATTTCGCTTTTTGCTTCTCCATTAATTGAGTAGCATATTCAGATTTTTTTCCTCTTCTTCTTGCATTTCCATGCTGTCCTGGAGGGAAATTTCTTTTTTCGAAGTTTTTATCTTCTCCAAAAATTGCTTCACCAAACTTACGAGCAATTTTAGTTTTTGGTCCTGTATATCTTGCCATTTCTTTTGTTGTTATAGATAGGGATTATGAATTAAGGCTTTCTCCTTCGATAATCTTGATCCCATCAAGTTAAAATATTTAATTATACTCTTCTTCTCTTTGGTGGACGACATCCATTGTGAGGTGTTGGTGTAACATCAATAATTTCTGTTACTTCTATACCAGCATTATGTAATGATCTAATAGCAGATTCTCTACCATTTCCAGGTCCTTTAACATACACTTTTACTTTACGTAAACCAGCTTCTTTTGCAACATTTGCACAATCTTCTGCTGCTAATTGAGCTGCATAAGGAGTATTCTTTTTAGAACCTCTAAAACCCATTTTACCTGCAGATGACCAAGAAATAACGTCACCTTTTTTATTTGTTAAAGATATAATGATGTTGTTAAAAGATGCAGTTACATGTGCTTCTCCTACAGCTTCAATTATTACTTTACGTTTTTTTGAACTTGCTTTTGCCATAATTTTTAATGTTCAGTTATCGCTCTTTAGTAAATTGTACTTTTATAAAAATACGGCACACTAAATACTTATAACTAGATTAATCTCTAACTTATTTTTTCTTGTTAGCTACAGTTTTTCTCTTACCTTTTCTTGTACGAGAATTGTTCTTAGTTCTTTGTCCTCTTAAAGGAAGACCAAGTCTATGACGAATTCCTCTCTGACAACCAATATCCATCAAACGTTTGATGTTTATCTGTACTTCAGAACGTAATTCTCCTTCAATTGTAAAAGATCCTACTTGTTCTCTAATTGCTGCGATTTGATCATCTGTCCAATCTTGAACTTTAATGCTCTCATCTACTTTTGCTTCTGCTAGAACTTTTTGAGCTCTGCTGCTTCCTATACCAAAGATGTATGTTAAAGCAATAACGCCTCTTTTATTCTTTGGAATATCAATACCTGCTATTCTTGCCATTACCCTTGTCTTTGTTTAAATCTAGGATTTTGTTTATTAATCACATATAATCTACCTTTTCTGCGTACTATTTTGCAGTCGGCACTTCTTTTTTTTACTGATGCTCTAACTTTCATTTTATTTTGCTGTTGGCTATTGGCTTTTAGTTATTAGCTGGACGCTAAAGACTAAATGCTAACGGCTAATTAATATCTATAAGTTATTCTTGCTTTTGATAAATCATAAGGACTCATTTCTAACTTTACCTTATCTCCAGGTAATAATTTAATATAATGCATACGCATTTTACCTGAAATGTGAGCCGTCACAATATGTCCGTTTTCTAATTCTACACGAAACATTGCATTTGATAATGCTTCTGTAATTGTTCCGTCTTGTTGAATTGCTGATTGTTTAGCCATATTATTTATTAGATTTTCTATTGCTATTTCCTGCTTTCATTAAACCATCATAATGACGGTTTAATAAATAAGAGTTGATCTGTTGCAACGTATCAATTGCAACCCCTACCATAATTATTAATGATGTACCACCATAAAACATTGCCCAACTTTGTTGTATACCAAACTTAACTGCAATGGCAGGTAATATTGATAATGCAGCCAAAAATAAAGATCCTGGAAATGTAATTCTAGATAAAACACTATCTAACCTATCTGCAGTATCTTTACCTGGTCTAATACCTGGTATAAAACCACCACTTCTTTTTAAATCATCTGCCATTTTATTCGTAGGAATTGTAATTGCAGTATAAAAATAACTAAAGATGATAATTAACAAAGCAAAAATAACATTGTAACCTAGACCATTCATATCTTGTAGGCTGGCAATTGCAGGAAACCTCTGAGCTAAAGCTACTGGTAAAAACATAATAGCTTGTGCAAAAATAATTGGCATTACACCTGCTGCATTTAATTTCAAAGGAATATAATCTCTTGAACCTGCAACGTTTTCTATATTACCAACTACAGTTCTTCTTGCATATTGAACAGCAATCTTACGAACAGCAGTTACTAATAATACAGTTAATAAAATTACAACAAACCAAACAATGATTTCAATTAAAACCATCATAATACCACCTGCTCCTGCATTTGTAGTTTTCGCAACAAATTCTTGTAAAAATGCAGCTGGAAAGTTAGCGATAATACCTACTGTAATTAATAATGAAATACCATTACCAACACCTTTGTCTGTAATACGTTCACCTAACCACATCGCAAAAATTGTTCCTGCGGTTAAGATGATAATTGATGAAATCCAAAAAGTTGGTCCGCTTACTAAAAATGCTTCTGGTCCTAAACCAAACTGAGTTTTAATAGCTGTGATATACGTTGGTGCTTGTACCAAAGTAATACCAATTGTTAACCATCTTGTTATTTGTGTAATTTTTTTTCTACCACTTTCTCCATCTTTTTGTAACTTCTGTAAATACGGAACCGCAATTCCCATTAACTGAACTACAATAGAAGCAGAAATATAAGGCATAATACCAAGTGCCATTACTGACGCTCTAGCAAATGCTCCCCCTGTAAATGCATTCAACAAACCTAAAAGACCTCCAGAGGTACTATCTTTTAATGCTGCTAATTGCAATGGGTCTACTCCAGGTAATGGAACAGCCGCCATAAAACGATATACAGCAATTAAACCGATGGTAAGAAGAATCTTATTCTTTAACTCTTCAATACTGAAAATTTCTTTTAATCTATTAATAAAATTCATCTTTTACGGGATGTTATAAAGTAACAACTTCACCTCCAGCTGCCTCAATAGCTGCTTTTGCTGTTGCTGTAAACTTGTGTACAGTTATATTTAATTTGGCTTTTAATTCTCCACGACCTAATATCTTAATCAAGTCATTTTTTCTTGCCAATCTATTCTCAATTAAGATGTCTAAAGTAACTGTATCTGTTATTTTACCACTATCAACTAAAGATTGTAGATTATCTAAATTAATCCCTTGGTATTCAATACGATTAATATTTGTGAAACCAAATTTTGGCACACGTCTTTGAAGAGGCATTTGCCCTCCTTCAAAACCAATCTTTTTAGAATAACCAGAACGAGATTTCTGTCCATTGTGACCTCTTGTAGCGGTACCACCCTTTCCAGATCCTTCACCTCTTGCAATTCTTTTTCCTTTTTTAATGGAACCTTCTGCCGGTGTTAAATTATGTAAACTCATTTTATATATGTCTTATTTAATTTCTTCGAAAGAAACTAAGTGTTTAACTGTATTTACCATACCAACTATAGATGGAGTTGCCTCATGCTCTACAGTTTGATTCATTTTACGTAAACCTAATGCTTCTAAAGTTCTTTTTTGACTCTGAAGACGCCCGATTTGACTTTTTACTTGTGTAACTTTTATTCTTGCCATCGTTCTTAGATTTATCCGTTAAATACTTTTTCTAAAGAAATTCCTCTTTGTTTAGCAATACCTGCTGCACTACGTAATTGTAATAATGCATCAAAAACGGCTTTTACAACGTTATGAGGATTTGATGATCCCTGAGATTTTGATAATACATCATGTATACCAACTGCCTCAAGTACGTGCCTTACAGCACCACCAGCAATAACTCCAGTACCATGAGATGCAGGCTTCAAAAATACTTTAGCCCCACCAAATTTACCTTTTTGTTCATGAGGTAAAGTTGCATCTAAAATAGGAATTCTAACTAAATTTTTCTTAGCATCCTCAATTGCTTTTGCAATTGCTGAAGCTACATCTTTAGATTTTCCTAATCCATGACCTACTACTCCATTTCCATCTCCTACAACAACAATTGCAGAGAAACCAAATGCTCTACCACCTTTTGTTACTTTAGTAACACGTTGTACACCTACTAACCTATCTACAAGTTCTAACCCACTAGGTTTTACTCTTTCTACGTTTTTATATCCTTGCATAATTTCTTAAAATTTTAAACCCGCTTCTCTTGCAGCGTCTGCTAATACTTTAACTCTACCGTGATATAAATATCCGTTTCTATCAAAAGCAACTGTTTCAACTCCTGCTTTAGTAGCAATTTCTGCGATTGATTTACCAACTGCTGTTGCTGCTTCTGTCTTAGTACCTGCTTTTATTTCTTTATTTCTAGATGAAACTGAAGCTATTGTAACTCCATTTACATCGTCTACCAATTGAGCGTAAATTTCTTTGTTACTTCTATAAACCGATAATCTTGGTTTTGTAGCAGTACCAGAAATAATTTTTCTAATTCTACGCTTAATTCTAGCTCTTCTTTGTAGCTTTGATAATGCCATAATGCTATGTATTATGCAGATTTACCTGCTTTTCTTCTTAATATTTCACCAACAAACTTAACACCTTTTCCTTTATAAGGTTCTGGTGCTCTGAAAGAACGAATCTTAGCAGCAATTTGACCAACAAGTTGTTTGTCAAATGAAGATAATTTAATGATTGGGTTTTTCCCTTTCTCAGATATTGTTTCAATTTTAACTTCTGGAGCTAATTCTAAAACAATATTATGAGAGAAACCTAAAGCTAAATCTAATTTTTGACCTTGATTTGATGCTCTATAACCTACACCAACCAATTCTAAATCTTTAGTCCAACCTTTACTTACACCTTCAATCATATTAGCGATTAAAGCTCTCATTAAACCATGTTGTGCTTTATGGTCTTTACTTTCTGATGCCCTATCTAAAGTAATAGTACCATCTTCGATTTTAATGCTAATTCCATCAGAAATAGTTTGAGATAATTCTCCTAACTTTCCTTTTACTGTAATTACATTGTCTTTTATGTTTACATCTACACCTTGTGAAATGCTAACGGGATTTTTTCCTATTCTACTCATTTCCTTAGATTAATAAACGTAACATAAAACCTCTCCTCCAACATTCTCTTGACGTGCTTTTTTGTTTGTCATTACACCTTTAGATGTAGAAACAATAGCAATTCCAAGTCCGTTTAATACTCTTGGCATCTCTGTAGAGCCAACATATTTACGTAAACCTGGTGTACTGATACGTTGAATTTTTCTAATCACTGACTCTTTTGTGTCTCTTTGGTATTTTAAAGCGATCTTAATTGTTCCCTGAACTTTATTGTCAGTAAACTGATAACTCAAAATATACCCTTGATCAAACAAAATTTTAGTCATTTCCTTCTTCAAGTTTGAAGCTGGAATTTCCACTACTCTGTGTCCTGCTGCGATTGCATTTCTTACTCTAGTAAGAAAATCCGCGATTGGATCTGTATACATATTTATATAAAATTGCGATTCCGGTTTTCAAATATCTCTATTTATGCTACAGATTTCTCTGTGATAAATGAACCTATAATCAGTTAAAATTCTTATACTCAAAAAAAATAGAGCGTGCAAAGATACACATTCTATTTTTATATTTAAGCTTTATTTAAAATTTCTACCAAGATGCTTTTTTAACACCTGGTATCAAACCTTGGTTTGCCATTTCTCTAAAAGTAACACGTGAGATACCAAATTGTCTCATATAACCTTTTGGACGACCAGTTAATTTACATCTATTATGCATTCTAATTGGTGAAGCGTTCTTAGGTAATTTTTGTAAAGCATCATAGTCTCCAGCTTCCTTTAAAGCTTTTCTCTTTTCTGCATATTTTGCAACTGTCGCTGCTCTTTTACGCTCACGCGCTTTCATTGATTCTTTAGCCATTTCTTAATTTTTTTTGAATGGTAAACCTAATTCTCCTAATAATGACTTTGCTTCTTTATCAGTATCTGCAGATGTTACAAATGTAATATCCATACCGTTAATTTTTTTCACTTGGTCAATATTAATCTCTGGGTAGATGATTTGTTCAGTAATACCTAAATTATAATTACCTCTTCCATCAAAACCATTAGCTTTTATACCGTTAAAGTCTCTTACACGTGGTAAAGAAGCTGTAACTAATCTATCTAAGAACTCATACATTTTATCTCCACGTAAAGTAACTTTAACGCCAATTGGCATTCCTTTACGTAATTTAAATGCAGCAATATCTTTTTTAGACATTGTAGAGATAGCTTTCTGACCAGTAATTTTAGTCAACTCTTCAACAGCATAATCTATTAATTTCTTATCTGCAATTGCATCACCAACACCTTTAGAAACAACTATTTTAGTTAATTTTGGTACTTGCATTACATTCTTATAACTGAATTCTTCAGTAAGAGCTTTTACAACTCTTTCTTTGTATTCTGCTTTTAATCTTGGTACGTAACTCATGATTATTATTATTTTTTAGTTTTTTTAGAGATTCTTGTCTTCGTATCTCCATCAACTTTATAACCTACTCTTACAGCAACACCATCTTCTACTAACATTACATTAGAAATATGGATAGAAGCTTCTTTCTTTACAATACCACCTTGAGGATTTTGAGCACTTGGTTTGGTATGCTTAGAAATTAAGTTTACACCTTCTACCAAAACTCTATCTTTATCCTTTAAGATTTGTATTACTTTACCTTCAGTATTTTTACTAGTACCAGTAATTACTTTTACAGTATCTCCTGCTTTTATTTTGAACTTCTTCATCTTATATAATGATTTAAAGCACTTCAGGTGCTAATGATACTATTTTCATGAATTGTTTCTCACGAAGTTCACGTGCAACAGGACCAAAAACACGTGTCCCTCTCATTTCCTCAGTAGGATTTAAAAGTACACAAGCGTTATCATCAAATCTAATGTATGATCCGTCTTTACGTCTTACTTCTTTTTTCGTTCTCACAACAACTGCTCTAGATACTTGACCCTTTTTTACAGTTCCGTTAGGAGTTGCAGATTTAACCGCTACAACAATCTTGTCACCAATGCTTGCATAACGTTTTCTTGTACCTCCTAAAACTCTAATCACTAAAACCTCTTTGGCTCCAGTATTATCTGCTACTTTTAATCTTGATTCTGTCTGTAACATATTATTTAGCTCTTTCTAGGATTTCTACTAATCTCCAACGCTTAGATTTACTCATAGGTCTTGTTTCCATGATCCTAACAGTATCTCCTTCGTTGCAATCATTCTGTTCGTCGTGTGCAACATATTTCTTCGTTTTTAAAACGAACTTTCCATACATTGGGTGTTTTACTCTTTTAGTTTCTGCAACAACAATAGATTTTTCCATTTTGCTACTAGATACAACACCAATTCTCTCTTTTCTAAGATTTCTTTTTTCCATCTTTAAAACTGACTATAGAATTATTGTAATTCTCTTTTTGTTAATTCTGTTGCAATTCTTGCTACAGTTCTTCTTAAGCTTCTTAATTGCAATGGATTCTCCAAAGGAGTTATTGCATGTGCCATCTTAAGATCAGTATAATTCTTTTGCAACGCTCCAAGCTTCTCACTAAGATCAGCTACAGACAATTCTTTTACTTCTGATTGTTTCATTTTAATTAGAATTATGCGTTAATATCAAAATCTCTTGCGATTACAAACTTCGTTTTTACAGGAAGTTTCTGAGCAGCTAAACGTAAGGCTTCTTTTGCAACGTTCATTGGTACACCTCCAATTTCAAACAAAATTCTACCTGGTTTAATAACTGCAACAAAATGATCTGGTGCTCCTTTTCCCTTACCCATACGTACTTCTAAGGGTTTCTTTGTGATAGGCTTATCTGGAAAAACTTTAATCCATAATTGACCTTCCCTTTTCATATGACGAGTTGCCGCGATACGAGCTGCTTCTATTTGACGTGAAGTTAATAAGTTCTGGTCTAAAGATTTAATACCAAACATTCCATTAGAAAGTTGATTTCCTCTTCCAGAAATACCAGTCATATTTCCTTTCGCCTTCTGTACCTTACGGTATTTTACTCTTTTTGGCTGTAACATTTTTAATTTCTAGTTTTAAAAATTATTTTCTTCTTCGAGGTTGTGGTCGTTTTCTATCATTTCCACCTTTGTTACCGCCTTGTTTTTTAGACAAACCAACTAATGGAGATAATTCTCTCTTTCCATATACCTCACCCTTCATAATCCATACTTTAACACCTAGTCTTCCATATTGAGTATGAGCTTCTACAAGTGCATAATCAATATCAGCTCTAAATGTTGAAAGTGGAATCCTTCCTTCTTTATAATGCTCTGAACGTGCCATTTCAGCTCCGTTTAAACGACCTGAAATTTGGATTTTTATCCCTTCAGCATTCATACGCATTGTGGCTTGTATAGCCATTTTAGTAGCTCTCTTGTATGAAATTCTATTTTCAATTTGACGAGCCACACTAACTGCAACTAATTTTGCATCTAATTCTGGACGTTTAATTTCAAAAATATTAATTTGAACTTCTTTACCTGTAATTTTTTTAAGCTCTTCCTTTAACTTATCTACTTCAGTACCACCTTTACCTATAATGATACCTGGTCTTGCAGTTGTAATTGTAACTGTAACAAGTTTAAGCGTACGCTCTATAATTACTCTAGAAACACTAGCTTTAAATAATCTAGCATTTACATACTGTCTTATTTTAAAATCTTCCGCTAATTTATCTCCGTAGTCATTACCACCATACCAGTTAGATTCCCAACCTCTGATGATTCCTAAACGATTTCCTATTGGATTTGTTTTTTGTCCCATTTCTACTTTGATTAATTACTTAAATTTTTAGCACCTAACTCTAATGTAACGTGATTAGAACGCTTACGAATTCTATGAGCACGCCCTTGTGGAGCTGGTCTTAATCTTTTTAACATTCCTGCGCTATCTACACAAATAGATTTTACAAATAAGCCTGCTTCTTCTATAGATGCATCTTCATTTTTAGCTTGCCAGTTTGCAATTGCAGACAATAACAACTTCTCTAAATTGATAGATGCTTCTTTAGGACTAAACTTTAAGATTTGTAAAGCTTTTTCAACTTCTACGCCTCTTACTTGATCTGCAACTAAACGCATTTTTCTTGGTGATGTAGGACAGTTAGTAAGCTTCGCGAAAGCACGTTGCTTTCTGTCTGCTTTTAACTGATCTGCCATGTTTTTTTTACGAACTCCCATATCCTACTATTTTTTTCCTTTATTTTTTGCACCAGCGTGTCCTCTAAAAGAACGAGTTGGTGAAAATTCGCCTAACTTATGCCCTACCATGTTTTCTGTAACATAAACTGGTACAAACTGACGTCCGTTATGAACAGCAATCGTTTGTCCTACAAAATCTGGAGTAATCATACTTGCTCTAGACCAAGTTTTGATTACAGTTTTGTTACCAGCCTCTACATTAGCCAACACTTTTTTCTCTAATTTATAGTGAACGTAAGGTCCTTTTTTTAATGATCTTGCCATAACTTATTATTTCTTTCTACGTTCTATGATGTACTTATTACTAGCCTTAGTCTTAGATCTCGTTTTGAATCCTTTAGCAGGAATACCATTTCTAGATCTTGGATGACCTCCAGAAGCACGTCCTTCACCACCACCCATTGGGTGATCTACAGGATTCATTCTTACTGCATTAACTCTTGGTCTTCTACCTAACCATCTTCTTCTACCTGCTTTACCAGATACTAATAATTGATGATCTGAATTAGATACAACACCGATTGTTGCTGTACATGTTAACAAGATTAATCTTGTTTCACCAGAAGGTAACTTTACAGTTGCGTACTTACCATCTCTTGCCATTAATTGTGCAAAAGAACCAGCAGAACGAGCCATAACAGCTCCTTGTCCAGGACGTAATTCTATACATGAAATTGTAGTTCCTAAAGGAATCTCACTTAATGGCATTGCATTTCCAATTTCTGGAGCTACACCACTACCTGATACAATTTTTTGACCCACTGTTAAACCGTTTTGTGCTATTACATAACGCTTCTCACCATCAGCATAACTAAGCAAAGCAATAAATGCAGTACGATTTGGATCATACTCTATAGTTTTAACTGTTGCAGGAATACCACTTTTATCTTTCTTAAAATCGATAATACGATACCTTTGTTTATGACCACCACCTATATTACGTGTTGTCATTCTACCCTGACTGTTTCGACCTCCAGATCTTTTTTTCGGAGCAAGTAAACTTTTCTCCGGCTTATCAGTTGTTATGGTGTCGAACCCATTTACAACTCTAAAACGCTGACCTGGTGTTATTGGTTTTAATTTTCTAACTGACATTTTTGTCTTTTCTTAAAGATTGTTATAAAAATCAATGCTTTCCCCTTCTGCTACTTGAACGATTGCCTTTTTGTACCCACTCTTAATACCAGTTACTAAACCTTTTTTAGTAAACTTTGTATTTCTTTGAATTGGATAGTTTAAAGTTTTAACGCTTAAGATAGAAACTCCATAAGCAGCCTCAACAGCTCCTTTAATTTCTAATTTGTTAGCTTTCTTATCTACAACAAATGTAAAACGATTATACAATTCGCTATCATTAGTTGCTTTTTCTGTGATAATAGGTTTTATTAAAATACTCATATCCCTATTTGCTTAAGTTTGTATTAATACCTTCTAAAGACCCTTCAGTTATCACAACTTTATTAGCATTTAAAACACCATAAGTATTAATTTCTGAAGCTTTAACTACTTTAGATTTCTTTAAGTTACGTGATGATAAATACACATTTGCATTTTCATTACTTAAAACAAACAAAGATTTTTTAGTATCTAATTCTAATGCTTTTAGTACATCTACAAAGTTTTTTGTCTTTGGTGTATCAAAGTTAAAATCTTCAATTACTACTAAATTCTTATCGTTTGCTTGAATACTTAAAGCTGACTTACGTGCTAAACGCTTTAAGTTTTTATTCAATTTAAAAGAATAACTTCTTGGTCTTGGACCGAACATACGACCTCCACCTCTAAAAACACCAGATTTGATAGAACCTGCTCTTGCAGTACCAGTACCTTTTTGTTTTTTTATCTTTCTTGTAGAACCAGAAATTTCTGCTCTTTCTTTAGCTTTATGCGTTCCTTGTCTTTGATTCGCCAAGTATTGCTTAACATCTAAATAAATTGCATGATCATTAGGCTCTATACCAAATACATCTTTAGAAAGCTCAACCTTTCTACCTGTATCTTTTCCTGTAATATCTAAAACTGCTACTTTCATTATTTCTGAATAGTTACAAAAGCATTTTTATGTCCAGGAACCGCCCCTTTAACAACAAGTAAGTTCTTTTCAGCAACTACTTTTAATACTTTTAAGTTTTGAACTTTCACTTTATCTCCACCCATTCGACCTCCCATTCGCATTCCTTTGAATACTCTTGCAGGATAAGATGCAGCACCAATTGACCCAGGGGCTCTTAAACGGTTATGTTGACCATGTGTTGCTTGACCAACACCAGCAAATCCATGACGTTTTACAACACCCTGAAAACCTTTACCTTTAGAAACACCTGACACATCTACAAACTCACCTTCTTCAAAGTGGTCTACAGAGATAGAATCTCCTAATTTATACTCTTCTTCAAATCCTTGAAATTCAACGACTTTTTTCTTAGCTGTAGAGCCAGCCTTTTTAAAGTGACCATCTAACGCTTTGTTAGAACTCTTCGCTTTTTTGTCATCGAAACCAAGCTGCAACGCACTGTAGCCGTCAACCTCTTCGGTTCTGACCTGAGTGACAACGCAAGGACCTGCTTCGATTACAGTACAAGGAATATTCTTCCCGTTCTCATCGAATAAGCTGGTCATTCCAATCTTTCTTCCTATTAACCCAGACATTTGTTAAATTTTTAGACGATAG
This sequence comes from uncultured Polaribacter sp., assembly GCF_947497695.1. Classification (GTDB taxonomy): domain Bacteria; phylum Bacteroidota; class Bacteroidia; order Flavobacteriales; family Flavobacteriaceae; genus Polaribacter. Next base: position 128,546 of record NZ_CANMHM010000005.1, on the reverse strand, counting down.
ATATTTATCCAGCGCGTCTATTCATAATTGTTTGTTTGAAACTATTGTTTCTTTATTACCCTTTAAGTTTCTTTCAAAAAAAACAGCGTAAAACAAATTCAACGCTGATTTTGTTTTTTCCGTTTTTCCTTCGCGAAACGCTCTGGACATGTTACTTTAATTGAATAAATATCAAAAAAAGCATTACCCTACTCTAATTCGGGTTGCAAAAGTATAAAAAACTTTCGGTTTAACAAAATTAAACCGAAAGTTAATATTTTACTTTAAGTTTTATTAGAGATTCCTGCTTTCGCAGGAATGTTCAATTCAGGTTTTATTAAACCTTAATTTCCACTTCAACACCACTAGGTAACTCAAGTTTCATTAAAGCATCAATAGTTTTTGAAGAAGAACTATAGATGTCTAACAATCTTTTGTAAGCAGATAATTGAAATTGCTCTCTAGATTTTTTGTTTACGTGTGGAGAACGTAACACAGTAAAAATCTTTTTATGTGTTGGTAAAGGTATTGGTCCGTTTACAACAGCACCAGTACTTTTTACCGTCTTAACTATTTTTTCAGCAGATTTATCTACTAAATTGTAATCGTAAGACTTTAATTTTATTCTAATTTTTTGACTCATCTTGTAATTATTAAGTAGATTATCCTTTAGATTTTGCGATTACGTCTTCAGATACATTAGAAGGCGTTTCTGCATAATGTGAAAATTCCATAGTAGAGGTTGCTCTACCAGAAGACATTGTTCTTAAAGCGGTTACATATCCAAACATTTCAGATAACGGAACAATTGCTTTTACAACTTTAGACCCAGCACGATCACTCATATCATTTACTTGACCTCTTCTTCTATTTAAATCTCCAACAATATCACCCATATTAGCTTCTGGAGTTAACACTTCTACCTTCATTAAAGGTTCCATGATTTTTGCTTTTGCAGATTTTGCAGAAGCTTTATAACCCATTCTTGCAGCTAATTCAAAAGATAGCGCATCAGAATCTACTGGGTGGAATGACCCATCCTTCAAAGTAACTTTCATTGAATCCATTTCGTAACCAGCTAAAGGACCGTTTTTCATAGCTTCTCTAAACCCTTTCTCTACAGAAGGAACAAATTCTCTAGGAACGTTACCACCTTTAATTACAGAATCGAATTGTAATCCTTGAACACCTTCATCTGCAGGGCCAATAGTAAATGCAATATCTGCAAATTTACCACGACCACCAGATTGCTTTTTATAAACCTCTCTATGATCTGTTGTAGCAGTAATTGCTTCTTTATATTCTACTTGAGGTTGACCTTGGTTTACCTCTACTTTAAACTCACGCTTTAAACGATCTACAAGTACATCTAAATGCAACTCACCCATTCCAGAAATAATTGTCTGTCCTGATGCTTCGTCTGAACGTACTGTAAAAGTAGGATCTTCTTCTGCTAACTTAGCAAGTCCAATACCTAACTTATCTACATCTGCTTTTGTTTTAGGCTCTACAGCAATACCAATTACTGGATCTGGAAAATCCATAGACTCTAATACAAGAGGAGATTTTTCAGCAGTTAAAGTATCACCTGTTTTAATAGATTTAAAACCTACAGCAGCACCAATATCACCAGCTTCTATATAATCAATTGCATTTTGCTTGTTTGCATGCATTTGATAGATACGTGAGATACGTTCTTTTTTACCAGAACGGTTATTTAAAACATAAGAACCAGCATCTAAACGACCAGAATAAGCTCTAAAAAACGCTAAACGACCAACAAAAGGGTCTGTAGCAATTTTAAATGCTAAAGCAGCAAAAGGCTCTTTTACATCTGGCTTACGTAATTCTTCCTCTTCAGTTTCAGGGTTTACACCAACAATACCTTCTTTATCCATAGGAGAAGGTAAATAACGACAAACAGCATCTAAAAGAAACTGAACACCTTTATTTTTAAATGCAGAACCACAAATCATAGGAATAATAGCCATATCCATTACAGCAGCTCTTAATGCAGCATGTACCTCATCTTCTGTAATAGAATTTTCATCTTCCATGAATTTCTCTAAAAGATTCTCATCATAACTTGCTACTTCTTCAATAAGATTCGCTCGTAATAATTTAGCCTCTTCTTTTAATTCTTCAGGAATATCAACAACATCAAATGTTGAACCCATCCCTTCTTCATGCCATATAATAGCTCTGTTTTTAACTAGATCTACAATACCTTTAAAGTTTTCTTCATCACCAATGTTTAAAACAATTGGCACTGCATTAGAACCTAACATTTCTTTAACTTGCCCACAAACCATCATAAAATCAGAACCTTGACGATCCATTTTATTTACGAAACCAATTCTTGGCACTTTATAGTTATCAGCAAGTCTCCAGTTAGTTTCAGATTGTGGCTCAACACCATCAACTGCACTAAACAAGAAAACTAAACCATCTAATACACGTAAAGATCTATTTACTTCTACAGTAAAATCTACGTGACCAGGTGTGTCAATAATATTAAAATGATAATCTTTTGTACCATCAACAGGCTTGCTATTCTCAGTTGGAAACTGCCAAGTACAAGTAGTTGCAGCAGAAGTAATTGTAATACCTCTTTCTTGCTCTTGCTCCATCCAGTCCATTGTAGCTGCACCATCATGCACTTCTCCAATTTTATGAGAAACACCTGTATAATACAATACACGCTCTGTTGTTGTGGTTTTCCCAGCATCAATATGTGCTGCAATCCCAATATTTCTTGTGAATTTTAAATCTCTAGCCATTTCTTAAAATCTAAAGTGAGAGAATGCTTTGTTAGCCTCTGCCATTTTGTGAGTATCTGTACGCTTCTTAACAGCAGCACCTTCTTCTTTAGCCGCAGCTAAAATTTCAGCAGCTAAACGCTGCGCCATTGTTTTTTCGTTTCTCTTACGAGTATACAAAATCATCCATTTGATAGCCATAGATACTTTACGATCTGGTCTAATTTGCATTGGAATTTGGAATGTTGCACCACCAACACGACGAGATCTTACTTCTACGTGAGGCATTACATTAGACAAACCATCTTTCCAGATTTCTAAAGCCGTTTTTTCTTCGCCTTCACCTTTTCTTTCTTCTACTAGATCTAAAGCGTCATAAAACACTTTAAATGCTACAGACTTCTTACCACTCCACATTAAGTTATTCACAAAACGTGTTACTAACTGATCGTTAAATTTTGGATCTGGTAATAAGACTCTTTTTTTTGCTGCTCTTTTTCTCATGTCTTCTTTTGAGTTTTTTAGTTATTAGTTGTTAGTTGTTAGTTTTTTAGCTCTTAGTTCTTAGTTTTTTTTTTACAAAACCTAAAACTTTAACCTTAAAACCTAAAACTTAAAACTTTAAACCTGTTTTACTTCTTTGGGCGTTTTGCACCATACTTTGAACGTCTTTGGGTTCTACCCTCAACACCTGCTGTATCTAATGCACCACGTACAACGTGATATTTAACACCTGGTAAATCTTTTACCCTTCCACCTCTAACTAATACTATCGAGTGCTCTTGTAAGTTATGTCCTTCACCTGGAATGTATGCGTTTATCTCATTACCATTTGTCAATCTAACTCTGGCAACTTTACGCATTGCTGAATTAGGTTTCTTTGGTGTTGTAGTATAAACACGAGTACAAACTCCACGTCTTTGAGGACAAGACGACAAAGCAGCCGATTTACTCTTCTTAGTTATTTTGGTTCTTCCTTTACGAACTAATTGTTGAATAGTTGGCATACTAAATTATTACTGTTTTTCGTTTATAATTAAACCTTTTCTCTTTTTTAAGAGTCCGCAAATGTACAATTATTTTCTAATTATTCAAGTATCAGCAAGTTATTTTTTGTAAATGATGAATTTTGTATTGATTTTTAGTTATTTATTTTACTTTTGAACCTAAATTTTTAGCAATTTGAACCCAAAAACAACTCATTATTTTTTGATAATTTTATGCTGGTTTTCTTTTGATGGACTTTTTGCTCAAGAAATCACATTAAAAATTATAGCAACAAATACTAATGAGAGTGAAATATTAAATGAAATTGATTACGTTAAAAACCACAAAGATTCCATTAGCTTATATGCTGAAATCTACAAAATATCTGATTACTTAAAAAACATTGGATATTTTACACATACTATTGATAGCATAAAAAATAGCAGCACAAATTATATTGGTTACTTTTCTTTGTCTGATAAAATTGAACATGCTATTATTAAGGTAGATTCTAATTCAGAAATTTATTTCGAAGACTTAAAATTAAAAGATAATTTTGTAACTATACCCATAGAAGCTTTACAAAATAGATTATCAACAATTTCTAAAAGATTAGACACAGAAGGTAAATCTTTCTCTAAGGTTCAATTAAAAGACATATCTATAAAAGGAAAAATTTTATACGGAAACTTAAAGATACTTCTATCTAAAAAAAGAATTATTAATAAGATTATTATTAAAGATTATGAGGATTTTCCTAAATCTTATTTAAAAAACTATTTCAATATAAGTTCACTTACTGTTTTTAATCAACAAAAAATTAAAGAAATATCTTTAGCTTCAAAAAGTTTGCAGTTTATTAAAGAAATCAAAGCTCCAGAAGTCTTATTTACAAAAGATTCTACCTTACTATATCTATATTTAAAAAAACAGCAAAATAATAGTTTTGATGGAATTGTAAATTTTACCACTAAAGAAAATGGAGATTTATTGTTTAACGGCAACATCAATTTAAAATTAAACAACATCTTAAATACAGGGGAAAAGTTTGAGCTGTTTTGGAATAGTATTGGAGAAGAACGACAAGAGTTTAAAGTGTCAACAAATATTCCTTACATATTTAACTCAAAATTTAGCCCAGAAATATCCTTTTCTATTTACAAGCAAGATTCTACTTTTTTAAACACAAAATTTGATTCCAAATTATTTTATAACATCAACCCAAAAACAAAGCTTGCAATTACATATACCTCTGAATCTTCTGAAAACTTAATAGCAAACATCAACAATAATATTGAAACATTTAGCAACTCCTTTTTAGGTTTTCAATTTCAATATAACATTGCTAAAAACGATTATTTTTTTAATGATAAATTCAATTTAGAAATTAATCCTTCTATTGGAAAAAGAACAACAAATAACAACACATTAAATCAGTTTAAAATTGAAGCATCAACTTCTTATATTTGGGATGTTAGTTTAAGAAGTAGCATTTTCTTTAAAAATGAAACAGGTTATTTAAATTCTGATTCATTTATTGAAAATGAACTTTTTAGAATTGGTGGAGCAAATAGTATTAGAGGATTTAATGAGCAAAGTATCTTTACAAATAACTACACCTACTTTAATGTAGAGTTCAGATATTTAACATCAGAAAAATCTTATTTATACACAATTACAGATATTGGAAGAGCTGATATCAACTCTAAAAACAATAATTTATTAGGTGTTGGTTTAGGGTATTTATTTAGCACTAAAAATTCACAAATAAATATTGGGCTTGTTTTAGGGAACGTTAATAGCAACCAAACTTCTATTAGTGATACTAAGTTTATTATTAATTGGACGAATTTCTTTTAGAATTATTCTTAAAAAATAATGTAGTATAACTTACTGATTTTTATAGATTTTTACACTTCTATATTATTAATTCTAATTAACCTTCTAACTTCGTAGCTCAATTAAAAGTATAAAAAAAGTCTTCGACAAGCTCAGACTGACATTACATTATTATAATTGTGTTTCTTTAGAATAAAAAAACAGCTTCTTTTACTTAAAAAATTGATAGTAACTGGCTTTTGTTAATTGTAGCCTAACTATTTCTTATTAGATTAAAAAATCAACCATAAAAAAAGGCTTTCTTAATTTATATAGTCTTTTTTATAACCTCATTTTAATATACATTTGCAGTATGACAACAGAAACAGCAGAAACAACGAATATTTTTGGAATTAGAGCAATTATTGAAGCCATAGAAAGTGGCTCTACCATTAATAAAGTATATTTACAAAAAGGATTGAGAGGCGAATTATTTTATGAATTAAATAAATTGATAAAATCGCATAATCTTACGACAAGTATGGTTCCTGTAGAAAAATTAGATCGTTTGTCTAAAAAAAGTAATCATCAAGGTGCTGTTGCTCAAATATCTCCTGTAGAATTTCATGATTTAGAAACGCTAATTGAAAAAACAGTAGAAAGTGGCAAAACACCTTTGTTTTTACTTTTAGACCAATTGTCTGATGTGAGAAATTTTGGGGCAATTATTAGAACTGCAGAATGCACAGGTGTAAATGGAATTATTATTCAAAAAAACGGGAGTGCTCCTGTAAATGCTGAAACGATAAAAACATCTGCAGGTGCTGCTTTTAAAATTCCTATTTGTAAAGTAGATCATATTAAAGACGCCTTATTTTTACTACAAGGTTCTAATATTAAAATAGTAGCAGCTACAGAAAAAACAGAAGATTCTGTTTATGATATTGATTTAAACCAACCCATAGCAATTGTAATGGGTTCTGAACATAGAGGTGTAAACCCTTCTATTTTAAAAATGGTAGATTATAAAGCAAAATTACCTTTATTAGGCGAAATTGCCTCCTTAAATGTATCTGTTGCTTGTGGTGCTTTTTTGTATGAAACTCTTAGACAACGCTTGTAATTTGTATAAATAAAATCTAATTTATTTTTAACATCAATTTTAGAATATTCAATAAGTAGCACTCTGTTTTTTTTGTAATTTTACCTAAATAAATTTATTAATATTTTAAACAAAAAAAAATGAGCGTTATTAGATTAGGTGATGTTGCACCAAACTTTATAGCACAAACTTCATTAGGAGAAATAAATTTTCATGAATGGTTAGGAGATAGTTGGGGAATCTTATTTTCTCATCCTGCAGATTATACACCTGTTTGTACAACAGAATTAGGAACAGTTGCAAAATACAAGGCTGAATTTGAGAAAAGAAATGTAAAAACAATCGCTTTAAGTGTAGATGGTGTTCCTTCTCACCAAGGTTGGATTAAAGATATAAATGAAACTCAAAATACTTCTGTAGATTTTCCTATTATTGCTGATGAAGACAAAAAAGTATCAAACTTATATGATATGATTCATCCAAATGCAGATAACAATTTAACGGTTAGATCTGTATTTATTATTGATCCTGATAAAAAGGTAAAATTAATTATTGTATATCCTGCTTCTACAGGTAGAAATTTTGATGAATTAGTAAGAGTTATAGACTCTTTACAATTAACAGCTTACCATAAAGTAGCAACACCAGCCAACTGGAAAAAAGGTGAAGATTGTGTAATTTCTCCAGCAGTTAGTAATGAACAAATTCCTGATTTGTTTCCAAAAGGACATAAAGAAGTGAAACCTTATTTAAGGATGACACCTCAACCAAACTTGTAAATCAAAGTTTATTATGATTAGATAAAAAAAGACAAAACCACTTTGTTTCAATAACCATGAAGCAAGACTTTATGCTGATTATCTGATAAAAAAGCACTTTAAAAGGACATCATTTAGATGTCCTTTTTTATTTCCATTGCTTTAGAATCTTCTAATTCTTCAACTTCAATTGGTGGAGAAAAATTTCCATTTTCATCAAACATAGCATCAAATTCTGTTTCAATAAATTGATGTTCTTCTTTTACCATTCCTATTTTTCGGTAAACAATTGCAAAAACAAGACCTACTAAAAAGCCTGATAAATGTCCTTCCCAAGAAACACCTTCTTTTATTGGTAACACATACCAAACCATACTTCCGTAAAGAAAAATAATAATTAAAGACAACGCTACCAATCTAAAATGTTTTTTTATAATTCCGCTAAAAAACACAAAGCTGAATAATAAATACACAATGCCACTTGCACCAATATGATAGGATTCTCTTGCAATACACCAAGTTAAAAACCCTGTAAAAAAGCCCCCAAAAAATAAAACTCTGTAAGCAACATCTCTATAAAAATAAATTAAACTACTTAAAAGAACAAACAAAGGAATGGAATTGTTAAAAAGATGGCTTGTATCTCCATGAATAAAATGAGTTAAGAAAACTCCTCTAAAACCTTGCAGAGTTCTTGGAAAAACCCCGAATTTATTAAAATTAAAATTAAACGTTATTTCAACCCAATAAATAAACCATATTGCAAATACATATACAAATGGTATTAGAAAAATTGACTTCGATATTTTTAATTGGCTTTCATCATTCATCAAAATAAAAATACAAAAAACGAACCAAATACTTTTTTTACATTTTTTGACAGAAATCTTTATTATTTTTACTGAATGAATGAACCTTTGGCAGAACGAATTAGACCTAAAACGTTAAACGATTATATAAGTCAGCAACATTTGGTGGGTAAAAATGGAGTTTTAACCAACCTAATAAAAAAAGGAATTATTCCGTCTTTACTATTATGGGGACCTCCAGGAATTGGTAAAACCACTTTGGCAAATATTATTGCAACAGAATCTGGCAGACCTTTTTACACGTTAAGTGCAATAAGTTCTGGCGTAAAAGAGGTTAGAGAAATTATAGAAAAAGCAAAAAAAGGAGGTGGCTTGTTTACTGCAAAAAACCCTATTTTATTTATTGATGAAATTCATCGATTTAGTAAATCGCAACAAGATTCTTTGTTAGGTGCTGTAGAAAAAGGTTGGGTTACCTTAATTGGTGCCACTACAGAAAACCCAAGTTTTGAAGTAATACCTGCCCTACTATCTCGTTGCCAAGTATATATTTTAAATTCTTTTGATAAAAATGATTTGATTGCTTTATTACACAGAGCAATGGAAAAAGACGCCCTTTTATCAACCAAAAAAATAACCTTAAAAGAAACAGATGCATTGTTACAAGTTTCTGGTGGTGATGCCAGAAAATTGTTAAATATTTTTGAATTGTTAGTTTCTGCTGATGATGAAATTGAAATTACCAACAAATTAGTTTTAGAAAAGGTTCAGAAAAACACAGTTAGATATGATAAAACTGGCGAACAACATTATGATATTATTTCTGCTTTTATAAAATCTATTAGAGGTAGTGATCCTAATGCAGCAGTTTATTGGCTGGCAAGAATGATTGAAGGTGGAGAAGATGTAAAATTTATTGCAAGAAGATTGTTAATTTTAGCCTCTGAAGATGTTGGCAATGCAAACCCAACTGCTTTAATTTTGGCAAACAATACTTTTCACGCAGTTAGTGTAATTGGCAATCCTGAATCTCGAATTATTTTAAGTCAGTGTGCTGTTTATTTGGCAAATTCGCCAAAAAGCAATGCTTCTTATTTGGCAATTGATACTGCTTTAAATTTGGTTAAAACAACTGGAGACTTATCAATTCCGTTACATTTAAGAAATGCACCCACAAAATTAATGAAAGATTTAGATTATGGTAAAGATTACAAATACTCGCATAATTTCCCTAACAATTTTGCTGAACAAGAGTTTTTACCTGATGAAATTTCTGGTACAAAATTATATGAACCAGGAAACAATGCCAGAGAAAATAATTTTAGAGAAACTTTAAAAACCAGATGGAAAAATAGGTACGATTATTAAAATTTTATCGTGTATTTTTTTATAACAAACTCATTGTTCTCATAATACTCAGCAACCCAAACTTTCTCCTTTTTATATAAGATTCCATTTTTATCTTTTAAAATAAAAACATCATTCACATTTGTATTTAAAACTTGAAAAATAATTGTTGGTATTGTATCTACAATTTGAAAACCTGTTGAGTTTTTTTGAGCATAAAGCGTTTCTATACTATTAGAAAGTTTTGTAGTTTCTATTAACATTCCAATTTCTAAAGAATTGACTACTTTAATTTCTTTTGTAGCGTTTTCTGAAACAACTTCTTTTATTGGTAAAGTTATTGTTGGTTTTGTAGTTAAGTCTTTATCAGCAATATATTTATAATCCAAATTCTTCATAGAAGCATAAGCTTTTCTAATAGCCTCATGATAAGATTTTTTGTATTCTTTTTGCTTACTTGTTCCTACTTCTGAAGTATAAATAGTTTTATTATAACAATCTTTTAATTCTATGATACTTTTTATAGTAAAGATGCTAGATTTATCAATAACACTTGCCTTTAAAGCCAAACAATTGTTAACCAAAAGTTCTTTTGGTAAAGATGTATCGTTACTTAAAAAAACAACAAAACCCTTTTTTTCTAATAAAAATTTTAAGAGTGAACTAGTTTGATATTGATCTGAAGTTTTTAAAAAATCAAATTTATCAGGTACAATTACATATTTATAGCTATTGATATTTTTTTGTTGACTAAATGATACTAAGGTTACAAAAAACAATAAAACAAATACTTTATTTTTGTTCATTTTAATTGAATATTACGTTGACACCTACTTGGAAAGACACATTATTTGAAGCTGCAATATCTGCAAATTGCGCTATATTATCTACCATTCCGTATAAATTTATAGCTCCTAATTGAGCAGATAAACCAGCTCCGATATTGTAAAAAGAATACTCATCTAAAGTATAGGTAAACTTTGCATGGAATTTTTTTGAAAATGCTCTTTCATAAAAACCTGTTAAAGCTAACTGAGGTCCTAAAGGTCTAAACACAGAAAACAATTGTACACCTAAAGCATTAGCATAAAAATCTTTGTGAGTATTTCTATAACACTCCAAACTCCTTCTTTCTCCATAACTATATTTTAAAGAAGCATTTACTTTGGTGGGTCTCCAAGAAATATAAGAATCACTATTATCTCCACTAGGAAGCTGTCTTTTAAAATTTTCTTCAAATTCATCCCAGTAATTTGTAAAATCATTCTCATCAAACGTAGTTTCTACACCTTCAAAAACATAGCTTCCTTTAGCTGTAGCAGTTTTAACATTATTTTTATGATTTACAAAACCAAAATCTACAATACTACCTGTAAATTCTAGTTGTTTTGATGAGTGATATGTAAAACCAATATCTAAACCAACACCTAAATTTGAGCCAAAAAAGGTATTCCCTAAATAAGTCTCTGGGGTATCAATATATTCATTATCGTCTCCAACAATTCCAGAGGTTCTAAAATTAAGATCTACATTATCTAAGTTATGATTGTAAATATTATTTGTTCCTTCTGTAGTTGTAAAAGTTCCTGTATTTCTAGAGCTTTCTAAATTAGCAGCAGATGAGTAAATTTTAAATCGTCCACCAATTGTTAATTTTTCATTTATTTCTCTAGAAGCTCCAAAATGCAAAACACCTAATACATCTACTTTATAAACTATTTGAGAAAAATTAAAACTTCTGTTTAAAAATGCAGAATTCCCATCAGTTATTAGTTTTACTGGATCTTTAGGAAAATAAGAAAAAGCATCTACTTCTTCATAAAAACCAAAACTAAAATAATTTTTATCAACCCTAAAACCTGCATTTATAACCTCTATCTGGGTATTAATTTTTATATGATCTTTTGTAGTTAAACCACTTAAAACCCGTGTAACTTTATCTTGAACAGGAATATTATCTATAGTAAAGATATCTGACACAGTAAACCCAGTTGAACCTATTTCTAATGAAAGACCAGATAACATTGGCACACCAACATGAAATTTATAATTAGTTTCTGCACCAGGGTTTAGTAATAACGTTTGTGGTAGTTCTGCAAAATCATATAAAACTTGTTTATTTTGGGAGTAGGATATTATTCCAAAAAAGACGAAAAGAAGCGTGATTATTTTTTTCATATTATGCACCTAATTCTAAAAAGACTTTTAAAGAAGATTTAAATTGGAATTCAGTTGTATCATTAACATCTATTGCCCTAGCAGAAGAATCTGTTACTCTAACCCTAACTTTAGTTGCATCTTTAACATTAAAATTATCTTCAATTAAAATTTCTTCTGAAGGATGAACATAGTTTAAATCATTTGCAGGTATTGCAAATCTATTAATTGTATAAGTTACTTCTCCTTCTTCATTTAACAGATCTATTTGTGCTCCAAAACTTCTATCAAATTCGTTTTTTATTTCTACATCTATAACAATTTTTACTACATTACCTCTTAAGGTATTGTCTTCAAAAGCTCTAAAATCTGCAATATCTTCTATAAATGGTTGCTGAATATTAGCGCCATTAAAAAATTTATTGGGTAAAACAGTAAAATAAATTAAAGGCGATACAATTTCTGGGGTAAGTGTATAGTCTTCTATTTGCTTAAAGTCTATATCTCCGTAACAAGAAACCATAGAAAAAAAACAAATAAACCAGACAACTATTTTTTTTAAGAACATTTCTAAATGCATTAATTTGAGAACGTTAAAGATATTGTTTTATTTCTAAAAGAGACGTAATTGAAGGAAAATCGTTCGCTTTTAAAATCTCTTTTCTAAAATTACAATGTATAGCTTGCATGCCAATATTTAAAGCACCTTTTACATCTGCTTCAACACTATCTCCAATCATAATTGATTTTTCTTTGCTAGCACTTGCAATATCTAAAGCAAAAAGAAACACTTTTGGATGTGGTTTTTTTAAATTTACAGATTCTGAAGTAACAATGGTTTCAAAATAATGATAAATTTTAGAGTTGATCATTTTTTTACTTTGAATCTCCTCAAAACCATTGGTTATAACATGCAACTTATATTTGGTCTGTAAATAATTTAAAACCTCTAGTGCATTGTCAAAAAGATGATTAAAATCTGCCAAAAAATTTATATATTCTTGAGCTATTTGTGCTATTATTTCATCAGAAATTGAGTAATTAATAGCTTCAAAAGCTTTTTTTAACCTTTGATATCTTAACTCTTGTTTTGTGATTTTATCTTCTCTAAAAAGTTTCCAATATTGAAAATTAATAGGTTTGTAAGCTGCTAAAAAAGCATCTAAATTTGTATCGATATCAATCTTTTTAAAAACTTTTTGAAAGGTTAAGTCAGAATTTTTCTCAAAATCCCATAAAGTATGATCTAAATCAAAAAAGACGTGTTCTATCTGTTTCATTTCCGCTATATTTGAAAACCTATTAAAGCTAGTAATATGCAACTATTTTCTTTTTTAAAAAAAGAGTTTGTTAAAAATGTTTTGACATTAATAACAGGTTCTGCTTTAAGCCAAATAGTTATTTATGCATCTATTTTACTGCTTACAAGACTTTTTTCTACAGAGGTTTTTGGTATTTATATGTTGTTTACATCTTCTGTATTCGTTTTAAAACCTATTATTTCTTTACAATTTGAAGTAGCCATTGTTTTACCTAAAAAGGATGAAGATGCTGTGAATGTTTTTGCTTTATCATTAGTAGTTGTTTTATTAACTAGTATACTTTCATTACTAATCATACTCATTTTTAAAAACCAAATTTTAGCGTTCTTTGAAATTCAGAAACTCTCATTTTTTATTTATTTAATTCCCTTAAGCAATTTATTTCTTGGTTGTATTACCACTTTAGAATATTGGAACAATAGAGCTAAAAAATTTAAAAATATTGCTAATGGAAATATTACAAAAGCGTCTGTTATGAGTGCTAGCCAGATTGCATTTGGTGCTAGCTCTTTTAATTATTTAGGTTTAATTCCTGGAATGATTGTAGGTCAATTAACACAAATTCTATTTCTAATAAAAAAATCATCCACGGCTATTTACAGACTTAAAAATGAAATTTCTTTGAATAAAATGCTTCTTTTAACTAAGAAATATAAAGACATACCTCTTTTTAATACTTTAATTAACTTTTTAAATACCCTTTCTAATGAAATTCCTGTACTATTAATTACCAAATACTTTGGCCTTTCTTTAGCTGGTATTTATGGCTTGGCAATTAAAGTTGGTAAAGCTCCTAGTGGAATTGTACAGAGTTCTGTAAGTCAAGTGTTTTTTAATAAAGCCACAGAAGTTTATAATAAGCAAGAAAACTTATACCAAATTGTTAAAAAAACTTGTTTTAATTTACTCAAAATTTCTTTACTTATTTTTATTCCTTTATTCTTTCTATCTTATTTTTTAGATATAGTTTTTGGAAAACAATGGACAGATGTTGGCACGTATTTAAGGATTTTAATTCCTTGGTTATTTATGATGTTTTTAAGCTCACCCATTACTAGTTTAATTGTTATTTTAAACAAACAAAAAGTGATTCTTTTTTATGATATCTTTCTTTTAATTTTTCGCTTTTTAGCATTTTATATCGGTTATTATTTTTACAATGATATTATTATTTCACTCGTTTTATTTTCAGGAATTGGTGTCGTTTTTAATATCTTTATTCTTATTTACTTTTTCAAAATTTCTAAAACTGAAAATAAGTACAGAAATGCTTATAAATAATTTATGATTTTAACTTTTACTGGAGATATATGTATAACTGGCTCTTTTGAAGAAAAGATAAAATCAAATGCTACAATTTTTTCTGATGAGATTGCTGATGAATTGTTAAAATCTGATTTTGTTGTAGGCAACTTAGAAGGCCCTACAACAAATATTAATACCATTTTTAACAAAAGCACACCACTTAAAAGCCCTGTAAAAACCATCAACTATTTACACAAAAAAAATATTTCAGTATTTAACTTAGCCAACAATCACATATTAGATTATGGCGATTTAGGCTTAAAAGATACTTTATCGGAAATTAAAAATGAAAAATGCAGCTATTTTGGAGCAGATGTATCAAAAGAAAAAGCAATTACTCCATTAATTATAAAAAAAGATTCCATTTCAATAGCTTTATTTGGAATCGCTAAATGCAACCCTACAAAAATTAATAATGGGCAACTTTTTAATGCTGATGAATTTTCTAGGCTAAAAAAACAAGTACATATTTACAAGAATAAAGTCGATTTTATCATTGTAAATTTTCATGGAGGAGAAGAATATAGCTTATACCCTTCACCTGTTAAAAGAAAGTTTTTAAAAAAAATTGCAGCATTAAAAAACGTTAGCTGTGTAATTGCTCATCACTCTCACACACTTCAAGGCTATGAAAAGTATAAAAATACTTTTATTTTTTATTCTTTAGGTAATTTTATTTTTGACTTACAAAACCATAAACCCCATAAAGGTACTGATCATAGTGCTTTGTTAAAATTACATTTTACAAAGCAAAACTTTACTTTTAGTTTTGTTCCTTTTATTATAAATAAAGGAAAAATTGATTCGGTTGATTTCGAAAAATTTGCAAAAAAAATAAATCAATTATCTGACTTTTCAAATTATAAAAAGAAATGGCAAAAAGAAGCCTACAGAATTCTATTTAGAAAAGAAAACCCTAAATTAGTGGAGTTTAGAGACAATAAAGAATATTTACAAAACAAATCTTTTATCAAAATTCTATTATCAAAAAAATTTTACAGTAAAGTTTATGCAATTTTAAAAGACAATTATATGTTTTCTTTATATGCTAATGCACTAATTTTTAGAATAAAAAAGAAGTTTACTTCATGAACATTACCTTAAACAATAATCTTGGTTTTTCTTGGTCTAAAACCGATACAATCTCTTTTAAGGGATATTTTTATATAAAAAATGATTTTTATGAAAAACAGAAAGCCATAGATTATCTTTCAAAAATAAAAACCAAGACAAATTTTAAAGATTTTTTAAAAACGATAAATGGTGTTTTTACAATCATCATAAATACTGAAAAAAACAGTTTTATTGCTTCAGATATTACAAGGTCTTTTGCTGTATTTTATACTTTACAAAATAATGAATTGTTTTTAAGTGATGATATCTTTTATTTAAAAAACACCTTTAATCTTAATAATTTTGATGCCCTTTCAGAAATTGAATTCAAGGCAACAAATCATACTCATGGTAAAAAAACATTATTACAAAAGGTACATCAAGTACAAGCAAGTGAATATTTAATTGTTAAAAATGATACAATAATTGAACGTGATTTTTTCTATACTTATGCTATTGAAAAAGAGAGTTCAAACCCATATTCAATGCTAAAAGAAAAAGCAACTATTGCTTTTGAAAACGCATTTGGTAGATTTGTAGAATCATTGAATAATAGAACAATTGTTGTGCCTTTAAGTGGTGGTTTTGACTCAAGATTAATTGCTGTAATGCTAAAAAAGCACAACTATAAAAATGTAGTTTGTTATACTTATGGTAGAAAAAATAGTTTTGAAATTGAGAATTCAAAAAAAACAGCAAAAGCTTTAGGTTTTCAATGGTTTTTTATTGAGTATAATTCTAAAATAATTAAAAATTACCTAGAAACAGATGCGTTTAAAAAATATGCTCATTTTGCAGGTAAATTATCTTCAATGCCCTATTTACAAGAATATTTTGCTGTAAAGTATTTAAAAGAAAACAAACTGATTGCTCTAAATTCTATTTTTGTACCTGGTTATGCAGGAGATTTCTTAGGTGGAAGTCAGTTTTTAAAAGTAATTCCTGAAGGTTTAAAGAAAACAAAAATTATAAGTTTACTTATTTCTAAAAAATTTTCTAACCATCAACTTTCTAAATCAGCTAAAAAAGTCATCAAACAAGAAATTGAAAAAACATTAATTCAAATTGATGGCAATTATAAAAGAAAAATACCTTCCTCTGTTTTTGAAGATTATGATCTAAAAGAAAAAATTGCAAAATACATTTTTAATTCTGCTAACTTTTATACTTATTTTGGGTTTGAACACCGATTTCCTTTTTGGGATAAAGAACTGTTGGATTTCTTTAAAAAAGTACCAGTTAAATATAAATTAATGAAAATTCTTTTTGACGATGTGTTAATCAATAATTATTTTAAACCCTATAATGTATGCTTTAAAACAGAAATACAACCCTCAGAAAAAATAATTTACATTCAAAAAATAAAAGATAAAATAAAACCTATTTTACCAACTTATGTAAAACAGAAAATATTAGAAAAAAATGATTGGCATTATTACAAAGCTATTACAAATCAAATGCTAAATTGGCTAAAATTGAAAGGGGTAAAAGTACAGCGATTATCAAAAAACTATAACGAAGTAATAACGCAATGGTATTTATATTTTTCTAAAAAAGAATAAAATTAATACTTTAAAAACAAAAAAACAAAGTACTATTATTTATACTTTTAGCGAACATTAAAAAGTAGAAAAAACATTTGCAAAGAAGATTTTAAAGCTAATTTTTAAAAAAAATAAGAGTATAATAATTCTACTTTTTCATCAACTTTAATAAAAAAGGTAATTTATTATATTTTAAATACTGATATTTTACTGTAGATGCTCCAAAACTTATAAAGTATTTAGCAATAGTTACCATAGAAGAACCTCCAAAATTAAACACATCAAAATTGTTTTCATACTTATAAATTGCTCTATCAATTAAAAAAGTATTTGCTCCGTTTTTTCTGTTTTTAAAATCTGTTGATGATACTAAAATCGTTACCTTTTTCTGATATTTTAGAAAAAAACCAGAAGCCACTAAATTGTTTTCACTATCGTAAACAGAAAGTACTTCTCCTACCTTTTTTTCAATACACTTTTCTAATAATTTCAATAAACTAACATAATCTTTTTCAATGATACCTGGAGTTCGTTTACCAACATTGTTTTTAAATAAATTAATTAATTTCTTTGGATTGTCATTCCATTTTTCAATTAAATCTAATTTTATGGCTTTAGCAACATCTTTTCTTCTATCTTTTCTATAGTTAGCAAAAATAGCCTCATAAGGTCTTTTTAAATCTAGCTCTTGTAATTGTCTTTCTTTTTCATAAGCGTTAAACATAGAAAAAGAGTTATTTGTATTTGTTCTAGTTTCTACAAATTTAAACTCACTAAATAAGGCTATTAAAAATTCGTTTTCATCAACAATATCAACAGAAAATATACCTAATTGAATTAACCAAAAAGGAGGATATACATACTTTATAAAATATTTCTGTTTCCATGGAATTGGCATTACAGCTTCATAATCATCTAAAACCAAAACATCCCAATTGTCTGCAGCAATATCTAAATACCAAGAAAATGCATAGACGCTAGATTGTAAAGAGTTTTCTATACAAGCATCATATTTAAGAACATCTAAATCTTTTCTTTTAACGTAGTTAATCATTATGAAATTGCTATTTTAATCATAGATTCATACAATCTTTTCCAGCCTTTCCATCGTAAATAATCACTTAAAGCTTCATTATGAAATAATGTTATAAAAGTACCATTTACTGCTTTTACTTCATTTTTCAAATCTCTAATTCTTCCTAAAGATTGTCTTGGAGTCAATTTCATATAATCATTTAAAGTAGTATCCATCAAAGCAAAAGGAAACACTTTTAAAGGTGTTTGAATTTCGAAATCTAAATCATAAAAATAAAATGGTGTACAAGTACTTGCTCTAAAACCAACAGTACTTGCATACCCCATAGAATAATCTTCTTCTACTTCTAAATCGATTAAATTTTGATAGGTTTCTGGCAAACTAAATCTTAAATAATGTTGCCTAGATCTTTGAATTGGCATGTTAATAATACCCTCTAACCGCTCTTTTTCTTTTTTTAATAAAGCTGCGTTGTGCATCGTAAAATAAGAGGGATGCAAACCCACTCTTGCATAATCTACCATTTCTTTGATTAACAATCTAAACTTGGTTTTAGAAGCAGAAACATTGGTATCAAAAGTGGTATAATCTCCAATTAAAAAAAAGAAAATAGTTTTAACATCTTGTTGTTTTTTAGCTTTTAAAATTCTTTGAAAAGTATCAAAAGGATCATTAATAATGTTAAAGGTTACAGCAAAGCGATTCCAAACATTTAAAATTTTAAAGTGTAGGATATCATTAAAAAAACCTCCAACGCTTCTCACTAAACTTTTATACTTGTATGCATAGGCGTTGTCAATATCTATCGTAGAAATAAATTCATAGGCACGTTCTTGATATCCATAATCTGGGAATTTTTCTTTTAAAACGTCTAAAAATTTATAGATCCAAATATCAACTACTGGTTTTTCTAAAAAACGATGTTTAAACGCTAAACTTTGTTCTGCAGTATAACGCCCATGAATGTCTTTTACATGTGGTAAATATTCTTCATACCTTGTAATTAAATAAAAACTTGCTGCAAAAATATCATAAGGAATGGTAGACTTTGAACCCGTTTTAAAAAAACAAGGCACATCATCCCATTTTTGGACAGAAATTTCCATATCATTAACACCTTGCTCAAACAATAAATCGTTGCTTTTTACAAAAAACTCATTTCCTAAAGGTGTTTTTGTATAAGTCATTTTAGGACCATTATGTGCTACAAATTCTTCTACTTTAGAAGTAAAATCAACAGGAATCGATAACGTTCTTGTAAATATATGCTTAAAAATATAGCGAATTCTAGGGGTAATTGAATGTGTATAAACGAGTATCATTATTTGTTTAGTGGCAGTATTTAGTAGCAGTACTCAGTCAGCACCTCACTGAAAACTGCTACTGAATACTGAAGACTATAAAAGGCCTTCGTCTGCAAAGCTAAAATACGATTTTTCAGTAATTATTAAATGATCTAGCAATTTTATATCTAAAGTATTGCCTGCTTGTTTAATTTTTTGAGTTAGTTGCTTGTCTGCATTACTAGGTAACAATTTTCCTGAAGGATGATTATGACAAACAATAAGCCCCACAGAAACTAATTCTAATGCTCTTTTAAACAACACTCTTACATCTACAACAGTTGCTGTTAAACCACCTTTACTTATTTGAGTTTTTGCTAAAACTTTGTTAGAATTATTTAAAAAAAGTACCCAAAATTCTTCATGTTCTAAATCGCCAATTACAGGTTGCATCATTTTAAAGCCATCTTTACTACAGGTAATTTTTTGTTTTTCTAAAGCAAGTTCTATTTGGCGTCTTTTACCAATTTCTAGAGCTGTAATTATTGCAATTGCTTTTGCTTCACCAATTCCTTTAAAAGTAGTTAATTTTTCTACGGATAACTTTGCAAGTTCATTAATATTACCAGCTACAGATTGTAATATTCTTTTAGATAATGCTACTGCACTTTCTTTTCTATTGCCAGAACCTATTAAAATTGCTATTAACTCTGCATCAGAAAGTGATCCTTTTCCTTTTGCTAATAGTTTTTCTCTTGGCCTATCATCTAAAGCCCAAGATTTTATAGTTAACTTTTCCATTTTGTTTTTCTATAAAAATACAAAAATCATTTAAAGAGATTGAAAACTATATTTTATTTGCATTTGCTGCAAAACTCTTTATATATTTGTAAGCTATTACCTATATTTTAAAATATGAAAATTATCATAGCTGGAGCTGGAGACGTTGGTTTTCACTTAGCTAAACTTCTTTCTTACGAATCTCAAGATACCTACATCATAGATTTTGATGGAAAAAAACTAGAATATCTTAACAATCATTTAGATGTTATTACCAAAAAAGGAGATGCTACCTCTATAAAACTACTAAAAGAAATTGGCATTAGTTCTGCTGATTTATTAATAGCAGTTACAGATAGTCAGAATACGAATTTTACAATTTCAGTGATTGGAAAATCTTTAGGAGCAAAAAAAACAATTGCAAGAATAGACAACCCAGAATTTTTAGAAGATTGTGAAGTCGATTTTGAAAAATTTGGTTTAGATTTTATGATTTCGCCTCAAGAATTAGCGGCAAATGAAATTAAAATGCTGTTAAATCAATCTTCATTTAATGATACTGTAGCATTTGAAAGTGGTGTTTTTAATGTGATGGGAACTGCGTTAGCTTATAATTCTCCTATTTTAGATTTAACAGTGAGAGAGGCAAAACAACAATTTCCTCAGGTAGATTTTACAACCATTGCTATTAAAAGACAAAATATTACCCAGACTATTATTCCAAGAGGAGACACTGTTTATCAATTAGATGACCAAGTCTACTTTTGTGTTCCTAATTATAGTATGAAAGATTTGTATCCTATTATAGGTAAAAAACAATTCGATATTAAAAATGTAATAATTCTTGGTGGTAGTAGTATTGGAGAAAAAACGGCTCGTAACCTTTGTAAAGACAATTTTAAAGTTAAATTAATTGAAAAAAACAGAGAAAAAGCAGAATTACTTGCAGAAGAACTAAATAATACGTTAGTTATTCATGGTGATGGTAGAGATTTAGAACTTTTAGAAGAAGAAAACATTAGAGAAACAGATGCTTTTATAGCAGTTACAGGAAACTCTGAAACCAATATTATGTCTTGTTTAGTGGCTAAATCTAAAGGTGTAAAAAAAACCATTGCTTTGGTTGAAAATATGGATTATATCGATATTTCTCAAACTATTGGAATTCAATCTTTAATCAATAAAAAATTAATTGCAGCAAGTAATATTTTTAGACATATTAGAAAAGGAGAAATTTTAGCAATTGCTAATTTACATAATATAGATGCAGAAGTTTTTGAATTTGAAGTGCAAAAAGAAACTAAAGTAACAGAGAAACCAATAAAAGATTTAAGTTTACCAAGAGAAGCTGTTTTAGGAGGTATTATTAGAAATGAAAAAGCAATTATGGCTACTGGAAATGTACAACTTAAAATTGGTGATAAAGTAATAGTATTCTGCTTGCCAGAAGCAGTAAGTGCTGTAGAACGTTTATTTAAATAATATGACGAGTACTTTAAACACCAAAATAATATATCGTTTTTTAGGGATTACTGCAATCTTAAACGGTTTTTTTATGTTTATTGCCTATCCTTTTAGTGCTTTTCATAATGAAGATGCAAAATGGGGAATACTAAATGCAGGAATTGTAACCATAATTATTGGTGCTTTACTTTTCTTTTTAAATAAGCCCAATAGCACTAATATTCAAAAGAAAGATGGGTATTTAATTGTAACACTTGGTTGGTTAATTCTATCTTTTACAGGTATGCTGCCTTATTTATTTTCTGGTACAATACCTGCTATTTCAGATGCATTTTTTGAAACAATATCAGGATATTCAACAACAGGTTCTTCTATTTTATTAGACATAGAATCCATGCCAAAAGGGATTTTATTTTGGCGAAGTGCCACCCATTGGATTGGTGGAATGGGAATTATTGTACTTACAGTTGCAATACTACCTTTGTTAGGTATTGGAGGTATGCAGCTTTTTATGGCTGAAGCTCCTGGACCATCAACAGATAAATTACATCCAAGAATTACAGATACCGCAAAACGATTGTATTTGATTTACGTTACACTAACGCTAGCTCAATTTTTATTATTAAAAGTTGCTGGTATGACTTGGTTTGACGCTATTAATCATGCAATGGCAACCATGAGCACAGGTGGTTTTTCTACCAAAAATAACAGTGTAGCTTTCTACAACAATTTACCTTTTGTACAATACATTATTCTTATTTTTATGTTGATTGCAGGGACCAACTTTGTATTAACCTATTTTGCTTTAAAAGGAAAAATTCGTAGAGTCTTTGAAAGTGAAGAATTTAAATATTACTTTTTCGGAATTATAGGTGTATCTTCAATAATAGCAATTATAATTATCTTTTTTCAAGATTCTAATTTACAAACAACAATTACTCACCCAATGGTTTTTGGAAAAGTAGAAAGTGCCATTAGACATTCTTTATTTATGGTAACTTCTGTTGTAACAACAACAGGCTTTGTAACGGCAGATTTTACAATGTGGAACTTTTTTGCAACCGGTATTTTCTTTGCTTTATTTTTTACTGGTGGTTCTGCAGGTTCTACAAGTGGTGGTGTAAAAATAGTAAGACATGTTGTTATGCTTAAAAATAGCTTTTTAGAGTTTAAAAAAGCCTTACACCCAAACGCAATTGTACCTGTTAGGTTAGACGGAAAAACAATACCTCAAACTATTGTATTTAATATTTTATCTTTTTTTATTATTTACATGCTTATTTTTGTTTTAGCTTCTGTAATATTAACTTTAATGGGATTGGATTTTCTATCTGCATTAGGTGCAGCAGCTTCTTCTTTAGGTAATATTGGCCCAGCAATTGGTAGTGTAAGTCCTGTAAATAGCTATGCCCATTTAACAGATGTTGCAAAATGGTTTTGTTCATTTTTAATGCTCATAGGACGATTAGAATTGTTTACAGTATTAATTTTATTTACGCCATTTTTTTGGCGTAAAAACTAGTCTAATTAAATCTTTTAACACCATAAAATACACTTTAAACTTCTTTAATTTTTACGTGTTTTTTATTTAATTAATAAAATAACTACTTTTAGTATTTATGAAAAGTCCATCAAATTTATTGTACAAAACTGTTGAAGATAAAACTATTGTTTGGTTTGAAAACAGTAATGAATATTTAGTTTTAGAAAATACAACAGCAGATATTTTAAAAAGATTAAGTAAAGGAATTTCTGTAAATGACATTGCAGAAGCTTTGTCTAAAAAACTAGGTGTTCCTTTAGATAAAACAATCGATTTTGTTTTAGACTTAGAAAAAAAAACTTACAAACCAAAAAGTAAAATTAAATCTCAATTAATTAATGATTATAGAGATATAAAAACACCAAAATCATTTGAATTTATAAAGTATTATAAAGTAAATAACGTTGTTTTTAAGGTCTCTTTTTTAAGTGAAACAGAACTTGCTTTTGTTCATCCAAAATTTGCACATTTAAGTATTAAAAATACGAGTAATTTTGATTATGAATTTGATGTATTTATAGAAAATAAGTACATTTTTTTAAAAGTTGATAAAGAATTAATTGGTGCTTGGAGTCGTGATGATATTCATTATTTTCAAGGAAAGTTTTCTATGGAATTTATTCAGAAAATTCATCAAAAAGAAGAAAATAAGTGGATGGGTGTTTTTCATGCTTCTGCTGTTAGCAATAACAAAAAAGCAATTTTATTTTTAGGCGATTCTGGAAACGGAAAAAGCACTTCTTTAGCATTGTTACAAGCAAATGGTTTTACCTGTTTGGCTGATGATTTTGTACCTATGGATGCTCATAAAAAAGAAGTATATAGTTTTCCTGCAGCCATTTCAATTAAAAAAAGTAGCTTACATACTTTACTTCCTATTTATCCAGAATTAGAAACTACTGCAGAATATCATTTTAAAAGATTAAACAAAATTGTTCGTTATTTAAAACCAAATAATGATAATTATTTTAGTCACTTACCATGTAATGAATTGGTTTTTATAAAATATCAAAAAGATGCCAATTTAGCTTTTGAAAAAATTTCAAAAATTGATGCTTTTATGCAATTAGTTCCAGATTCTTGGTTGTCACCAAAAAAAGAAAATGCCCAAATGTTTTTAAATTGGTTTGATTCTTTAAATTGCTACCAACTTACCTATTCTAAAAATGATGAAATGATAAAAACAGTTTCTAAAATTTTTAATAATGAATTATAAAGAAACTTTATTTTTTATTGGAAAATGTTTAACAATTAATCATGAAGAAAAGAACAACATTATAATTGAAAACCAGTTAAAAACTAAAGAAATAGACTGGGAAGCTGTTGTGAAATTAAGTACAGCTCATTTTGTTTTTCCTGCCTTGTATTGCAATTTAAAAAAAGCCAATTTTTTGGATTATGTACCAGAAGAACTAGTCAATTATATGGTTCGTATAACTGATTTAAATAGAGAAAGAAATCAGCAAATTATTGAACAAGCCAAAGAAATTAACGAGTTATTATTATCAAATAACATTACACCAATTTTCTTAAAAGGAACAGGAAATCTTCTAGAAGGATTGTATGAAGATATTGGTGAGAGAATGGTTGGTGATATTGATTTTATTTTCTCAAAAGAAGAATATATTAAAGCCATAAAATTAATAACTGATTTTGGATATACTAGAGTACATAAAGATGCTTATGACCCAATTAGTTTTAAACACTACCCTAGATTACAAAAGAAAAACAGGATTGCAGCTGTAGAAATACATAAAGAATTACTAATTGAAAAATATGCAGATGAGTTTAATTATTCTTTAATAAAAAAAGATGCCCAAAATATAAATAACGTGAATGTTATGAGTTTTGAAAATCAAATAGCCTTATCAATAATAGCAAAACAAATTAATGATGATGGTATTTATTATAAAAATATAGCATTAAGAAATGCTTATGATGTTTTTTTACTCTCTAAAAAATTAAATTCAAATATTATTTTTAATAATTTATCTAAATTAAAATTACCTTTAAACTTCTTTTTAGCTAGTTGTTTTATTGTTTTTAATAAAACTACATCTTTACAATATAAGTCTACAAAAGAAATAGAAAATTATCTATCTACTTTTAATAAACAGTTAAATGATTCTAAAGTTAGAAACAAAAATTATAAAAGAACTGAAAGAAAGCTTTTCTTAAAAGCTAGATTAAAAATTATTTACAAATCAATATTTGATAAAACTCACAGAAATTGGTTAATTAAAAGAACTCTTGATAAAAATTGGCAACAAGAAAAATTAAAACAATTAGGTTTTAAAAAAAACTAAACCAAATTCTTAACTTCTTCAAAATCTAAACCTCCGTAATTTCCAGAACTCATTAACACAAGTGCTGTTTTATCAAAATTTTGACTAAACAAAAATTCTTTAAATTCTTGAGGATTGGTATAAATAATTAAATCTTCACGTTCAAAAGCATTGGCAATTTGTATTGTGGTTACTTCTTCTAATTGTTTAATTTTAACTGCATCAGGAGAGTAAAAAACCACTGCTTTATCTGCTGCATTTAACGCTCCTTTATATTCTGCTAAAAATTCAGCATTTAAACTAGAATACGTATGCAATTCTAAACATGCTAAAACTGTTCTTTCTGCATACTGTTCTTTTACAGCCTTTGTGGTTGCAGCAACTTTGCTAGGAGAATGTGCAAAATCTTTAAAAATAACGGTCGTATTATTTTCTGCAATTTTTTCTAAACGTTTACTTGCTCCTGCAAAACTTGCAATTGCCTCATAAAAATCATCTTCATCAATGCCCATGTGTTGACAAATCCACTTTGCTCCTGCTAAATTTTGTAAGTTGTGTTTGCCAAAAATTTCTAAAGGTAAATTACCTTCATTTGTTTCTAAAAATGTTGTTCCGTTTTCTATAAAATATTTTGGTGTTGTATATGGGTATTTTTTAATGTGATTTTCTGAATTTTCTACAACATCTTTAACAATAGCATCTTCTTCATTGTAAATCATACTTCCTCCATTTACCATTCCATCAGTAAAAACCCTAAACTGATCTACATAGTTTTCAAAAGTGGGAAAAACATTGATATGATCCCAAGCAATTCCACTTAACAAAGCAATATTTGGCTTATATAAATGAAATTTAGGACGCATATCTATTGGAGAACTCAAGTATTCATCGCCTTCTAAAACAATAAAATCGTTTTCTTGAGTTAAATGCACCATGGTTTCAAAACCTTCTAATTGTGCACCAACCATGTAATCTACTTCTTTTTCATGATAATTCAACACATGTAAAATCATAGAGGTAATCGTAGTTTTTCCATGAGAACCACCAATTACAACACGTGTCTTGTTTTTTGATTGCTCGTATAAAAATTCTGGATACGAATAAATTTTTAATCCTAATTCTTGTGCTTTTAACAATTCTAAATTGTCTTTTTTAGCATGCATCCCAAGAATAATAACCTCTAACTCTGATGTTATTTTCTCTGGAAACCATCCAAATTCATTTGGTAATAATCCGTATTTTTCTAAGCGAGATTTAGAAGGATTGTGAATAGCATCATCAGAACCAGAAACTTGGTATCCTTTTTGGTGTAAAGCAATGGCTAAGTTGTGCATTGCACTGCCTCCAATTGCAATAAAATGAATTTTCATGGATCAAAATTTTAAAAAGTAAAAATACAAAAGCTTCTAACAATATTGATTATATTTAGAACGAAACTCAATTAAAAAATAGTTTTACGCATTGAAACCACCTGTTTACTAATTTTAAGTTGATTTACATCTTAATTTATGCGTGCTTTGATAGTACAAAACAATAGGATTATGAAAAAAATTACAACAACATTATTAATTATTCTTGCATTCTCTTCAATTTCTTATGCCCAAAAATCTTACAAGAATCTTTGGCTAGAAGTAGAAAAGTTTGAAATTGATAACTTACCAAAATCGGCTTTAAAAAGTGTCGATGAAATTTACACAAAAGCAGAAAAAGAAAACAACGCTCCTCAATTGGTAAAATCGCTTTTTTATAAAAGTAAGTTTTCTTTAGTATTAGAAGAAGATGCACAATTAAAAGTAATTAACTCTTTTAAAAAACATATTGCAAAAAGTAAATTCCCAACCAAAAATGTTTTAGAAAATGTTTTAGCAAACTTGTATTGGCAGTATTTTACTGAAAATAGGTATAAATTTTACAATAGAACAAAAACTGCAAATAAAGTTGATGTAAATGATTTTAGAACTTGGGATTTAGACACCTTATTTAAAGAAATTCACACCTATTTTAAGGCTTCTTTAGAGGATTCAAACAAGCTTCAAAATGTTAATATTATAGATTTTGCAGCTATTTTATCCATTGTAAAAGATTCAAAAAAATACAGACCTACTTTATACGATTTTTTAGCAAACAATGCTTTAGATTTTTACAAATCTTCAGAAACTTCAATTACAAAACCTTCTTATCAATTTATTATTGATAATCCAGCTTATTTAAGTGATTACAACTCTTTTTCTAAGGTAAATTTAACTACAAAAGACACTTTATCTTTACAGTTTAATAGCTTAAAAATCTATCAGAATTTAATTGAATTTCATTTAAAAGAAAATAATTTAGATGCTTTAGTTGATATTGATATCCATAGATTAAACTTTGTAAAACAACATGCAACTTTTAGTGATAAAGAAGCCATTTATCTATCAACTTTAAAAACATCAAAAGAGCAATTAAAAAACAATAAATTAAGTGGTTTATATGCTTTTGAAATTGCAAAAAATTATAAAAACAACTCTAAAAACAAACTTGCAATTACAATTTGTAATCAAATAATGAATGATTTTCCAGAAACTTTAGGTGCAAAAAATTGTTCTATTCTAAAGAATCAAATTAAAACAAAATCACTTTCTATTACCGCAGAAAAAAACATTCCGATTAATATAAATTCTAGATTATTAATCAGTTATAAAAACATTGACCAATTGTTTTTTATTGCTTATAAAACAACAACAGAACAATTAGAAAAATATCATAAAATATATGATTTAGAAGAAAAAATCACTTTTTTTAAATCTCTTGAAAAAGTAACTAATTGGAATGCTAAACTAAGAAACAAAGAAGATTATTTGCAACATAAAACAGAAGTAATTGTACCGAAATTTAAGAACGGAACTTACCTAATTACTGCCTCTGAAAACAAAGATTTAAACGATAACAGCGTTTATGGAACAGCTGTAATGCAAGTTACAAACCTAACTTTAATTGAAAATAATTTTGGAGAAACCTACAATTATCAAATTGTGGATAGAAATAACGGAAAACCAATAAAAAATGCCAAAATTCATTTAAAAAACAAAGTCTTTAAAAATTTGAATTTCATCAATAAAAAATTGATAACAAATAAATTGGGTTTTGCTTCTTTTAAAAGTGATGAAACTTATAGAAATGTAAAAATAACAGTCGCTACAAAAGAAGATATTGCAACTTTTGGGAATCATTATTTATATGAAAACAACAGCAAAAATTATAGAAACAGCAACCAAGAAATAAAGATAAAACCCTTTATTTTTACAGATAGAAGTATTTACAGACCAGGGCAAACTGTCTATTTTAAAGCCATTGTAATTAAAAAACAAGGAGACAAATCTGAAATTTTTAAAAACGAATTTGTAGAAGTTACCTTATATGATGTAAATAATCAAATTGTAAAAACATTAGATTTAAAATTGAACGAATTTGGTTCTGTTGCTGGAGAATTTATAATTCCAAACAATGGTTTAACTGGCGAGTTTTCTATTGAAGTTGATGAAAGCTTTGAGCATGACAGCAAGTTTTATGACAACGAAGATTTTGATTTTGACTATAATAATGCCATCAAATTTTCTGTTGAAGAATACAAAAGACCTAAGTTTGAAACAGAATTTAAACCTGTTACAGAAAGTTTTAAAATTAACGATTCAATTACTGTAAATGGTTTTGCTAAAGCTTTTTCTGGGGCAAATATTACCGATGCAAAAGTAGTATATAGAGTGCATAGAAAAGTGCAATACCCAAGTTGGTATTATTGGAGAAGACCCAACCCAAGCTCTAGCTCTCAAGAAATTACTAATGGAGAAAGTAATACCAATGAAAAAGGGGAATTTGAAATTATTTTTAAAGCAATGCCAGATGAAACTGTGGACAAAGGAAGTCTTCCTGTTTTTAATTATGAAATTACTGCTGATATAACTGATATTAATGGAGAAACTCGCTCAGCAACTACGATTATTAACGTAGGTTATCATTCTTTATTGGCAACCATTTCTTTAGATGATAAAATTGATAAAAACCAAAAAGAAACGCTTTTAAAAGTGGATACAAAAAACCTAAATGGCGAGTTTGTGCCAGCAAAAGGAACTGTAAAAATTTACAAGTTAAAAGCTCCTAAAAATCCGCTAAGAAAAAGACCTTGGAATGCTCCTGATTATCAAGATATTTCTGAGAATACATTTAGAACTTTGTTTCCAAACGAGCCTTATTCTGAAGATGAAGCTGATGAAAAAAACTGGAAAAAAGGGGCATTGGTTTTCAATAAAAATTTTAATACAGAAACCTCAAAAGAGCTAAAACTATCGACTATTAAAGATTGGGTTTCTGGTAAATACATTGCCATTTTAGAAAGTGAAGATACATTTGGACAAGCTGTAAAGGATGAGCATAGATTTACTGTTTTCTCTACTAAAGATACACAAATAGCAGACAATAAATTGTTTGTAATAAATACTGATAAAACTTTTTATACAATTGATGATACTGTTGAAATTAGTATTGGTTCTGCATCAAAAAATAATACTGTTGTTGTACAGATAGAGAAGAATCATAAAATTATTGAAACTCGTTTAATTAAATTAAATAATGAAACTAAAACAATAAAAATACCAGTAAATAAAGATGATATTGGAGGTTTTGCAGTAAAATATCACTTTGTAAACTACAATTATTTTAAAAGTGGTAGTTTGTTAATCAACGTTACTGAAAAACAAGAATCTATTGCTATTGAAACCAATATTTTTAGAGACAAATTACAACCAGGACAAGAAGAAACTTGGAGTTTTAGCATTAAAAATGATGAAAATAATGCTGTTACAGCAGAAGTTTTAGCTTCTATGTATGATGCTTCTTTAGATGAATTTAAATCACATAATTGGCAATTTAACCCTATAACTGCAAAACCTAGGTATTATTCTTATGGGGTAAGTAATGCCAACCAAAGTTTTGGGAACATCAATTTTAGCATCAAAAACAACCAAAAAAGATATTTTGGGTTTCCTGCTATTTCTTATGACACTTATAATTGGTTTGGTTTTAGTTTGAATAATAATCGATGGAAAAATCAACAATATCTAAGAACTACAAAAAACAAAATAAATAGTATTAGAACCGATTTTGACGGAACAATTACTGGTACTATTTCTGATGAAGATGGTTTGCCTTTACCAGGAGTTTCTGTTGTAATACAAGGTACAACATTTGGCACAACTACAGATTTTGATGGTAATTATTCAATTAAAATTAAAAAGGGAGATGTTTTAATAGTTAGCTATATAGGGTTTGAAATGAAAGAATTTCTTGTAAATACCCAAACAAACATCAACATAAAACTTAAAGAAAGTGCAGCACATTTAGATGAAGTTGTAGTTGTTGGTTATGGAGCTCAAAGGAAAAGTAGTAGGACTGCTGCTGTTCATTCAGTTTCCGAAAGTTTACAAGGCACAATTCCAGGTGTTACATCGATTCAAGGCAGTGGAATTCCTAGCAACAATAATCAACAAATTTATATTCGTGGTCAAGCTTCTTTTAATGGTCTTGAAAATCCGTTAGTTTTAGTAGATGGTGTTGCTACTGATATCAAAGAGATTGATTTCGATGATATTGAAAGTATGACTGTTTTAAAAGACGCAGCAGCAACTGCTATTTATGGAGCAAAAGGAGCAAATGGTGTTATTATTATCACTACAAAATCAGGTCAGGCAAAACTAAACAAAGAACTATCTCAAGTAAAAGCTCGTAAAAACTTTAACGAAACCGCGTTCTTTTTTCCTCAATTAAAAACAGATAAAAAAGGGCAAGTCAGTTTTTCTTTTACAATGCCAGAAGCTTTAACTCGTTGGAAATTACAATTATTAGCTCATACTAATGAATTGAAATCAGCAACAAAAAACCTACAAACTGTTACTCAAAAAGAATTAATGGTAGTGCCAAATGCACCAAGGTTTTTAAGAGAAGGAGATAAAATTACATTGTCTGCTAAAATTACCAACTTAACAAACAATGAATTATCTGGTTTTGCAAAACTGATTTTAACAGATGCAATTACAGGAAAAGAAATTGACTCAGATTTAGAAAACTTAAACGCTAACAAAAATTTTTCTGTTGATAAAGAGGGTAATACCAGCGTTTCTTGGAACTTATCAATTCCAAAAACGGTACAAGTTGTACAATATAAAATTGTAGCAAAAGCTGGTGATTTTTCTGATGGAGAACAAAATGTATTGCCTGTTTTATCTAACAGAATGTTGGTTACAGAAACTTTACCAATGTGGGTTCGTTCTAATCAAACCAAAACATTTACGTTAAATAAGCTAAAAGGCAACACCTCATCAACTTTAAAAAACCATCAATTAACGTTAGAAATGACATCAAACCCAGTTTGGTATGCAATCCAATCTTTGCCTTATTTAATGGAGTATCCTTATGAATGTGCAGAACAAACCTTTGCAAGATATTATGCAAATACCTTGGCAAGTTTTGTCGCAAATTCTAACCCAAGGATTCAAGAAGTCTTTAATGTGTGGAAATCTTCTGATGCTCTTTTATCAAACTTAGAGAAAAACCAAGAATTAAAATCATTGATTATTCAAGAAACTCCATGGCTTAGAGATGCGCAATCTGAAACCGAGCAAAAAAAACGAATTGCTTTATTATTCGATTTAAATAAAATGAAAAATGAACAAGAAAAAGCTATCAATAAGTTAAAAGATATTCAGATGAATTCTGGTGGTTTTCCTTGGTTTAAAGGTGGTAAATATGCAAGTAGGTTCATCACTCAACATATTGCAACTGGTTTTGGTCATTTATCTAAATTAGGGGTTAATGATTATAACAAATCAACCAAAAAAATGATTGAAAAATCTGTTAAGTATTTAGATGATGAACTGTTAGAACAATATAAAAAACTTTTAGAAAGAGCAGAAAAAAATAAACAAAAAGCAAAGAGTAAAAAGAAAGGAGAAAAAGCATATAAAGAATATTTAGCAAAAAATAATTTAGGCTATTTTACAATTCAGTATTTATATATGCGTAGTTTTTATGCTGATATTTCTTTGGATGATGCACTACAAAAAGCAGTTGATTATTACCAAAGCCAAACAGCAACTTATTGGAATGAGTATAATTTGTATGCAAAGGGTCAAATTGCTTTATTATTATTTAGAAATGATAAAAAAGAGGCTGCAAATAAAATTCTAAAATCATTAAAAGAAAACTCAATTACTTCTAATGAATTAGGCATGTATTGGAAATCTAACACTGCTGGTTATTACTATTACCAAGCTCCTGTAGAAACACAAGCACTTCTTATTGAGGCTTTTTCTGAAATTGAAAATGATATTACAACTATTGATAATCTTAAAATTTGGTTGCTAAAAAACAAGCAAACCAATAGATGGAAAACTACAAAAGCAACCACAGAAGCTGTCTATGCTTTGTTATTGAATGGAAGTGACTGGATATCTACCAATACTGAGCAAAGTAAAAGTGTTACAGAAATGGTAAACATTACAATTGGTAATAAAAAAATAGATCCAACAAAGTTGGATGATGTAAAAATTGAAGCTGGAACAGGTTATTTTAAAACTTCTTGGAATGATCATGAAATCAATCCAAAAATGGGCGAAATTACCATCAGTAAAAAAGGAAACGGAATTGCTTGGGGAGGTTTGTATTGGCAATATTTTGAAGATTTAGACAAAATTACAACTGCTGAAACTCCGCTGAAACTGAACAAAAAACTATTCTTAAAGGTAAATTCTGATACTGGCAAAGAATTGCAAGAAATTAGAGATTCATCAACCATAAAAATTGGCGATTTAATTACAGTAAGAATCGAATTAAGAAGTGACAGAAATATGGAATTTATTCACATGAAAGATATGAGAGCTTCTGGTGTTGAACCTATTAATGTAATCTCTAAATACAAATGGCAAGACAATTTAGGTTATTATGAAAGTACAAAAGATGCTGCAACAAATTTCTTTTTTGATCGTTTACCAAAAGGAGTGTATGTTTTTGAATATGATGTAAGAGTAAATAATGCTGGTAATTTTAGCAACGGAATTACAACGATTCAAAGTATGTATGCTCCAGAATTTAGCAGTCATTCTAAAGGTGTTAGAATTAATGTAACAGAATAACAAAAGATTTTACTCAATATTTTGCTGCTAAGGTTGAATGGTTGTAATTTTGAAAAATATTTTAAAAACAGAAAAAATTATGAAGAAAATAATTTTAATTTTTGGTTTTGTTTTAGCTGCTGGTTTATCTATCAATGCACAAGACAGATATGGTCATTCAATTGGTTTACGTTTTGCTAGTGGAGATGGAGCTGGAGGAGAAATTTCTTACCAAAAATTTTTAGGAGAAAATCAACGTTTAGAAATAGACTTAGGTTTAGCAAATACCTTTGCAAACTTTAAAGCAACAGGTTTATATCAATGGGGTTGGGTTTTAGAAGAACCATTTATATGGTATGCTGGTGTTGGTGCAGGAATTGTACATGCTGATGGCCTTGGTGTTTTTGGTGCTGGTGTAATTGGTATTGAGTATAGTTTTAATATACCTCTTTTACTTTCTTTAGATTACAGACCAGAAGTTGCAATTGCAGGAGGCTTAGATGGGTTAAACTCAAATATTGCGTTATCTGTAAGATATCAGTTTTAACTATCAAATAATTTCAAAACAAAAATCCCTAGTTTAAAAACTAGGGATTTTTATTTTACTAAAAGCAAGTATTATTTATGAATCTATAGAACCTAATACACGTTTCATAAAAGCGTTTAACGCTTCTTTTTTAGGTGTGCCCTCTTTTATCATTTTATCTACTTCTACAGCTCCATACATATTAGAAATCAACTCTCCTATCACATCTAATTCCTCATCTTTTAGAGAAGGAACTTCTGTTAATGCTTCTAAAGTTTCAATAGTTTCTAACACATAATCTTGATCGTTTTCTTCGATAAAAGTAGTAAGGTGTTTTATTACAGGTAATTTCATTTTTTTTATTTATTATTCCAAAAAACGGGAATCTGTTTAATTAATAGGACCAAATTTGATTTTAAATATCATAAAACAATTAAAAATCAAAATGTCTTCCTGAGCTTATCAAAGGATGTTTAAAGATTAAAAAAAGTCTTCGACAAGCTCAGACTGACAAATCGTTTGTGTAATTGTAATCAGTTAAATTAATATTAGACTGATATTCTGAAATAAGTTCAGTTTGTCAGTAATTAAATTACTTCGTTTACCAATTCCTTTAAAACATCAAACTTATTTGTTTGCGTTTGATTTACGTTTTTACCATCTACAAAAGTTGCAAACGTTGGTAAATTACTTACATCTGCTAATTTTCTACTTTCAGGAAATTTTTCTGCATCAGCAATTACAAAAACCACATCTTCGTTTTCTGAAGATAATTTTTTAAATTTTGGCTTCATAATTCTACAGTTTCCACACCAAGTTGCAGAGTATTGAACCACTACTTTTTTATTATCAGCAATTATATTTACTAGCGTATCTTCGCTTAATTCTTGTACCATAATAATTTTGATTTTTCTCATTTTAAATCCCTCCTAAAAGGAAGGATTTAAATGAGGTTCATAAAATTTAATGAGTTGCTAAATATGCTGCTGTACCTTTTGCATTAGCAGACATTGCATCTTTACCTTCTTCCCAGTTTGCAGGACAAACTTCTCCTTTTTCCTGTACATGCGTTAAAGCATCTACCAAACGTAAATATTCACCAACATTTCTACCAATAGGCATGTTGTTAATACTTGCATGTTGTACAATACCTTCTTCATCAATAATATAGGTAGCTCTGTAAGTTACATTATCTCCTTCTACTTGTACAGTTCCTGTAACTTCATCATAAGTTTCATTGGTAATATCTAAAATACCTAATATTGATGATAAGTTTCTATTACTATCTGCTAAAAGTGGGTAGGTAACACCTTCAATACCTCCATTTTCCTTAGCTTGACTTAACCATGCAAAGTGTACTTCTGGAGTATCACAAGAAGCACCAATTACAATTGTATTTCTTTTTTCAAACTCTCCTAAAGCTGCCTGAAAAGCATGTAATTCTGTAGGACACACAAATGTAAAATCTTTTGGATACCAAAATAATAATACTTTTTTGTTATTTTTTTTTGCTTCTTCTAAAACATTTACTTTGAACGTGTCTCCCATTTCGTTCATTGCATCTACATTTAAATCTGGGAATTGTTTACCAACTGCTGTTGCCATTTTTTTTCTTAATTTGTATAGTTAATAATCTGTTATTTTATTACAATACAAAGATAGTTAGAGAGTTTTTTTTAAGAAAAAAAAGTTGATGGGAAGTTCTTATCTTTCCATCAACTTTATCGATACTTATTTTAAAATTTAAATATTTTGCTTATTGTTTCATTTTCAATACATAAAATACCTGAGAATTTAAACCACGTAATATTTTAAAAGGAGAAAAATCTTTTTTAACGATAGTAAAACCTGCTTCCTTAAAAATTTTATCTAACGTTTTGTAATTAAAACCAATATGAGAAAAGATATAATTACCTTCTGTACTTCTATCTACGTGCCTGTAAAAAAGTGCTTTTACCATATTTTTAAAATTTGTATCTCTCTCAAATTGTTGAATAGCAACCCTAATTGTATTTTTTATAAAAGAAGCAATACCTACTTCAATTGGCACAGAAACAACTACCAAACCATTAATTGCCAATTGATTTTTAATTTGATTTAACAAATAAATTTGATAGTCTTTGTAAAAATGTTCTAACACTTCTAAACAATAAACTACATCGAATTTTAAATTAGAAACCTCATCTAAATGATTGATTAATTTAATTTCTTTGTTATCAATATTACTTTGCAACTGAGTAAACATCTCTTTAATTGGCTCATAACCATAAACTATTGAGGTATCTTCATTATAAATTAGATTTAAAAAGTGTCCATCACCTGTACCAAAATCTAAAATTTTAGTTTCTTTAGTTAGGTTTGTTAAGCTCAAAGCTTTTGTAAAACGTTTGTTATGCGTAAATCGCTTAAAAAAAGAGCTGTTTTCTGTAGTAAGTTTTGAGTATATGTACTTTTTTTTAGCCATTTTTTTAAAATTTATTTACTTGCAAATAATTTAATATCATTTGCAGAAACTTCTTTTTCTCCAAGTATTATTAAACGTTCTACAACGTTCCTTAACTCACGAATATTACCTGTCCAGTCATATTCTTGTAATAACTGAATTGCTGCAGCAGAAAATTCTTTTTTAGGTGTGCCTTGTTCTACAGATATTTTATTCGTAAAAAAGTCTACCAATAAAGGAATGTCTTCTCTTCTATCATTTAAAGAAGGTACTTTAATTAAAATAACGGCTAATCTGTGGTATAAATCTTCTCTAAACCTACCTTGTGCAATTTCTTCTTTCAAATTTTTATTAGTAGCAGCAACAATTCTAACATTTACCTTTATATCTCTATCAGAGCCTACACGTTGAATTTTATTTTCTTGCAAAGCACGTAGCACTTTTGCTTGAGCAGACAAACTCATGTCACCAATTTCATCTAAAAAAATGGTTCCTCCATTTGCTGCTTCAAACTTACCTGCTCTGTCTTTATTAGCACCTGTAAAAGAACCTTTTACATGTCCAAAAAGCTCACTTTCTATTAATTCTGATGGTATTGCAGCACAATTTACCTCAATCATTGGTTTTTTAACTCTATCAGATTTTTCGTGTAACCAGTGGGCAACCAATTCTTTTCCTGTTCCATTAGGCCCAGTTATTAAAACCCTTGCATCTGTTGCAGCAACTTTTTCAATAATATCTTTAATGTGAGAAATGGCATCACTCTTACCAATCATTTGGTAGCTTTTACTTACTTTTTTCTTGAGTCGTTTGTTTTCTACAATTAACGTTTTGGTGTCTAAAGCATTTCTTACCGTATTTAAAAGTCGGTTTAAATCTGGTGGTTTAGATATATAGTCAAATGCTCCTAAACGCATTGTGTTTACTGCTGTATCTAAATCTCCATGACCAGAAATCATTATAATTGGCACTTCTGGCTTTATTTTTTTTACTTTTTCTAACACCTCAACTCCATCCATTTTTGGCATTTTAATATCGCATAAAATTAGATCGTAATCGTTATTTTTAATCATTTCAATTCCTAACAAACCATCTTCTGCTTCTTCCACATTATAGGTTTCATTTTCTTCAGAAATAATTTTTATTAAAACTCTTCTAATAGCAGCTTCATCTTCTATAATTAATATTTTTGACATTATATTTTAAATTTAATTCCTGTTCTTAGATAAAAGGCGTTCAAATTATCTAACGTTAATAAGTTATCTCTATTACTATCTCTTAACACATTATTTAGTCTAAAAGTAAATCCACTGTAAGTGTATAAAAATAAATGTTTTGTAAACTGATGTTCATATCCTAAACCAGCTACTAAAACAGATAATGAAATACTATTAGCTTGTTTATTATTTATTAAAATTGGTTCTTGCAAATTAGCAAAATAGCCATCTAAACCTGCAAAAGATTGTAAACTATTTTTTTTATTGATATTGTATTTTAAATTCATTTTAGGAACTCCCAAAGTGTAAGACCATTTTTCATTTACTTTTCTATTGTAATTTATAAAAGGAAGTGGAAATGGAATTCCTGTTGTTGTATTATAAGTTAATCCTAAAATTAATCGATAAGGCTTGGTAACCTCATCATCATTTGTTCTGTTTTTTATAAAAAATATAGCTCCGTTTAAAAACAAATCATCGCCAGTTATTTTTTTTGATAAAGTAGATGATATTCTAGGAGTTACTTTAAATGCTGTTCTCCATTTTTTATTTATTTTATAGGTATAAACAAAGTTTAAATCTAGTATTGTAGCTTTGTTTAATAACGAAGGATCAAAAGGGTATTGATCTTCTAATTCAATAAAAAGTCTATTATACTCTAGTCCTACCAAAAAATAATTATCTTTTTTTATTTGAATAGGATAATTAAATGCTGCTTTAATTCTTGTATATCTATCTTCAGATTTAGTTTTAGGAATAAAAGAATATTCTAGCCTAGCTAAATCTGTTAATTGTGCATTTATAGTTACACTTATCAACATCAAAAAAAATAGAATTTTTATTTTTGACATTATTTATTTAGGCTCTAATTTCTGTGCATAAACATGTACATCTCTCTGAGGAAAAGGAATTGTTACATTATTTTCTCTAAACGCTTTGTCTATTTCAAAACGAATGTTACTCTGTGTAAAACGCACATCAAAACTATCGTTTAAGCTAAAGGATATTCTAAAATTAAGAGAACTATCTGCAAAATCGGTAAATAAAACCTTTGGTTCTGGGTGTTCTAAAACTTTAGGCTGTGCTTTTGCAATTTGCAACAAAATTTCTCTTATCAGTTCAACATCAGAGCCATAAGCAACTCCAACATCAACAAACTCTCTAGTTTCTGTACCATTCTCTGTCCAATTAAATAAAATGTTGGTAAGGTATAAATGATTTGGTATTACCAATACTTTATTATCTATGGTAACAGCTCTTGTTGTTCTTAAACGAATTTCTAAAACCCTACCTACTTTGCCTTCTAGTTCAATAATATCACCAACATGTACAGATTGATCAACTAATATAAAAATACCAGAAATAATATCTTGAAAAAGGGTCTGTAAAGCCAAACCAACACCAATTAATAGAGCTGCAGAAGCTGCAAAAACTGCGGTTACATTTACGCCAGAAAAATGCATTCCAATTAAAAAAATAATTAAAAAAACAAAACCTCTTAAATACGTAAAAACAGTTACAAATTTTTGTTTATCATTCACGGGTAATTTTCTAGTTAAAAATCTTCTAATATATTTTAATAATATAGAAGCCAAAACCAAAGCCAAAGTTATAAGAATTAAACCTTTTACAGTAATAGAAATTTCTTTACTTATGGTAAACGTATAGTCTAAAACGTTATTAGCTTCTTCTGTAATTGTATCTTTTACTTGTTCTAATGTATCTTGTATCATCTTAATATTTTAGCCATTTATACAAATCTTTATACGTAGGTTTTTTACCATACATTAAAATACCAACTCTATAAATTTTGGCTGCTAACCAAACCATTATTACAAAGGTAACCAATAATAATGCCATAGAAAGTAACAATTCTAACCAAGAAACACCAAATGGAACTCGCATTAACATTACAATAGGACTTGTAAATGGAATGTGAGAAAAAAGTACTGCAATAGTGCCATCAGGCTCATTGATAACAGTTGTAAAACCAACATAAAAACCAAGAATTAAAGGCATCATTACAGGTAATAAAAATTGTTGCGTATCGGTTTCACTATCTACTGCTGCACCAATTGCTGCATACAATGAACTGTATAGCATAAAACCACCTAAAAAGTAAAAAATGAATAATACAAATATTTTTAAAATTGGTAGTTTTAATATTTCTTGTATCACAATTTGAGCCTGATTGCCAGAAGTAACATCTTTAACCATTTCCATTTGTTCTGCCGGTACTTTTGCTGCTTGCATTTCTACTACATCAATATTAAAAACAGCAGAAGCAACTGTAATCATTACAAAAAGTAATATTCCCCAAATAAAAAACTGTAATAAACCTGCAGTTGCATTGCCAATAATTTTACCCAACATCAATTGAAAGGGTTTTACTGAGGATATCATAATTTCTATAATTCTGCTTGTTTTTTCTTCAATAACACTTCGCATTACAGAATTGCCGTAAATAATTACAAACATCATTAACAAATACCCTGCAATTGCACCAATACCTATTTTTAAAATATTTATTAATTCTGATGATTCTTCTCCAGAAAAATTGATCATTTTTATTTCTGTATCAATTTTAGATGCTTCTATTTTATCTAAATCAATATTAAAATACGTCAGTTTTTTATTTCTAATTTTAGACGTTATTTTCCTTTCTAAAGAATTGACAATAAACATTGATGGAGTATCTTTAGAATAAAACTCAATAGATTTAGATAGCAATTCTAAACTATCTTGTTTGGGTATAATTAAGGCTCCATAATATTTACCAACCTTAACTTTGTGCTTTGTTTCTTCAATTCCTAAAGCTGTATAATCTAAATAATGGACTGTTTTTGAATCTTTAAAATCTTCTTTAGAGAATATTTCTGAATAATCTACGTAAACGATTTTTTTTACTTTCTTATCATTTTTCTGCGTCAGAAAATAAATTAAAACCCCCATTCCAATCATTAAAACCGGACTTAAAAAAGTCATGATAATAAAAGATTTATTACGAACCTTAGCAATAAACTCTCGCTGAATTATTAGTTTTAACTTGCTCATTTTAGTAACTATTCTTTTTTACTTCCTGAATAAAAATATCGTTTGCACTTGGTATCAATTCCACAAAATGCTGCACTTCTCCCCTACTTGTTAAAAATGATAACAAATCGTTAGCAGAATTTCCTTGTGTTAATTTTACGTTTAAAGTTAAACAATTATTCAATAATTTAAATTTTGATGGAAAAACTTCAAATCTTTCTTTTAATTTTTCTTCAACCTCTGTAGGATGATTGG
Source organism: uncultured Polaribacter sp. (assembly GCF_947497695.1). Classification (GTDB taxonomy): domain Bacteria; phylum Bacteroidota; class Bacteroidia; order Flavobacteriales; family Flavobacteriaceae; genus Polaribacter. Next base: position 87,540 of record NZ_CANMHM010000005.1, on the reverse strand, counting down.
TAAGCAAACCAACTTGATAGGTAAACGTTCTAAACTTACGTTTAATATCAGCTAATTTACCATCTAAAATTTTGTTAGCTTTATCAATCAAAGCAATTTCATCACACATTTCTTCTACAGATTCCATTCTGTGAGTTGAGAAGATAATTGTTGCACCTTCATCTCTTAATTGTAAAATTTCTTTGGCAATTAATTGAGCATTTATAGGATCAAAACCAGAAAAAGGCTCATCAAAAATTAATAATTTAGGATTGTGCATTACCGTAACAATAAACTGTACTTTTTGTGCCATTCCTTTAGATAGTTCTTCAATTTTCTTATTCCACCAAGCAGAAATATCAAATTTATCAAACCAATATTTTAAGCGTGTTTTTGCTTCTGACTTAGTCAACCCTTTTAACTGAGCTAAATACAATGCTTGTTCCCCAACTTTCATCGACTTATACAAACCACGTTCTTCAGGCAAATAACCAATTTGTGCTATATGTTTTGGTGCTAAAACTTCTCCATCTAAAATAATAGATCCAGCATCTGGCATTGTAATTTGATTAATAATTCTGATTAATGAAGTTTTTCCTGCTCCATTGGGTCCTAATAAGCCAAAAACACTTCCTTTTGGTATGTGTAATGAAACATTATTTAATGCCGTAAAATCGCCATATTTTTTTACAACATTGTTGATTTCTAATAAATTACTCATCGAATTTTGTTGGTTTTCTTGAAAGTTTCAAGTGGATACAAACTTACATATTTTCTATTTATTAGTGTTTGTATGCCATCAACCTAATATCAAATTTTCTGTTAAAATTTACTATGCATGCATAACTTTCTTATGATTTACTATGCATGCATAATATATTTTTATATATTTGACAACATGGAAAAATTAAAATCAATAGATCATGAGCTCAGAGCTACTTGGCAAGCCGTTGCAAAAGTGTATAATGAGCAAGCAGCAATGCATGACAGCACAATGTCAACCGCTTTTGTTTTATTAAATATTGATAAAGAAAAAGGAACACCCTCTACAGCTTTAGGTCCTTTAATGGGAATGGAACCAACAAGTCTTTCTAGAATTCTAAAAAGCATGGAAGATAAAGGTGCTATTTCTAGAGAAAAAAACCCAGAAGATGGTAGAAGTGTAATTATTAAACTTACTGATTATGGTAAAGAAATGCGTAAAATATCTAAGGAATACGTAATTAAATTTAACGAAAAAATTAGAGAACACGTTACACCAAAAGAACTAGAAGGTTTTTTTAAAGTAACAGAAACCATAAATAAATTAATTGCCGATAGAGAAATCTATAAAGAAATTAGTAATAAAGCCGTTTAAAACAAATGAACTAATGACTAGAAGAATTAAAAAAGTAGCGATAATTGGCTCAGGTATAATGGGAAGTGGTATTTCATGCCATTTTGCAAACATTGGTGTAGAAGTGCTGTTATTGGATATTGTTCCAAGAGAATTAACCGATAAAGAAAAAGCAAAAGGACTAACATTAGAAGATAAAGTTGTTAGAAATAGATTGGTAAATGATGCTTTAAAGGCTTCTTTAAAATCGAAACCATCTCCTATTTACAATCAAAAATTTGCCAACAGAATTACTACTGGTAATTTAGAAGATGATATTGCCAAAGTTGCAGAGGCAGATTGGATTATGGAAGTTGTAGTTGAAAGACTAGACATTAAGAAAATAGTTTTCGAAAAACTAGAAAAACATAGAACTCCTGGAACTATTATTTCTTCTAATACTTCTGGAATTCCTATCAAATTTATGAATGAAGGCAGAAGTGAAGATTTTAGACAACACTTTGCTGTTACACACTTTTTTAATCCTCCAAGATATTTAAAATTGTTTGAAGTAGTTCCTGGACCAGATTGTAAACCAGCAATTACAGATTTCTTAATGATGTATGGGGAAAAGTTCTTAGGAAAAACTTCGGTTTTAGCAAAAGATACTCCTGCATTTATTGGTAACAGAATCGGAATTTTCGGAATCCAATCGTTGTTTCATCAAGTAAAAGAATTGGGTTTAACTGTAGAGGAAGTAGATAAATTGACTGGCCCAGTTATTGGTCGCCCAAAATCTGCCACTTTTAGAACGGTTGATGTGGTTGGTTTAGATACTTTGGTACACGTTGCTAATGGTATTTGTGACAATTGTCCTGATGATGAAGCGCATGATTTATTTAAACTTCCAGATTTCATCAACAAAATGATGGAAAATAAATGGCTAGGAAGTAAAACTGGACAAGGTTTTTACAAAAAATCTGTAATTGATGGCAAAAAAGAAATCTTAACTTTAGATTTAGATACTTTAGAATATCGATCTAAAAAAAGAGCAAAATTTGCAACTTTAGAATTAACAAAAACAATAGACAAACCAATTGATAGATTTAAAATTTTAGTTGGTGGAAAAGACAAAGCCGGAGAATTTTATAGAAAAAACTTTGGGGCAATGTTTGCTTATGTTCAGAATAGAATTCCAGAAATTTCTGATGAATTATATAAGATTGATGATGCAATGAAAGCTGGTTTTGGTTGGGAAAATGGTCCTTTCGAAATTTGGGACGCAGTTGGATTAGAAAAAGGTATTGAGCTTCTAAAAGCTGAAGGAAATGAACCTGCAACTTGGGTAACAGAAATGTTAGCTGCAGGTTCTACGTCTTTCTATTCTGTAAAAGAAGGCGCAACTTTTTATTATGATATTCCTTCTAAATCTCAAACTAAAAAACCGGGTCAAGATGGATTTATTATTTTAGATAATATTAGAAAATCTAACGAAGTTTTTAAAAATTCTGGTGTTGTTATAGAAGATATTGGAGATGGGATTTTAAACGTAGAGTTCCAATCTAAAATGAACACAATTGGTGGTGATGTTTTAGCAGGAATAAATAAAGGAATTGATTTGGCAGAAAAAGATTTTCAAGGTTTGGTGGTTGGTAATCAAGCTGCAAATTTCTCTGTGGGTGCCAATATTGGTATGATTTTTATGATGGCTGTAGAGCAAGAATATGACGAATTAAATTACGCCATTAAATATTTCCAAGATACTATGATGCGTATGCGTTATTCATCCATTCCAACAATATCTGCACCTCATGGAATGGCTTTAGGTGGTGGTTGCGAAATTTCTTTACACGCAGACAAAGTAGTTGCTGCTGCAGAAACCTATATGGGATTAGTAGAATTTGGAGTTGGAGTAATTCCTGGTGGTGGTGGCTCTAAAGAAATGGCTTTAAGAGCATCAGATTCTTTTCAAAAAGGAGACGTAGAATTAAACATTTTACAAGAAAATTTCTTAACAATTGGTATGGCAAAAGTTTCTACTTCTGCTTATGAAGCGTTTGATTTAGGCTTGCTTCAAAAAGGAAAAGATGTTATTGTAGTAAATAAAGACAGACAAATTGCTACTGCAAAAGCACATGCAAAATTAATGGCAGAAAGTGGTTACACACAACCTGTTACTAGAAAAGATGTACGAGTTTTAGGTAAACAAGCTTTAGGTATGTTTTTAGTAGGTACAGATGCTATGGAACATTCTAAATATATAAGTGCCCATGATATGAAAATAGCCAACAAACTGGCATATGTAATGGCTGGTGGAGATTTATCTGAACCAACACTGGTTACAGAACAATATTTATTAGATCTAGAAAGAGAAGCATTTTTATCACTTTGTACAGAACGTAAAACGTTAGAGAGAATTCAAGCGATGTTAAAGACTGGGAAACCACTAAGAAATTAGATTATTAGACTACTAGATTTCTCGATTGTTAGAAGTCTAAACATCTAAAAATCAAATAATCTAAAAATCACAAAAAAAAATGAAAACAGCATACATAGTAAAAGCATACAGAACTGCAGTAGCAAAAGCTCCAAAAGGTGTTTTTCGCTTTAAACGTGCAGACGAATTAGGGGCAGAAACAATTCAGCATATGATGAAAGAACTGCCAAATTTAGACGTAAAACGTATAGATGATGTAATTGTTGGTAATGCAATGCCAGAAGGTTCTCAAGGATTAAACATGGCACGTTTTATTTCTTTAATCGGTTTAAATTCTGTAGATGTTCCTGGAGTTACTGTAAACCGTTTTTGTTCATCAGGACTAGAAACCATTGCAATGGCTGCTGCAAAAATTAGTGCAGGAATGGCAGACTGTATTATTGCAGGTGGTGCAGAAAGCATGAGCTCTGTACCAATGACAGGTTTTAAACCAGAGCTAAATTACGATACCATTAAAGATGGACATGCAGATTATTATTGGGGAATGGGAAATACTGCAGAAGCAGTTGCTAACCAATTTAAAGTTTCTAGAGAAGACCAAGATGAATTTGCATATAACTCTCATATGAAAGCTTTAAAAGCACAAGCAGAAAATCGTTTTCAAGACCAAATAGTGCCTATTGAAGTTGAACAAACTTTTTTAAATGCAAACGGAAAGAAAGAAACCAAAAAATATACAGTTACTAAAGACGAAGGTCCAAGAGCAGGAACATCAAAAGAAGTATTAGCAAAACTTCGATCTGTATTTGCTGCTGGTGGAAGTGTAACTGCTGGAAATTCTTCTCAAATGAGTGATGGTGCAGCTTTTGTAATGGTTATGAGTGAAGAAATGGTAAGAGAATTAAATATTGAACCAATTGCAAGAGTGGTAAATTATGCTGCTGCTGGTGTAGAGCCCAGAATTATGGGAATTGGCCCTGTGGCTGCAATTCCTAAAGTTTTAAAACAAGCAGGTTTACAACAAAACGATATCGATTTAATTGAATTGAATGAAGCGTTTGCTTCTCAATCTTTAGCAGTTATGCGTGAGTTAGATTTGAATCAAGAAATTGTAAATGTTAATGGAGGTGCAATTGCATTAGGGCATCCTTTGGGTTGTACTGGCGCAAAATTATCTGTGCAATTGTTTGATGAAATGCGTAAGCGTAACATGAAAAACAAATACGGAATGGTAACTATGTGTGTAGGAACAGGACAAGGTGCTGCTGGGGTTTTTGAGTTTCTTTCATAAAAAAGATGAAAGAAAATAGAAAAGAGAAAATAGACCAAAATGTGTGCTAAACAGAGACATAATTATAAAAATTTAAAAATTTGGAAACTTGGGTTGGAAATTACAAATGATATTTCTGACATCTTACTAAATTTCCCAAAGCATGAAAAATTTGATTTAAGTTCTCAAATGAGTAGATGCTCTATATCAATGCCAAGCAATATAGCAGAAGGTTCAGCAAGAACAAATAAATCTTTTAGTCATTTTTTAGATATTTCATTAGGTTCTTCCTTTGAATTAGGAACACAACTATTAGTAGCAAAACATAGACAATATTTAAATAACGAAACATTAAAAAAACTTGAAGATAAAATAGAAGAATTCCAGAGAATGACAATGGGGTTTAAAAACGGACTAAATTAAGTCTTTTCTCTATTTTCTTTCTTCTATAATCTAAATCAAAAAAAAATGGAAACATCAAAAAAAAATCTTCTAAGAGGTGGTCAATTCCTTGTAAAAGAAACAAATTGCGAAGACGTTTTTACTCCAGAAGATTTTTCTGAAGAGCAACAAATGATGAAGGAAGCTGTAATGGAATTTAATGATCGTGAAATCATTCCGCATAAAAACAGATTTGAAGCAAAAGATTATGCTTTAACTGAAGAAGTAATGCGTAAAGCTGGTGAATTAGGTTTTTTAGGAGTTGCTGTTCCTGATGCTTATGGTGGTTTAGGTATGGGCTTTGTTTCAACTGTATTAACATGCGATTATATTTCCTCTGGAACAGGTTCTTTTAGTACTGCATTTGGTGCACATACGGGTATTGGAACTATGCCAATTACTTTGTATGGAACAGAAGAACAAAAACAAAAATACGTTCCAAAATTAGCAACTGGAGAATGGTTTGGTGCTTATTGTTTAACAGAACCTGGAGCTGGTTCTGATGCAAATTCAGGGAAAACTACTGCAGAACTTTCTGCAGATGGAAAATCATACAAAATCAACGGACAAAAAATGTGGATTTCTAACGCAGGATTTTGTCGATTAATGATTGTTTTTGCTCGTATTGAAAACGATAAAAACATTACTGGTTTTATTATTGAATTTGATAAAGATAAACCCAATGGTATAACCTTAGGTGAAGAAGAACATAAATTAGGAATTAGAGCATCTTCTACAAGACAAGTATTTTTTAATGATACAGTTGTGCCCGTAGAAAATATGTTAGCAGGCAGAGGAGAAGGTTTTAAAATTGCTATGAATGCATTAAATGTTGGACGAATTAAATTAGCTGCGGCTTGTTTAGATTCTCAAAGAAGAATTATAACAACTGCTGTAAAATACGCAACAGAACGTAAGCAATTTAAAACGCCTATTTCAAATTTTGGCGCTATTAAAGTAAAATTAGCAGAAATGGCAACAGATGCTTATGTTGGCGAATCTGCAACTTATAGAGCATCAAAAGATATAGAAGATAGAATTAATTTAAGAGTAGCAGCTGGTAACACGCATCAAGAAGCAGAATTAAAAGGTGTAGAAGAATATGCAATAGAATGTTCTATTTTAAAAGTTGCCGTTTCTGAAGATGTACAAAACTGTGCAGATGAAGGAATTCAAATTTTTGGTGGAATGGGTTTTTCTGAAGAAACACCTATGGAATCTGCATGGAGAGATGCTAGAATTGCTAGAATTTACGAAGGTACAAACGAAATAAACAGAATGCTTTCTGTGGGTATGTTGATTAAAAAAGCGATGAAAGGTCATGTAGATTTATTAGAACCTGCCACAGAAGTTGCCAATAGTTTAATGGGAATTCCTTCTTTTGATACGCCAGATTACTCAGAGTTGTTTGCTGAAGAAAAAGAAATGATTGCTAAATTGAAGAAAACATTTTTAATGGTTGCTGGTGCAGCATTGCAAAAATATGGACCAGAAATTGAAGAGCATCAACAATTATTGATTTCTGCTGCAGATATTTTAATTGAGATTTACATGGCAGAATCTGCCATTTTAAGAACAGAAAAAAATGTAAAACGCACCAGCGAAAAAGAACAATCTGTACAAATTGCAATGTCTAAATTATACTTGTATCATGCAGTAGATAAAATTGAAGAAAAAGGAAAAGAAAGTATTATTTCTTTTGCTGAAGGAGATGAACAACGCATGATGTTAATGGGTCTAAAACGTTTTACTAAATATACAAATTACCCAGATATTGTAGATTTACGTAACGAAATTGCAGAAAAAGTAAAAGCAGAAAATAAATACTGCTTCTAAAATTAATATGTCTTATTGAGCGCAGTCGAAATGTCTGTAAAGACAAATTATTTAAAATTTTCTTAAAAATCAAAGTTTTAAGAATTAGTTGTTTGTTTAAAAGACCATCATTTTTTCTGATGGTCTTTTTTTATTGTAAATTAGTGTTTTAATTTATTATAAATGAAACGTTTTATGAATAGCTATACTTTACTAATTACAAGTCTTCTTTTTATTTTTTGCACTGCTAAATCACCAGAAAAAAAGAATGATTCAATAACTACAAAAATTGAGAATCAACAAAAACATAAAAATTTTAATAACTATTGGTATGCTGGCAAAGCAGAAATAACTTCTTATAAATTAACGCAAGCTAGATATGGGCAAATTTATGATGGAACTGCAGTAAACATTTTTGTTACCGAAGATTTTCTTCCTCAAAAACAAGTAAAAGCAGATTATCAGAATAAAAAAAATGTACCCATTTTAAAGTTGAATAGCACTAAAAAATATACTACAGGAATTTATCCTTATGCTATAATGACAAGTACCTTCTCTCCTATTGACATCAACAAAAAAGCAATTAAAATTTCTTTTTCTGCTCAAGAATGGTGTGGAAATACATTTATGCAATTAAATAATAGAGAAGATTTTAAAATTAAATTTTTCTCTTATTTTGAGAGCAATGCTGATAGAAATCTATCACTTAAAAAAGAAGTTTTAGAGAATGATTTTTGGAACTTGTTAAGAATAAATCCTGCTTCAATAAAAACAGGAAACTATAAAGTAATTCCTTCTTTTGAGTTTTTAGGATTAAATCATCAAGAAATTAAAGCCTATAATGCCACCATCAATTTAATTGAAAAAGATGGTTTTATGTACTTTTCGGTTTCTTATCCCACTTTAAAAAGAAAATTAACCATACAACTTACCAAAGAATTTCCTTACACCATAGAATCTTGGGAAGAAACTTTTACACAAAGAGGAAAAGAACTAACTACAAAAGCAACAAAAATTAAAACCATACAATCTGCTTATTGGAGCAAAAACGGAGTTACAGACACTAAAGAAAGAAAAGAGCTTGGTTTATAAAAATCATAACAACTAAAATTTATTACTAAATGTTAGATGAATTTACAAAAGCATTCATCCTTTGTAGCTTATCAAACATGATTACTTTATCAATTCTTTACAGATTATTCAAACGAATTTATTCCAAAATATAACAATGTAATGTTGTCTATTTTTGACTTATTATTTTTTAAGATTTCTCCTACATTTTCACAAAATTATTATAAATAAATAATAACTTGCACTAAAATCACTTAAGTATTAAATGAAAAATATTATGAAAACCATACAACTTTCTTTATTCATTATTACATTACTATTCGTTTCTTGCCAAACAAAAAAAAGAAACGAAAGCAAAAAAATAGTTTTAAATGCAATTACAGATTTTAACCCTGTAAAAAGAGAAGGAATTGCACCATTTTACAAACATAAAAAGAAAAATGCATTGGCAATAAACGCAGTTATTTATAAGAATTTATTTTCTGCAGCAAATACAGTTTTTAAAGGAAAAAGTGGTCTTTATGACATAGATCTAACTACCTTAAAAGAAACTGATGGTGAATCTTTCTACAAAATTTTTGTAAATGATAGTCTTTTAAAGGTCTTTCAGAATTCAGCAACAGAAATAGATTATGAACCTTCAATTTTTACTGTTAAAAACGTAAAATTAAAAAAAGATGCCGTTTTAGAAGTCCAATTTAACTCACATTCTAACCTAAAAATTCCTGAAAATGATTCTTTTGCTTTCTCCAGAGGAAGATGGACAAGTTTAACACTTATACCAATTGAATAATATTTCATTAAAAATATCTCTCATTTTAAATTTTAATCAATTTAATATCAGTAGTTTTGCACGCAATTTGAAAACAAAGAAATGAAACGTATTAAAGAATATAAAAAGCTTTTTAATGTAGAAGGTCCAATAGATTTAAAGGAATTAAAAAAATCTTACAGAGGTTTGGTAAAAGAGTGGCATCCAGATAAATTTACAGACGAAGCTAAAAAAGAAGAAGCAGACATTATGAGTACTCAAATTATAGATGGGTATCATTTTTTAGTAAGTATTGCTCCAGAAACTAAAGAGGCAAACTTAGAGGCTTATAAAAAAACAATTACAGAGTTTCAAGTAGCAGATTGGCACCATAAAAGTATGCTGTTAGAAGTTACTTTTACAGATGGTAATAAATACGAATATTTTGGTGTGAGCAAAGTGCTTTTTGGGAAATTTGTAAATGCAAAATCGATGAATAATTTTGGAAAAAGAAATATTTTCAACAAATTTCTTTACAGAAAATCGATGAAAGCTTCTGTAGAAGTTTAATTTTAAAGTTATTTAAAATTTAAATACCTCGAAATTAAACTATGAGATTTCTCAACCGCCTAAAAAGGCTCATTTCGAAATGAAACAATTGGAATGTAAATTAAAAATGTCCTTCCTGCACAAGCAGGAATCTATAATAAGTTAATTGAAAACCAGTCTACTAAAATGTTCTCGATACAATTCCGCAAAAAAGCAGAATAACTCGAACTGACAGGGTTCATAGCAAAATAAAAAAGAGATTACTTTTAAAAGTAATCTCTTTTTTGTTTTATAAAAATGCAATTTAATTGCTTATTTTAAAGCACCTAAATAACGCTCTGCATCTAGAGCAGCCATACAACCTGTACCTGCAGCTGTAATTGCTTGTCTGTATTCTTTATCTTGAATATCACCAGCAGCAAAAACTCCAGGTAACTTTGTTTTGGTCGTTTTACCTTTTGTAATTAAATACCCTGTTTCATCCATATCTAAAACACCTTTAAATAAATCTGAATTTGGTTTGTGACCAATTGCTATAAAAATTCCGGTAACAGCAATGTCATGCTTTTCTTTTGTTAGATTATTAATTGCTCTTACACCTTCAACAACATTAGAACCTAAAACCTCATCAACTTCAGTATTGTATAATACTTCAATATTTTCAGTTTTATTTACCCTGTGCTGCATCGCTTTAGAAGCTCTCATATAATCTTTACGCACTAAGAGTGTAACTTTATTACAAATATTAGCCAAATATGTGGCTTCTTCTGCAGCAGTATCTCCTGCCCCAACTACAACTACATCTTGCCCTTTATAGAAAAAACCATCACAAGTAGCACAAGCAGAAACACCTCCACCAATTAAACGTTGCTCACTTTCTAAACCTAAATATTTTGCAGTTGCTCCAGTACAAATAATAATAGTTTCTGCTTCTATATGTTTCGTTTCATCCACAATTACTTTGTGAACTCCACCAACTTTATCACTTAAATCAACTTTTGTAACCATTCCAAAACGGACTTCTGTTCCAAAACGCTCTGCTTGATGTTTAAAGTCATTCATCATTGCTGTTCCATCAGTTCCATCTTTATAACCAGCATAATTATCAACTTCAGTAGTAGTTGTTAATTGACCTCCCATTTGCATTCCTGTATACATTATTGGTTTCATATCTGCTCTAGCAGCATAAATTGCAGCAGAATAACCTGCAGGACCAGAACCAATAATTAAACATTTTATTTTTTCGATATTTTCTGACATAATCCTTCTTAATTTTAAAATACAAATGTATTTTTTTTGATTTGTTTACACCACAAAAATGTATGAATAATTGCAATTAGTTTATAACAAAAATTGATGCATTTTTTGAAAGGTAATGAATTTTACTTTTTCTGTATTTCTTTTACTTCTTCTTCTGTAACCATTTTTGGGTTTTTATTTCCCCAAGAATTAGTAATATAATTCATAACATCTGCAACTTCATCTTCATACAAACCTAAGTTAGACATTATGCCTCTGTATTTTACTCCATTTACCACAATTTTGCCACGCAAACCATATTTAATAGCTCTAATACTTTCTTCTCTTTTCTCCATTAAATAGTCTGATTTCGCCAAAGGCGGATACACTTTTGGCACCCCTTGTCCATTGGGTAAATGGCAAGTTGCACACATATCTGCATAAATTTCTTTACCTCTTTTAATACTTTGCTGTAATGAAGTCTCTTGCACTACATCATTATAAATTTCTTTTTCTGAAACAAATGAAAAGAAAAATACATTTAAAAAAACATATAAACTTAAAACCTTCATCTTACTTTGTTTTTATTTTTACAATTCCTAAACCTTCTACACCTACATATATATAACCATCATTACCTTGTTCTATGGAACGCACTCTACCAATATCTTCTAAAATTTTTTCTTCCTTTACTACTTTTCCGTTTTCTAAATAACAATTGGCAATGTATTTAAACTTTAAAGAACCTATTAATACATTACCTTTCCAATTAGGATATATATTAGAATTTACAAAAGCCATACCACTTGGTGCTATGGATGGATCCCAATAATGCAAAGGTTGCTCCATACCTTCTTTGGCTGTAATATCTGTAAATTTTGTTCCAGAATAATTAACTCCGTAACTTATTACAGGCCAACCATAGTTTTTTCCTTTTTTGATAATGTTTATTTCGTCTCCACCTTTTGGCCCATGTTCGTGCGCCCAAATTTCTCCTGTAAACGGATTGGTTTCCATACCTTGTGGATTTCTATTGCCATAAGTAAAAATTGCTTCTTTTGCATTTTCTACTCCCACAAAAGGATTGTCTTTAGGGATACTTCCATCATCATTCAACCTATAAATTTTACCACAATCTCTGGTAATATCTTGCGGATTTACATCTCTATTTCCTCTATCTCCAATAGAAAAATAAATTCTATTTTGAGCATCAAAAGCAATTCTAGAACCAAAATGTTGGCCTTTTCTACTATTAGGATATGCTTTGTACAATACTTTTTGATTAGACAAAGTGCCATTTTTAAAAACAGCTCTCATTAAAGTAGTATTTGCACCTCTTTCTGTGCCTTCTGAAGATGCGTACGTAAAATAAATGAAGTTATTTTGTTTAAAATTTGGGTGTAATTCTATATCTAACAAACCACCTTGTCCTCTTACAGTTACTTCTGGCATGCCAGCAATACTTGTTTTTTTGCCATCTTTAAAATGAATTAATTCCCCCGATTTTTCTGTAATTAAAATAGAATTGTCTGGCAGAAATGTAAATCCCCATGGAATATTTAATTCTGGTACCACAACTTCTGTGGTATAATTTGTTGCTGAAGGTTCGCTTATTTCTGTTTCTTGCGCGTTAGAAAAACAAGCCATAAAAAGAAATGATAATAATAAATACGTGTGTTTCATTTTTTATTTTTAAAATTACGTTAAAAAAGATAATTAAAGTTTATTCCTGCAAAATAATTTATAGGATTCCCAGGATAAAAATATCTTGGAGCATTACCACCAAAACTAGAGGCGTTTATTAATATTTGAGAAGCATAGGACTCATTAAAAAGATTATTTACTCCAAAAAATGCGTTTATCTTTATTTCTTTTAACAAATTAAAAAGATAACCTGCTTTAAGATTGGTTAATCTGTAAGCATCAGAGTACAAACTATTTGCATCTGTAATTGGCATGCTACCCACATATTGATAGTTTATATTTCCGTAAAAACCTTTCTGAAAATTAAAATCTACACCTGCATTAAAAATAGAAGAAGGTACACCTGTTAAATCATTTCCAGAAAAATTATTTTCATGGTCTATAAACTCTTTAAAGATAAAATTATTGGCAGTAACATTTAGGTAAGAACTTATGGCTAAGTTTTTGTTATCAACCCATTTATACAACAATTCAGCCTCTAAACCATCATGCTGCGTTTTACCTGCATTTATTCCTATAAATTCATCTTCTGAAGTTCTTCTGGAAACCAACAAATTTTTAATATTTAATCGAAAAAGCGAAACATTTAAAAGTAAACGGTTATTTAAAAAGTTACTTCTTGCTCCAATTTCGAAATTCCAACCTGTTTCTGGTTGTAAATTTGTGTTTATTTGTCCGTTTGGTAATAATGTTTCTTCTAATGATAAAGTCGAAAAACCATGACTAATACTAGAAAAAACACTTAAATTATCTGAAAATAAATGAGATATCCCAATTTTTGGAGAAACAATAGTTTTAAAAGAAAAATTACCAGATTGATCTGGATTATTTTCTGAAATCTCAAAACGATCTGTTAGTTTATACCAAGTTTCATTTAAGTTAATACCAATTTTAACTGTTGTTTTTGTTGAAAACTGATAATTTGCTTCTGCAAAAACATTGTAATAACTTCTATTTTCTTTAAAATTAGATAATAATTCTCCTTGCACACTTCCGTTTTCCGGAGGAAAATCTTGATATAAATTCTCGAAAGTTTTAGATCTATATCTATCGTTAAAAACTTCTGCACCAAACGTCCAACTTACCTCTTTTTTAAGAATTTTATGATTTCCCAAAAAACGACTTCTAGCTCCTAAAGCAAATGTTTGTTCTTCTAAAATATTAAAAGGCCTAGGCTCATAATTTTGTCTAAAAGAAGTAAAAACACAAGATATTAATTTTAAGTTGTTATTAATTTTATGATCTAAAGACACACCAAAAACACCTCTTTTAGAGTCTTCAAAACCTTGTGCTCTTTTCCAAGTAAATGCAGCCGATTCTGGATTTTCTCTAAACGTTTCTTCATTAATAGAGCTAGGTATAAAAGCTTTTAAAGCTACATAACTAGCTAAAAAAGTAAGTTCGTTATTTTTATTAATGTAGTGATTAGAATTTACAGTGAATGTTTCTCTGTTATATTGATTATTTTCACGAAATCCAGTACTCTCTGTATTGCTATAAACCGCTTTAAATGCATTTTGTTTTCCACCATAATTAGCCGTTAAAATACTTTTATTCAAACCAAAAGAACCCACAGAAAATTCTGGCTGTAAACTAAATTCGTTTAAATAAGCATTCTTAGGTTTAAGCTGAATAACACCTCCCAAGCCTGCACCATAAATACTAGATGCTGCTCCTTTAATAATTTCAAAATTAGCAATAGAGGCTAACTCAAAATCTTCTAAAGTTGTTTCTCCACTTCCATTTGTTAAAGGTATGTCTTTAAAATAGGCTCTAATTTTTGAAGTTCCAAAAAGATTTCTTGCGCCAATTCCTCTAATGGTTATTCTATTGGTATTTAAGGCTCCATTTTGCATAAATACACCTGGTGTTCTATTTAAAATTGGTGCAAAATCTGTATTGTTAGATCTTAGAATATCTTTCTGTGAAATAATAGCTATTGTAGCTGTTGCTTTTTTTAATTTCTGCGGAATATGGTTTGCATTTACAATAACTTCATCCAACTCAAAAGAATTTAAAGATAATTGTATAATATTAAACTGATTGCTTTTTAATTCTATTGTATTTAACTGATACCCTTTCTTCTGGAAAATATATTCACCTTCTTCTTCAAGATTAAAAATTCCCTCAAAATTAGACGTTGCAATTTTGCCACTTGTGGTATTTATTATTGAAGTACCTTTTAATGCAACTCCGTTTTGATCTACTACTTTACCTTGCACCAAATACTGACTAAAACCAATAGCAGTTTGCAAGAAAAAGACAATAATTACAATTTTTTTATTTACAACTTTCAAAAAAAATAATTTCAAATTAAGTATGTAAAAGTAGCATTTTGAAATAATAAATATTTCTTAAAATTTTTAATTAAAAAATCAATAAAAAAAGTATATTTGCAATCTTCAAATTAGTGAATAATTTTCGGGGTGTAGCGTAGCCCGGTCATCGCGCCTCGTTTGGGACGAGGAGGTCGCAGGTTCGAATCCTGCCACCCCGACTAAAAAGCCAAAATCCATAGATTTTGGCTTTTTTTAATTTTTAAAGATATGTTTACTATTTATATTCTTTTTTCGGAGAAATTGCAAAAACATTATGTTGGTTACACAAAGAAAACTGTAGATGAAAGACTAGAAGAACATTTATATAATCATAAGGGATTTACCAGCAATACTAAAGATTGGAAATTAATTTATCATTTAGAAACTAATACTAAATCTGAAGCTCTGAAATTAGAAAGAAAAATAAAAAAAAGAGGTGCTAAAAGATATTTGAACGATATCGCGTCACGCTGAAAGCGTGAAGGTCGCAGGTTCGAATCCTGCCACCCCGACTAAAAAGCCAAAATCCATAGATTTTGGCTTTTTTTAATTTTTAAAGATATGTTTACTATTTATATTCTTTTTTCGGAGAAATTGCAAAAACATTATGTTGGTTACACAAAGAAAACTGTAGATGAAAGACTAGAAGAACATTTATATAATCATAAGGGATTTACCAGCAATACTAAAGATTGGAAATTAATTTATCATTTAGAAACTAATACTAAATCTGAAGCTCTGAAATTAGAAAGAAAAATAAAAAAAAGAGGTGCTAAAAGATATTTGAACGATATCGCGTCACGCTGAAAGCGTGAAGGTCGTAGGTTATAATCCTGACACACAGTTTAGATTTATGATTTTATATCGCTTTTTCTTAATGAAGATTTACGTTCAATTAAATTTGTTTTTACTATAATTGTTTCGTGATTTTTTCTTTTACTTTCATTAGAAATTTTATCAATTAATAAATTAGCAGCAACATTACCAATTTTTAAACCAGACTGATTTACAGTGGTTAATCCTGGCTCTATAACTGATGAAATTGACTCATTACTAAAACCTACAATAGCAAAATCTTCTGGTATTTTAATATTGATTTCTTTTAAGTACTTCATCGCTCCTATTGCAACAACATCATTTGCACAAAACAATCCATCTACTTTGTAAGGTAACGTTAACATTTTTATTACATTTTCTTTTCCATTGTTTTCCATTAAACTAGAAGAAATAACTAATTCTTCCCTAAAAGGTATGTTGTATTTTTCTAAAGCTGCTTTGTACCCTTTAAATCTATTTTTATAAATTTCTAAATTTTGTGGGCCAGAAAAATGTGCTATTTCTTTACAATTATTATCAATTAAATGCTCTACTGCCTTATAAGCAGCTTTAAAATCATCAATAACAACATTACTATTTTCAGGAATCTTACAATGCCTATCAAAAAAAACATAAGGTATATTTCTTTGCTTTAATCCTGCTAGATGCTCATAATTTTTAGTTTCCATAGATATAGAAATTAAAACCCCATCTACTCTATTGGCTAAAAGCGAGTTGATAATACTCTCTTCTCTTTCAAATGATTCTAAAGACTGACAAATAACAACAGTATAACCAGCTTTAAATGCTGTTTCTTCAATACCTGCAATAGCATTAGAAAAAAATTGACGGGAAATTCTTGGTACTATTACTCCTAAAGTAAATGTTTTACTTTTTCTTAAATTAGAAGCTAAATGATTTCTTTGATAGCCTAATTCTATTGATTTTTCTAAAATTTTATCTTTCGTTTTTTTAGCAACTCTAGAGCTATCATTCAAAGCTCTTGAAACAGTAGAGCTATCAATTCCTAAAATTGATGCAATGTCATGTATAGTTACTTCTTTATTATCCATCCGTAGAAAAGTAATCTGTGATATTGTTATAAAAATTTATCTTTCTAAAAAGCAAATATAAATTATTAAAATACAATCGATTGTATTTTAATAATTTTTTCTTATTTTTGTATGATATCAAAGAATAAATTAAAATTATTTAAAATAATAAAACCATTATGAGTACAAACTATAGCACAAGATATGCTGCATCCCCAAAAGATGTAAAAAATTATGATACAGCAAGAATTAGAGAAGAGTTTTTAATAGATAATTTAATGGTTCCTAATACTATTAATTTAGTGTATTCTCATTACGACCGTTTTATTACAGGAAGTGCTGTACCTACAAAATCACCTTTAAAACTAGAAACTATTGATTCTTTAAAATCTGAAAACTTTTTAGATAGAAGAGAATTAGGTATTATAAATATTGGACAAAAAGGAAAAGTTATTGTTGATGGAACTGAATATGTTTTAGAGCATAAAGAAGCATTGTATGTTGGCCAAGGAAACAAAAATGTTGAATTTTCGAGTGATTCTGATGAAAGTCCTGCGTTATTTTATTTAAACTCTACTCCAGCTCACAAAGCTTTTCCAACAAAAAAAATTGGTAGAGATGATGTTGAAACCATTGAGTTAGGATCTCCTGAAACTGCAAATGCTAGAACATTAAGAAAATACATTGTAAATTCTGTTGTAGATGTTTGCCAATTACAAATGGGAATGACAACAATTAAACCAGGAAGTTCTTGGAACACAATGCCTGCTCACGTTCATGATAGAAGAATGGAAGTGTATTTCTATTTTGAAGTAGCTGCAGACCAAGCTGTCTGTCACTTTATGGGAGAGCCTACAGAAACAAGGCATGTTTGGATAGGCAATAACGAAGCCGTAATTTCTCCTCCATGGTCAATTCACTCAGGTTCTGGTACAAGTAGTTATTCTTTTATTTGGGGAATGGCAGGTGAAAATTTAGATTATGGCGATATGGATCATTGTAAAATTAACGAATTAAGATAATCATCAAAATATAAAATATGTCGATTAATTTATTTGATTTATCAGGAAAAATAGCCTTAATTACTGGAGGAACCCATGGTTTAGGTATGGCAATGGCAACAGGTATAGGTAATGCAGGTGCTAAAGTTATTATAAACGGAAATTCATCACAAGAAAAATTAGACAAAGCAGTTGCAGCATACAAAGCTGCAGGAATTGATGCTTATGGTTACCTTTTTAATGTTACAGATGAAAACGCTGTAAAAGAAAACATTGCTAAAATTGAAGCAGAGGTTGGTGTAATTGATATTTTGGTAAACAATGCAGGCATCATCAAAAGAACACCTTTGGTGGATATGGAAGTTGCAGATTTTAAAGCTGTAGTAGATGTAGATTTAGTAGCTCCTTTTATTGTTTCTAAACATGTTGTAAAAGGAATGATTGCCAGAAAAAGCGGTAAAATAATTAATATTTGTTCTATGATGAGCGAACTGGGTAGAAACTCTGTAGGTGCTTATGCTGCTGCAAAAGGAGGTTTAAAAATGTTGACTCAGAATATGGCTACAGAATGGGCAAAATTTAATATTCAAACAAACGGAATTGGTCCTGGTTATTTTGCAACAAGTCAAACAGAACCTATTAGAGTTGATGGGCATCCTTTTAACGATTTTATTGTTGGTAGAACTCCTGCAGGTAAATGGGGTGACCCAGATGATTTACAAGGAGCAGCCATCTTTTTAAGTTCTAAAGCTAGTGATTTTGTAAACGGACAAGTTGTTTATGTAGATGGTGGTATTTTAGCAACTATTGGTAAACCTGCAAACGAAGATTAGTAAAATTAGTTGTCAGTTTTTAGTTAGCAATTGACAGTCACAGTTTTTAGACCTGTTAGATTTATGAACCCTGACAGGTCTTATTATATAACATTTTTATCATCTACTAAAAATAATAAAAAATGAAAACAATAAAAAAACTATCTTATTTATTAGTTATTGCTGCTTTATTTTCTTGTTCTGAAGAAAAAAAAGCAACAATTATAACCGTAAAAAATTCATTAGATTTTGAGCGTACTTTTGAGGTTCTAGAAATTAAACTTTCCACTTTAAATGTTGATGATTTTTCTACTGTTGGTATCAAAAATAAAAAAACAAATAAATTAGAAGTAACGCAATTGGTAGATTTAGATGGAGATGGTACAATGGATGAAATTTTATTTCAACCAAAAATAGCGGCTAATTCTGAAGTAAATTTTGAAGTTGTAAACATTTCAGCATCAGAAAAACCAAAAGCAGAAAACTTATGTTACTCGCGTTTTGTACCAGAAAGAACAGACGATTATACTTGGGAAAACAATAAAGTCGCTTTTAGAGTTTATGGCCCAAATGCGCAATATAGAGCAGAAAATAATCTACCTCAACCTACTTTATCAAGTGGAGTTGATGCTTGGCTAAAAAGGGTTGAATATCCTGTAATTAATAAATGGTACAAAGAAACATTGGTAGATAAAACAGGTAGTTACCATAAAGATACTGGTGAAGGATTAGATAATTTTCATGTAGGTGTTAGTCGTGGAGTTGGTGGTATTGCAGTAAAAGTTGATACCATTTTTTATCTATCTAAAAACTACACAAAATGGAGAACCATTACAACAGGACCATTAAGAACTAGTTTTTATTTAGAATATGAAGATTGGGATGCCGCAGGTAAAAAAATCACTGAATCTAAAACAATCAGTTTAGATTTAGGTAGTAATTTATCTAAGTTTTCTACAAATATTTCTGGTACAGAAACCATTTCTGCTGGCTTAACGTTGCATGAAAAAGACGGAGAAGTCTCTGGAAACTCAGAAATTGGTTGGGTTAGTTACTGGCAACCTCATGCAGACTCTGAATTAGGCACTGCTATCATTGCTGATAAAAATACTTTTAAAAGTTTCGAACAATATAATGTTGAAAATAAAGATTTAAGTGCTGCTTATGCACATTTAAATGTAAGCAATGATAAAGTTATTTATTATGCAGGTTTTGGTTGGAAAAAAAGCGGACAGTTTGATAACAAAAGAGATTGGGAAGAATATTTAACTATCTTTTCTAAACAAATTAATACGCCTCTAGAAGTCAGTATTCAATAATAAAATTTAAAAAAACTGGAAAAGGGATTGTATTACTACAATCCCTTTTCTATTTAAAACAAGTTTAAATTTTAAAACTAAAACTCTTTTTCACCATTATATTTCAAAAAAAAAGCAAAAACAGTAACTTTAAAAAATAAAGTGTGAAAAATACATTAAAAAGTATAACTTTAATTTTTAAATTTTAACCAAAAAAACTAACTAAAAAAATAAAACTATGCAGCAAAAAAACAATACCTCAGCAATCATAATTATTGCTAGTTTATTTTTTATTTTTGGTTTTGTAACTTGGATTAATGGAGCTCTAATTCCGTTTATGAAAACGATCAACGAACTTACAGATGCCCAATCTTATTTGGTAGCCTCTGCTTCTTATATCTCTTTTGTTGTAATGGCATTGCCAGCTTCTTATATTTTAAATAAAATTGGCTACAAAAAAGGAATGTCATTAGGATTGATAATTATGGCAATTGGTGCTTTGGTTTTTATACCTGCAGCAGAAGCAAGAACCTATTGGGTATTTTTAGCAGGTATTTTTATTCAAGGAGTTGGAATGACCATTTTACAAACAGCATCAAATCCGTACATTACAATTTTAGGTCCTATAGAAAGTGGTGCTAAACGTATTGCAATTATGGGAATTGCCAATAAAATTGCAGGTGCTTTAGGTTCTTTAATTTTTGGAGCACTATTACTTTCTGGAATTGATGAAACAAAAGAGAAATTAACTGGGGCAACATTAGAAGAAAAAAATACTCTACTAGACACAATGGCCGATAGTGTTTTTATGCCCTATGTAATAATGGCAATTATACTTTTTTTATTAGGTATTTTAATAAGAAAAGCACCATTACCGGTTGTAGAAGCAGATGAAGAAGCAATTGTTGAAGAAGGTAAAACGGCTAAAACAAGTATTTTTCAATTCCCTAATTTATGGTTGGGTGTATTAGCTTTATTCGTTTATGTGGGTGCAGAAGTAATTGCTGGAGATACGATTATAGCTTATGGAATATCATTAGGTTTTACTGGTGAAGAAGCAAAATATTTTACAACATATACTTTAATGGCGATGGTTGCAACATATGCATTGGGGGTTTTCTTAATACCTAAATTTGTACAACAGAAAACAGCTTTAATTATAAGTGCCATTTTAGGAATCGTTTTTAGTTTATGTATTCTTAATACAACAGGATTCACTTCTGTTTTATTTGTAGCTGCCTTAGGAATTGCAAATGCTTTAGTTTGGCCAGCAATTTGGCCTTTAACTTTAGATGGTTTAGGCAAATTTACAAAAACAGGTTCTGCTTTATTAATTATGGCTATTTCAGGGGGAGCAATTATTCCTCCTTTATACGGTAAAATTGTTGATGCAAAAAAACTAGAGTTAATTAGTAATGGTTTTTTAGAAACAGATGCTACAGCAATAGCATCTACTAATAGTTACTTCATTTTAATTCCTTGTTATGTAATTATTCTTTTATTTGCTATCTGGGGTCATAAAATAAAAAAATGGAGTAAGTAACAAATAGTTACTTCATTAACATCTCTTTCGTTGCAACGGTTCTAAAACCAATATGGTCTGATCCAGAATTTGGTTCCATGCCCATTCTAGCAGAAACTCTAAAACTTGCACAATAAGATTCATGGCATAAAAACGAACCACCTTTCATTACATATTCAGTTTGATAAGGATTGCTTGGTGTGTATGATTTATCTGCACCTTTAGGATTCTTGTAAACAATATTTGGATCTAATGATTTATAATAATTCACATTAAATAAATCTAAAGTCATTTCCCAAACATTACCTGCCATGTCAAACAAACCAATACTATTTGCTGGATAGGATTTTATAGGCGAAATATACTCAAAACCATCCTCAGACTTATTTTCTGTAGGGAATTTTCCTTGCCAAGTATTCGCATTTGTAATTAAATTATCATAAGTATTACCCCATGTATAAATGTTGTCTTCAAATTTTCCTTGAGCTGCAGACTCCCACTCTGCTTCTGTTGGCAATCTTCTATTCGACCATTTACAGTATGCTAGAGCATCTTCTTGAGCAACATGAACAACTGGGTAATTATCTTTTCCATCAATAGAACTTCCAGGACCTTCTGGCTGTTTCCAATTTGCACCTAATTGCCATTTCCACCATTGGGTATAATTATCCATAGAAACAATTCCTTTTGCTTGTTTGTTAAAAATTAAACTTCCTGGTTGCAGAATTGAATCTGCTGGTCTAGGAGTATTTGCTGGTAAATCCTTTTTAATTTCATCCCAATCTATGGGTCTTTCTGCAACAGTAATGTATTTAGTTGCTTCTACAAATTTTCTAAATTGCTTGTTTGTAACTTCATGTACATCCATAAAAAAACCATCAACTGTAACTTTATGAGAAGGTTTCTCTCTCATCATTGCATATTTGTCATCTTTTTTAGCACCCATTAAAAAAGTTTTTGTAGCAACCCAAACCATTTCATTTGGAGCCTCAATTTCTTTATCAAAAGTTGTGTTTTTTACAACTTTTTCTGCCTCTTTACTTTTTTTATCACAACCAATTACAAAAAACAAAACTGTTATTATTGGTAATAAAATCGCTTTTAAATGAATATTCATCTTTAAAATTTTGTATTTTTAAACAAATATAGATATTCTATTTATCTTTAAATTACCTCGTTAAAAATGATTTACTTTTTAACATAAAATTATTGTTTAACAAAAATAAAAATACATTAAACATTTGTATCTTTACCTAAAATTTAAGAATTATGGCTCGTAAGAAAAACATTACTAAAGACAATATAATTTCATGGTATATGGAGTATGTTTTAGAAAATAATCATCAACCAAAATCTGTTTTTAGTTTTGCTAAAGAAAATAATTTTGAAGAAGCAGATTTTTATAAATTCTATGGCTCTTTTGAAGCTATTGAAGATGCAGTTTTTTCAGAATTTTTTCATCATACTATAAAAGTATTAGCAAAAAGTGAAGATTATGAAAATTACGATGCTAGAAATAAATTATTAAGTTTTTACTTTACTTTTTTTGAGATTTTAACTGCTAACAGAAGTTATGTTGTCTATGCCTTAGATAGCTCTAAAAAAGATTTGAAAAAATTAAAGTCTTTAAAACATTTAAGGGCTAATTATACAAAATATGTAGAAGCTTTAAATATTGAAAGAATTGAACTAAAGCAAGAAACTTTAGAAAAAATACAGAACAAATCTATAAATGAATCTTCTTGGATGCATTTAGTAATTACCATGAAGTTTTGGTTAGATGATGTTTCTCCTTCTTTTGAAAAAACAGATATTTTTATAGAAAAATCTATCAATGCTCGTTTTGATGTGATGGATATTAAACCTTTACAAAGTATTATCGATTTTGGGAAATTTATCCTAAAAGAAAAAGTGAATTTTAATTAAAATTTAAATCCACTAAAAACAAATAACTATGAAAACGATAGATTCCATACCAACATCAAAAATTCAGCGTGCCTCTAAATTAGTTTCAACAGGAGCTAAAATTGGTGTAAATTATTTAAAATATTATGGTGATAAAATTACCAAAACAGAAGTTGAAGCCAAGACTCGTTTAAATGAGAACAATGCAGAAGACATTTATGACGGTTTAAAAACATTAAAGGGAAGTGCTTTAAAAGTAGCCCAAATGTTGAGCATGGAAAAAAACATCTTGCCAGAAGCTTATGTAGATAAATTTTCGCTTTCACAGTTTTCTGTACCTCCATTATCTCCTGCACTCGTAACAAAAACGTTTAAAAAATATTTTGGTAAAGATCCTAATGACATTTATGATAAATTTGATACTGTTTCTGTAAACGCAGCAAGTATTGGACAAGTGCACAGAGCAGAAAAGGAGGGTAAAAAACTAGCTGTTAAAATTCAATATCCTGGAGTTGCAGAAAGTATTGCATCAGATTTATCTTTGGTAAAACCTATTGCTATTAAAATGTTTAATATTAGAGGTAAAGACTCAGATAAATATTTTAAAGAAGTAGAAAACAAACTAGAAGAAGAAACGAATTATATTTTAGAAGTACAACAAAGTCAAGCTATTGTAGAAGCTTGTAAACACATACCAAATCTAAGTTTTCCTAATTATTATCCAGAATTATCTTCTGATAGGATTATTACAATGGATTGGATGAATGGAGTTCATTTATCTCAATTTTCTACAGAAAACCAAGAGGTTAGAAACCAATTAGGACAAGCTTTATGGGATTTTTATATGTTTCAAATTCATAATCTAAAAAAAGTACATGCAGATCCACATCCTGGGAATTTTATGATTTCCCCAGAAAACGAACTCATTGTGATTGATTTTGGCTGTATGAAAACCATTCCAAATGAATTTTATGTACCTTATTTTGAATTGGCTAACGCAGAAAACTTAAAAGACCCTGTATTTTTTGAGAAAAAATTATATGAATTAGAAATTTTAAGACAAGACGATACTGAGGAGGAATTAGTATTTTTTAGGGCTATCTTTCACGAATTATTAAGCTTATTTACACAACCTTTTAATAAAGATGTATTTGATTTTTCTGATGAAGAGTTCTTTGGAAAAATATCTGACTTAGGTGCAAAGTATGCTAAAAGCACTGAGATTAAAAGTATGAATGGAAATAGAGGTTCAAAACACTTTATTTATATTAATAGAACTTTTTTTGGTTTGTATAATTTAATGCACGAGTTGAAAGCGAAAAACGTAAAAATTAATAATTATTTATCTTACTAATGGCATTTTTTACTTTTGACGACATCCAAAATTTGGATAAAATATATAAAATTAACCTCATCAATAGTTGTTCTGGTTTTAAATCTGCCAACTTATTGGGCTCAATATCTGAAGATGGCATTACAAATGTAGCTGTTTTTAGTTCTGTAACTCATTTAGGTTCTAAACCACCAACTTTGGGTTTTATTTTAAGACCTACAACAGTGCCAAGAGATACTTATAAAAACATAAAAGATACTGGTGTTTTTACCATCAATCATATTTATGAAGGTATTATTGAAGATGCTCATCATACATCTGCAAAATACAAAAGTGATGTTTCTGAATTTAACATGACCAATTTAGAAGAAGAATATAAAGGCAATTTTAAAGCCCCATTTGTAAAAAATTGCCCCGTACAACTGAGTATGAAATTTATAGAAGAAGTATATGTTGCTTCCAATAATGTACTATTAATTGTTGCTGAAATTCAGGAATTATATGTAAAAGATCAACTGTTACAAGATGATGGATTGATCAATTTATCAGAAGGAAATATTGCTACTATTAATGGTTTAGATACGTATGCAATTCCTAAATTTAAAACGCAATTGTCTTACCAAAGACCTAAAAAAATGTAGAAATAATATATGAAAATCTTAGTAACAGGTGCAACAGGTTATATTGGCAAAAGGTTAATTCCGTTGTTACTAAATGATGGACATACAGTGGTTTGTGCTGTTAGAGATAAAAAAAGAGCTCAAAATTATTTTAAAGATAGAAAAAACATTGTTTTAGCTGAAGCTGATTTTCTAAATGCAGAAAGTTTAGAAAACATACCTAAAGATATTGATATTGCTTACTACCTAATACACTCAATGTCTAACTCTGCTAAAGAATTTCATGTATTAGAAGAAAAATGTGCATTTAACTTTAAACGATTTGCCAAAAAATCTCAACTAAAACAAGTAATTTATTTAAGCGGAATAACAAATGACACCAAACTTTCTAAACATTTACTATCTCGTAAAAATGTAGAAAACACTTTAGCCTCAAAAAAATATGCTTTAACTACTTTTAAAGCTGGTATTATTGTAGGTTCTGGTAGCTCTTCTTTCGAAATCATTAGAGATATTGTAGAAAAACTACCCTTTATGATTGCCCCAAAATGGTTAAATACCAAAACACAACCCTTGGGCATTAGAGACGTTTTATCTTTTTTACACAGAGCCATTGATAAAAAAGAACTCTACAACCAATCTTTTGATGTTTTTGGACCAGAAGTTTTGACTTATAAAGAAATGCTTTTACAGTTTGCCAAAGTAAGAAAACTAAAAAGATGGATTTTAACAGTGCCTGTTATGACGCCAAAACTCTCTTCTTATTGGTTGTATTTTGTAACCTCTACTTCTTACAAACTAGCAAGTTCTTTGGTAAATTCTATGGGTGTAGAAGTGATTGGTAAAAAAAGTAATATCAATACAATTTTAAATGTAAAACCTATGACTTATAAGCAAGCTGTAGAGTTTGCTTTTGTAAAGATTAAACAAAATAGTATTATTTCTAGTTGGAAAGACTCCTATATAAGTAGTGGTAAATTAAAGAATTATGTACATGAATTTATAAATGTGCCTAAACATGGTTGTTTTAAAGATTTTAAATCTAGAAAAGTAAAGAATCAAGAAAATGCTTTAGATAGAATTTGGGCAATTGGTGGAGAAACGGGTTGGTATTATGGTACTTTTCTATGGAAAATTCGTGGTTTTTTAGATCAATTTTTTGGTGGAGCTGGTTTAAGGCGTGGAAGAAGACATCCAACAGAATTAAATGCAGGTGATGCTTTAGATTTTTGGCGTGTTATTTATGCTGATAAAGAAAAAGGCAAACTTCTACTCTATGCAGAAATGATTTTACCAGGAGAAGCTTGGTTAGAGTTTAAAATAGAAGAAGGCAACCTAAAACAAACAGCTACTTTTAGACCTCATGGTTTGGCTGGTAGATTATATTGGTATGCAGTTATGCCTTTTCATTGGTTTGTATTTAATGGAATGATTAATAACATTAATAAATAATTTTGAAAAAACAATATCTTCCAGATAAAATATGTGTGGTTTGTAACAGACCTTTTACTTGGAGAAAAAAATGGGAGAAAAACTGGGAAAATGTTAAATATTGTAGTAAAAAATGCAGCAGCAACAAAAAAATACAGGGTTAGTTTGGTTTCGTAATAATTTGCGTGTAAATGATAATATTTCATTAAAAAAAGCAGTAGAAAATCATAAAAAAGTAATCGCTATTTACTTTTTTGATCCAAAGCAATTTAAAACGGATGTATTTGGATTTCAAAAAACAGCAAAATTTAGAACAAAATTTTTAATTGAAACGATTACTAATTTAAAAAACAATTTAGCCGATTTAAATATTACACTTCTTACCTATTTTAAAAATCCAGAAAATAAAATATCAGAAATTATTGATGTTTTTTCTGTGGATGCAATCTACACTCAAAAAGAATGGACAAAAGAAGAGATTGAAACCAACAAGGCAATAAAAAATAGTATTTCTACAACTATTTCATTTGTGGAAGATTATGATCAATTTTTGTATCATCCAGATTTGGTTTCTAAAGATTTTTCTAAAATTCCAAATGTATTTACTGTTTTTAGAAAGAAATTAGAAAAAACAGTTTCTATTGAGAAGGAAGTATCGATTTCTAAACTTTCTCGTGAAAATTTATTGGAAGATACAACTGAAATTCCGACTTTAAAAGAATTAGGTTTTAACGATTTTGAAACCCCACCCAAAACAGCTTTCCCATTTTCTGGCGGAGAAAATGAAGCTTTAGAAAGATTAAACGATTATTTTTTTAAAACTAAAAAAGTAGGTTTTTACAAAAAAACTAGAAATGGTTTAGTAGGTATAAATTACTCTACAAAATTTTCTGCTTGGTTAGCAAATGGCAGTATTTCTGCCAAAACTATTTACTGGAAAATTAAGGAATATGAAGCTGAATTTGGTGCAAATCAATCTACTTATTGGGTAATTTTCGAATTGATTTGGAGAGATTACTTTAAATATATTTCGTTAAAATACAATGACAAAATATTTAAAATTGGCGGAATTTTAGACAAAGATTACAAATGGTACAACTACCCAAAAGACATTAATAAATGGATTAATGGCGAAACAAAAGACGATTTTGTAAATGCCAATATGATAGAATTAAAAGAAACAGGTTGGATGAGTAATAGAGGTAGACAAAATGTAGCTTCTTATTTTGCCAAAGAACTATTACTAGATTGGAGAATTGGTGCTGCTTATTTTGAATCTGTTTTAATAGATTATGATGTGCATAGCAATTATGGCAATTGGATGTATGTTGCAGGAGTTGGAAACGATCCTAGAGACAGAAAAT
The DNA here is from genome assembly GCF_947497695.1 of uncultured Polaribacter sp. Lineage (GTDB taxonomy): Bacteria > Bacteroidota > Bacteroidia > Flavobacteriales > Flavobacteriaceae > Polaribacter. The sequence goes on along the minus strand of NZ_CANMHM010000005.1, from coordinate 59,497 downwards.
TTAACACACAATTGCAAGCAGAACGTTATGATGCCAATTATAAATTTAGAAAAATGTGGTTAGACAAGACATTGTTTTAAATACCCCTGCAAGGTTTTCAAAACCTTGTAGGTTTAATTCACAAACCTAACAAATAACTAAAAGGTTCTTTAGAACTTGCAGTAAAGATATAGATTACATGAAAAAATTAAGATTAATTCTAGGAGACCAATTAAACAGCAAACATTCTTGGTTTCAAGAAATGGATGATACTGCTATTTATTGTCTTTTTGAAATGCGTCAAGAAACGGATTATGTAACACATCATATTCAAAAAATTGTTGGTTTTTTTGCGGCGATGCGAAATTTTGCATCAGAACTAGAAAAAGCAAATCACAAGGTTATTTATTTAACTATAAATGATAAAAAGAATACGCAAAATTTAGTCGAAAACTTATCACTTTTAATTGAAAAACATGCTATTGAAAAATTTGAATATTTATCGCCAGATGAATACAGATTAGACAAACAACTGAATGATTTTTCATCAACCTTAAAAATTGAATCAGAAGTTTTTTCTACAGAGCATTTTTACACAGAAAGAGACGAATTAAAGACGTTTTTTAAGGGTAAAAAACAGTTTTTGATGGAGAGTTTTTACAGAAATATGCGTAAAAAACATCAAATTATGGTGATTGACAATCAACCTGAAGGTGGAAAATGGAATTTTGATGCCAGCAATCGTAAAAAATGGAAAGGCGATGTTTTAATTCCACAAGAAATTAATTTTGATAATAATGTTACAGATATTCTAAATGATCTTGAAAAAGCAGGTGTAAAATCCATAGGAAACATCAACCCAAAATATTTTGAATATCCTATTTCTAGAGAACAATCTTTAGTACAATTAGAGTATTTCTGTGAACATTTATTGGTACATTTTGGCGATTATCAAGATGCAATGCACACAGATAAAATATATCTTTTTCATAGTAGAATTTCTTTTGCAATGAATACCAAAATGGTATCACCAAAAGAAATTGTTGATAAAACACTAGCAACTTACAGAGAAAAGCCTAATGAAATAGACATTAGCCAAGTAGAAGGTTTTATCAGACAAATTTTAGGTTGGAGAGAATACATGAGAGGTATGTATTGGATGTTGATGCCAGACTACAAAAAAGAAAACTTTTTAGAAAATAAAAATAAATTACCAAACTTTTTCTGGACAGGTAAAACCAAAATGAATTGCCTTAAAAATGCCATTAACAATTCTTTAGAAAACGGATATGCACATCACATTCAAAGATTGATGGTTACAGGTAATTTTGCATTGTTAACACAAATACACCCAGATGAAATAGACGCTTGGTATTTAGGGATTTATGTAGATGCTATTGAATGGGTTCAATTACCAAACACAAGAGGTATGAGCCAGTTTGCAGATGGAGGAAAAATAGCCACAAAACCCTATGTTTCTAGTGGAAGTTATATTCATAAAATGGGAAATTATTGTGATGCTTGTCACTATAAAAAAACCAAGAAATTTGAAGACGATGCTTGTCCTTTTAACTCACTTTACTGGAATTTTTTAGAGGAAAAACAAGAAAAATTAGCCTCTAATTTTAGAATGAAAATGATGTATAGTGTTTTAAACAAAATGTCATCAGAAGACAGGTTAAAAATTAAGAAAAAAGCGAACCATATTATAGAAAATTTAGATGAATATTAATAAAGAAGAAATACATGTTGTTTGGTTTAAACGCGATTTGCGTTTGCAAGATAATGAAGCAATTTACAATGCTTTAAAATCTAATAAACGTGTCCTTTTTATGTATGTTTTTGAAAACTCTTTAATAGAAGACCCACACTATAATAAAAGACATTGGGATTTTATAAAACAATCAATTGTTGATTTAAACAGCGATTTACAAAAATACAACACCAAAGTTCTTTGTGTAAAAACAGAAGTTATCAACGCATTTAATCAATTATTTAATAACTACAAGATTGGTACAGTTTTCTCACATCAAGAAACTGGTTTATTAATTACCTACAATAGAGACAAAGAATTCACCAGATATTGCAGAAACAATTCTGTTAAATGGGTTGAAAACAATAATAATGGGGTTTTAAGAGGTTTATTAAACAGAGAAGACTGGCTAGAGAAATGGGAAAGTTATATGTTACAACCTCCCATTAAAAACGAATTAAAAGCGAGTCAATTTATTGGTATAGATGAAATTAAAGAGCTAGAAAAATATTTTCAAATCGAAGATTTAGAAACCCCAAAAGAAAGTCCTTTTCAGAAAGGTGGTACAAAAATGGGGTGGAAATATGCTAATTCTTTTTTTAAAAATAGGCATCAAAAATATATGACCAACATTTCTAAACCTGCCTTAGCAAGAGAAAGCTGTAGTAGATTATCACCTTATATAGCTTGGGGAAATATTTCTTTAAGACAAGTTTTTTTAGAAGCACATCAACACCTAACAGCAGAAAATAAAAAGCATATAGGTGCATTTGCTTCTAGATTACGTTGGCAAGCTCATTTTATACAAAAATTTGAGATGGAACATACTATGGAAAATGAAAGCATCAATAAAGGCTATCAAAAATTAAAGAAAAGTATTTCATTAGAGTATCAAAAGGCTTGGAAAGAAGGGCAAACAGGTTTTCCTTTAATTGATGCTTGTATGCGTTGTTTACAAGAAACTGGTTATGTGAATTTTAGAATGAGAGCCATGCTTATTTCTTTTTTTACACATATTTTATGGCAACCTTGGCAGGCAGCATCACAACATTTATCTAGTTTATTTTTAGACTTTGAGCCTGGTATTCATTTTCCTCAACTACAAATGAATGCTGGAGAAACTGGTATTAATATTTTAAGAATATACAGCCCTGTAAAAAACAGTTTAGAACATGATGCAGATGCCACTTTTATTAAAAAATGGGTGCCTGAATTGGCAAAATTACCTGTAGCATTTATACACGAGCCCTACTTAATGACTCCTTTAGACCAGCAATTTAATAATTTTGAATTAGGGGTAAATTACCCAAAACCAATTGTAGATATTAAAGTTGCAAGAAAGAAAGCTAGTGATACTCTTTGGAAAATGAAAAAAGATACAGAGGTACAAAAAGAGAGTCTTAGAATATTAAAAAAACATACTCTTTCTAATAGAGACCAATTACTTAAAAACAATTGATTTTTAGCTTGTTATAATTTTATGTTAATTTTTGTTTAACTATAACTATTAATCATTAAACATTTCTTACTTTTGAAGTAGAAATGATATACAACACTACAAATAAAAATAAAGAGGCAGCAGCAATTTTTAATGATTTGCTAGGAAAACCCTACACTTTTTTTGAGGCTATAAAAAAAGGTGGTGTTGGATCTAAAAGAATGATGATTCAAAAAGTTAGTCCTGGCTTTTTAAAATACATGAATACTATTTCCGATATCAATTATGGGAATATAGAAATTCGTAAAAAGGGCATCATCATTCACATTAATAAAGGATTAAAAAACTTTAGTTGGGCTATTCCATATTATCAACTCTACACATACAAAACAGAGGGGTTTAGTATACATGCTCAAGGCAATTTTATAAATTTTAAAAACAATAAACTTCTAAAAGAGAATAAAAAATTTATTGCTAAAATTATTGACTTTAAAATTGAAAATGACAAACAATATGATTTCTATGAACCTATAAAATAATTTATTATTGATGAAAATTGATGCAATAGCAACTGACAGAATCATAGAAATGGCTTGGGAAGATAGAACCACTTTTGAAGCAATTTTATTTCAATTTGGATTAAAAGAACAAGAAGTAATTGATTTAATGAGGAGAGAAATGAAGCCAAAAAGCTTCAGAATGTGGAGAAAAAGAGTTCAAGGAAGAAAAACAAAACATGAAAAACTAAGAGTTTTTGAAAAAGGCAGGTTTAAATGTACCAGACAAAGATCTATTTCAAACAACGGAATATCAAAAAGATAGTTAGTAAAAATAGTATTCACTTTAAAATTTAAAGTCATGGAATTAATAGAAAAAGCATTAGAATTTGAGACTAGAAAGAGAAGATTTCCAACAACTAGCGACCGTATTTTAGCAGCTAGAGAAGCCAAATCTTTGATACTAAGTTTAAATGAAATTTACAAAAAAACAAAAGAAAAAAAGATTATGGATATTATGAAACGTTTAACGATTATTAAACAAAAAATTGAAAGACGTTTAAAAGGAAAACCATTAACAGCATAATTAACACATATTTATCTTGCTTTTCTAAGTTTTATATTTATATTCGAAAATTATAGTATAAATCAGCAAATTAAAGAATGAATTTATTAGAAAGAGCGGAGGAATTTGAACACAGAAAGTTCTCATTTAAAACTACAAGCGATAGAATTGTAGCTTCTAGAGAGGTAAAAGCCTTAATATTAGAACTAAACGAAGTATATAAACAAGAAAAAGATCCACAAATTATGGATCAAATGAAACGCTTAACAGCTGTAAAACAGAAAATTGAAAAGCGTTTGAAAGGAAGACCTTAAAAAAATATGAACAAAATTTTAGTTATTGGAGGAAGTAAAGGAATTGGAAATGCAATTATAAATTCTTTAGTTGAAGAAAATTCAGTTATTAATATAAGCAGAACAGCTCCTTTGCTTACTCATACTAATCTTACACACTTCAACTGTGATGTGCTTTCTGATGAATTACCAAATATTGAAGAAATAGATGCTATAATATATTGCCCAGGCAGCATCAATTTAAAACCAATTTCTAGACTTAAATTAGAAGATTTTAGAAACGATTTTGAAATTAATGTGATTGGTGCAGTGAAAGTAATTCAACAATATTTACCAATATTAAAAAAAGGGAACAAACCTTCTATACTACTTTTTAGTACAGTTGCAGCAAAATTAGGAATGCCTTTTCACGCTAGTGTAGCAGCAGCAAAATCTGCTGTAGAAGGTTTAACTAAATCTTTAGGAGCAGAATTAGCTCCAACTATTCGTGTAAATGCCATTGCACCTACTGTAACAGATACAGAATTGGCCTCTAAATTATTGCGAAACGAACGTATGATTGAGAGCATTACAGAACGCCATCCTCTTAAAAAGTATTTAGATCCAAAAGAAGTGGCAGACATGGCTACTTTTTTAATTTCTGATAAAGCAAGCTCTATTTCTGGACAAATTTTTGAATTAGATTGTGGAATTGTAAGTTTTAAAATTTAATAAAACACAACAAACATGAACATTTATGATATAGAGATGAATAGTCTCCAAAATACTCCTATACAATTATCAGATTTTAAAGGAAAACACCTACTTTTTGTAAACGTAGCCTCTAAATGTGGTTTTACACCTCAGTACAAAGGTTTGGAAGAATTACATGAAAATTATAAAAATAATTTAGTCGTTATTGGTGTTCCTTGTAATCAATTTGGTAATCAAGAACCTGGTAACAATAAAGATATTGAAACCTTTTGCCAAGTAAATTATGGAGTTTCTTTTTTAATTACAGAAAAAGTAGACGTTAAAGGAGAAAATCAACATCCATTATACACTTGGCTAACAACCAGAAAACTAAACAATAAGAAAAGTTCAACAGTAAAATGGAATTTTCAAAAATATTTAGTTTCTCCTAATGGAGAATTGATTGACTATTATTTTTCAATCACAAAACCATTAAGCTCTAAAATTACAAAACACTTAAAATCATAATACTATGTTTGGTCTCTTTAAAAAGAAAAGTGAGGTAGAAAAATTACAAGAATCCTACAAAAAAGTGATGGAAGAAGCCTATAAACTTCAATCTATCAACAGAACAGATAGCGATAAAAAATACAAAGAAGCAGACGATATTTTAAAGAAAATTGAGGGTTTACAAGCAAAATAATTAATTGATGAAGCAACTTAAGTTTACCATTCTATTTCTTATCATAAATTTTGGTGGTTTGGCACTTGGTAGTTGGCTCATGAACAATGGCCCTTTAACTGAATGGTATTATAGCTTAAACAAGGCTCCTTGGACACCTCCAGGAATTGTATTTGGTATTGCTTGGACATTAATTATGATTTGTTTTTCTATTTATTTAGGAAAACTATTTACTCAAGTAAATAATCAAAAGTTAAAACTCATCTTCTTTTTACAATTTATATTAAACGTTAGCTGGAATTTTATTTTTTTCAATCAACATTTTGTTTTGTTTGGCTTAGTTACCATTGTTTTATTAACAGTACTATTATTTTATTATTTCTTTAAATTAAGCAACAAAACTGGGTTTTATAAATATTTATTACTGCCTTACATGATTTGGTTGTGCATTGCAACTTCATTAAACTTATACATTCTAATTTATAATTAAAATGAAAATCTATACATTTCATAGAAAACAAAAATTACCAATTACTTTAGATCAAGCTTGGGAATTTTTATCAAGTCCTAAAAACTTAAAAACAATTACACCAGAATATATGAGTTTTAATATTTTATCTGGAGCAGAAAAACCAATGTATGCTGGTCAAATAATACAATATATTGTAACTCCAATTCTTGGGATAAAAACAAAATGGGTTACAGAAATTACGCACGTTAAACATAAAGAATATTTTGTTGATGAACAGCGTTTTGGCCCTTATGCTTTATGGCACCACAAACATTTTATCAAAGAAATTGATAGAGGTGTAGAAATGGAAGATATTATAGATTATAAAGTTCCTATGGGAATATTAGGCCAATTAGTGCATCCTTTTCTAGTGAAACCTAAATTAGAAGAAATTTTTGCTTACAGACAAAAAAAGTTACTTGAACTTTATGGCGAATACAAATAATGGAAGATAAAATAAACATTTTTTGGTTTAGAAGAGACTTTCGATTAGATGATAATTGTGGACTATTTCACGCGTTAAAATCTGGCAAAAAAGTAATCCCTATTTTTATTTTTGATAAAGAAATTTTAGGCAAACTTAAAAGTGATGATTCTCGTGTTACTTTTATTCATCAAGAGCTAGAGAACATCAATCAACAATTAAAAAAAGTTGATAGTTCTCTAGCCGTTTTTAATAGCAACCCTATTGATGTTTACACAAATTTATCTGATACATATAATATTGATACTGTATATACAAATCATGATTATGAACCTTATGCTTTAAAAAGAGATGCTGCAATTAAAGAGTTATTGGCCTCAAAAAACATCCACTTTAAAACATTTAAAGACCAAGTAATTTTTGAAAGAGATGAAATTGTAAAAAAAGACGGTACTCCCTATAAAGTTTACACTCCTTTTTCAAAAAAATGGATAGAAACTTTTAAAGAAAAAGAAATTCAATTTTTTCCTTCAGAAGACTTTTTAACAAATTTTATCAAAATTAAAAACCATCCATTCTTAACTTTAAAGGATATTGGTTTTACAGCATCTTCAATAAAAGTAGCTTCTTATAAAGTGACTCCAAAATTAATTGATGATTATGAAGAAACTAGAGATTATCCTGCAAAAAATGGCACTTCAAGACTAGGCACACATTTACGTTTTGGAACAGTAAGTGTTAGAAAAATGGTAGAAAAAGCAAATAAAAGCGAAAATAATATCTTTTTAAAAGAATTAATTTGGCGTGAATTTTTTATGCAAATATTATGGCATTTTCCTCATACAACAAAAGATAGTTTTAAACCTCAATATGATAGAATTCTCTGGAGAAATAACGAAAATGAGTTTGATGCATGGTGTAAAGGAGAAACAGGTTATCCTTTAGTAGATGCAGGTATGAGAGAGTTAAACAAAACTGGTTTTATGCACAATAGAGTTAGAATGCTAGTAGGCAGTTTTCTATGCAAACATTTATTGATAGATTGGCGATGGGGTGAAGCCTATTTTGCAGAAAAACTACATGATTATGAGCAATCTAGTAATATTGGTAATTGGCAATGGGTTGCAGGTACTGGTGTTGACGCTGCTCCTTATTTTAGAATTTTTAACCCAACCACACAAATTCAAAAATTTGATAAAAATTTACAATATATAAAAGAATGGGCAGCAGATTTTCAAGAACTAACCTACCCTAAACCAATTGTAGATCATAAATTTGCAAGAGAACGTTGTTTAGAAACTTATAAAAAGGCCTTAGCAGATTCTTAAAATTTACTGCTTATTTATCAAAATTAAAAAGCACTATTTTTTATTATTTTACTTTTAATAGTATCTAAGTACAACAATTTTAAAAAGTTAGCGTTTTAAATTACAGAACAGAAAAATTATTAACAAAGAATTTTTCTGTTCTATTTAAATTATTATTCTTTCTATAAAAGCTTCAATTTATTTTGAAGCTTTTTTTATGCTAAAAAAAACAACTTTTAATTTGGTAACTATTAATAATTACATTTAATTTGCCATCTCAAAATTAAAAAGCCGATGTAGCTCAGCTGGCTAGAGCAGCTGATTTGTAATCAGCAGGTCGGGGGTTCGAGTCCCTTCATCGGCTCTATATTTAAAAGTCTCAAAAAATATTTTTTTGAGGCTTTTTTTTTGAAAAACAATTGAATTATTAGGCGTTATAATAAATAAAATAAAACACTTATTTAATTTTTAATCTTAAAAAGAAGTCGCATTAAAACTGAACAATTATAAAATGTTTATTATTTTAGTACAATAATTGTTGCCATCAAATTATATTATGATAATTAGAATTGCAAAAAAAATTGACGATAATAAAACAACTATTAATAAATTAGTAAAATTTATTAAAATTTTTACAGTTTGCTAATATTTACAAATAGTATAAAGTTGAATAATAAAAATAATACTTCTGCAATTAATTTACTTGAAACACTAACCAACGTTTATATTTTTTTATGAATTTTAATAATTTCAAAAATCACAGAGCTTTTAAAATTATCACAAATGTTTTTGTTTTAATATTAATTCCTTTTTTAATATGGATGTTTTTTTTTGATGAAAACTCTTATTTAGCACATCGAAAGTTTGACAAAGAAATTAATGATTTAGAAAACACTATTTTATTTTATAAAAAAAATTTAGAAGCAGACAAAGCTACTATAAAAAAGCTACAAGATTCACTTCAATTAGAACGTTTTGCAAGAGAAAAATATTTGATGAAAAAGGAAAATGAAGATATTTATATTATAGAATTTGACACGATAAAAGATTAAATGAACACAGATCTGTTTGATGAATTTCAAAAAACCTCTGCTGCTGCTTGGAAACAAAAAATTCAAGTAGATTTAGAGGGTAAAGATTATAATGAAACCTTACTCTGGAAAACAGAAGAAGGAATTGTTGTAAAACCTTTTTACACCTCAGAAGATCGAGTAAACCATAAAATAGATACACCAAAAAAAGGATTTAATATTTGTCAAACTATTTTTATTGATGATGTAAAAATAGCCAATTCATTAGCTATTAGTGCTATCAATAAAGGTGCAAATGCCATTCAATTTAAAGCAAATACTATCTTTAATTATAAAGAACTATTGGTAAATATTGATCTAAAGTCTATTCTTTTATACTTTCAGTTTAGATTTTTAGATGATAATTTTCAAATCGAAATATCTAGATTTATCAATTCAAAAAACACCTATTTTCAAACAGATATTATTGGTAATTTAGCTGAAACAGGCAATTGGTTTTCAAATTTAAATAATGATTTTAATAAGCTAGATTCCATTCAAAAAAACACGAATAATTGTATTGCTGTCTCTAATGATTTATATCAAAATTGTGGTGCAACAATTACACAACAACTAGGGTATACTTTAGCACATGCAAACGAATATTTAAACAAATATGGAAGTGAAGTTGCTAAAAAAATTCATTTCAATTTTTCTGTTGGAAGTAATTATTTTTTTGAAATTGCAAAATTAAGAGCATTTAGAATTTTATGGACAACTCTATTAGATGTATACAATATTACTGATGTAGAAGCTCATATTTTTACACAACCAACTTTAAGAAATAAAATATTGTACGATTATAATACCAACTTACTTAGAACCTCAACAGAATGCATGAGTTCAATTTTAGGGGGTGCAAACACTATTTGTAATATTTCTTATGATACTATTTTTAAAAAATCTAACCATTTTGGTGAGCGAATTGCCAGAAACCAATTGCTAATTTTACAACAAGAAGCCCATTTTAAACAAGCTCAACATTTTGCTGATGGCACTTATTATATCGAAGCAATTACAAAGCAATTAGCAGAGAAAGGCTTATCGCTTTTTAAAGAAATAGAAAAAAATGGTGGTTTTTTAAAACAATTAAAAATAGGCGTTATTCAAAAAAAGATTAGCGAAAGTGCTAAAAAAGCACAAAACGATTTTTTAAAGCAAAAAATAATTTTAGTAGGTAGCAACTTACATCAAAATAAAAAAGACAAAATGCAACCAAAATTAGAGTTGTACCCTTTTGTAAAACAAAGAAATATTAAAACAATAATTACTCCATTAACTAGAAGTAGACTTTCAGAATTTTTAGAAAAAGAACGATTATTATCTGAAAAAAAATAAAACCTCAAAATGAATAAGCAAAAAGAAATTCGAAATAAACAAAAACAACAAAGCGAATTAAGAAATGAGGTTAAAAAAATTAAAAAAAAGCTACCTACTTATATTATTGGTTTTATATTTTTTGCTTTTATAGGCCTTTATTTTTTAGAAGAAAAATTTTATCAACTTTTTGGCAATAGTGTCAATTTTGTTTTCAGTGTTGTTGTAATGATATGTCTATTTTCTTTATTCTTTATTCTCAAAAGTTATTTTAAAATCAAAAAAAAGAAAATAGCAGCAAAAATTATTGGAGCACAATTATACGAATTAATGAAATTAGAGGTAGACTCTGAAAATGGGTAGAAAAAACGTACAACATTTAAAGCTTAAAAGCTTAAAAAAAACAACTGAACCTTACTTTAAACATGAGGGTTTTGCTGCTGGTTTTGCACCCTATTTAAGAGGACCTTACAGTACTATGTATGCCAATAAACTTTGGACAATTAGACAATATGCAGGTTTTTCTACTGCTGAAAAAACGAATACTTTTTACTTAAAAAATTTAGAAGCAGGTCAAAAAGGACTCTCAGTTGCTTTTGATTTAGCAACACACAGAGGCTACGACTCAGACCATGAACGTGTAAAAGGAGAAGTTGGCAAAGCTGGTGTTGCTATCGATTCTGTTGAAGACATGAAAATTTTATTTAACAAAATTCCGTTAGATAAAATGTCGGTTTCTATGACAATGAATGGTGCAGTTTTACCCATTTTAGCTTTTTATATTGTTGCAGCAGAAGAACAAGGAGTTTCATTAGAGCAACTATCTGGCACTATACAAAATGACATCTTAAAGGAGTTTATGGTAAGAAACACCTACATCTACCCTCCTTCTCCTTCCATGAAAATTGTTGCTGATATTCTTGAATTTACGAATAAAAAAATGCCCAAATACAATTCAATTTCTATCTCTGGATACCATATTCAAGAAGCAGGTGCTACTCCAGAAATTGAATTAGCTTATACACTTGCAAATGGATTAGAATACCTTAAAAAAGGCATTGAAATTGGCTTACCCATTGATTCTCTTGCTCCAAGATTATCTTTCTTTTGGGGCGTTGGCATGAATCATTTTAAAGAAATTGCAAAATTAAGAGCTGCTAGAATGTTATGGACAAAAATTGTGAAACAATTCAACCCCAAAAACCAAAAATCTTTACTATTAAGAGCACATTGCCAAACTAGTGGTTGGAGCCTAACTGCACAAGACCCTTATAATAATATTGCTAGAACAAACATAGAAGCAATGGCTGCTGCTTTTGGAGGTACACAAAGCTTACATACCAATGCTTTAGATGAAGCCATTGCATTACCAACAGATTTCTCTGCAAGAATTGCAAGAAATACACAAATCTACCTACAACAAGAAACAAACATTACCAAAACAGTAGATCCTTGGGCTGGTAGTTATCACTTAGAAAAATTAACAGAAGATATTACCAATAAAGCTTGGAAACTTATACAAGAAATTGAAACATTAGGTGGCATGACATTAGCCATCGAAAAAGGCATCCCTAAACTTAGAATTGAAGAAGCTGCTGCTATCAAGCAAGCTAATATTGATAGTGAAAACGATATTATTATTGGTGTAAATAAACATCAACTTAAAAAAGAACAACCAATACCTATTTTAGAAGTTGATCATGAAAATGTTCTTAATTCTCAAATTGAGAAACTAAACAATTTAAAAGCAAATAGAAATATAAAAGCTGTTCAAGAATCGCTAGATAATTTAACAGAAGCTGCAAAATCGGGGAAAGAAAACTTACTAAAACTTACAATAACAGCCGCAAAAAACAGAGCTACTTTAGGGGAAATATCTAACGCTTTAGAAAAAGTTTTTGGAAGATACAAAGCAGTGCCTAAAATAGTTTCTGGCATATACTATAAGGAAATAAAAAAAGATAAGTTATTTATAGAAGCCACTAAATTAAGAAGCGAATTTAGCAATTTATCAGGAAAAAACCCCAAAATAATGATTGCTAAATTAGGACAAGATGGGCATGATAGAGGTGCAAAGGTAGTAGCAACAGGCTTTACTGATATAGGTTTTGAAATTGTTTTGGGCTCTTTATTTCAAACACCTCAAGAAGTTGTAAAACAAGCGATAGAAAATAATGTTGATGTTATAGGAATATCTTCATTAACTGCTGGTCATAAAACATTAGTACCTAAAGTAATATCAGAATTACAAAAAAATAAGCGAGAAGATATTTTAGTTATTCTTGGTGGTATAATTCCTAATCAAGACCGTCAATTTTTGTTAGATGCTGGTGTTGTTAGTGTTTTTGGCTCTGGCACTAAAATAACTAAAAATGCTATAGAATTATTATCGATTCTAATTGATAGAATTAAAAAATAATTTAAATTTCATTTTCTAAAAATAAAAAATTACAAACTTTTAAAAAGAAGCTATTTTTAACAAATCTTAACAAGAAAAAGAGCAATTCTAGATGTTCTACTATTTCTTTTATCCTTAAATTTGTACTACTAAAAAACAGTTTTAAAGGATGAAAAAAATTCTCAATATACTCTACTCAACACGCTTAATGGCAGTATTATTTATCCTTTATGCTACAGCTATGGGAATTGCCACTTTTATAGAAAACGATTTTGGCACACAAACCTCTAAAGCTTTAGTTTACAATGCTTGGTGGTTTGAGTTAATTATGCTATTTTTTGTTATCAACTTCTTTGGAAACATATTTAGATACAGATTACTTAAAAAAGAAAAATGGCCTGTTTTAATGTTTCATTTATCTTTTATATTGATTCTAGTTGGAGCAGGAATTACACGTTATATTGGTTATGAAGGTATTATGTTAATAGAAGAAGGAGAAACTACCAATAAATTTTTATCAGAAACCACCTATTTAAATGCCATTGTTGACAATAATAAAGTTCAAAAACCAGAAATAAACAAACCTTTATTATTATCTGCTTGGGGTAAAAACTCTTGGTCTTATTCTGATAACTTTAGTTATAAAGGAGAAAAACAAGACTTTAGTTTTAATTTGGTAGAATACATACCTTGGGCCGAAAAAAAATTAATTAAAGATAAAAATGGCGTTGAACATTTATTTTTTGTAGAATCTACCGATGGAACTCGTCATGAACATTGGATTAAAAAAGGAACTATTCAAAACATACATGGAGTTTTAGTTGCCTTTGATGCCCCAGATGATAATGCATCCATCAACTTCAAGGAAGAAAATGGAAATTTAAAAATGGTTTCTAAAGATGATGGAGATTGGTTTAGAATGGCAGACCAGAAAAGAGGTACTATTACTAAAGATTCTATCCAAAACTTTCAATACTTAACATTACACAACATTGCTGGTTTGCAGTTTGTAATTCCTAGACCTGCAGAAAAAGGGATTATGAAAACTGTTGCAGGACCTAAAGATGACAAAAAATTAGATATTATTGTTGTTGATATTACTAGTAAAAATAAAACTAAAAGAGTGGAATTAACTGGAGGTAAATTTAACTCTGATGGTTCTAAAGAAGTTTCTGTTGGAGGCTTAAATTTTAGACTTTTATATGGATCAAAAATATTAGAAACACCATTTTCTGTAAAACTAAACGATTTTCAGTTAGAAAAGTATCCAGGATCAGAAAGTGCAGCATCTTATGCTAGTGAAGTTACAGTTATTGCAGAAAAGGAAACATTTGATTATCGAATTTTTATGAACCATATTTTAGATTATGATGGCTACAAACTTTTTCAATCTAGTTATGACTTATCTGGAGATATAGAAGAAACACATCTTTCTGTAAATCATGATTTTTTAGGAACTCTTATTACCTATTTAGGATATTCTTTCTTATACACAGGAATGATTTGTATCTTATTTGCAAAATATACTCGTTTTGACACCTTAAAAGAAGGCTTAAGAAAAATTAGAAAGAAAAAAATGGCAATGTCTCTTACAGGAACATTGTTAGTGTCTAGTTTTGGTTTTGCACAACACACAGCTCATCAACCAAATACAATTACAAACCAGCAAATAGACTCTATTTTAAAAGCTAATATAGTTGCAGTTGAGCATGCAGAAAGCTTTAATAAATTAGTAATTCAAGATGCTGGAGGAAGAATGAAACCTGCACATACTTTTGCTTCTGAATTGGTTAGAAAAGTTAGTAAAACTGAAACTTTTAATGGATTAAAACCCAGTCAGGTTTTGTTATCAATTATAGAAAACCCAAGACTTTGGTTTGAAGTACCAATAATTTATTTAGAAAAAGGAAATACTAAAATTAGAGAAGATATTGGCATTGAAAAAACTGCAAAATATGCACGTTTATCAGATTTTATTACTCCTACAGGAGCTTATAAAATAAAAGAGCAAGTTGCAGAAGCACAAAAGAAAAATGTAAAAAACAAGTTCGAAAAAGATTTAATTAATATTGATAGACGTATTGGCTTATTATACAGTGCAATTGGTGGTGGTATTTTACGTATTTACCCAATTCCTGGAGACGATAATAATACTTGGGTTTCTCAACCAGAAACTTCTAAAGCAGGTTTTAAAGCAACAGATTCTGTTTTTGTGCGCCAATCTTTACCTGTTTATATTCAACTTTTACAAGAAGCAAAAAAATCGAACGATTATACGAAAGCAAATCAAATTTTAGACGGACTTAAAAAGTTTCAAAAAAAATATGGGGCAAAAGTATATCCAACAGAAAAAACGATTGATTTAGAAATTTCTTACAATAAAATTCAACCTTTTCAACAACTTGCTAAGTATTATGGTTTGGCAAGTTTATTTCTAATCATTTTTGTTTTTATAGAAATATTCAATTCAAAAAAATGGGTTCATACCCTTGTAAAAGTGTTTATTGGTGTTGTAATTACCTTGTTTATTTTACACACTTTAGGTTTAATATCTCGTTGGTATATTAGTGGTAATGCACCTTGGAGTAACGCTTATGAATCTATTATTTACGTTGCTTGGGCAACCATGTTGTTTGGTTTATTCTTCGGACGAAAATCTGCCTTAACCATTACAGCTACAACCTTTTTAACAGCAATAATTTTAGCTTTTGCTCATCAAAATTGGTTAGATCCAGAAATTGCAAACTTGCAACCGGTATTAAATTCTTGGTGGTTATTGGTACACGTATCAATTATTGTTGCAAGTTATGGTCCTTTTTCTTTAGGAATGATTCTAGGTATTTTTGCTCTAGTTTTAATGGTTTTTACAAACGATAAAAACAAAAAGAAAATGGATTTAAACATTAAAGAAATTACTATTATCAATGAAATGGCAATTACTGTTGGTTTGGTTATGCTAACCATTGGTAATTTTCTTGGCGGAATGTGGGCTAATGAAAGTTGGGGACGTTATTGGGGTTGGGACCCTAAAGAAACTTGGGCTTTAATTTCTATTATGATTTATGCTTTTGTTTTACACATGCGTTTAATTCCTGGTTTAAGAGGTAGGTTGGCTTTTAACTTTGCATCAGCACTTGCTTATTTATCAATAATGATGACCTATTTTGGGGTAAACTTCTACTTATCTGGGTTGCATTCTTATGCTAGTGGAGATAAAGCTGTAACACCAAGAGAAGCCTACATTTATATTGCTGCTTTAGTTTTACTAACTGTTGGGGCTTCTTTTAAATACAAAAAATACTTTAAAAAATAACAACCTTTAAATTGAAAGTTTCTAAAAAAGAAATTTCACTAGAAGTAACAGTAAAAGTTCATAAGAAAATGTATTTTTGCTTCCGACTTTAAAAATAAAAATACGATGTTTCATAAAAATATAAAATTAATTATAGCTGGTTTAATTTCTGTTTGGGCAGTATATCAATTTAGCCAAGGCAATATAATGAACGGAATTTCTATCTTATTATTAGCAGGGATTTTTGTGTTATTATACTTTAAAAATGAGTTTATTTTAATGGCTTTTTTACAGTTACGTAAGCAAAATTTTGAAGGCACAAAAAAATGGTTAGGCTATATTAAAAATCCTGAAGCTGCATTAATTGTGAAGCAACAAGGCTATTTTAATTATTTACATGGAATTATTTTAAGCCAAACAAACATTACACAAGCAGAAAAATATTTACGTAAAGCTGTTAAATTAGGTTTATCTATGGATCATGATTTGGCAATGGCAAAATTACAATTGGCTGGAATTGCAATGACAAAAAGACGTAAACGTGAAGCTACTAATTTAATGGCTGAAGCAAAAAAGTTAGACAAGCAAGGAATGTTAAAAGATCAAATGAAAATGATGAAAGATCAAATGAAGAAAATCTAATTACTTTTATTTTTAAAATATAAAAAATCCGCTTTTAAGCGGATTTTTTGTTATAGATAGCTTGAATTCAGCTGGTTTTAAATATCAACATATATTTTTATATCCTGTTTTTGATTAAAAATTTTGCAATTGTCACTTCGAAATGTTTTACAAAGTGATAACGGAATATAAATTGTAGCTAAAATAATAAACAACTTCTCGATACTAATTTAATTTCCCTGTTGGTCAATTAAATTCACTCTGAATGACACTAGATTTAAACGAAAAATTAAATGTAAATAGTATTATACAATGACGCAAATCTAATCAAAACTCGATATGTCACACTGAGCTTGTCGAAGTGCACACGATGATAACATAAAAAGTCTTCGACAAGCTCAGACTGACATTCGTTTGCATAAATTGAAATAGTAATGATAAGTATTACAAGGATGATTAATCATATCATAGAATTCTGTTATAAGAATAATCTTCTAAAAAATTAAATACGAACAAAACAGTAATAGAAAAACTATTTCAACAGAAGAGCGTTTTGTGCTTTTAAATGTAAGTTTAGAACTTCAACTTATTGTTCTAATTTAAAAGAGTAACAACTATTTCTGTAAATCAAATAGCTTGCAAAAAATTTTAGCCCTGATTGAAACGGCATCCTTTTTTATTTTTCATAAAAAAGATATAGTGGAAAGCAGGAAATAGCTTCTAAAAAAATTACTTTAATCTTGTTAAACTTAAATCGTTATTATATTGAATAATAAACAACCCTTTGTTTCCTGAAATAGAATTCGTTTTGTTTGAATAATCAAATTTACTTTCTACCCTGTAAGAAGCACCTTTATCAAAAGATTCTTTTAAGGTATTCCCAGAAGCTAATCTTATTAAAATATCATAGGTTATATCAAAACCCTTGGTTGCATAAAAAGAGGGCAACGCATTGTTTTTTTTATAATACTGTTTATTAAATAATTGTGTTGTTATAGATGCCTCATTTACATATTGATCACTAACATAGGTTAAATTTACTTTGGCTAATTTTAGGTTGTCTATTTTATCAAAAGCACTTCCTTTGTTAAAGGTAAAAACTTTAACATTTGTATCTTCTGGCAAACTAATTAGGCTATTAATAGCATCAGCAACTATAATCATATCATTAGAAGTTAAGATAACCCAATTGTCTACATTGGGTTTTAAAATATCTAAAAAACGAGACTTAGCGATATATCCTTTTTCAGGCTTTAAAACATTTATAGTAGCTACAGAGTCTAGAGATTCTAAAGATTTTTTTATTAAAATATTAGAAATATTTGAATCTATTTTGCCATCACCAACTACAATTAAGTTCCCTTTTGTAAAATTTTCTTTTACATAAGTAGCCAACTCATCTCTAAAAACTTTTTTTTCTGGAGATGTTTTAATCAATTTTGATGAAGAAAACTTTGATTGATTTTTAGAGTATAAAGGAAAAACGACAGGAGTTTTTACTGTTTTTGCAACAATTTCTGCTTCTTCAGAATATAAGGGACCAATAACAACATCGTTAGAATTTAAATCATTAGAAGACAAAATAGTATGAATTTTACTACTATTTCTGCCTGTATCAAAAACGTTTAAATCTATTTGAATTCCTTGCTTTCTTAAAGAGTCAATGGCAATTTCTACACCTAAGTAAAAATCGGTTACAATATTAGCAAGCATACTATTCTGAAATATTTCTTTGGCAGAAATAGAATCGTATTCTTTAGCTCTAAATGGTAATAACAACGCCATTTTTAAAGAAGCGTCTTCTTCAATAATATCTTCATAAATAGAGTTCAAGTTTGTTTTTTCTACCTTTACCTGTTCTCCTTCTTCTATAGCTTTAATTTTAATGATTTGTCCTATTTTTAAACCTTCAGACAATTCTGGGTTTAAAAGTAATAAATCATCTTGGGTAACATTATAAAAACGTTTTAAACCATAAATAGTTTCTTTAGGTTTTACATTATGAATAACAAACTTTTTTTTAAGTTCATATAAAAGGCTATCCTTTTTTTGCTTGATTTTCTTTATTTGCTCGTTATTAATTGGTTTTTCTTTTGATACAACTACCGCTTCTTTAACAAGAACAGGCTTATCTTTAACTTCTATTTTTTTATTAGGAATTATAATTACTGAATTTATAGCTGGTTTTCTGCCAATATCAGGGTTCAACTTTAGTAAATCTTTGGTTTTCATGTCCAATTTCTGGGCAATATCCTTCATCGTTTCACCTTGTTTTACCTTATACTCAACATATTTTTTTTGTTGACCACAAGAAATAGTAAACGTTAAAATACATAGAAAAACAAAAAACTTTACATGCTTCATATACTTTATTCCCATTCTATTGTTGCTGGTGGTTTTGAACTGATATCATACACAACTCTGTTTACACCTTTTACTTGATTTATAATTTTATTAGATGTTTTTTGTAAAAACTCATAAGGTAAATTTACCCAATCTGCAGTCATACCATCTGTACTTTCTACGGCTCTTAAAGCAACTACTTTTTCATAGGTTCTTTCATCACCCATTACACCTACAGAATTTACTGGTAGTAACATTGCACCTGCTTGCCACACTTTATCATACAAACCATCTTCTTTTAATCCGTTTATAAAAACAGCATCTACTTCTTGTAAAATTCTTACTTTTTCGGCAGTAATATCTCCTAAAATTCTAATTCCTAAACCTGGTCCAGGAAAAGGATGACGTCCTAATAATTCTGAATCAATTCCCATAGAAGCACCTACTCTTCTTACTTCATCTTTAAAAATCATTCTTAAAGGCTCCACAATTTTTAGTTTCATATAATCTGGTAAACCTCCCACATTATGATGACTTTTAATAGTTGCTGATGGACCTCCGTTTACTGAAACAGACTCAATAACATCTGGATAAATAGTTCCTTGAGCAAGCCAAGTTACATCTGTAATTTTATGAGCTTCATCATCAAAAACTTCTATAAAAGAGTTTCCAATAGCTTTTCTTTTCTTTTCTGGATCTGAAATACCTTCTAGAGCTTTCAAAAAACGTGCCGATGCATCTACACCTTTTACATTTAAACCCATACCTTCATATTGAGTGAGAACACTTTCAAACTCGTTTTTACGTAAAAGTCCGTTATTTACAAAAATACAATATAAGTTTTTACCAATTGCTTTGTTTAATAAAACTGCTGCTACTGTAGAATCTACACCTCCAGAAAGGCCTAAAACTACTTTATCGTTCCCAACTTTTTCTTGAATTGCTGCTACTGTACTTTCTACAAAAGAATCTGGCGTCCAGGTTTGTGAAACTCCTGCAATTTTTACTAAAAAATTTTCTAAAATTTGTTTTCCATCTTTAGAATGGTATACTTCTGGATGAAATTGTATTGCAAACGTTTGCTCACCTTTTATTTTGTAGGCTGCGTTTTCTACATCTTTTGTGCTTGCTAATAACTCTCCATTGGTTGGTAAATTTTTAATCGTATCAGAATGACTCATCCAAACTTGGCTTCCTACAGAAATGTTTTCAAAGAAAGTTTCATCACTTTTTATATAGGATAAATTTGCTCTACCATATTCTCTTGTATTAGAAGGAGCTACTTGTCCGCCAGAAAAATGAGCTAAATATTGTGCTCCATAACAAACTGCTAAAACAGGTTTTTTTCCTCTAATTTCTGATAAATCTGGATGTAAAACGTTTTCACCTCTCACAGAATTTGGACTTCCTGATAAAATGATTGCTTTAAATTCTGATTGGTTTTTTGGTGGATGGTTGTAGGGATGAATTTCACAATAAATGTTTAATTCTCTAACTCTTCTTGCAATTAATTGTGTGTATTGCGATCCGAAATCTAAAATAAGTACGTTGTTTTGTTGCATGTGCAAAAATAGTATTTCAGATTAAATTTTAATACTGAAAAACCCTTTTTTTTATCATTAATTAAAATTTGTAAATAATAAAGTATATTTTGATTAAAAATTAGAAAAAACAACTAATTTTTGATGTACTAACTTTTAAACAAAAAAAGTATTACTACATAAAAACATAGAAAACATAGGGTAATTTGTAATCATTGTGTGTATATTTTAAGTAAACTAAATGATAAAAAACGCTGTATGTTTCTCTGAGAATCTCAGGGAAATTTACTAAAAACGATATACAACTGCGTTTAAATTCATTCCTGCACCTACTGATGTAAAGATAACAACATCTCCTTTTTGTACTTTTTGATTTTTAAGTTCTCCTTTTAAAACCAAATCTAATAAAGTTGGTACAGTTGCTACAGAACTATTTCCTAATTTATGAATACTCATTGGCATAACATCACTAGGAACAGGCTTTTTGTACAATCTAAAGAAACGCTTAATAATTGCTTCATCCATTTTTTCATTAGCTTGATGGATAAAGATTTTTTTCACTTCATCAATAGAAACTCCACTTTTATCTAATGCTGTTTTCATTGCTAAAGGAACATTTACCAACGCAAATTCATAGATTTTTCTTCCCAACATCTTAATATAACGCGTATTATTTTCTGTAGATTTGTTATAGGATTCTCCATTAAACAAAAAATAGGCTTCGTCTTTTGCAAATGTTTGAGTAGCGTGACTTAAAATTCCTGAATCACCGTTTTCTGTTGCTTCAAGAATAGTAGCACCTGCTCCATCACTAAAAATCATGGAATCTCTATCAAATTTATCAACAACTCTAGACAAGGTTTCTGCACCAATTACCAAACATTTTTTTGCCATTTTTGCTTTTATAAATGCTTGAGCTTGTATAACACCTTCTACCCAACCAGGGCAACCAAAAAGAATATCATAAGCTACACAATTAGGGTTTTCTATACCCAATCTAAATTTAACTCTGGTAGCTAAACTTGGTAACATATCACTTTGAAAAGTATCTTTTTTTACATCTCCAAAATTATGAGCTACAATAATATAATCTATTTCTTCTGGATTTATATTAGCGTCTTTTATTGCTTTTTGACTTGCAAAAAAAGCCAAGTCTGAAGTATTCAATTCTGATTTAGCATAACGCCTTTCTGCAATACCTGTAATTGCTTCAAATTTTTCAATAATTACCTTATTATCAGCAGTAAAAGTAGAACCATCTTCATTTAAAAAATGTTCATTTAAAAATGCTGAATTTTCTTTTTTTATGGAAGGAATAAAAGTACCTGTACCAATTATTTTAGATGTAATCATTTACTTTTTTTTTGAATTATTATAAAGATAGTAAATTTAAAATTGACGTTTAAAGTATAAAAAAATAATATAAACGAAATTCAAAGATGATAAATAATATCGAATCTAAAAATTTTTATTTTTGATAAACACCCATTTTCAACTCCATAACAGTAGCAATAGACCTTGCTCTGTTTTTCATGTTGATTGCATTTTCTCCATCAAAAAATGCATCAATAGTTTCAAATAAATACGATATCCAAATTGTAAAATGCTCTTTTTTAAAAGCTATAAAAACGTTTTTATCTACGTGTTTTTGCATCACGTTATTCTTATAGGTATTGGTATCAAATAGAATATCGTTCCAAAAATCTGAAATAATTTCTAAATGTTCTTCTAAGTGATTTTTTTGAACGATATCTTCAAAAAAAGGAGTCATTTTTTCATCAACTAAAAGTTGATCGTAAAATTTAGTGATTATATGTTTTATATCTTTTCTTGAAGTAATATCTGGTTTCATATTATTTTATAAATAGGAATTATCAAAAGATAAAGATACTAAAGAAAGTAAGGGTTCTGTTCTAAAAATTTCGTAAAAACAATTAAACATATAAATGTCTTCCTGAGCTTGTCGAAGGATGTTTAAAGGTTCACTAAAAAGTCTTCGACAAGCTCAGACTGACAAATCCTTTATGTAATTGTAAAACGTTAAAAATATCTAACATTTTGAAAACTTTAATTGATTAATTGCTATTAATGAATCGTTTAAATTTAAAAATCGATTTTTTTTCTTAAAATTTTTGCTAAAAAAAAGCAGTCAATTATGACTGCTTTTACACTTTATAAACTTACTTAACTGTATTTTCTACTAGTAATAATCAAAAACTTGTCCTAAATCAAAAGACAATGAAAATCTAAGAGAATTCTCTAACGGATTATTTACATCAGAAGCATTGATCAAGTAAGAAAGGTCTATATTTAAAGCGTTGGTTTTAAAACCACCTCCTAAAGTAAAAAACTGTCTACTTCCTTTTTCTTGGCTTTCATGAAAATACCCTCCTCTTAATGCAAATGCATTGTTATATAAATACTCTGCACCTAAAGCATAAGTAACTTCTTGCAACTCTTCACTAAAACCTCCTGGAGCATCGCCAAAAGAACTAAAAATTCCTTCTACCCAACCTGTTTCTGCATCTGTACCATCTGCAGCATTAGGTACTAATAATTTTGTGAATTCTACTGTTGTAGATAATGTATTATAATCGTCTAAAATAAAATCAAAACCACCACCTAATTTTAAATTAGTTGGTATAAAGTCCTCATTATTAGCATCTGTAGTATAATTTACTTTAGGACCAATATTTGTAATATTAAAACCTAATCTGTAACGACCATTAAAATTTCCGTAATTTTCTTCTAAAGATTGGTAATAACCAGAAATATCAACTGCAAAAGAATTTATGGGTTGTATAGAACTACCTGCTGTACCATTAAAAGTTAAGTTAGATCTGATAAATTTTAACGAAATACCTCCAGAAAAAGTTTCACTTAATTTTAAAGCATAAGAACCTGTAAAAACCAATTCATTAGGGTTGATAGTTCCATTAGGGTCACCTTGATCCGTTGTTAAATCTATCTGCCCTAAAGAGAAAAACTTAAAATCTGCACCCCAAGCTGATCTTTCATTAAAACGATTCATGTAAGAACCACTTCCTACAAATATATCGTCTGTTAAATTACGTAACCAAGGTGAGTAAGTAATTCCTGCTTTTACCTGTCTATCACTAAAAGTCATTTTTGCAGGATTATGAAAAAGAGAAAATGCATCTGCAGAAGTTGCAACACCAGTATCTCCCATTGCACCTGACCTAGCATCTGGTACTATTAATAGAAAAGGTGTAGCTGTAGTTATAGGGTTGGTTTGCCCAATAAGTTTTGTACTTATTAAGAAACATAATATAAAATAAATTCCTATTTTTTTCATTTGATTTTTATTCTAATTTTTGGTTTGCAAATATCTAAATTTTATTGAAGTATTACTAATTTTTCATACTTCTCTGAAACTAAATTACTTTTAGTAGATTTTACTTTTAATTTATAAACATAAACTCCTTTACCTATTTTGTTACCAAAATCATCTAAACCATTCCAAGAAATACTTCTAGATAAAGTTTCTGTAGTAGTAGTTATATTTTGATGAATTGTTTTTACAAGCTTACCAGAAACTGTAAAAATTTGAACCTGTACTTCTAAAACATCATTAATTTTGTTGTGTTTAAACCAAAACTCTGTATAATTGATAAAAGGATTTGGATAATTTAACACATTTTCTAGTTTTAAAGTGGCGTCACTAACAACCACAAAGTTTAACGTAGCTTCAGATGAATTATTGTAAGTATCCCAAGCTTTAACTTTTAAAGTATGTGGACCATCTACTAAATCTCTCAATTTATAATTAACTACTCCTTTGGTAAAATCGTTTAATTCCGTTTGATAAAAGTCGTTTAATACAATAGGGTTTGTTGTATCGCCATCTAAAATACCAACAATATCATGATCTACTGCTGTAATAGAAGTATTGATACCACTTAAATCAAATAAATCTACAATTAAATTGGGTGAGGCATTTGTATTGCCTCCATCATTAAAAACTTTATCGTTTAAAAATAATTGTATTTCTGGACCAACAGTATCACTAGGTGCATTGCCATCAATACCACCTACAACAACATCAAAATTATACCCTGCTCTGTCTATTTCTCCATTTTCTGCGTAAAAACTCAGTTTTCCTTTTCCAAAAGCTATTTTAATATCTTTAGGTACAATAAAATCGAACTTAAACAATCCGTTTTCAACTGTAGATTTTCCCGAAAATATTTTACTTACTTGGGTATCAAAAATCATTTTTGTTCCAAAACCATCATTATCTAAAGTTGTTTTATCTATAGATTTGTCATAAACAGTAGTAGAAAGTGAACCATTAAAATCATTTAAAACTGTATTTGCATTGTCTACAATTTCGCCTTCAAAACTAATTCTAGACAAGGCTTTTATAGTATCTAAAGGTTGTGAAATGTCCTTTCCATTCATTTTAGTAATTCTAACATTTGGTTCTGGAATTGCTAATTTCATTGCAGGATCACCAAAAAAGTAAATAAAGAATTTTTGGAATTGAAATGAACCTCTATATTCATTTTTAGCTTTTGCCAAAGCCTCTGCAATCGTTAAATCTTCGTCATTAAACTGTAACAATATTCTTAATAATTCTCTATTAAATCTATTCCCCATCGTTATAAAAACCTCTCTTGTGGTGGTTATCATACTTGCTGCACCACCAGAAGGATTCCAAAAAGTAAGTTCTCCTGCAGTAACTCTACTTGGGTTGTCAAATCGAGAAAAATCACAAGTAACAGTAATTAAAAGCGGTAATGTATTGGGGTTGTTAAAACTATTTATTTGTGATTTCTCTAAGATTTTTTCAGAAGCAAAACCATCTTCACTTCCATGTCCAAAATAGTCAAAAAGTAACGTTCCTCTTTCAATTGCATTTGTAATTGCTGTGTTAACTTCAGGATAACGTTCACCTCCAGAAGAATTTTCTTGCACAAAAGCATCTAAATATATTTTATTAATATTAAATATGGGTTTGCTCGCTTTTATTTCATCAGCAATAAGCTCAACTCCCTCTTGTAAATCTTCTTCATTATTAACATCAATATCATCTGCTAATAGTGTAATTGAATTACGCCAATTACCAATAGCATTTTTATTGTAATATGTTAAAATTTTATCTACAACCTCTTTGGCTTGAGAAATTGTGGAAACAGGAATTCTACCTGAAGCAACATCAACAGTATGATTGGGAAACATAGTACCTTCATTATCATCGAGCATCACATAAAAATCATCTGTAACCCAAGAATTTGCTAAATTGAAACTATCTTCAGCTAATTTAACTGGTACAATATTATTATTGCCAGAAATTCTATTTTTATAATCATAAGTAGCATCTCCAAAAAAACACACGTATTTCAGCTTTTGTTCTTCGGATGAACTTGTTTGATACAAATGCCTAATAAAATCTCTAATACCAGTAATATCTTTAGAACCAGAAGAAAATTCATTGTAAATTTCATCTAAAACAACAACTTTTGTAGATAAACTTGAACTTGTTTGATGATAATCTGCTAGTCTTTGTGCTTCAGAAGCTAATTCTGAATTTGTGATGACCAAATAATTAATATCTTTTAATGCATGCAAATCTTGATTTACAACTTTAGCATTTCTTACTAATCTTGGTGTGTAATAATCATTATTTGCTAATAAAACATACTCTTTTAAAGTACCATCAATATTTTGACCTGGGTTGTCTTTAAAAGTAAAATCGTTATTTGTGCTTTCATTTATAATATTTTTAGGGTTTAATGGAGAACTTACATCCCAAACTTGAAAAATATTAGTAGTATTTTGAATTTGATATTCAACAGTTCCAACAGCATTTGCTTGCTCAAAACTTCTAAAAGAAAATTGTTTACCATCTGCTAATAATTGTTTTTTACCAACAATTTCAATGAAATCTAAATAGGCTTTTGCAGAAGGAATACCATTATTATTATAAGTGATAGCTACATCAATTAATTCTGAAGAATTTTGAATTTTTAAAGTTCTTTCTGAAGAAGTACCTTTGGTTAATGAAGCAGAACTTACGGCATTGTAATTTAAAGTATAAATATCAACACCATTAACTTTAACAGCCATGCTTGAACTAGATGTTGAGATAGATGCACCTCTAACCCTAACTGAAACGTCTTCATCTGGTACAACATTTGGAAAAGATATTTTAAAATTTTGTGTGTTTTCGATATTAAAATCCCTGCTAAAAAACCATTGCGTTCCTGCTGCAAATAAACTTCGCTCCTCTTTTTCGTAAAAGGTAAAATCATCAAAAATTGTTATTTGACTTGTAGCACTTGTTGTTACAGGCACTTTTTGCTGAATTCTTTTTCCATCTACATCATTTACTCTAATAAAATAAAAAGATTCATCTGAATAAATGTTTTGAACATGATTTGCTGTTTGATTAGAGGTGTTGGTTACCCAGCTATGAGGTCCCACTGCATAAAAGAGAATAAAATCATTGCTATCAAAAGAACCATCACTTTCTCCTTCTACATAAATTGCATTTTCTTGTAAATCATCATACCTAAAATCAGAATTTAAAACAGGTAAAAGCTTTCCCCCATTTCCATAAATACTAATTTTCTTTGGATCTAATCCATTGGTAGAAATACCTATTCGTTGCAATAAGTTTCTATCTATTTTAAAAACACCTGTAGTATCTACAGAAAACTTATACCAGTCACCAGAAGATAATACTGAACTAGAAACTTGTGTAAAAATTACTTGAGCTAAACAGCTAAAAAAAAGGGTAAAAAATATTTTTTTCATATGGGTATTCAAATAACGCAAATTACTTGTAGTTATTTTAGTTGTATTAAATATTAATTATACTAAATCAAAAAAAGACTCGTTAAAGATAGTGTTAGTAGAAAAATAAGGCGTTAAAATCAATATTTTACTTGTTTGAATGTAGAATTATTGTAAATTGCATCATTATAACAAAAATAACAAACAATTTTCAATTAGAAAATGAGAAACGTATTTAAAATATCTTTGGTAGTACTATCAGTGTTAGCCCTAGCTAGCTGTGGTAGCAAGTCTGGCTCAAGTGATTCAAAACTTACTGGATGGACTTTTAATAACCCTAAATTTGGTAATTATTTTAAAGGAGGAGAACTTGCTGGTCAAGAAATACCTTTAGGAATGGTTGCTGTAGAAGGTGGTTCTTTTACAATGGGAGCAGTACAAGATGATGTTATGTTTGATTGGAATACAACTCCTAAGCAAATACATGTTCGTTCTTTTTATATGGATGAAACAGAAGTAACAAATGCTGAATACTTTTTATATGTACAACATATTAAAGATGTATTTCCTCCATCAGAAGAAAACTATAAACACATTTATAGCTCAGTTTTGCCAGACACTTTGGTTTGGAGAAAAAGTTTAGGAAATACAGATATTTTATCTGAAAATTATTTAAGGCATCCTGCTTATGCAGATTATCCTGTTGTTGGTGTTAGCTGGTTACAGGCTAATAAATACTGTAAATGGAGAACAGACGCTGTGAATCTTAAAAGATTAATAGACAAAGGACATATTAAAAATATTTTTGCAAATGATTCTCTTAGAAACTTTTTTGATACAGATGTTTTCTTAGCAGATTCTGGTAGCTTATTTGATGGAGATAGCACTGTTTACAAAAAAGGTGTTAGAATGAGAGGTGTTGCTAGTAAAGGAAGAGACTCTTTTCAAGGAAGAAAAATTACCAAACAAGATGGTATACTTCAAGAAAACTACAGATTGCCTACAGAAGCAGAGTGGGAATTTGCTGCAAAAGCAAATGTTGAAAACAGAGAATATAACAATATTAGAGGTAGAAAAAAATATGCTTGGGATGGAAAATACTCAAGAGAAAAAGGAAGAAAATTAAAAGGAGATCAATTAGCCAATTTTAAGCAAGG
Organism: uncultured Polaribacter sp.; assembly: GCF_947497695.1. Lineage (GTDB taxonomy): Bacteria > Bacteroidota > Bacteroidia > Flavobacteriales > Flavobacteriaceae > Polaribacter. The sequence continues at coordinate 30,878 of NZ_CANMHM010000005.1, read as the reverse complement.
GCAAGGTAATTACAGTGGTATATCTGGTTGGAGTTCTGATGGTGCTGATATTCCTATCAAAGTAAAATCTTACCCTCCAAATGGATTTGGATTGTATGAAATGTCTGGTAATGTTTCTGAGTGGGTTGCTGATGTTTATAGACCAGTTATAGATAATGATGCAAATGATTTTAATTATTACAGAGGAAACATTTTTACAAAAAAAATGATTGGAGAAGATGGTAAAGTTGTTATAGCAAATAGTAGCAATAGAGGACAAGCTGCTTATGACACCCTACCTAATGGAAGAATTGTACCAAAAGAATTGCCTGGAAGTATTAAATACACTCCTATTACAAAAGCAGACTCAAGGTTAAGAAGAAACTTTACAAGGTCTAACAATACAGATATAGGAGATGGAGATTTAAATTCTTCTAGATTTTTTGAAGAAGATGAACTTGGTACAAAACCAAGTATGTACAACTCACCTAAAGATCCTAAAACATTTACTGATCCAGAGACTGGAGAAACTTATTTTGTAAACGATGCTAAAAAAAGAACTACATTAATTAGTAATAAAACTAGAGTTTATAAAGGTGGTGCTTGGTCTGATAGAGAGTATTGGTTAGATCCTGCCCAAAGAAGATTTTTACCTGAATATATGGCAACAAACCATATTGGTTTTAGATGTGTTACTGACAATGTAGGACCAATATCTTCTAAAAAGAAAGCTAGACATACAGTAAGATAATTAAATATTACATTTATAAAATACAACCTCACTGTTAACAATGGCAGTGAGGTTTTTTATTGATTTAAAAAATGATTAACGAAATTTACAAATTATACTCAAAACACTATCTTGTTGATACAGATACAAGAAACATTAGAAAAAACTCACTATTTTTTGCTTTAAAAGGAGATAATTTTAACGGCAATAAATTTGCGGAAAAAGCCTTAGAACTTGGTGCAAGTTATGCTATTGTAGATGAGAAAGCCTACAAAACTAATGATCATATTCTGTTAGTTGATAATGTTTTAGAAACTCTACAAAAGTTAGCAAACTATCACAGAAAAACGTTAAAAGCTCCAATTATTGGGTTAACAGGTAGTAATGGTAAAACAACAACCAAAGAACTTATAAACATAGTTTTATCAAAGAAATATAAAACAACTGCAACAAAAGGAAATTTAAATAATCATATTGGTGTTCCACTTACATTATTATCAATGACGCCTAAAACTGAAATAGGAATCGTTGAAATGGGTGCAAACCACCAAAAAGAAATTGCACTTTTATCAACTATTTGTGAACCCGACTTTGGTTACATCACAAATTTTGGAAAAGCTCATTTAGAAGGTTTTGGCGGAATTGAAGGTGTAATTAAAGGTAAAAGTGAACTATATACTTTCTTAGAAAAAAACAACAAAATAGCTTTTATCAATCCTAAAGATAAGATTCAAGTTGATAAAACAAGGAATATAAAGCGTGTTACTTTTGATGATACTCTAAGTTTTTTAGAAGTGAATCCTTTTGTAAAAATCCTCTTTAAAACAAACGAAATTCAAAGTAATTTGATTGGAAAATATAATTATACAAATATTGCAATAGCTTGTACTATTGGAAATTATTTTAAGATTAATGAAACAAATATTAAAAATGCTATTGAAAGCTATATTTCTGATAATAATAGGTCTCAAATAATAGAAAAAAGGTCGAATAAAATACTATTAGATGCTTATAATGCGAATCCATCAAGTATGAAAGCTGCTTTAGAAAATTTTGAAGCTATTGATGAAAAATCTAAAACCGTTATTTTGGGAGATATGTTTGAGCTTGGTAAAGAAAGTAAAGAAGAGCATCAGAAAATTGTAGATTTAGTCAATAGTTTAGGTTTTGAACGTTCTTACTTTGTGGGAGAAAATTTTTATAAAACGAATACAAAAAACAAACTTTTTAAAACGTTTGATGATTTATTAAAATATATAAAAGACAATCCTCTAAAACATCAATCAATACTGATTAAAGGCTCTAGAGGAATGCGTTTAGAAAGGTTGTTAGATTGTATTAATTGATATTATTTTTATGATATTCTAATAAGTTGTCAATTGGTCTTTGTATCACATCAGTAATTACTAAATCATTATTTTTAGCTACTTGTTCTAAAATATCTCTAAAATAATATGCTATTGAACCAATAAAATAAATAGGGGTTTTTACTGTTTTATTGTAAGGTAAAACGCGGTATTTAAAAAACTCTTGAAACCCTTTTTTAATGATTTCTTTTATGTAAGAATTATCTTTAAAATCGAACATAAATTTAGCAAAAGAGGCTAAATACATATTAGGGTTAGACTCTCTGTATAAATTTTTCTTAATATAATCTGGTTCTAGATCAAACTCTTCTTTAAACTTTTTAGCAATTGCACTTGGCATTTGATTATAAAAGTAATCTACAATAAGCTTTTTACCAAAATAGTTTCCACTTGCTTCATCCATTAAAATATAGCCTAAAGAAGCTACTAACATTTGCATATTATTACCATCGTAATAACAGCTATTAGAACCTGTACCTAAAATACACACCAATGCAGGCTCTTTGCCAGTTGCTGCATACACAGCAGCTAACATATCTTCTGCAATAAAAACTTTGGCGTTAACAAAAATAGATTCTAAAATATTTTTTAAAATCTGTGTTGGTTTTGGAGTACCACAACCAGCACCGTAAAAATGAATCTCCTCAACATCATCTTTAACGTTAATTAACTGAAACATATTAATAATTCTATTATAAAGTTCTTTTTCTGGAACAACAGCAGGATTTAGTCCTAATGTTCTTGTTCTAAACACCTCTTCTTTATCTCTGTTTAAAGCAATCCAATCTGCTTTTGTAGAACCTCCATCTGCTATTAAAATCATAATTATACTTTGTTTTAACCAAATATATTACAAGTAAAACTCTTGTGCAATACCTCATCAATCTTCAATCGTTTTCGTTGATAAATATTTTTTTGAATTAAGTATCATCTTTAATAAAGGATTAAATTATTGTAAATTTGTAGAAAATTAATTGTATGTTTTTTTTAAAGAAAAAGAAAATTTCTTTGGTTGAATTATTTTCAGAAGGTTTTATAGATATTCATTCTCATCTTTTACCTGGTATTGACGATGGTGCAAAAAATATAGAAAATTCTATTGAATTGATTACTAAAATGAGTTCTTACGGAATAAAGAACTTTATCACTACACCTCATATTCTAGGCAATGTATATCCCAACTCTTCGAAAACAATAAAAGAGAAGCTAAGTGAAGTTAAAAAAGAATTGATAAATAGAGGTGTTAAAGATATTTCTATTCATGCTGCTGCTGAATACATGATGGACGAACAATTTTCTGACAGATTAAAAAATAACGATATTTTAGTTTTAAAGGATAATTTAATCCTTGTAGAAATGTCTTATTTTAGTGCTCCTATAAACTTATTTGAAGTATTGTTTGAAATTCAATTAAAAGGCTATAAACCTATTTTAGCACACCCTGAAAGATATAGTTTTTATCACAATGATATTGAAAGCTACTATAAGTTAAAAAATGCAGGGTGTTTATTTCAATTAAATTTATTGTCTTTAACAGAACATTATGGAAAACATGTTCAAAAAACAAGTTACAAATTATTAGATAAAGGGCTATATGATTTTGTAGGTACTGACACACATCATCTTAATCATTTAGAATTATTAAAAAAAGTGGGAACTAAAAAAAACTTAATTAAAATTGAAAAGTTAATTAAAAATAATATTAAAAAATTTGCATAAAAAAACGGATAATAAATATCCGTTTTTTTTATTCATTTTAATTATGAGAAAATTCTTTTATACCATGGTCTTAGCTCCTCTACAACATAGCCATAACCATAGCCATAACCATAGCCATAACCATAACCTCTAGTAATATCTGTATCATTTAATACAATAGCCATATTAGGTAATTTATTTTCTTTATGTAAGGTTTGTGGTACTACTAGCATTCTTTTATCTAAATAATTTGCTCTAGCAACATATAAAAACATATCTGCATATTTAGCAATTAACAAGGTGTCTGTTACTAAATTAACAGGTGCAGTATCTACTACAATATAATCGTACTCTTTTCTAAGTTCTTCAAACAAATCTTTTACTCTATTTGTTAAAAGTAGTTCTGCTGGATTTGGTGGTATTGCACCAGAAGCAATTATATCTAATTTTTTAATTTGAGGAATAGAAAATTTCAAATCATTTAAAGATATAGAATCATTTGCAATATAATTTGTGACCCCTTTTCTTTCGGCTATACCAAGATATTCTGTTACTTTAGGAGCTCTTAAATCCATACCAATCAATAACACTTTTTTTTCTGATAAAGATAAGGCAGTTGCCAAATTAATTGAAACAAAGGATTTTCCTTCTCCACTTGTTGTAGAAGTAACAAAAATAGTTTTCCCTTCATTATTATTAGTCGGTTTTGCAAACATAAACTCTAAATTAGTTCTTATTAACCTGAATGCCTCTGCTGCACTAGTTCTTGACTCTGAAGTTATAACTATTTTTTCCTGAGATAATGAATGTGGTATATCTCCTAGAAAAGGAATATTTGTTAGGTCTTCAATATCATGTCTAGAATGAACTTTAGTATCTAACAAATTTCTAAGATAGATGATAATGAAAGGAATTAGCAAACCAAGGAAAAATGATACTAAATAAATTATTGCTCTCTTTGGGGAAACAGGTAAACCTGAACTATAAGCAACATCAATAATTTTTGCATTAGCTACAGTAACTGCTAGTGAAATTGCTGTTTCTTCTTTTTTCTTTAATAAGTATGAATACAAACCTGATATAATCTCTTGCTGTCTTGCAATATCTATATAACCTCTTTCTAAAAAGGGTATTTCAGAAACTTTTGAGTTGTTTTTTTTGCTTTCTAAATTAATTTGATTGTATTTAGTTTCTAAAGAAGTAATTAAATTTAAAATACTTCTTTTTATGTTTTCTCGTTTAGCTGTTAATTCTTTTTGATATAGTATTAATGTAGGGTTTTTATCTCCAGCACTCATACTTAATCTATTTTTCAAAATTACTATTTCATTATAAGTATTGATTGAATGTGATATACTTACATCAGAAAAACCTAAATTTTGAGGTAAAGTTTCAGTTATATTAGAATTTTTATTGATATTTAATAAAACCCCCTTAGCAATATCTAGCTCTGTTTTTATTTGTATGAGTTTTTCATCATTAATAGAGGCTTTTTGTAAGGCTAGTTCACCTTCAGTTGATAATCCAGTTATTTTATTATCCGTTTTAAATTGGCGAACTCTATCTTGTATTGAATTTAAATCTTTTCCAATAGCCTCTAACCTATTGTCTATAAATTTTTTAGTTTTTTGAGACACTTCACTTTTATCTGAAATAGCGTCTAAATTATACTGAGTAACCAACTCATTTAATATATCTTCTGCTTTCTTTTTTAAGGGTGAAATAATAGACAAATTTAAAACACTAGAGTTTTTATTAACTAAATTAATCTTTATTTTAGATCTATAGCTATCTATTACTTTTTCTCTATCCCATAAATTAACATAAATTTTATTATGTTTTGTTGAATTAAATAATTTTGTTTTTTTTATTTTAAAAACACCCAGTTTAGATTTTACAGTTTTATCAAAATCGTGTGTAGATATCAATTTATCATTCATATCTATTAATTCATAACTTTTATCAGAAATAATATTTACTGTAAAAGATGTATCTTGTTTAAATTCAGCAAAATCGTTTTTAAGAGTGTTAAATAAAATCTTAAAAGGAATATTATCGTATATTTCGTACTTCTTTATTCTTCCTTCTACAAAATAAAGCGTTTTTAAATCTAAAGAATCAACAACTGCTCCAACAATTTTTCTTGATTTAATAATTTCTATCTCATTATCTGTGTTGTTTGCAGACCCCCCTACAATGCCTAGATCTTCAAAGGCTGCAAACTCTTTTGATATTCCAGATTTCATATTATCTTTTATCATAATAGAAGTAGAAGCACTAAATTGTGGTGTAGTATATCTTAAATATGTAAAAGCAATTAGAAATGATATTATAACACTTAACACAAACCATTTCCAATGAAAAAGATATTTTTCTAATTCTTCTCTAACATTTAAAGTATCTGAATCTAAATCAACTTTTAAATTGGTTTTTTCTTTAAAATTTTGCATTTTATTATCTTGTTAAAAGAGAAACAATAGTTATAAGTAAACCTGTAACTGAGATGAATAGACTAACACTTGTATTAGATATGGCAGATTGTATTCTAGCCTTATTATGTTCAACATAAACAACATCATTTTGTTGTAAATAAAAAACAGGAGAAGTAAGTGTTTTATTAGAAAGCAAGTTTACTTTATATTTTACTTTTCTATTCCCCTCTTCTCTAATAACCATTACATTATCTCTACGACCAGAAATGTTTAAATCTCCGGCCAAACCAATTGCATCTAAAATACTTACTCTTTCATTTGGAATTGTAAAAGTACCTGGCCTTTGAACATCTCCATAAACAGTTATTTTAAAATTAGCTATTCTTATATTTATTGTTGGATTTGAAATGTAATCTGGTGATAATTTAGTTTTTAACAACTCTATAGCCTGTTCTCTTGTTATACCTCCTAGCTTTAATTTTCCTAATATTGGAAAATCTATTTCTCCTTTACTATCTATAAGGTAATTTTGTTGTCTTGGGCTACCGATTGCAGCAGAATTAGAGGCTCCAAAAGTTACTGCTGGAAGATTAAAAGGCATTGCAGCATCAATATCTTCTGAAGAAATTGTGATCTGTAATAAATCATCTGGCTTAAATATTGTTTTAAATCTATTACTTACCTTATTTTGCTCAATTTCATCAAATTGAAAGTAAGCAATATCTTTATTTGAGACACATGAGGAAATTAATAATATTAATAAAATAAAAGTTGCTTTAATTTTAAGCTTCATCATATTAAAAAATTTTTTCAAAAGTAGCATAAAAAATAACTAGAAACTAACATTATCTAGCTTTTCAAATTCTGAGTTGTTAGACACATATTCTGGAACGACGGCTTTCATTAATTTAACAAGATTACTATTGTCTAATAAATTAAAATCAGTAGTTAAATCATCAATTTTAGATTTTATATCGGGATCCTCTAGTGTTTGAGTTTTAGCAATCATAATTTTTTCATGATACGTCTTAATTGTATTTTCTCCATTAGCTAATAACTCTTCATATAATTTTTCTCCAGGTCTTAAACCTGTTATTTTTATATCAATATCTTCAGGGTATTTTAGGCCTGATAAATCAATCATCCTCTTTGCTATTTCAAAAATTTTGACTGATTTACCCATATCAAATATGTAGATTTCTCCACCTTTCCCCATCGTTCCTGCCTCCAAAACTAAACTACATGCTTCTGGAATTGTCATAAAATACCTAGTAATATCTTTATGAGTCACGGTCAAAGGACCTCCATTTTCAATTTGTTTCTTAAAGAGCGGAATTACAGATCCATTTGAACCTAAAACATTTCCAAATCTTGTTGTTGTAAATTTTGTTGTTTTAGAATTTTTGCTAGCGCAGCTAATATACAATTCTGCAATTCTTTTAGAAGCTCCCATAACATTGGTTGGGTTTACAGCTTTATCTGTAGAAATCATTACAAATCGTTCAATTTCATTTTCTAAGGATAAATCTACTAAATTTTTTGTTCCCAAAACATTTACTTTAATTGCTTCATAAGGACTTTTTTCCATTAAAGGCACATGCTTATATGCTGCAGCATGAAAAACTCTTTCTGGTTTATATTTTTTAAAAATTCTAGAAATTTTGTGTTTATCCCTTACATCTGACACTATAGCAACAAAATTAGTGATACCTTTTTGAATTAACTCTTGTTGTAAATCATAAAGAGGCGACTCTGCTTGATCTAATAAAACAATTAACTTACAACTGTAAAGACATAATTGTCTAGAAATTTCGCTTCCAATAGACCCTGCTGCTCCAGTAACCAAAACCACTTTATTATCTACATCTCTTTGAACAATCGGATTATCTATTGTAATTTGATCTCTATCTAATAGGTCTTCAATATTAATTTGTTGTATTTGGTTTGCATTTAAATCTCCTTCTATCCATTTTGATAAAGGTGGAACAATTTTTACTTTTAAATTTAATTTTAAATATTCATCAGTTATTTCTAGAAGTCTATTAGGTTTTAAATTTTGAATTGATATGATTACTTCTTGGATATGATTTTTTGATACAAAATCTTCTGTTATCTTTTTTGCATCATATATTTTAATCCTATTTATTTTTTTATTTATTTTATTTTTATCGTCATCAATAAAACCAAAAACAACATAATTACTTTTTCTTTCGTTATTTAGTGCGTTATAAGTTATGATACCAGATTCTCCAGCACCAAAAACTAATACATTTGTTAATGTTTTTAATTGTGATGAAATAGTTTCATAAAAGGCTTTAAAAATGTACCTGCTGATTACTAATACAAATATGGACACTAAATAATGTATCAATAATACAGATCTTGGAATTACTAAAACAGAACTTATTGTAAACAGTTTATTTAAAATTACACCAAATGTTAAAATTAAACTGAATATAGACACACCAAAAAAGACGTTAAAAACATCTTTTGTTCCTGTATGTCTAATGATACCTTTATAAGAGCCAACTGCAAGAAAACTAATTAGTGCTATTATAATTAGTATTGGCAATTGTTTTAATAAAATTTCAAACTGCGCTTCTAAATCTATAAACCTTACAAAATAAGTAAAAACATAACTTGAAGATATCAAAACTAAATCTACAAATAAAACCACCCATTTAGAGGCGTGATTCTTTAAAGCATTTAATATAATTTTCTTTAACATTTATTTGTGCATTTTAAAACGAAACTACAAAATTTTATTAATAGAATCTTTAATTCGGATAAAATCATTTTTTTTAAGATTCGATCCAGAGGGTAAACATAAACCATTTTTAAATAAATACTCACTTTTACGAGCTCCATAAAATGGATGTTTTTTAAAAAGTGGTTGTAAATGCATTGGCTTCCATAAAGTTCTATATTCAATTTTATCTTTATCTAATTGTACTTTTAACTCTTCTTTAAAAAAATCATTATTACATTCAGAAAATAAAATGCAATTTAGCCAATGATTAGAGAAATAGCTTTTAGATGGTTCTTTAAAAAGTAAAACTTGGTTACGATGTTTAAATAGGTTTTGGTAAAATTGATTGTTTTTTCTTCTAAAAGCTATATTTTGATCTAAAGTATCTAATTGGTAACAACCAAGTTCTGCTAACAAGGGACTCAATCTATAATTATACCCTAATTTAGAATGCTCATAATGTGTAGATTTATCTTTTGCCTGAGTTGCTAAAAAAATAGCTTGCTGTTTATCTATTTTGGTGTTACAAATTAATGCTCCTCCACCAAAGGTGGATATGATTTTATTGTTGTTAAAGGAAAGAATTCCAAAATCACCAAAACTACCACACTTTTTACCTTTATATTCAGAGCCAAGTGCTTCAGCAGCATCTTCAATCAAAGCAATATTGTACTTTTTTGCTACACTAACAATTTCATCTACTTTTGCTGGCATGCCATATATATGAACAAAAATAATTGCTTTTGGTTTTTTACCTTTTGAAATTCGATCTTTTATAGCCTTCTCTAAATATACAGGACACATATTCCACGTATCAAGCTCACTATCAACAAAAATAGGGGTTGCATTTTGGTATTGTATTGGATTTACTGTTGCTACATAGGTAAATGATTGGCATAAAACTTCATCTCCTTTTTTAACACCACTTAAAATTAATGCTAAATGTATTGCTGAAGTGCCAGAATTTAAAGCTACAATTTTCTTATCAGTACCATAATATCTTTCTAGTTTTTCCTCAAAATTTAAAATAGAATTGGTATTTTTAGTTGAAATTTTAAAAGGAAACTTTAAAGATATTTCTGAAGTTGATAAGTGAATTTTATGAGGCATTTTTAATTAAATCTTTTTTTCTTATTATTCTAAATAATAAAACATACAATATCATAAATAATAAAACTAACCCAAAGAAAACTATAAGTTGGCTAGAGAGTTCTAAATTATATGTATTAAAGATAATATAATTTATAATTAACTGAATTACACTATAAATAGCTGCTACTTTTAAATGCGAAATTTTATAAACATCTACTATTTTTTGATAAATATGATGCCTATGAGCATCAAAAATATTTTCTTGAGTATAAAACTTTCTATACAAAAGTGTCATACCAGAATCAGCTCCATAAACAATAACAATTAATAAAATTAATGGTGATGCTAATTGTATCGCAAATAACAAGCCTATAAAAAATATAACCATACCAATTACTATGCTTCCAATATCACCTGCAAAAAAAAGTGCTTTTCTTCTAAAGTTATAAAACCCAAATATTAAGAGTGAAATTACAGAGTAGATAATTAAATCTTCATTTACAATTTGCTCGTTATTATTAATTAGGAACAACCCTAGCAAAACAGCCAAACTATACATGCCTGTAATACCATTAATACCATCCATAAAATTGAACATATTTACCAGCCCAACACCTAGTAATAGATAAAATACAAAAAAATAAATGGGTACAAAAGGAAGACTGACTTGGTATAAAATTAAAAAAACTGCTATAAATTGAAAAGGAAACCTAATTTTAGAACTTAAAGTATATATATCATCTAAAAAGCTAACAATAGAAATTAATAAAACTCCAAGAGTAAAGTAGAAATACTGAAACTCATTGAAAAAGAAGCATAATAGAACAGCAATTGGAAAAACAATTCCTCCTCCTCTCACTGTAATTTTTGTGTGAGAACTTCTTTGATTGGGTTTATCTATAATTTTAAATTTAATAGCTAATTTTAAATAAATAAAACAAGTTATTGCTAAAATTGCAAATACCAATAAGTATAAATTCATAAACTAAAATTAAAGAAAAAATTATTTATACATTGCTTCGTAATATTTAGCATAATCACCAGAGGTTACATTTTTTAACCAAGTTTCATTATCTAAATACCATTTTACTGTTTTATCTATACCTTCTTCAAATTGTAATGAAGGTTCCCAGCCTAATTCATCTTTTAACTTTGTAGAATCTATGGCATACCTTAAATCATGTCCTGCCCTATCTGTAACGTATGTTATCAGTTTTTCTGAAGCACCAATTTCTCTACCAAGGTACTTATCTACAGTTTTAATAATAACTTTAATTAAATCAATATTCTTCCATTCATTAAACCCTCCAATATTATAGGTCTCCCCTAACTTTCCTTTATGGAAAATTACATCGATAGCTCTTGCATGATCATCTACAAACAACCAATCTCTTACATTTTCTCCTTTACCATAAACTGGTAAGGGTTTGTTTTGGCAAATATTATTAATAAATAATGGTATTAATTTTTCAGGAAATTGATAAGACCCATAATTATTTGAACAATTTGAGATAACTGTAGGAAACTGGTAAGTATCTTGAAAAGATCTAACAAAATGGTCTGACGATGCCTTAGATGCTGAGTAAGGTGAATGTGGGTCATAGGCTGTAGTTTCTAAAAAGAAACCTTCTTTACCTAAAGAGCCATAAACTTCATCTGTAGAAACATGATAAAACAATTTGTCTTTAAAATTATTAGCCCAATATAATTTTGCAGCTTGTAATAAACTTAAAGTACCCATAACATTGGTTTGAGCAAATGAAAAAGGATCTTTTATAGATCTATCTACATGAGATTCTGCTGCCAAATGAATAACATTATCTATTTTGTAATCGATAAAAACATTTTTAACCTTATCAAAATCACAAATATCGCATTTAACAAAAGAATAATTTTCTTTGCTTTCAATATCTTTTAAATTTTCAAGGTTTCCTGCATACGTTAACTTATCCATATTAACAATATGATAATTTGGATATTTATTAACTAACAACCTTACCAAATGAGATCCTATAAAACCTGCTCCTCCTGTAACTAATATATTCTTTTTCATTTAATTTTTATTTATTGTTTAACTTTGAAATACACTCTTCAAGTGAATCTCTCCAATAAGGAATTTTAATTTCAAAATCTTTTTTAATTTTAGATTTATTTAAAACTGAAAAATGAGGTCTTTTTGCAGGTGTTGGATACTCTTTTGTTTCGATTGGTTTTACTTTACATTTAACCCCTCCAATTGCCATTATTGCTTTTGCAAAATCATACCAAGAAGCAACACCTTCATTAGAAAAATGATACACTTGACATTTCTCTGAAATATTAGATTCATTATTATAAGAGAATATATCAAGACAAACTTTTGCTAAATCTGCTGCGTTTGTAGGCGTACCAACTTGATCAAAAATGACACCTAACTCATCCCTTTCACCCCCTAATCTTAACATTGTTTTTACAAAATTATTACCATAAGCAGAGTACAACCATGATGTTCTTATGATGATGGCATCAATATCAGAATTAATAACTGATAATTCTCCACTTCTTTTGGTATTACCATAAACACCTATAGGATTAACCTGGTCAAATTCTTGGTAAGGTAAATAACCATTTCCATCAAAAACATAATCTGTAGAAATATGAATTAATTTACCTTTTACTTTACTAAGAGCTTTTACAATATTAAAAACACCATCTGAATTAACTTTTTGAGCAATTTGTTGATCTTCTTCAGCCCTATCTACAGCAGTATAGGCTGCACAATTTATTACAGCATTAATATTATTGGTAGTGATACAATTTTCTATTTCTGAATAATTACAAATATCTAAATCTGGTAGATCTTTAAATATAAAATTAAAATTTAAAAAACTAGTTGATAAATCTTGTAATTCTGAACCCAGTTGTCCATTTGATCCGGTTACTAAAATATTCATATTAATAATTAAAAGGTGAATCTAAATCTTTGAAAAAAGTTAAATCTTTATCTTTTTCAGATAGTCTTACTTCGCTTTCATCTAATCCCCAATTTATATTTAAGTCTTTATCATTCCATCGAATACCAAAATCATATTCTGGGGCATAAGTATTATCTACTTTATAAGCAAAAACTGCTGTTTCACTTAAAACAGAAAAGCCATGAGCAAAACCTCTAGGAACAAATAACTGTTTTTTATTTTCTCCTGTAAGTTCTACAGCAACGTGTTTGCCATAGGTTGGAGACCCCTTTCTTACATCAACAGCAACATCAATAACCTTTCCTTCTACACAACGAACAAGTTTCGCTTGATTAAAAGGTGGTTTTTGAAAATGTAATCCTCTTAAAACACCTTTTGATGATTTAGACTCATTATCTTGTACAAATTTTATTTCATGTACGTTTTCTTCAAATTTTTGTAAATTAAAAGACTCTAAAAAATAACCTCGATTGTCTCCAAATACTGATGGTTCTATAATATAAACATCAGGAATTTCAGTTTTTATAAATTTCATTACTTTATTTAGCTAAATTTAATAAATATTGTCCATAACCATTCTTTTTTAATGGTTCTGCTAGTTTTTTTAATTGTGCTTTATTTATGTATTTCATAAAATAAGCTATTTCTTCTAAACAAGCTACTTTTAAACCTTGTCTTTTCTCAATCGTTTCAATAAACTGACCTGCTTCCATGAGTGAATCATGTGTACCAGTATCCAACCAAGCAAAACCTCTACCCATTAACTGAACTTTTAAGCTTTTCTTTTTAAGATATTCTTGGTTTACTGTTGTAATCTCTAGTTCACCTCTATCAGAAGGTTTTATTTTTTTGGCTATTTGTACAACATCATTTGTATAAAAATACAACCCAACAACTGCGTAATTAGATTTTGGATTTTCTGGTTTTTCTTCAATTGAGGTTACATTGCCTTGATTATCAAACTCTGCAACCCCATATCTTTCTGGATCATTTACATAATAACCAAAAACCGTTGATTTATTTTCTATTTCTACATTTTTTCTGGCAGATTGCAACATCTCAGTTAAACCATGCCCATAAAAAATATTATCTCCTAGCACTAAACAAACATTATCATTCCCTATAAAGTCCTCACCAATAATAAAAGCTTGTGCTAAACCATCTGGACTAGGCTGCTCTTTATAAGTTAACTGAATACCTAGATCTGCACCAGATCCTAATAATTTTTTAAAATTAGGCAAATCTTCTGGGGTAGAAATAATTAGTATTTCATTAATACCTGCTAGCATTAAAACCGATATTGGATAATAAATCATAGGTTTATCATATACTGGTAATAACTGCTTTGAAACCCCTTTTGTTATAGGATAAAGCCTTGTTCCTGAACCTCCTGCTAATACTATTCCTTTCATAAAATTATTTATTATTTAACCAAAAATCCGTATCGTTTTCAATAAATATTGATTTTAACCACCCTGTAATAGACATTTGATATAACATTTCTTTACTTAATGGGTTAAAGGTTGATTCGAAAAATTTTTTTTCTAATTTAATATTATTTCTATCTATTACAAATACATTATTAGAATTATAGAAAGAATATTTCTTTATTTCTTTATTTGTGGTTATAATTTTCTTTCCTGCTCCAAGAGCCTCAAAAGTTCTCATAGTCATACCTCTTTGAGATGGATGATTTATATCTAATATAATTTTTGATTTTTTATATAACTCAATAATTCTTTCTAAATTTAAGCTTTTAAAACTTATTTTTTTAATGTCAAATTCTTTAAATGAAGAATCAAATAAAGACTTGATAAAATACACAAGCTTGCTAGGCATATAGTAATATGCAAAGCTTTTAAAATTATTTGAATCACAATAAGACACTATGTTTGTTCCTATTTTATACCTATCAGAATGAGCAGTCCCTAAAAACAACAATTCATATTCATGGCTATTTTGTATATCCTTTAAAACGTTTTTATAACTATCTATATAAAACAAAGGTCTAAAGTCAATTTTAAATTTTTCTGCATCCTGATTATCAAATGTAAATTTCCTGTCAAAAAAATGAAGTATAGAAACTGCATTTGGATTATTATCAAAAGAATCCCAAGTGTAAAAAATAAAGTTACATTTAGGCATTTTTTGTCTTAATTTAATTAGAAAAAAACTAGGTATAACTTCTCCCTTTACTAAAAAAAAGTAATCATATACTTTATCATTTATAGAATTTAGTATACTTTTATAATAGGCATCTATCTTTTTCTTGTATAAAGATCTTTTAACTCTAATAATACCTTTTGCTAAGATAGAATTCGATGGTCTTTCATCGAAGTAATCTACCTTTGCACCTAAAGAAACAAGTTTCTTTTCTATTTCTTTTTCGTAATTAAACGTTTTAACAGAAATATACAATATTTTTTTTCCATCCAAATCTATAAAATCCATCACTTTAACAAACCTTTTCTTTTCATTTCTTCTAAAGATGTAGACAACTCATCCTTTTGAATTTCTTGTTTTAGAACCCATTTTGTAAATTGTTTTATTCCCTCTTTAAAAAAAACTTTTGGTTTAAAATCTAATAAATTATTTATTTTGGTTAAATCTGCAAAATTATGCCTAATATCTCCTAATCTAAATCTTCCAGTTATAGTTACAGGAACATCAATCTTGTATGAATCAATTAAAGTATTTGCAACTGTTAAAACGTCTATTGCCTCTCCTGTACCTACGTTAAATACTTCTCCATTTGCTGAATCTTTTTCAATACCAAGTATAGTGGCATCTACTACATCAGATATATAGACAAAATCTCTAGTTTCTTTTCCATCTTCAAAAATCTGAATTCCATTACCATTTCTAATCTGAGTAGAAAAAATAGAAAGTATACCTGTATATGGATTTGACAATGACTGCCCAGGACCATAAACATTCTGATATCTAAAGGCTACTGGAGCAATAGAAATTGTAGGACATACTGTCATAATCATCTGTTCTTGATTTTGTTTTGTAATTCCATAGACAGATGAGGGATGAATTTTAGATTCTTCTGTAGTTGCAACGAGCTCTAAATCTGAAAACCCATCATATTTCACTTCAAAATCTCCAGATAGCATGTCATTTTCATCTCTGTGTTTTGGATAAACTTCTCCTAACTCAGGGTGAACATATTTTCCTTCACCATATATTGAACGCGATGATGCTACTACAATTTTATGAACATTATGTTTAGAGTTTGCTAAAATATCTAACATAATTGCAGTTCCTTGAATATTGACTTCTGTATATTTCTCAATACAGTACATCGATTGGCCTGTGCCTGTTTCTGCTGCAAAATGAACAATTATATGTTGATTTTGCAAAGCTTTTTCCCAATCATCTCTAGAAGTAACTGTACCCTTAATAAAGGTAACTTTATCTTTTATACTTTTATACAAAGGAGAAGTTTCTATTGGATTTTCTCCATGTATTTGAGGTGATAAATTGTCTAATATTGTAATTTTGTAACCTTTATCTATTAAAGCTAGTGATAAATTACTACCTATAAAACCTGCTCCTCCTGTAATTAAAATATTTTTCATATTATATAAATTCTCCTTTATTATTTGTTCTTTCCCATTTTTTTGATTTCTCATTATATCTCTTTACTATCCTTGCTGGTGCTCCTACTATAACGCTATAATCCGGAAAAACACCTCTTACAACTGAATTTGAACCAACAACACACTGCTTTCCTAAAATTGTACCGGCTTGAATAACCACACCATAACCTAAAAAGCAGTTTTCACCAATTTCAGTTTTAATTATTTTGTGGGGTTGATCTAATATAGGCATTCCAATTATTTGATACTCATGATCAATATTGGTAACCATAACATTTTCAGCAAACACAGTATTTTTTCCAATTCTCAATTGCCCTCCTGAGGTAATATGTAGGTTTTGACCAATAGAAATATTTTCTTCAAATATAATTGAAGATTTTTTATTAACAACTTCAATACGAGCTCCTGGAAAAATACGTACTTTTTTTGAAATAAAAATACGTTTAAAATTACGAATAGAAACAGGTTTTCCTATGTAGGAAGGTAGGCTAAATTTTCCAAAAAAAGGTTTATAAATTATTCCTCTCAAAAACCAAAAAAACTTAAAAATCATACTTTTAAACTATTAATAATTATACTTAATGATTCTTTCACATCAGAAAAAGGTGACAAAACATCCATTCTTTCATTATCTGCATCAAACATTTGCTCTACAGAAGGTATTATTCCTGATTTAAAATAAGAATTTAAAATTTTATATTTTTCTCCTCTAACTTTTAATTCATTAAAAACAGTTGAATTTAAAACTAAAGATAAATCAAAACTACAATGTTTTAATTTATTAGATTTTAACCAAATATTATTTTTAAAATAAAAAAATATTTTATCAAATATAGTCCATTTAGGGTGAGGTATAATTACTGTTTTAATATCTTTAGACTTTAAAAAAAAGTACACCTTTTTTAAGTAGTCATTCTCCTCATTTTGATCTTTACCACATCCATATATTGCAATTTGATATTTTGATTTAACAGAGATACTATTTGAACTATATTCTTTCTCTAAATGCGGCCCAACAAGAATATAATTTCTATCAAAATTATGTTTCTTCATATATTGCAAAGTTCTTTTATCCCAAACAAAAAAATTTTTAGCATTAGATGATTTATAAACATTTAAAAAAACTTCATTAGAATCTTCTATATAAAAACCATGCTGTAAAGAATAAGTAGGTACTTTATTAGTATTATATTTTGAAACTAGAAAGTTTTGTAGCGGAACTGAATCGCAAAAAACTAATACTTTCTCATAATTCGAACCAATTTTAAGGAAAACTTTTTCAAATTGTTTTTTAAAATTAAACTTTCCAAAAAAAGTCAGCCTTCTTGTTGCACTTACAAACACAACATCAACACCCCTTTCTAATAAACTTAAATACACCCTCTCTAATTGTTTGTAATGGTCTTTTCTAAGAGAAAATTCATTGTTAATAAATAACAATACACCACTACCTAAGCTTCCTCTAACAGAAATTGTGTAGTCTGAAAAGAAATAAAATATTTTTAAAAAAAAACCTCTTAAACCTTTTGGATTTAAATAGTTTTTAATTGATATATTTAATTTGTCCATTTATCCAATAAATTATTTAGTTCATCTTTTTTATAAAAATGTTTCATAAATTCTGATTTTACCACTTCATTTATTTCTATTTTTTTAAATTTATAAGCATCTTTTAATTTAAGGTAGTTTAAATTGTTATCTAATATATTATGCGAAATAAGTTTAAATTTTTCAGAACCTATAAAATCTTTTAACTCAGCTTCTAAATCATTTAACTTATCTAACCTATAAATGAATAATTTAACCTTCCCTTTTGTTATAACAGAATAACCTTTTTCTTTATCAAAATTAAATTTAAAAACATCTATCCCAAAAACTTTATTAATCTCCTTATCGAACCAATTAAAAGTTGAATTAAAGTCTCCATGGTAGTCTAATTTCTTAATCACATCTTCAATATCATTTTTATTAGTATCATAATTTAAATAATGTGCTTGCTCAAAAAAAGCAGAAATATATCTTGAAAAAGGATCTCTAATACCTGTAACTATTACAATTTCTGAAGATAGTAATTTCCAAATTTTTATTTTTATCCTTTTGGTAATAGTTTTGTAAGTATAATATATATGTTTACTAAATGGCAGTTTAACATTTTTTAAGAAATGAGTTCCAGGATATGAATGTATTAATGAATGTGGGTGAACATGGTTAATATCTATTTTTTCTAAAGAATTACAAATAGTAAGTGTACCAACTTTACCCATAGTAAGAACTATTACAGAATTACTCCCAAACCAAGTTTTTATTTTTTGAATTAAATTTAACTCTTTTCTTAGTGGATCAATTGATTCTTGCATTTTTTTATTTTTTTTGGTTAGTATTTTTTCTTTAAAAATTATTAGGTATTTTTTTATGATAAATAAGTGCTTTTAATTTAAATTCTTTTTAATATAAATTTAGATCGACAATAATTTAAAAATAAAACTATTATTATTAATAGAAACTTCAGTCATTTATATTATAAAAATTATTCTAATTTAATGACTTTTATTAAAATACACAACTGGGTATTGGTTCTAGTTATTTAGTTAATTATATATAAAGAACTTTTATTTAGACGTTTTCTTTTTTAACATTTTATTAATTTATTAATTTATTAAATATTATAATTTTAATTACTAGTAATTAATTATAAAGTAAAGTTTATAATTAATTTTATTACTTAAAATTTAACTTGATGAAGAAAAATGAGAGGTTTTTAAATATCTACCTTTATTTATTAATAAAATTGGTGTTAGTAATAATACAGCATATATAGAAAATCTAAAAATTAAATATGGAGAATACATAAACCATCTAGGTGACGTTATGATTATAAAAAAAATCATATAATTTGTAACGAGTGACTTTTTGTTCATCATATGCCTTAATAGTAAACAAATCATTATAATAGTTAGTATATATATATACCAATTACTTGTAGATAAAATGAAACTAGTAAACCATCCTCCTCCAGGAATTTCAAATTTACCTAATAAATCTCCTCTAATATCAAAACCTTTGGGTATTGTAGAAGAAGGTATGAAATTCCCTATAATAATACCAAAATAATATTGTATTTTTTCTGTAAAGGGGAGAACTGAAGTAAATTCATCTAAGTAAAGAGAACTTACAGTTACCGAACCAAAATGTGACACAAAATAACCACTATCTCTAACACCAAAACTAGTACTAGACCTAAATACGGAAATAATCTCTGCAAATATATATGCAATTGGTAACCCTAATTTTAATAAAAACAACTTATTCCTATACAAATAAACAAAAATAGTACCTCCGTAAATAAACATTCTCATTCTTTCACCTGCCATTAAATAACTAATAGAAATAATAGCAAATGCTACAATTAAAAATTTTGACGCTCTAGAACTTATAAAAAAAACTAAAAAAATTATTGCTATATAATCCTCTAGAATTGACCTATCTCCCCTGAAATCAACAAAAGCTCCTGAAACTCTCAAACCTTTATCATAAATTAAGAATAGTCCGTAAAATATAATTACTAATGATTTTATAAAATCAAGATTACTATACGTTTTTTTTATCTTAAAATTATTAAATGTTAGTTTAATGTTCCCAAAACTAAACCAAGAAATAATTAAAAAGGAAAGTAAAGCCATAGTAACTGAATCAAAAGAAGAAAATTTATCTGTACTAGGTGAGAAAGGGATCTTAAGAATATAAGTAACAAAAATAACATTAAGACCATAAAGTAAAATATATGATGAAAGAAATATAAAGAGTAAGTTTTTTGATTTAATCAACAAGAAAAAGGACAAAAAAATTAAAGTTAAATCTATAATACTCATTTTTTATACCAATTAAAAATTATAGATTTATCTTGCTCAGTAAAAGTAACTACTTTAGAATTCTTAAATTTTATAGAGTCTAATATGGGTTTAAGTTTTACTCCAACTCCAAAGCTTATTTTATTACCAAAAATATTTCTTTTTATTCTATATAAAATAAATCTTAAAGTTAAAGGATGAGTAACCTTACTTGATGATTTTAGAGACCTATTGTTTACTTTTTCAGTTAAGTCAACATTTTTAACAAAATCTTTTGGCAATTCCATATGATCTAAGATTTGACAAACAAAATTAAATTTATCTTGATTAAATTTTTCATAAGAATAGTAAAATAAATCTTTCTCATCTAAGTTCTTTAAAATTTTAGATTTTAATTTATCATATAATAGTAAATTATGAAGTGAAGAACTAGGCTTGAATAAATTGTAAAAATCAGGAAAACTACAATTTTTATTAAGATGACCTTGTAGTAGTTGTACATACAAAGAACATAAAATATCACTTTGCAACCTAGTAATAAAATATAATTTTACAGAAATTTTTTTTTCTTTAAGAAATTTTAACAGATCATAAAGTTCATTATAATCAGTAAAAAAATTATTTTCTACACTTGTTTGTATTTTTTGAAAAATATAAGTTTCATCAGAAACTAAAACATTATTACTATTATTAAATAGTTCTAATAGCTTTAATCTGTTTTTTAATAAAAAAACATTAAAATATTTATGATTACCATAATCCTTACTTATATATTTATAACCGCTCTTTTTAGACTCCGTAAAAACATTTCTCTGCAAAAATGTTGTCCCTGTCTTAGGAAATCCAATATGTAAATATAATTTTTTCATATAGTTTTAAAAAAAAATCTAACGTATAAAAGTTTTAAAATATTCTCAAGTCCCATAATTAAACTTATAAAAATTGTGAAATACAAAAAAGAATTATAAAATAATGACGAAATAAATGAAATTATAATTAAAATTAATGAAAAGAGATTAACCTTTAAGTGTTTTTTTTCGTTACCTGTCATGTTCAATATTACACCTACACTTCCTGTTGATAAATTTACTAGATAACCTAATAGAACTACAAAATAAATTGTTAAAAATTCTCCTTTCATTTCAGGCCAAATAGATGTAATAATATTTGACAAAAAAAGATTTACTGTGAAAATTAATATAGAAAAAACTAAGAAAAGTAATAATCCTTTTTTAAGCATTATTTTAAATCTGCTATTATTTAAATTCTCTGAAATTTTTGGTGTTATATAATAATTAAATGAACTTAGAACTATTAAATAAATGCTAGATAATCTAACAGAAAGTGCATAAACTCCTGCTTCTTGTTGAGTAAATAAAAAACCACACAAAATTACGGGTAAATTATTTAGCGCTTTTTGTAAAAAAGATTGTAAAAAAAGTAGAAAAGATTTTTGAAGAAGTTTTATATTAATCTTTATCTTAAAAAAAAAGAGTTTTTTGATTGGGTAGAAATATAAAAAAACGACTAACCGAGAAATAAGAACAAACAGTGAGATTTCAAAAATATTTATTTTATTAGATACTGCTATTACTAGTAATAATAAAGAATATAAAATTAGATAAAACAACACATCATCAGTTAAAATACTTTTTGTGTATTTTTTATTTTTCAAATACAAAGCACCTATTAATCTATACAAAGGGTAAAAAAAACTCCCAAAAATTATTAATAATCCAAATTTAAGATTTTCTTGATATATGTATATAATCAAACAACTAAATATTGATATAATTAAATCAATTGTTATAACAGTTTGTATTCCTGAAACAAAAATTTTTTTTGCTTCATAAAAACTCTTAGTTCTATTAATTAAGGCTGGTAAACCAAATACCGATATTGTTGAAATTAACAATGAAATTCTAACTAAAACTTCATATGTTCCGAATTCTTCTAAGGAAATGTTTTTTGAAATCAAAATAGTTATTAAAAATAAAAATAACGATCCTGAAAATTTTAAAAGAAGAATTTTTATATTAGATTTAATCAAGACTATTAACTGTTTTCTTAATTTCTTTAAGGTTGTATAATAATACTTCTAAATTATCTAAATGTAGCATATTAGCTCCATCACTTTTTGCATTTGCAAGGTCAAAATGAGTTTCTATAAACAAACCATCTACATTATTTACAATTCCTGCTCTGGCAATGGTTTCAATCATGTCTGGTCTGCCACCTGTAACACCCGCAGTTTGATTTGGTTGTTGTAGAGAGTGGGTTACGTCTAAAACTGTAGGTGCAAATTTTCTCATTTCTGGTATTCCTCTAAAATCTACAATCATGTCTTGGTAGCCAAACATAGTACCTCTATCTGTAATCCATGCTTTTTCTGAACCTGCATCTTTTACTTTTTGTACAGCATGTTTCATCGCAGCAGGACTCATAAATTGTCCTTTTTTTAAGTTGACAACTTTACCTGTTTTTGCAGCAGCCACCACTAAATCTGTTTGACGAACTAAAAAAGCAGGAATTTGTAAAACATCTACATACTCAGCTGCTTTTATAGCATCAGAAACTTCATGAATATCTGTAACAGTTGGCACGTTAAAAGTTTCTGAAACTTTGCGTAAAATTTTTAGTGCTTTTTCATCTCCAATACCTGTAAAACTATCAATTCTACTTCTGTTTGCTTTTTTAAAACTTCCTTTAAAAATATACGGAATTTGTAATTTATCAGTAATAGTAACAATTTTCTCAGCAATGCGCAATGCCATGTCTTCACCCTCGATAGCACAAGGACCAGATAATAAGAAAAAATTATCTGAGTTTAGGTTTTTGATATTAGGAATTCCTTTTAAAACAGTATTCATAGTATTATTATATTATTTATTTCTTTAGCTTCTCAATTATTTCAATTAAAAGGTTTTGGCTATCTAACACAAAATCGGCTATATCTCTAAAAACACCTTCTCCTCCTTTAGATTCTGTTATTATATCTACAGATTCTTTCATATAAAACCTAGCGTCATTAGGCGTTACACTTAAACCACACTTTGACAAAATACACAAATCAATAATATCATCACCTACATATACAATTTCATCATCATTAACATTATAAGTTTCTTTAAATTTTTGATATTCTATCAGCTTATTTTTAATTCCGTGTTTATGAAAATCAATTTTTAACTCTTTACACCTATTTTTAACAACATCTGATTCTCTTCCAGTAATAACACCTATAAAAAAACCTAAAGATTTAAGATGAGATATTATTTGACCGTCTTTAACATTAAATTTTTTATATTCCAAGCCGTCGTTATCATAAATAATACTACCATCTGTCAACACACCATCTACATCTAATAAAAACGCCTTAATTTTAAGTGCTTTCTCTTTTACTTTTTCATTATTAAAAACCATCCCTTATTATTTTTAAAGCACTGTAATAGTCATCTTTTGTATCTATACCAATTGACTTATAACTAGTCTCTATCATTTTAATTTTTATACCATTCTCAAGTACACGCAATTGTTCTAACTTTTCTAACTTTTCTAAATAACCTTCATTTAAATTTGAATACTCACATAAAAATGATTTTTTATATGCATATATACCAACATGCCTATAAAAAAAATATGAACTGGAAATTTTCCCATTATCATCAAGTATACTCTCTAAACCATCTCTAAAAAAAGGAATAACTGACCTTGAAAAATACAATGCGTTGTTATTTTTATCAGTAATAACTTTAACAGAGTTTGAGTTAATTAAATCTTTTTTTTCTGTAATTCTTTCCTTTACACTTGCCATTAATACGGAATCTTTTTCAATTGTTTGAAATAGATTTTCAATTAATAAAGGATTTATAAAAGGCTCGTCTCCTTGTACATTTACCACAACGTTACAATCCAAATTTAAAACAGCCTCAATTACTCTTTCCGTCCCAGAATCATGCGTAGTTTTTGTCATTATGATGTTGTCAGTAAAAGTCAAGCATTCTTCCCTAATCAACTCACTATCAGTAGCTATATAAGTAATTACATTTTGTACTTTTACACATTGATCAAAAACTCTTTGCAATACAGTTTTACCTTCTAAATCTAACAGTACTTTATTGGGGAGTCTGCTGGAATTTAACCTTGCAGGAATTATAATAACTCTTTTCATAATCCTAAATACCTAAATCAAATAACTGGGCAATTCCTCTTAATTTATTTTGATTATCAACAACTATAAGAGAACTGATTTTTTCATTATTCATTTTCTTTCCTGCCTCAACCAAACTAGTACTCAAAATAGCTGTCTTAGGACTGTCTGTCATTATGTCTTTAGCCTTAAGTGAAAAGAAATCATTTTGATTTGTTTCCATAGCTCTTCTAATGTCTCCATCAGAAATTACTCCGACTATTTCCTTATTATTGTTTACAACTATTACAAGACCAAACTTACCATTAGTAATAACTTGAATTGTTTCTTTGATGGAAGCAGAAGGAAGTACTAATGGCAAATTTTCTTTTTTCATTACATTTTCTAAAGTTTGTAATAATCTTCTACCTAAACTTCCTCCTGGATGAAATTTAGCAAAATTCACATCTTTAAACTTTCTAACTTTCATTAAAGCAACTGCTAGTGCATCTCCCATAACCATTGTGGCTGTAGTAGATGAAGTGGGAGCTAGCTGAAGAGGGCAAGCTTCTTTTTCAACAAAAACATTTAAATGACAATTAGTGTTGTTGGCTAAAGTTGAACTAAGATTCCCTGTCATAGAGATTGTTATATTTTCTTGACTTTTCAAAAAAGGAATCAACTTTAAAACCTCATCAGTTTCACCCGAATTAGATATTAATAAAACAACATCTTCTTTTTCAATCATACCTAGGTCACCATGATAAGCTTCTCCTGGATGTAGAAAAAAACTTGGTGTACCTGTACTAGCCAAAGTCGCAGCAATTTTTTTTCCAACAATTCCAGATTTTCCCATACCTGTAATAATAAACTTACCCGAACATGAGCTTATTAAATTAATTGATTTTTCAAAATCTTCCGTCAGAAGTTTTGATAAGTTTGCAATTTGTTCGGCTTCGATTTCAAAAACTTTTTTCGCAATTTTTTTTAAATCCATTTTTTTTATAAGTACATTTAGACAAGCATACCAGCAGCTACAGTTTCATTAGTCATATCATCGACAAGAATAATACTTCCGGTAGTTCTATTTTCTCTGTAAGAATCTAACATTAAAGGTTTGGTAGTTCTAATTTTTACTTTTGCAATTTCATTCATATTTAAATCTTTATCTTCTAAATTTCGACTTAATGAATTAATGTCTATTTTATAAAAAACTTCTTTTATCATTGCTTTTTGAAGATTAGAAGTATGTTTAATAGAATATTTAGCTCTTGGTTTTGCAGGTGCATCATTTAACCAACATAACATAACTTCTAAATCTTGAGTAACACTTGGTTTATTATTCGATTTCACAATCATGTCACCTCTGCTAATGTCTATATCGTCTTCGAGTGTTATTGATACTGACATTGGTGCAAAAGCTTCATTAATTTGACCATCCATAGTATCTATAGATTTAATTTTAGAACTAAATCCTGAAGGCAGTACTGTAACATCATCACCTAATCTAAAAATACCTCCAGCAATACGACCTGCATAACCTCTATAATCAATAAAATCTTCTGTTTGGGGTCTTAAAACTGTTTGTACAGGAAAACGAGAATCTATCTTATTAATATCACTACTAATATGCATAGTTTCTAAAGTATGTAACATAGGAGCTCCCTGAAACCAAGGCATATTTTCAGATTTGTTAACTACATTATCCCCTAGCAAGGCACTCATAGGGATGAATCGAACATCTTGTACTTGCATTTTAGATGCTATTTCTTCAAATTCAGAAACAATATCGTTAAAAATTTTCTCTGAATAACCTACTAAATCCATTTTATTTATACAAACAATAACATGAGGTATATTTAATAAAGAGGCTATAAAAGTATGCCTCTTAGTTTGTTCGATTACACCATGTCTTGCATCAATTAAAATAGTTGCTACATTGGCTGTTGACGCACCAGTTATCATATTTCGGGTATACTGTATATGTCCTGGTGTATCTGCAATAATAAATTTACGTTTTGGAGTTGTAAAATACCTGTAAGCAACATCAATAGTGATTCCTTGTTCTCTTTCATCTCTTAAGCCATCTGTAAAAAGTGCCATATCTAGACCTTTATGCCCTTTTTTCTTACTCGTATTTTCAATTGACGCAATTTGATCTTCAAAAATTGATTTTGAATCATAAAGCAACCTACCAATTAGGGTACTTTTTCCATCATCTACACTTCCAGCAGTTGTAAAACGTAATAATTGATTATTATCTATCATAATATTTTATTTTTTTTTAATTAAAATGAAGTGTTCCTAAAAATATCCTTGACGTTTTCTATCTTCCATTGCTGATTCAGACCTCTTGTCATCACTTCTATTACCTCTTTCGGTTTGTCGCATACCAGAAACTTCAATTGCTATTTTTTCAAGAGTATCTGCATCAGATTCATCTCCTCCAGTAATTGTGATGTCACCTAATGTTCTGAAACGAATTTTTTTAGTAACAATTTCTTCGTTAGGATCTAACTTTAAAAATTTAGAATTAGGTATCCAAGTACCATCTCTTCTTACAACCTCTCTTTCGTGGGCAAAATATAATGAAGGAATATCTATGTTTTCACGTTTTATATAATTCCATACATCCATTTCTGTCCAATTACTAATTGGAAAAGCCCTAAAATGCTCTCCTTGAAAATACTTACCATTAAATAAATTCCACAATTCTGGTCGTTGATTTTTTGGATCCCATTGCCCAAATTCATTACGATGAGAAAAGAAACGTTCTTTTGCTCTTGCTTTTTCTTCATCTCTTCTACCTCCTCCTATTGCACAATCAACTTTATTTTCTTCAATAACATCCAATAGAGTAGTAATTTGAAGTGCATTTCTTGTTGCATTTTTCCCTTTTTCTTCAGCAACCCTTCCATCGTTTATAGATTCTTGAACAGAACCAACTATTAAATCAACCCCTAAATTCTTTATCGTTTTATCTCTAAACTCTATGGTTTCTGGAAAGTTGTGACCTGTATCTACATGCATTAATGGAAAAGGTATTTTAGCAGGATAAAAAGCTTTTTTAGCTAAATGAGTAACTAAAATTGAATCTTTTCCACCAGAAAACAATATTACTGGGTTTTCAAATTGTGTCCAAACTTCACGTAAAATAAAAATTGCTTCACTCTCTAACTCGTCTAAATAATTTAAATAATACTTACTCATTTTTTTATTTCTAATTTAGGTTTTACATAATCAACAATTCTTTTTACAGCAGACTCTATTGATTCTTTTTCTGTTTCTATTTTAATCGCTGGGTTTTCAGGTGCTTCATATGGAGCAGAAATACCAGTCATATTTTTAATTTCTCCGGCTCTAGCTTTTTTATAAAGACCTTTTACATCTCTTCGCTCACATTCCTGAACACTTGTTTCAATATAAATCTCTACAAAATTAACGTCGTTGACTATATTCTTAATATTCTCCCTATCTTTTTTATATGGTGATATAAATGCTGCTAAAACAATAATACCAGCATCAATAAATAAATTTGCAATCTCGGCAATTCTACGAATATTTTCAGTTCTATCTTCTGGACTAAAACTTAAATCTTTATTTATCCCTCTCCTAATATTATCGCCATCTAAGGTATAAGTTTTTATTCCTTTTTTAAATAATTCTTGCTCAACTGCGTTTGCAATTGTCGATTTCCCAGAACCTGAAAGACCTGTAAACCAAATCAAGAAGGAATTATGGTTATTTAATATCTTTCTATCACTCAGAGAAATCTGATACGAATGTTCTATAATGTTTTTTTCCATTTTTTTAATCTTCTACGTTTCTTTAATCCAAAATCAATCTGATACCAAAGTCTTTCGTGCAAATAATATAACAACATTTTTGTTAAGACTTCTGCTATTCCTATTTTCAATCCTGTAAGGGGATCACCTGTCATATACCATGACAAAAGCATCGTATCTAAAGTACCTATAAACCTCCAAGTAATAGTTTTAACAAAATGTCTTTTTTTACTATCAATTATACTAAATTTAAACCAAGCCCTCTCATGTAAATAATATAAAAAAGTTTTAGTAATCACTTCGGTAAAACCGATTTTCATACCTATCATTGGATCTCCTGATATCAACCAAGATAAAAAAAAAGTATCTATTGAACCAACAAACCTCCAAGTAAATGCTTTGAGTATATGTCTTTTCCTAGAACTATTTATCATTTTTAGAAACTAAAAACCAGGGATTTAATAAGTTTTCCTTATTATACAGCAATGAATTGTTTGTTTCTTTAGAAATTACATCTATACCTACAGCATTACAAATTGCTTGTCCAGCAGCAGTATCCCATTCCATTGTTGGTGCAAAACGAGGATATACATCTGCATTACCCTCTGCAACAAGGCAAAACTTTAAAGAACTTCCTTTGGAAACAATTTCCACTTCTTTTCCTTTTAATTGTAAAGACTCAATAAAGCTTAAAGTTTCTTTACTCATATGCGACCTACTACCTACAACCTGAACATTATTACTTACATCTTTAGGGTGAATAGCTTTTGCTAAATCTAAAACGATTTCAACATCAACATTATGGGAATCTAATGCTGATTTATATGCTTTCTTCTTTTCTACATCTGCAAAATAAATAATTTTAGTAGCAGGAACATAAATAACACCAAAAACAGGTTTACAATTTGAAACCAAGGCAATGTTTACTGTAAATTCACCATTTCGTTTAATAAATTCTTTAGTTCCATCTACCGGATCTACAATCCAACAGATGTCCCAATCTTTCCTAATTCCGTAATTTATCTGTTTATTTTCTTCACTTATGATAGGGATTCCTGTAGAAATTAAAAATGAATTAATAATATCATTTGCATCTTTATCTGCTTGAGTTAATGGTGATTTATCACCTTTTAACTCCACATTAAAATCCTCATTTTCATATACATTCATTATAGCTTGTCCTGCTTTTAATGAAGCTTCAATTGCTATCTTATATTCTTTTTTCATTATTTTTAATAGTATTAATTCTAAAACTAATCACTTCGATACCTATAATGTTGCTTAGTTGATATTTGAATATCACTAAAACTTCTTTACCAATTTGTACAGAAAATATTTAAGCACTCCTAACATACTTTTAAACCTATTTCTACAAAACAATTATCACCTCTATTACATGGTTAATGATATTATTACTAAACAATAATTTAACTAACAAAACTTGTCGTCGTACTAAAAGAACCAATCAATGTTACTAAAAATATTTTTTTTAAGGACTAGGTTATAAATATACAATATGCCGCAAAGATAAAATAATTCTTAAAATTAGTATAGTTATTTCACATTTACAGAGTCATATCCCTAATTAAACTAGATAAGGTAATCTTATTATTTTTTTTTAGTCGATAAATAGACAGTTTTGCTTGTAAATATTTTCTATTTAAAAATCAAAATAAACCAAACATAACTAAAATCAACTATTTTATCAATAAAATTTAATTTCTTTTTCAACTTACTTTCTTAAGTTATAATGACCACAACAATACAGAACTTGTTAAAAATTTTAAAATGTTTAGCAGTAAAATATGTAAATTGATATTATAAAACTATTCCTACAAATATATACTATTTATTTACTTTACAAAGAATTGAATACTTGCCAACTTCACTAATTACCATATTCCTAATATCACAAACAATTTCTATGAATTTCATAGAAATCTTAGCCTAAAATTGTTTCCTTTCAATATTTAATTATAAATTTTAGGATACAAATTGGTAATAAAGTCTTTTGCTAGATTATAAACTACTATGAAGGAAAAATTATTTGTGTTTTTAGCCAATTGCTTAAAACACTTTAATCATCTCACAAAAGCTAACTTAAACTTTTGTTTTTAAATTCTAAATAACTAGCAAATTTATCCTATTACAAGATAAAAAACTAACTTACTGGTTGTTTTAGGTATTAAATACATGTAATTATCTTTTAGCAATAAAAGCTGTATCTTCAATTAGTACAATTATAAATATTTAGTTGTATTTATATAATTAATAGGAGTTCGACTTAATAAAAAGTCTAAATATTAGTAAAATAGAGAAGGAATAATTAACTTAACGTGAGTTCGAGCTAAGAAAATGTATTAGTTATTAGTAAAATAGAGAAGAAATTATTAACTTAATGGTCTGAATAACAAGTTGATAATAAATATCTCCTCTATGATTACTGACAGTAAAATTATCGAAATATTTTGTCTTTTAGACGATTTTAGCAAAGAATATAACATTTTAGT
>NZ_CANMHM010000004.1 GCF_947497695.1 uncultured Polaribacter sp. | reverse complement strand
ACTGCTTACTGCTTACTGCTTACTGCTTACTGCTTACTGCTTACTGCTTACTGCTTACTGCTTACTGCTTACTGCTTACTGCTTTATGGTGTTGTTGATGAAACTTGCAATACTTTTCCGTTATAAAACTTATTTCCTGTTAAAGAGAAATCTAAAATGTAATTTGCCATTTCTGTTGCTAAAAGTGGTGCTTTGTAATCAGGGAAAGCTTCTGCTAGCATTTCTGTTTGTACAGCTCCTAAAGCCAAAACATTAAAAGCAATTTGCTGCTCTTTGTATTCTTCTGCTAATAATTCTGATAATGTAATAACAGCACCTTTTGCTGATGAATACGCTGCTAAACCAGGAAATTTCATGCTTCCTTGAATTCCTCCCATAGAACTTACAGTTACAACATGACTCCCTTTTTGCATAAAAGGAATCATCAATTTTGTGAGTTCTGCAACTGCAAAAACATTCACTTTATAAACGTCTAAAAAATCATTAGAAGACAATTCTGTAAAAGGTTTGTTTATTAATTTCCCTGCATTATTAATTAGAATATCTACTTGTTTCCATTCATTTTTAATGAATTCTCTTACTTTATTTATGTCTGAATTGATCGATAAATCTACAGAAATTACAGTAATATTTTTATGGTTAAAGTCAGTTAAAGGTTTTGTATTTCTAGATAAAGCTAAAACTTTGTGTCCTTTTTCTGCAAATTGTTTGGCAAGTTCAAAACCAATCCCTCTACTTGTACCTGTAATAATAACGTTTTTCATCAATATGCGTAATAGTTTATTTTTAATGATTTTAATAACAGATTTTAGACTAAAAGTATTGCTTATTCTTCTTCTTCTTCCACTTCAAAAATAATATGTTGGTATGCTCCAATATCAGGATTTGTATTTCTATCAACCCCTAAAATATCCGTAGAGAAAGAGCTAGCTTTTGCTTTGTTAATGGCATCACTTTCTTCTCCAATGATAAAATCATTATTTTGAGTGTTTCTAAAATCAGGTTTTCCATTTATAATAATATCCTGATAAAAAGAGTTTGTAAAATCTAACTCCATATTTTCTATAAAAGCATCATTTGTATCTGTAAACTTAATCATACAGTTGCTAATATTGTAGTTAAATCTTCCTCCAGCATCAACATTATCCAATATAAATTCTATATTGTTGTTACCATCAAAAATACAATTGGTAAAATTAGCAGCTCGTAAATTTCTAGTTTCAATAGTTTCTTGTCCATTTTCATCTGTAAAAGAAAAAAAGTTATTCACTAAAACAGCAGGTAATTGGCGTAATCCATTGTTCCAGAAATTGGCAAAAGTACTATGAGTAAAATTGTAGGTTCCACCAATTGTTGCAGCTAAAGAAGATTGTCCTGCAGAACCTATCACTACATTATGCCCTCTAATATTGGTTTCTCTTCCTAAAATTCCGTAGCTAGAATGGTTGTAGATTTCTGTATTTTCTAATCTTAAAGTTGGTGTAAAAGCAGAACCGATACTGTCTACTAAAATTCCAATAATTCCATTTTTAATAATGGTATGTTTCATTTCGTTGTTTCTACTTCCTGCTCGCATCCAAATTGTGCCCCATTGTCCTGCAATGTCATCAAAAGAATGTTCTAATCTGTCTCCTGCAAAAGTTACTTTTTCGTTTAAAGTTCCGTTTACTTTTAAAGTGGCTCTATTATCTACAATTAAACCAGAATTGTCATGAAAATGGATGTTTGCACCAGCTTCAATAGTTAATGTTTCATTTGCTGGTACAGCTATAAAACCATAAATAACAATTGGTTTTGCTTTGGTAAATGTTAATTCAGAAGGTTTTAAAAAACGACCCTTTAATGTTGTAGGTTCACCATCTAAAGTAAGGCTGTCAATTTTCATAGAAATTGCGTCTTTGTCAGGGAAGATAAAAGTAGCATCTTGCACTAAAGTAACCAAATCTACATCTTGTTGATTGCTACCATTATCAAACAAAATTCTATCTGTGTAAAGAGGGTTTGTTGTGTTTGCAGCATCAATTGTAGTTTCAACAAAAACAAAAATACTGTCTTTTGCTAAAATATCAATATCTGTAAATTCTTTACCAGGAACTCCATCAACATTTAATCTATAATTAGAACTTGTTCCATTTTCTAAACCAATTCTAGGAATTGTAATTGCATTACTACTTCTGTTATAAACTTTTAAATTGTAAGTAGCAGAGCCAATATTGGTAAATACAGTATCAAGAAAAACGGTGTCT
The DNA here is from genome assembly GCF_947497695.1 of uncultured Polaribacter sp. Classification (GTDB taxonomy): domain Bacteria; phylum Bacteroidota; class Bacteroidia; order Flavobacteriales; family Flavobacteriaceae; genus Polaribacter. The sequence continues at coordinate 202,227 of NZ_CANMHM010000004.1, read as the reverse complement.
TTAGAGAATTGTAAATTTCCAGAACTAGGCGTTGTGTTAAAATCTTTTCTATCACAAGAAATAACCGATGCAATAATAATAATAGTTAATAAGAGGTGTAAAATATATTTCATGTTTTTTTTATGAAAAATTACTTCAAAGTATAGATAACAATATGTGACTATGTTTTTATGAGGTAAAATTTGTTTTTATAATGTAAACTATATGGTAGTTAAAACTTTATAATACTTGAATTATTGTTTTTGAATCAATTCAATTTCAAATAATTTACCCCAATGTTTACCTGTCACAAACAAACGATTGTTTGTTGCATCAAAAGCAATTCCGTTTAAAACTTCATCTTGTGGTACTAATTTTTGAGTTTTCTCCATTTCAGCTTTTAGAGACTTTAAATTGGCAATTCCTTCAACAATACCTGTATTTGGATCTATAATTACAATAGCATTTTGCTGATATTTATTCGCATAAATTTTTCCGTTGATCAATTCTAATTCATTCAAATCATTTACAGCGTATTTGTTGGTATATACTTGAATAGATTTTTGTTCTTTTAAAGTTTCTGGGTTTAAAAACCAAATTTTATGAGTTCCGTCAGATTTTATTAAGTTTTTCTCATCATGTGTAAATCCCCAACCTTCTTTACTACTGTTATAAGCAAACTCTCTTTCTTGCTCAAAAGTATCTAAATTATAAACAAAGCCTTTTTTGCCTTGCCAAGTTAACCAGAATATTTTGTTGTTAAAAATGGTCATTCCTTCACCAAAATATTTTTTATCTAAAGCAGTTTGTTGTAAAACTTTTCCTGTCTTAATAGCTACTTTTCTTAAAGTAGATTCTCCTCTACGACCTGTAGTTTCATATAAAAAACCATTGTAATATTCTAAACCTTGAGTGTAGGCTGTTTTATCATGAGGGTATTCATTTATAATTTTATATCCATAAACAACAGGTGCTTTGTTGGCTAAAACTTCAAAAAAACTATTCTCTTTTTTTGTTTTTTCAGGATAAAAAACCAGTGCAGAAATTTGATGTTTTCCTATACCTACATCAGCAGTGTTTATAGAAATCGAATTCCCTTTAGAAGCAACCTCTTTTCCGTTTATAAAAAACTGGACACTATTTATCGGTTTGTCTTCTTTTTCCTTTAATGTTATTTCTAAATTCGAGTTTAGAGTAGTTTGTTTTTCATGAACTAAGCTAAACTTATAAACATCAGAACAAGAAGTCAGCAAGAAAACAAAAGAGAAAAAAAGTATAATTGTAAATTTATTCTTCATTATAAATAAAAAGTTGAGTGTTTTAAAACGTAAAGATTCAAAAAAAGCCTTTTATAAACCAACTTTTAAGCATTAAAAGAATCCTTTTTTATGTAATATCTTTCAAATACTAAATAAAAGCAAAATATTTATTTGTAAATTAAAAAATAAAGTTAAATTTGCAAACTCAAAATAGTAAAAAACAACTATTTAGAAATTTGAGTAAGCCTTACCAACTTTACTCATACAAACATAACATTAAAGTATTAAAACATCATAAAATGAAAAAAGGAATTCATCCAGAAAATTATAGAATGGTAGCGTTTAAAGACATGTCTAATGAAGATGTATTTTTAACACGTTCTACTGTAGACACTAAAGAAACGTTAGAAGTTGATGGTGTTGAGTATCCTTTAGTAAAATTAGAGATTTCTAGAACATCTCACCCATTTTACACTGGTAAATCTAAATTAATTGATGCTGCAGGACGTATCGATAAATTTAAAACGAAATACGCAAAATTCAAAAAAGACTAATTCTTTTAAAATTTTCAACATATTTAAAACTCCAACATGTATTTGTTGGAGTTTTTTTGTACTAAATTTATTTCAGTACATCTTTAATATTTATACTGAGCTTGTTTAAGTATGGGCGTTCCCTAAAGGTCGGGCTTTCCACTGTATCTTTTTTTCGTCCCTCAAAAAAGGATGCCGTTTCAATCCCTAACGCAACATAATTTGCCAACAATTTTTAAAACTTCAAAGTAAAAGAGTATTTTTGGAATCTCTTAAAAAAGAACAAAAAAAAATGAGAAACACCTTACTTTCCATATTTATTACTGCTACTATTTTATCTGCTATACTGGTTTATTTTCTTCCTCAAATAGGTACCTTTATTTTATTGTCTATTTCAGGAATATTCACAATTATAGCAATTTACGATAGTCTGCAAACCCAACACTCTTTATTAAGAGCATTTCCTGTAATTGCACGTTTACGTTGGTTTTTTGAAGAAGAAAGAGATAAGATTCAACAATATTTTATAGAAGATAATTTAAACGGAACGCCAATTAGTAGAGAAAAACGAAGTGTGGTTTATCAGCGTTCTAAGTTAGAAAAAGATACCATTCCTTTTGGTACACAACACAATGTATATTCAAAAGGGTATGAGTTTGTAAAGCATTCTTTGTTTCCAAAAGAGCACCATCAAGTAAAAGGAGAAAGAGTTGTTTTTGGTTCAGATAAATGTACTCAAAAATACAGTTGTTCTATTATTAATATTTCTGCCATGTCTTTTGGTTCTTTAAGTAAAAATGCAATTATGGCATTGAATCAAGGTGCAAAAATGGGTAATTTTGCTCATAATACAGGAGAAGGAGGAATCTCTCCTTATCATTTACAAGGAGGAGATGTTATTTTTCAAATAGGAACAGGTTATTTTGGAGCAGGAAAATCAGTTGATGGCAAACGTGTTTTTGATGACGCTATTTTTAAAGAAAGTGCTAGTCATAAAGCAGTAAAAATGATAGAAATTAAGTTTTCTCAAGGAGCAAAACCTGGTCATGGAGGTATTTTACCTGCCAAGAAAAACACACCAGAAATTGCAAAAATTCGTTCTGTAGAAGTAGGTACACAAGTAGATTCTCCTCCAAGTCATTCTGCATTCTCTAATTATGATGAAATGATTGCTTTTATACAAAAAGTAAGAGAATTATCTAGTGGAAAACCAGTAGGAATCAAATTTTGTATAGGAAACAACGAAGAGATAGAAACCATGTTTAAAGCATTTGAAACAGCAAATAATTATCCTGATTTTATTGCTGTAGATGGAGGAGAAGGAGGTACAGGTGCAGCTCCGTTAGAATTTACCAATTATATTGGGACTCCTTTAATTGAAGGTTTGGTTTTTGTAAACAAGCTATTGATAAAATACAACCTAAAAAATCAGATTAAAATTATTGCCTCTGGTAAAGCTATTGATGCTTTTGATATTGTTAAATTAATTGCTTTAGGTGCAGATTCAATTGCCATGGCACGTAGCTTTATGCTAAGTTTAGGTTGTATACAGGCTAGAGAATGTAATTTAGATTCTTGTCCTGTTGGTGTTGCTACACAAGATGAAAGTTTGGTAAAAGCATTGGTTGTAGAAAAGAAAAATGTGCGTGTAAAAAATTATCATGATGAAACGATAGCAGCAGTAAAAGGTGTAGTTGCTGCAATGGGTATTGCCTCTATTGCAGACTTAAAACCCAACCAAGTTTTTAGACGAAAAAAAGCCGAGGAAGTTGTTAGTTTTGAGAAGATTTATTATTAGGATTCGCTAACGTGTTTATATATGGTTTGTTGCGTGGTTTAAGCAACTAATTTAGTAAATAATTACAGACCAAGAAAATCCCCGAGGATTTTCGTAAGTAAGCAAAAAGTAAGCAATAAATTATATATGTTGTTGTGCCTAGTACTTTTTCCTATTTCTATCTTTCTTTTTCTTAAATCGGTTTTGATTATTTTTTATTATATAATCAATATATTTTGATTCTTTTTCCATTTTATTTGATTCAAAAGCTCTTTTTAAATAAGGCAAATTGACAGTGTATAAATCTATTTTAGGCCATTTTAAAATTGAGTTAATATAATCTTGATTAGATTTTTTAATAATTAAAGAAAATAGATTTCTGTCTACTTTAAAATAGGTTGGAACAAAATGTAGAAAAACTTGTTCACCAGTTTTGTTTAAACTTCTTGAAATTTTATCAGATAGTATCTCAATGTTTGAATTTCTAGCAGCTTGACAGAATTTATCAAAATCAAATACAATTAATTTAGATATTGCATTTCCATATTTTTGGAATGTAAAATCATTTTTATCGATACTTTTAGTTATTAAAGTATTGTCAATTCTTTTGATGATTCGTTTAATTTTATCAAAATCAATTTTTGATATATATTCTGCAGATTCTGCAAGAATTGAAATATCAGAACTAGTGAATTTCCTTAAAAGTAAATCGTCTGAAATTAGAGATAAAAGTTTTTTACTTAATTTAAAGTCAACGTCTTTAAGTGTGAATAAAATTGATTTTATTTCAGTTAAACTAGATTTTTCTAATTTTTTCTCAATAAGTCTGTTATCTAGATAATTTAATATTTTTTTAGTTTTCTCACGGTTTAAACTATTGAATACCCTTAAAGTTATACTTAAAAGATTTAAATTTTGAGATGAAATTTTATTACTTAATTCCTTATCATCAAGAGATTCAAATAGGTTTTTACATTCTTTAAAATGATTTTTGCTTAAAGTGTCAAAAAATAAAACAACTTCCTTTATAGATTCTTTTTTTAATTTACTTCTTATTATTTCGTTATTGGAAATAAATAAAACCAAAGCATTTTTATATGATAATGTGTTGATTTTATATAAAATACGTCTTAAATCAAGCTTCTGTAGGTCTATTGATTTAGTATTAATATTTCGTTGATTTACAATAAGTTCTATTTTTTTTGGGCTAATAGCTTTTAACTCATTTATAGCTGAATATAAATCCTCACTTTTTGCCTTATTTATTTTTTGTAATAAAATATTGTTTTCTACTAAATCTAATATATTCTTTGTCCTTTCTGGTTCTATTTTTTTAAGATTGGAAAGTGAATTTGAAATATGTTGAATTGGTGCTTCTTGAATTTTATTTTGAAAGAAATTATCTTTATCTAAAGATTCATACAACCAAATTGCGTGTTCCCAATTTATATGTGAATAAATATTTTTTAAAGTTCTACCTATTCCATCAATTTTTAATTTTTGTAGAAATAAAACTTGTTCTTTATTAGGCATCGATGCAATTTCAAAGAAACTATCTCTATCTAAAATTACACTTAAAGTGTTTTGAATATTATCTCTAATTTTTAAGTCAATACTTTCATCAGTAGTTAGTTCCTCTGCAAATTCTGAAATGTAATTATTAAACTCTTTGTTCTTTTTTTCTGCTATTTTTATGAAGTCAGGAAAACTAATTTCTTCTTCGTAAACTTTATAAAGTTGGAACATTAACAACTCAAAAGTATCTATTTCTACAAAAAATGAATTTGGTGTATTATTAATAAATTCAATAACTCTCCAATTTAATTTTTTTTGACTTCGACCACACCATATTAAGCCATAGTGATTAGACTTTAATTTAGCTAACGAATCCATTACACTTGAATCAGAACCATTATAGCCAATAATAATTAAATCAAAATTTTTAAGAGATTCTTCAAGTTTGGATTCCATATTTTCCCAAAGTCTTGAAGTTTCTAACTCTGTATTTTTAATATTTTCAAATAAGAAATCTCCGTGTAATTTTATAATATTTGGTCTTTTGCCTAATGTATTAATGTATTGAGCAACTTCGTTATGAGAGTAAATTTTAGGTTTGGTATCTGTGTATCTTATTAAACTATCATAAAGTAAGTCATCAAAGTTGGTTGTGAATATATTTTTAATTTTTTCATTTGCAATTAAATGAGCTAAAAGTAAATATGCTCCAGAAGGTTCTTTGTTCTCAATTAATGATTCTATTAGTTTTTGTCTTTCTTTAGGGTTTTCCGAAAAACTTTCAAACCAAAAGCCATATAATTGGTCGTTAATTAAATTATTTTTTAAATCATCTTCTTTGATTGTTCCTAAAAGTTTTTTTAAATAATTTGGACGCTCTGTTTTAAGTTTATTTATTGAGTTTTCAACTTTATAAATTAATTGAGTTTCGTGTTCTAAAACTGCAGATTGAAATTCATTTTCTAAATTTTCAAACTTTTCTTCGTCAATTTCAAAGCCATTTAACTTATATTCAGTTCCGTTTTTAAAGTTTGAAATGAACCATAGTTTTCGAAGCTTTTGAATTATATCAAAACCTGAAGGAATTCCCGAGCTTATTGAACACCCAGCTCCTAATAAAAAAGAACATTTAGGAATTGAATTAAATTCAAGATGTTTTTCTTGAAATCTGTTAAGTAAGTAGTCTATTCCTTTTATTTTTTCTTTACGAATCATTTTATCGTATTAGGCACAACTTTTATCTGATATGATGTCGTTTTAATGACTTATATCAGTCGCTAGCGAAGTTAGCTTTTTAAAAGTAGAAAGTCAATAATAAATATTATTACTTAAAATAAAAAACCGCTTCTAAAAAGAAACGGTTTTAAAATACTTAAAAACACAGTGTGTTTACATATAATCCTCAATTGGGTTACAAGAACAAATCAAGTTTCGATCTCCAAAAGCATCATCAACTCTACGTACAGAAGGCCAAAATTTATTATCAGCAATATAATCTAACGGAAAAGCCGCTTGTTTTCTTGAGTAGGGTAACATCCATTCATCCGCAGTTAAAAACTCTTGAGTATGAGGTGCGTTTTTTAAAGGATTGTTATGATCCTCTTTAGTTGCTAAATCAATTTCTTTTCTAATAGAAATCATAGCATCACAAAAACGATCTAATTCTGCAATAGATTCAGATTCTGTAGGTTCTATCATCATAGTTCCTGCAACAGGAAAAGAAACTGTTGGTGCATGAAAACCATAATCCATTAAACGTTTTGCAATATCAACTACTTCAATTCCGTTTTGTTTAAAATCTCTGCAATCAATAATCATTTCATGAGCAGCCCTGTTCATTTCTCCTGTATACAATGTATTATAATGTCCGTGTAAACGCTCTTTTATGTAATTTGTGTTTAAAATAGCCAATTTTGTAGCATCTGTTAAGCCTTTTGCACCTAGCATTGTAATATAGCCGTAAGAAATTAAACAGACTAAAGAAGAACCCCAAGGAGCAGCAGAAATTGCAGAAATGGCATTTTCTCCACCAGTTTTAATGACTGGGTTTGTTGGTAAAAAAGGGACTAATTGTGGCGCAACACAAATAGGACCAACTCCTGGGCCTCCACCTCCATGAGGAATTGCAAATGTTTTGTGCAAGTTTAAGTGACACACATCTGCACCAATAGTTGCAGGGTTTGTTAGCCCAACTTGAGCATTCATATTTGCACCATCCATATAAACCTGACCTCCATGATCGTGAATAATTTGTGTAATTTCTTTAATTTCTTTTTCAAAAACACCATGAGTAGAAGGGTAGGTAACCATTAAAGCTGCCAAATTATCTTTATGTAAAATGGCTTTTTCACGTAAATCAGCCACATCAATATTTCCATTTTCTGCAGTTTTTGTAACCACTACTTTCATCCCTGCCATTACTGCAGAAGCAGGATTTGTACCATGAGCAGAAGCAGGAATAATACATATATTTCTATGAGCATCGTTTCTAGATAAGTGATATGCTCTAATTGTCATTAAACCGGCAAACTCTCCTTGAGCACCAGAATTTGGCTGCAAAGAAGTACCAGCAAAACCAGTAATAATATTTAATTGATGCTCTAATCTTTTTAATACTTGTTGATAGCCTTCTGCTTGATTTATAGGTACAAAAGGATGAATATTTCCCCATTGAGGATTGCTTAAAGGCAACATTTCTGATGCTGCATTTAATTTCATAGTACAAGAACCTAAAGAAATCATAGAATGATTTAAGGCCAAATCTTTACGCTCTAATTTTTTAATATAACGCATCATATCTGTTTCAGATTGATACGTATTAAAAACTTCGTTGTCTAAAAAAGAAGTGTTTCTAAGTAAATGGTCAGCAATTACTTCAAAATCGGCATTGAAAGAGCTTTGCGTTAATATTTGATGAAAATCACCTACATTTTCTGCTTCTAAAGCAACAGGTTTCTTTTGTAATTGACCAAAGATGGTAAACAATTTCATTAAATCTTTCTGAGTCGTAGCTTCATTGATCGCAATCGAAATATGTTGTTCATCTACATAATTAAAGTTGACTTTAAAAGATTCTGCAACAGATTTTAGTTTGATGCAATCAATTTCTACCAACAAGGTATCAAAATAAGTAGTATTTAGTTGTTTAAAACCTGCTTTTTCTAAATAATTAGCAACCAATTTTGTTTTGTTATGTACAGAATCTGCTATAAATTGCAAACCACTTTTACCATGATACACAGCATACATACCTGCCATAACAGCTAGTAAAACTTGTGCAGTACAAATATTAGAAGTCGCTTTTTCTCGTTTAATATGTTGCTCTCTAGTTTGCAACGCCATTCTTAAAGCACGTTTTCCATTTCTGTCTTTGGTAACACCAATAATACGTCCAGGAATACTTCTTTTGTATTTGTCTTTTGTAGCAAAATAAGCTGCATGAGGACCTCCATAACCCAAAGGAATTCCAAAACGTTGTGTGGTTCCTACTACAACATCAACCCCAAATTCTGCAGGTGCTTTTAATTTTACTAAAGACAAAATATCTGCAGCAACTGCAACTTTAATATTGTTTTCATTGGCTTTTGCAACAAATTTTGTGTAATCAAAAACTTGTCCGTGTTTTCCTGGATATTGTAAAATTGCTCCGAAAAAATCCGAAGAAAAAGAAAATTCTTCGTGGTTTCCTAGAACCAATTCAATACCAATAGGTGTAGCACGTGTTTGTAAAACAGATAAAGTTTGTGGTAAAATTTCTTCAGACACAAAAAACTTATTTACGTTTGCTTTTTTCTGTGCTCTTTCTCTAACATCATATAATAATGCCATTGCTTCTGCAGCAGCAGTACTTTCATCTAACAAAGAGGCATTTGCTAATTCCATTCCTGTCAAATCACAAACCATCGTTTGAAAATTTAACAAAGCTTCTAATCTACCTTGAGCAATTTCTGCTTGGTAAGGTGTGTAGGCAGTGTACCAACTTGGGTTTTCTAAAATATTACGTTGTATAACACTTGGTACAATGGCTTCATGATAGCCCAAACCAATGTAGCTTTTAAATACTTTATTTTTATCGCCTAATTCTTTAATATGGGCTAAATACTCATATTCGCTTTTTGCAGGTGCTAAATTTAGCTCGTTTTTTAAACGAATATCATCTGGCACAGTTTCATAGATTAATTGCTCTAGACTTTCTGCATTAATGGTAGCTAACATTTTTTCTTGTTCCTTTTTGTTAGGACCAATATGTCTGTTTTGAAACAAATTTGTATTCATTTAATAACGTTTTGTTTAGGCTTTTTGTAATTGATGTCTAAAAATGGTTAAGAATTGTAGAGGTTTCCAAAAAAAACACTTCTACAAGCTCAGTGTAACATTCTGATGTTTTATTAATTTTAGGTTTATAAAATCATTTACGAAATATCAATTAAAACCTTAAATGCTAGTTTGAGCTTGTCGAAAACTATGTTGTTTTAAAAAAAATGTCTTATTTAAATTCATAACATCAGTTAAATTTTCAAGCTACAAAAATAAGGGTTTTATTAGGTTCAAAATGATTTTAGATTTGACAAAAGACAGTTAATTATCAACCAAATTGAAATGTTATGAACATAAAAGCTATTTTTGTAGTATGAAGTTTTTAAAATTAGCTTTCGATTTTTATTTAAACGCAAGTATTCACGTCGCTTTTTCTGTGTATGCTTTTTTAAGAATTACAGAAATTTATTTTGAGTTAGATTACAATCAAAACCTAAACTATTTTATTTTTTTCGGAACAATTACTGGTTACAATTTTGTAAAATATGCAGGCGTTGCAAAATTGCATCACAGAAGTTTGGCAAAAGGGTTAAGAAATATTCAAATTTTTTCTTTTTTATGCTTTCTGGCAATGAGTTATTTTATGTATCAAGTTTCATTAAAAACACTTTATTTTACACTTCCTTTTATCTTGTTAACTATTTTATATGCAGTTCCTTTTTTAAGCGGATTTGCTAAAAACTTAAGAGAGGTAAGTTATTTAAAAATTATTGTTGTAGCCATTGTTTGGGCGGGTTTTACAGTATTGATTCCTCTAATTGATTCAGGGAAAGAAATCGACTTAAACAGTGTTTTAATAATGATACAACGCTTATTAATAGTAATTGTTTTAATACTACCTTTTGATATTAGAGATGTAAAATACGATGCGATTTCTCTGCAAACAATCCCCAAGAAAATAGGCATTGAGAAAACCAAAAAATTAGGCTTAATGCTATTAATTTTTTCATTGATTTTAGAGTATTTAGTTGCCTCATTAAGTATTGTGATAACTCCCTTTATGTTGTTCTTTTTTCTGCTGATTATCTTCTTAATGAGAGCAAAAATAGAGCAATATAAATACTACAGCTCTTTTTTGGTAGAGACATTACCAATTGTTTGGTGGTTGCTTCTTTTAGGATTTCTTAATTTTTAGGGGCTAAATACTCCATTAATATAAAGATTTTTCGATTTTTAGAGTAAATAAAAATAATACTATAAAAGTTGTAAAATCACTTCTTAAATCCCTACTATATTTGTAGATTTACACACTTAAATTCAATCCAGATTCTTAAGTAATGAGTATCACAAAAAGAAGTTACGTTTTTGATTTTGATAGTACCCTAACAAAGGTAGAAGCACTAGATGTTTTAGCTGAAATTACGTTAGAAAATAATCCTAATAAAGAAGCAATTATTCAACAAATAATTGACATTACTAATTTAGGAATTGATGGTGAAATTTCTTTCACAGAATCATTAGAAAAAAGAATTCAATTACTAAAAGCAAATAAAGCAGATTTATCTGGTTTAATAGTAGCTTTAAAAAAGCAAGTATCAAAGTCCATAGAAAGTAACAAAGCATTTTTTGAAAACTATGCAGATGATATTTATGTAATTTCTTGCGGATTTAAAGAATTTATAGATCCTATTGTAAAAGAATACAATATACCTTCAGAAAGAGTGTATGCAAATACTTTTAAGTTTGCAAAAGACGGTGAAATTATTGGGTTTGATGCTCATAATCCACTTTCTCAGCACAACGGGAAAATAAAGTGTTTAAAAGACATGAATCTTGAAGGAGAAATACAAGTTATTGGTGATGGTTATAGTGATTATGTAACTAGAGAAGCTGGTGTAGCTCATAAGTTTTTTGCCTACACAGAAAACGTTTCTAGAGTTAAAACTACAGAAAACGCAGACCATATTGCCCCAAATTTAGATGAATTTTTATACATAAACGATTTGCCAAGAAACATCAGTTACCCAAAAAACAGAATTAAAATTTTATTACTAGAAAACGTACATGAAGATGCTTTTAAAAAGTTATCTGAAGATGGATTTTCTGTAGAAACTGTATCTAAAAGTTTGTCTGAAGACGAATTGATAGAAAAAATAAAAGATGTACATGTTTTAGGAATCCGTTCTAAAACAAACGTAACTAAAAAAGTAGTTGAAGCTGCAGAAAAATTAATGGTGGTTAGTGCTTTTTGTATTGGTACCAAGCAAATTGATTTAGAAGCATGTAAAGAAAACGGAATTGTTGTTTTTAATGCTCCTTACAGTAATACACGTTCTGTAGTAGAATTGGCTATCGGAGAAATTATTATGTTAATGCGTTCTGTTTTTCAAAGAAGTACAGAAATTCATAACGGTCAATGGAATAAAACAGCACAAGGTTCTAGAGAAGTTCGTGGTAAAAAACTAGGTATTGTTGGTTATGGTAATATTGGTAAGCAATTATCTATTTTAGCAGAAGCTTTAGGAATGGACGTTTATTACTATGATGTTGAAGATAAATTAGCCTTAGGAAACGCAACTAAAGTAAGTAAATTAGAAGATTTACTAACAATTTCAGATGTGGTCACTTTACATGTTGATGACAATGCTGCCAACAAAAATTTCTTAGGAGAAAAAGAAATTTCTCAAATGAAAGATGGTGCACATTTAGTAAACTTATCAAGAGGTTTTGTAGTAGATATTGAAGCTTTAGTAGCTGCGTTAAAATCTGGTAAATTAGCAGGTGCAGCAATAGATGTATATCCTTCTGAGCCAAGAAAAAACGGAGAATTTTATACCGAATTAAAAGGATTGCCAAACGTAATTTTAACACCTCATGTTGGGGGTAGTACAGAAGAAGCACAAAGAGATATTGCAGATTTTGTACCGAACAAAATTATGGCATACATTAATTCAGGGAATACTGTAGATGCAGTAAATTTCCCTAATATTCGTTTGCCAAGACAAACAAATGCACACCGTTTTTTACACATTCATAAAAATGTGCCAGGTATATTGGCTAAAATTAATGAAATTTTAGCAACGTACGATTTAAATATTACAGGTCAGTATTTATCAACAGATCCAAAAGTGGGTTATGTAATTATTGATTTAGATAAAGATTATAATAAAGAAGTAAAGAAAAAACTAAAAAGTATAGAAGGTACAATTAAATTTAGAGTACTTTATTAAGCTAATTTTATAATGATAAACGACCCTTTAGATTTTATAATTTGAAGGGTCTTTTTTTTGAAGCTATTTCCAGCTTTCACTACTCGCTTTTTTTGCCTGTAAAAGGCAAAAAAGAGCTCAAAAAAGTTAGCCTGTCTTGAGCGAAGTCGAAAGATTCAATCTGGGCTAGACTTGTTTGTAAATATTTTGAAACTCCTTTAATTCAGTAAGTATTTAAAAGCTTATTTTGGATTCCTGTTTTCACAGGAATGACATATTGCAAAAAATCTCAGCGAGACTCTGTGTTATAACTAATTTTTCAAATCAATAATCATATTATCTTTAACACCTAAATAACGTTTACTCCCCAAATATCTATTTTTATTCATTTCATCATAATGAGGTTGGTTTTTATCCATAGATCTTAAATGTACATTTCCAGAAGCATGGATAAATTCCATTTTATTGTTTCCTAACCAAATACCAACATGCACAACTCGTTGTTTCTTTTCTGCTGTTGCTTTTGTGCCAAAAAATAATAAATCTCCTTTTTCTAAACCTTCAAAAGTTAGGTTTTTATCAACAGTTTTACCAGCATTAATTTGCTGAGAAGCATCTCTAGGAATAATAAAACCATTCATTAAATACACCATTTTTGTAAAACCACTACAATCAATTCCTTTGCTAGAAGTTCCTCCCCATAAATAAGGAAAACCTTGCATAGATTTGGCAATTATTTCTATGTTTTCTTGAGGAGTATTTAAAGATTCTAACCAAGAATCGTATAGAAGCCCTTCACTTCTTTTTACAAATCCGGTTCTTTTATCAGGGTATTCTACTTCAAAGAAATTAACATCTAAACCTTTAAATTTTAAAACTCCACCTAAAGTAATATCAGAAATAATAGCAGAGTTTTCATTTTTATCAGCATATACATACCCAAAATTTCTGGTATAAATTATTTTTTTTCGAGTATTCCAAAGCTCAAAATCGGTTTTATTCATTCTTGTAATGCCACCTTTGTCAACCCAAGAAATATATTTGTCGGGAGTTTGAACTCTATAAAAATCGCCTTTTTTATCTAATACTTTTAAAGGCATTCCTAACAAAGCCTGTGTGCCTAATTCAGCAGCATGTTTTGGTTGAGAACGTATGTTAATCACAGAATTTCTAGCAATTGCATATTTTAAATTGCCAACAACTGAATCTGGTAAAACACGTACATTGTTTGTGAATGTTAATTTTCTTTGATGCAAACTATCTAAAAGTATCGAAAAAGCTTTTTTATGTGTAGTTTCTCCTTCCAAAATAAGTTGGTTGTCAACTTGTTCAAAATGAATGTCAAACAATGCTACACGTTTATCAGGAGCAAAAGTTGTCTTTAGTTTGGTGTGAATATTTTGCAATTCAGAAATTGTTTTTACATCGTCTTTACAAGACATCAAGAGTACGAAAGTCAGTATAGAAAAAAGTTTTAAAAATTTCATCAAAAAAGGATTTTAAGCGAATGTACGAAAAATCAAAACTCAAAAATACGATTATTAAATTTTCAAGAATATATGGATTACTTTAAAATTTAATGAATAGAAAGCACTTCGACAAACTGAGTGTGACCTTCTAACATTTTATTGATTTTTACGTTTATTCAATTCCTTTCAAAATGCAATAATTTTTCAAATCTCAGTTTGAGCTTGTCGAAAACTATTTGTTTTGATTATATTTGAAATAAATCATTTTCAATTCAATGCAATATCAAAATTCGTTGGCTTTTGCTAAACAACAAGACAAAGAAGATTCGCTTTCACATTTAAGAAATCAGTTTCACATCCCAAAAGATAAAAATGGAAAGGATTGGTTGTATTTTACAGGAAATTCATTGGGTTTACAGCCAAAAACGACAAAAAAATACATCAATCAAGAATTAGAAGATTGGGAAAACTTAGGAGTAGAAGGGCATTTTGAAGCAAAAAATCCTTGGTTAAACTACCATGAATTGTTAACTGATAAAATGGCAAAAATTGTAGGAGCAAAACCTATTGAAGTTTGTGTAATGAATACCCTTACCACAAATTTACATTTGCTAATGGTTTCGTTTTACAGACCCACAAAAACAAAATATAAAATTGTGATAGAATCTGATGCTTTTCCTTCAGATAGATATGCAGTAGAATCGCAATTACAATTTCACGGATTTTCTAAAGAAGATATTATTGAGTGGAAACCTCAAAAAGGAGAAGAGTTATTAAAAATAGAAGATTTAGAAAAAATCATTTCAGAACAAGGAGATAAAATTGCTTTATTACTAATTGGAGGTGTAAATTATTACACAGGTCAGTATTTGAATTTGAAAAGAATTGCAGAAATCGGACATACAAAAAACTGTGTTGTTGGTATCGATTTAGCTCATGGAGCAGGTAATATTCAACCTAATTTACATGACTCAAATGTAGATTTTGCTGCTTGGTGTACTTACAAATACTTAAATTCTGGTCCAGGAAGTTTAGCAGGAATTTTTGTACACGAAAAACATGCAAAAAATAAAAACTTACCACGTTTTGCAGGTTGGTGGAATCATAACAAAGAAACCCGTTTTAACATGAGGCAACCTTTTGATGTGATGAAAGGAGCAGAAGGTTGGCAATTGTCAAATCCGCCAATTTTATCTATGGCAGCCATAAAAGCATCATTAGATTTGTTTGATGAAGTAGGAATGGGTGCTTTGAGAAAAAAATCAGAAAAACTAACGGGTTATTTCGAGTTTTTAATCAATGAAATTGGCGCTGATGCTATTAAAATAATCACACCCAAAAACTCTGAAGAAAGAGGTTGTCAATTATCTATTCAGGTTAAAAATGCTGATAAAAGTTTGCATAAAAAGCTAACTGAAAATAATATTATTACAGATTGGAGAGAACCAGATGTAATACGTTGTGCACCAACACCAATGTATAACAGTTTTGAGGATGTTTTTAATATGGTTTCTGTTTTAAAAACACTTTTGTAAAATAGCAAAACTGAATTTATTTCAGTTTCTGATAAAATTAAACAGAATTAAATTATAAAATTCTGAAACAAGTTCAAGAAAAATATGGACAAAACAGATAAAATATTAATTATAGGAGCAGGTTTATGTGGCTCTTTGTTGGCATTAAGATTAGCACAACGAGGCTACAAAGTTGAAGTCTATGAAAGCAGACCAGATCTTAGAAAAGTAGCTATTTCTGCAGGTAGGTCTATCAACTTAGCATTGTCAGACAGAGGTTTTAAAGCTTTAAAATTGTGTGGAGTAGAAGAGCAAGCAAGAGCAATTTGCATACCAATGTTTGGTCGGTTAATTCACGATAAACAAGAAAATACTTTTAAGTCAGATTATTCAGGACGAGAAAATGAAGCAATCAACTCTATTTCTCGCGATAAATTAAATGGAATTTTACTCACAGAAGCAGAAAAACATCAAAATGTAAATATTCATTTTAATAAAAAGTGTACAAACGTAAATTTAGAAAACAATACCGTAAATTTTATAGATTATAAAACCAAGGAAGAATCCTCTGTAAAAGGAGCTACTATTTTTGGAGCAGATGGAGCAGGTTCTGCACTCAGAAAAAGCTATTACTTAGAAAAGAAATTCTTGTTTAGTTTCTCCCAAAATTATTTAAATCATGGGTATAAAGAATTAGAAATTCCGGCAGATAAAAATGGCAAACATCAAATAAGTAAACAATATTTACATATTTGGCCTCGTGGAGATTTTATGTTGATTGCACTCCCAAATTTAGATGGTAGTTTTACAGTAACCTTGTTTTTAAGTTATAATGAAGGCAAATTTAATTTTGATAATTTAACTTCAGAAGAAAAAATAACACAGTTTTTTGAGCAAGAATTCCCAGATGCTTTAAAATTGATACCCAATATTAAAGACGAATTTTTAAACAATCCAACAGGAGTTTTAGGAACTATAAAATGTTCGCCTTGGAGTTATCAAAATAAAACAGTTTTAATGGGCGATGCAGCACATGCTATTGTACCTTTTTACGGACAAGGAATGAATGCTTCTTTTGAAGATATTACTGTATTTGATGAAATTTTAAACCTGAATTTAAAGAGTTGGGAAGCCGTTTTTAAAACCTATCAAAAAGTAAGAAAACCAGACACAGATGCTATTGCAAACTTAGCAATTGATAATTTTTACGAAATGAGAGATCATGTAGCAAACCCTATTTTTAAAGAGAAAAGAAAGTTAGAAATGAATTTAGAGAAAAACTTTCCTACCGAGTATTTTTCTAAGTATTCTATGGTTACTTTTAATGCTGATATTGGTTATGATAAAGCTATGAGAAAAGGAAGAGCACAAGATAAAGCGTTGTTAAACCTTATTTTTAACAATGAGGTTACAACACAACAAAATACAACTAAGAGTGAATTGAAACTTATTTTAGAAAAGGTAAAAAAACAAACAGAAGTTATTCTAAAACAAGATAAGATTGCAGGAATGTAATTTTTTTTAGAAGCTATTTCCTGCTTTCACTACTCGCTTCACGCCCAAAAGCGTGAGAGCTCAAACAGGTCGTTCAATCAGGGCTAACACTTTAATAAAAGTTGTTGCTTTAATAAAAGTAAAAGAAAGTTTAAAAAGGGTTATGAATACATACATCATCTTATTAAGAGGAATAAATGTATCAGGAAAAAATAAAATTCTGATGGCAGATTTACGCAATTTATTAGCTGCCTTAAGGTTTAAAAATGTGCAAACGTATATTCAAAGTGGAAATATTATTTTAGAATCTGAAAAAACAAAAAATGAAATTTGCTCAATTATAAATAAAGTTATTAAAACAAAGTTTGGGTTTGATATTCCTGTTTTAGTAAAAACAATTACAGAATTAGAAAAAATAATTAAAAACTATCCTTTTTCTTTAGAAAATGATAAAATTGTTGCTTTTTGTTTTCTATACAACCCAACAGCAGAAACTACAATTGATGTTAAAAATAGAATAGAAGACCAATACAAAATAGCCAATGATGTTGTGTACTTAAATTGTAAATCTGGTTTTGGAAAAACAAAACTAACAAACAACTTTATTGAGAATAAACTAAGTGTAATTGCTACCACAAGAAATTTAAAAACTACTTTAAAATTGTTAGCATTAGCTAAAGAGTAAATAAATTAGTGGTATTATTGCCTTTAAAATACAGTGAAAAATAAAATTTTTAATAAAAATAATTTAATAAAAAGATGAAATTTAAAATCTTATTAGTTTTAATAATGAGTTCGTTATCTATTTGTGCTCAAGAAGAGTGGACAACTCATAAAAAGTATAATTTTAAGATAGAATGTCCAAAGAGTTGGGTTTTTAGTGACACTGAATCTAGTGGCTCTGCATTTGTAATTTTATCTCCCATAGAAAAAAATGAAACGTTTAGAGAAAATATAAACTTAAATGTAAGTCTGCTAAAAGGAGATAATATTTCTTTAGAAGCATACAAAAAATTATCTTTAAATAAGATACATAACATGCTGCCAGATGTTAAAATTTTAGAGGACAATACCATAAGTAATGGTATTATTAATTACCAAGTTATAGTTTGGACTGGCAAAATAGGAGGGATGTTTCTTAAAGTAAAACAACATTTATATGTTAAAGATAACAAAGCGTATTCGCTTTCTTTTAATGCTACAAATGCATCTTTTGAAAGGTTTAAAAAAACATCAGACAAAATTTTAAATAGTTTTAGTATTGATTAATGACAAATACTTTAGTAAAAAAAATGATACAAGTTTGTGATGAGAAAATAGCCAAAAAAGGGAACAATGTTGGTGTGTCTTTTTATGCGTTTTTCAAAAACAAAAATGACAATCCTGTTTTGTTAATGGAAGTAGCCAAATGGTGGATTGAAACCCACAAATTAGATCATTTTGAAAAGGCAGTTAAGATTAAGAAAATGGTTTTAGAACAACAAAAAAGTTAATATTATAACAAATTTGCGTTAGGGATTGCAGCGACATCCTTTTTGCTTTTTTGCAAAAAGATACAGCGAAAAGCCCGACCTTTTTAGGGAACGCCCAAAATATTTAATAGCATCAAGATTTTTAGAAACAGAATGTGTTTAATTCTAAAAGTCTTGGTTCTTGTCTCAAAAAAAACTAAAAACTTAAAGAATATGAGCAATTTAGTACAGCCTTTAAATTTTAAAAAGTGGATTGATGAGCATCGTCATTTATTAAAACCTCCTGTTGGTAATAAGCAGGTTTGGGATCATGGAGAGTATATTGTAATGGTGGTTGGAGGGCCAAATAATAGAAAAGATTATCATTATAATGAAACACCAGAGTTTTTTTATCAGGTAGAAGGAGATATGGTTTTAAAGATCATTGATGATAAAGGCAAGCAAATTGATGTTGCAATAAATGAAGGAGATATTTATTTATTACCTGCAAAAGTACCTCATTCTCCTCAAAGAAAAGAAAATACTGTTGGTTTGGTTATTGAATACCCAAGAAGTAAAAAGATGAAAGATGCTTTAATGTGGTATTGTGAAAATTGTGAAAACAGGTTGTATAAAAAGAAATTTAAGTTAGAAAATATTGAAGTTGATTTGCCTGTTATTTTTGATGCTTTTTATGCTGATGTAAAAAAACGTACTTGTAACAAATGTGGCACTGTAATGGAAGCTCCTAAAAAATAGTTTCTAATATATTATAAGTGGTTCTGATTTTAATTTGGTATTGTAAATAAAATAGGCTGCCAAATACTTAAAGGTAAATCAAAAACACTTAATAGCTCTGCAAATTATTAGTTTTTGATGTTTGATTTATATTTTAATTGAAAATAATACGCATAAAAGAAAGTTGTTTTTTAATAATCTTTTAAAATTTATTTTCAATTGTTTTATGACTGTTTAGTTCAAATTTTGCATCCTTGTATTTTGGTGCTCCCATAAAACCAATTGCATTGTTAGAACAGCCATAATCTTCTTTTGGTATTCCTAAAAAGTTAGTGTCTAATTTACCGTTGTTGTTTTTATCGTGAAAAAACGAAACGGCATATTCTCCTTTTGGTATATTTTTAAAGGTATACGTTACTTTGTTGTCTTTTATTTTACTCATTCCTCCTATAAAACGTTTTTTTAAAAAATTATGATCACCTTTATACAAGGCAATTAATATTTGTCCTTTATTAGAGTTTAAGTTAGTAATTTTTACAGTTAGTGTAAAGTTATCTTGTTCTTGAGCATTTGCAAAAAATATTCCTGTAAAAATAATAGCTATGATTAAAATTATTTTTTGCATTGTATGTATATTTTAATTTTTACAGTTGTATTGCCAATTCAAATATCTAAACTTTTAAATATATTTAGCAAGAACAATACCAAAATTTATTTTTTTAGTGCAGAATTACAATTGTTTTTCTTGAAATTAATAACTGAGGTTATAAAAAACATACATTCTTTTATGGATGCTGTATTTGGTATAATTTGTTGTCTAGCAAAATTATTGAAAAGAGTTGTTTAAAGACTTAAAATTCGGCTTTAACATAAGTTGATAAAATTAAGGGATTTAAATAACGCTTTTTTTCCCTTTTAAGGTGGTGTTTTTCCCTTTCATACACCTTTATAATAGCTAAAACTCTTTATCGGCGTTAATTTGCATCAACAATAATTATAAATATATAAAACATTAAAAAATGAAAAATTTAAAAAACAAATTAATTTTAGGCTTCTTTGCAATTACTTTACTGACAATAGCAAGTTGTAATGACAACAATGATGATATTGACAATAGTATAGTAGATACTACAACTATTAAATTATCATCAGATGCTAGTTTAGGCGACATTTTGGTAGATGCTAATGGCAATTCTTTATACTTTTTCTCTAAAGATACAAAGGTTAGCTCTAATTGTAATGATGGTTGTTTAGCAAATTGGCCAGTATTTTATGTAGAAAATATTGAAGTAGGAAATGGTTTAAATAGTAGTGACTTTAGTGCTATTACAAGAGCAGATGGTAGCAAACAGACAACTTACAAAAATTGGCCTTTGTATTCTTTTGCTAATGATGCTAGTGCAGGAGATACGAATGGAGATGGAGTAGGTGGAGTATGGTTTATTGCAAAACCAGATTATTCTATTATGTATGCAAGTGCACAACTAATAGGAAATGATGGAAAAAATTATTTAGGCGATTATACTCTAGGTAATGGGGCAACAAGTTATTTTGTGAGTATTGCAGGTAGAACAATGTATTCTTTTAAAAATGATGCAAAAAACACTAATAACTTTACAAAATCAGATTTTTCTAATAATGGAGCTTGGCCTATTGTAGAAATTACGTTAGATGAAATACCAAGTACTTTAGATGCTGCTGATTTTGGAACAATAACTGTTTTTGGTAAAACACAATTAACATATAAAGGATGGCCTTTGTATTATTTTGGACAAGACACAGAAAGGGGAGATACTAAAGGGCTAAGTGTACCAAGTCCTGGAGTTTGGCCAGTTGTTAATAAAGGAATAACAGCAGCCCAATAGTTTACAAATTTTAAAGAACTCTTATTATATTAAGTGTAGTGGCTTTGTTAGTTGAGTTTGAAAAGTCCTGAGTTTTTCTTGGGGCTTTTCTGTTTTTAAACACAAGTAATAACGAAACAAATTTTAACAAATGTAGTGTTTTTTGATTCTATCTTTTTTTCAATCGGATTTTTTTTGGAGTTTGTAGAATACTATTCCTCCTAAAAAATATAAAATAATATCTATATAATCTTTGGTATATCTTGTTAAATATTCAGGGAAAACAAATTCAAATAATACACTGTATAAAACACAGACATACAAAATAATTGGTAGTTTAATTTTGTAATTAGTATCATTTTTTGTCTTTTTTAGAACTAGTAAACAGATAAAAAGTACAATAGGAATAATTAAAAAATCGTTTACATAAAAGCGAACAATTCTTGGTAATAAAAAATTAAAATAGTTAGATAAATAAATAAAACTACCTATTAAGCATGAGGTTAATATGTATTTGGATAAAATATTTTTCATTTTAACCAGCAGCAATCATAGCAATTAACCAAGCTAAACCAGAGCCAATAATACTTACAACCATAAAAGATGAATACAAAATCCAGCCAATAATTTTAAAGAAGATATTTGGATGTTTTTTTAAACGTTCTGCTAAATTTGGGTTTTGTTTAGCATAAGTTACTTTGGCAATTTCTTGGTCTTTATAAGCTTGTTCTTTTAAAGCTCTTTTTTTTTGCTCAGAAATTAAAGTATTGCAAGCTTGGCAATAGTCTTTGTTTTTACTAAAAACACCACAATTAGGGCACTTAATAATTCTCATCTTTAAGCTCTAAAACTAAACTTATTTTTCTTTTTGTAGGGTCTAATAATTAAACGGGTTTCTCTATCAAAACGAATATAATTATAAACCCAATTTAAAAAAACAATGGCTTTATTTCTAAACCCAATTAAAGAGAATAAGTGAACAAACATCCAAACAAACCATGCAAAAACTCCTTGAAATTGCCATTTTGGTAAATCTACCACAGCTTTGTTTCTTCCTATTGTTGCCATAGCACCTTTATTATTATAAATAAATGCTTTTTGGGTTTTGTTAAAAAGTTTTGCTAATATGTTTTTTGCTACTAATTTACCTTGTTGTATGGCAGGTTGAGCCATCATAGGATGACCGTAAGGATTTTTTTCTGAAGCCATACAAGCAACATCACCAATTGCATAAATATTTGTGTGGTTATTTACTTGGTTATATTCGTTTACTTTAATTCTTGCAGCTCTTTCTATGATGCAATTAGGCTGTAAGCCATTAATTATTTCACCTTTTACACCAGCTGCCCAAATAACAGTTTCTGCTTTAAAATGATCTTCTCCATTAGTTGTTACTTTTTTTCCATCATAATCTAAAACACGCAGGTTTTTCCACACATTTACTCCTAATTTTATCAAAAAGTCTTCTGCTTTTTCAGATGCTTTTGCACTCATACCTTTTAACAAACAACTAGAACTTTGTATTAAATTGATTTTCATTTGCCTGATATCTAAATCAGGATAATCTTTTGGTAAAATTCCTTTTTTCATTTCTGCCAAGGCACCAGCTAATTCTACTCCAGTTGGGCCACCACCAACAATTACAAAATTCATCAATGCTTTTCTATCTTCTAAATTAGAGGTTAGTAAAGCTTCTTCAAAATTTTCTAAAATTAAACTTCTTATGTTTAAAGATTGTGGAACTGATTTCATTTCCATAGTAAATTTTTGGATGTTTGTGTTTCCAAAAAAGTTGGTAGTAGAACCTGTTGCTATAATTAATTCATCATATTCTAAGTTTCCAATAGAGGTTTCAATTTCTTTTTTGTCAGGATTAATTTTAGAAACTTCTGCAAGTCTAAAAAAGAAATTATCTACATCATTAAAACGTTTTCTTAGGGGGAAAGCAATAGAATCTGGTTCTAAACCACCAGTTGCAACTTGGTATAGCAAAGGTTGAAATGTATGATAGTTGTGTTTGTCTATCAATACAACTTGTAATTCTTGCTCTTCAAGTCCTTTAGCAGCAGCTAAACCAGCAAAACCACCACCAATAATTACAATTCTTGGAAAACTAGTTTGTGGAATGTTCATTTTTTTTGAGATGTTTAGATAATTGGATTGATAGGTTTTTAGAATTACAAATTTACTGAAAAGCGATGATTTCTTATTTGAAACTTTGCTTTATTTCTTGGAGTGTTTTATCAGAATTAATAAATGCGGATATTATTTTTAAACGAATATCATTTAATTCTAAGTCAAAATATTTTGCCCATTTATCATCTTTAAATAAATGAGTTATTTGCTTTATTTTATTTTGGGCCTCAGAAAATGTAAATAGATAATGATTTAGTAATTCTTTTTTAGGTTGAATTTTAGCTGTTTTTTCTTCAAAATCAACATCAATAAAAAATATTTTTTCTTTTGAGTTGATGGGGTAGAAGTCTGTCCACTTTGCAAAACCAATTACAGTTTGTTGGTTCTTATACGTATCTTTAGTGAATAGTTTCCATCTACAATTGGCAACTCTTCCCCAATGATTTGATTTTCTATAAACACCTTCATCAGCATAAAAATACATGCTTTCAGATTTACTTTTATAATTGGTGTTTTCTGGAAATTGAAAATCATCAACTTGTTTAAATTCGCAAAAAGTATGTTTAAAGAAGTTGGTTTTATTATAGGTTTTCAAAAAAGTATCTTATTTTTTGATAAAATTAAACATAATAAATTAATAGTATCATTTTAATTTATTTTTCACATTTTTTACAACAAAAAAACTCCGTTTTTAAAACGGAGTTTTTTTGTTTTATTTTTAAAAATACAGATAAATAGTTTTTACTCTGCAGATAATAATTTTGATGGTGCTTTGGTAACATCTACAATTAACAATTGTGGCGTTTTAGTAGCCTCAGCAGAAGAAGTAGCCCCTTTAGTGTCAGTTGCAACTACCTTTACAGTTACGTTTTCATTAGGATTGTAAGAAATAACTGTTTCTCTGTTAGTTAGGTTGCTTTTAGTAAGCGTGCTATTTACATAAACATTGTAGGTGACAGCATCTCCATCAGAGTCAACAGCTTCTGTCCAAGTCACATCTAAATTTTTATTTCTAGATACTGCTTCTTTAATAGGTGTAACAGATTTTTTGACTTTAACAAGTTCTACAAATTCTGCTGTGTTAGCCTCTGTTAAAGTAACTGAAAAAGATCCAGGAGTATTATTTACAGCTTCTGCTGATGTTGTTGCTCCATTAGCGTCTTTTGCAACAACCTTCACTGTAACTTTTGCATCTGAAGTGAAAGAAATAGTTGCTTCTTTATCAGTTAAATCACTTTTTGTTAATGTGCCATTTACATATACATCATAAGTTACTGCATCTCCTTCAGGATCCACAGCTTCTGTCCATGTTGCTTTTAGAGAACTTGATGTTGTTATAGATTCTGATGGAGAAACATCTCTTTTAACAGCCTCTTTTACTTCTAATTGTTTAATATTTGCTGCTGATAATGTTACTGTGAATTGTCCAGGAGCATTATTCATAGCTTCTTCCATTTCTTCATTTTTTTCATTGCATGATGCCAAAGCAAATACAGCAAAACAAAATAATACTATTTTTAATTTTTTCATTTTTGATGTTTTTTGGTTATACTGTAAAATTAAAGATAACAATTATAGATCTGTTTTTTTTATTTCCAAATGAAGTGCTTTTGTTTCCGAATAATTTTTTTCTTGTTTTTTATGATTAAAATAAATAATATTAGATTTCTATATTATTCTGAAAATGGAATTTTTAAAATTACTTTTGTACCTTGTTTAACTTCTTCATAATAAAAACCAATATCAGATTTATAATAATCTTTTAGTAATATAAGCCTATCATTAATTGCTTTGGTAGAAAATGAGACTGCTTTTGTGGCGTTTTCATTGTTAATTTTTTCGGCACTGTTTTATAAAGTGTGTAAGTTTCAAAAAGAATTACTTTTTAACTGGTTTTAGTTTTTACAATATACTTATTTTTCTGAGTTGTTGTTTATTTCTAATGTTTTTTCAAAACTATCTTTATAGCTTTTACTTACGGGGATATTAAATTGATTTTCTAATAGAATTGTTCTATCTTTTTTAGAATACATTTCTATTTTGTTTGTGTTTACAACCCAGGACCTGTGTACTCTTTTAAAAATTCCATCATTACAAAGTAGATCCTCATAATAACTTAGTTTTTTAGAGGCTATATATTTTTTACCACTTTTTTTGTGTATAATAGAATACATTCTATCTGCCTCAATACAAAAAATGTCTAAAACATTTAAAATAACATAATCACTTTTGTATGGTATTGCAATTCTTTTTACTGTTTTTTTATTTTCCTTTAAAAGAGTTAATCTGCTATTTTCTATTTTGTTTTTAATAGCTATTGTTGCTCTTTCTACTGCTTTTATTAATTTTTCTATATCTATTGGTTTTAGCAAATAATCTAGGGCAGCAACTTCAAAAGCTTTAACAGCATACTTATCATAAGCAGTAACAAATATTATTTGAAAATTTATTTCTGTAAATGAATTTAAGAGTTGAAATCCATTTTTTTGAGGCATTTCTATATCTAAAAAAATAAGTTGAGGTTTGTGTTTTTTAATTTTTACAACAGCATCATCAACATTTTTTGCTTCATCAATAACTGTAATGTTTTTACAAAATTCGTTTAATAAATAACCCAAGTTTTCACGTGCATTTATTTCATCATCAATAACAATTGCATTTATTGCTTCCATATTTATTTTAAAGTATTACAGGTTTTTAAAACAACTTTTTATTTATTAAGTGTTGTAAGGTATTTTTAAAATAACTTTTGTGCCTTCAGAGATTTCTTCATATTTAAAACCAATATCAGATTTATAATAATCTTTTAACAAAGCCAACCTATCTTTAATTGCTTTAGTAGAAAATGAAACTTCTTTTGATAGGTTTTTTATATTAATTTTTTCTGATGCTTTAATTCCAACCCCATTATCAGTAATAATACATTTAAGAACAGTATCTAAATAGAATTCTATTTTCACTTTTTTAAGGCCTTCTATTTTGTGTAGTAAGCCATGTTTTATAGCATTTTCTATAAAAGGTTGAATAATCATAGAAGGGATTTTTATATTATTAACCTCATGTTCTCCTATAATTTTATATTCAAAATCGTCTCGAAATCGAAGTTTTTCTAATTCTAAATATTTTTTTAAAAGCGATAATTCTTCATCAAATTCAATAAAACTTTTTTCACTCATGTTTAGATTTTCTCTTATTAATGAAGCAAATTTTGTAAGATAATTATAAGCTTCATGTTTATCGCCTTTTAAAACCAAACTTTGTATAGAGTTCATGGCATTAAACATAAAATGAGGATTCATTTGTGCTCGTAATGATTTTAGCTGTAAGTTAGCAAATTCACTTTTTTTACGTTCTTCTAATTCTAAATAAGCCAATTCTAATTTTTGATTGCTTTCTAAAAGTTTTTTCTCACTTTTTTTATTTAAGACTTTTGAGTAATTTAAAATAATGTAGGTTCCTGTAAATACTGTTAGTATTAAAACAGGGTTCATCATGCCTTTTGGGTATTGATTTGTTTCTAGTTCAAAGGGCACATAATAAAGTAACCAACAGATAATCATAATAGCAATAGTAATCCATTTTGTATCAATAAAAACAAGTGCAATTAAAGGAAATACAAAGTAAAAGTTTTCCATTAATCTTAGAGGTTCTATGAAATTAGAAAAAATAAAAGTAACCGAAATTAAGGCGGAAATAAAAAGGACTCTTGCTAGTGTATATTTTTTATGATGTTGAAGAAGATATACAGAAACAATACATAAAAAAGAAAAAAAATGAATCTGAATACTTTGTAAAAGGTTTTGACTAAAAAAGGGGTCTAACGCCATAAATAATACAATAGAACCAGCCCAAGTTAAACAAAAAGCATTTAGAAGTCTAACTTTTTTATATTCTGCTATAGTGTCTTCATAAACACCAATATTCATTATTTGTTTGTAGAGTTTTTTTATTTTGTTCATCAAGTAAATTCTAAATATTTGAAGGTAATATTTGGTTGTAATGTAAATTTAGATTTAAAATTAGTTTTTTTAAATTATAAGTTACCTTATTTTAAAAATAAAAAAAAACGTAATCAAAAGTAATGATTACGTTTTTACTCAACAAAAATCAACTTTTTCTTCTATCTACTTTTCTTTCCCCTGAAATTTTATTTTTTGTTGTGATGTATATTTATAACTAGTGTTTTTTTAATTTACATCAATATCTTTAATGGTTGCAACTTCTATATCTTTGGTTCTTTGTTTAACTTTTGTTTTTGTTAGAGGATTAATTTTTTTTGATGAATTTCTATTCTTTATTATTTCAAAAGCGTTTTTATTGATTTTAAAAGTAAAATCTTTATTTTTAGTAAAAGATTTTAATGGAAGTTCATCCTCAGTATGACTTATCATAATCATACAAGTAGCAAATAAAAATATGGCTTCTAATATAATTTTCATTGTGTTGTTACTTACCCAAAAATAGAATTTTTTAATTTTTAATTTGGTAGTTTTTTTCCGAATAATATGTTTTAGTTTCCCAAATGCCTTTATGGCTTAATTTGATATGTTGCCTAAATAAAATTACTAATTTTTATAATAAAAAACGCAACCAAATAAATGATTGCGTTTTAGTTGTTTTAAGAAAATAGATCCTTAATAAATTCTATAAGGTTTTCAAAACAATATAGGTTTAGTCTAGACTATTTTAAGTAACCTCAAGCTAAATTCTAAAATTTATTTTTGAGATTCCGCTAAAAAAGCAGGATAAGTTCAATTACGAATTTTGCAAAAGCAAAATTCTATTTCACTAATAATCAAAAAAAACGCAATCAAATTAATGATTGCGTTTTAGTTATTTTAAGAAAATGTGTTTTTCTTTTGATATTCTGAAACAAGTTCAGTTTCTTTTTGAGATTCCTCCTTTCGTCGGAATAAGCGATTCATACAAAATTTCTAATGAAATTTTGGTTCTCTGCTTACTTTACTTCCTCAAAATCTACATCTTCAACATTGTCTCCTTGAGCATCTGCTTCTGGTTGACCTTGTTGTTCTGCTCCAGGATTTGCTCCTTCAGCACCTCCTTGTGCAGCATACATCTCTTCAGAGGCAGCTTTCCAAGCTTCGTTGATCGTTGCTAAAGCAGTATCAATCTGTGCTAAATCTTTAGATTCATGTGCAGCTTTTAAAGTAACTAAAGCAGCTTCAATTGGTGCTTTTTTATCATCAGATAATTTGTCACCAAATTCTTTTAATTGCTTTTCTGTTTGAAAAATCATAGAATCTGCTTCGTTGATTTTTTCTGCAGTTTCTTTAGCAGCTTTATCTGCATCTGCATTTGCTTCTGCTTCTTGTCTCATTTTCTCGATTTCTTCTTCAGATAATCCAGAAGAAGCTTCGATTCTAATTTCGTGAGATTTGTTTGTTCCTTTGTCTAAAGCAGAAACTTTGATAATACCATTGGCATCAATATCAAAAGTAACTTCAATTTGTGGAACACCTCTTTGTGCTGGTGGTAAACCATCTAAATGAAAACGACCAATAGTGTTATTATCTGCAGCCATTGCTCTTTCACCTTGTAAAACATGTATTTCTACAGAAGGTTGGTTATCTACAGCTGTAGAAAATATTTGAGATTTTTTAGTTGGTATGGTTGTGTTTGCATCAATTAATTTTGTGAAAACATTCCCCATAGTTTCAATACCTAATGATAAAGGTGTAACATCTAATAAAAGAACATCTTTAACATCTCCAGTTAAAACACCACCTTGTATTGCAGCACCTAAAGAAACAACTTCATCTGGGTTAACACCTTTACTAGGAGCTTTGCCAAAGAATTTTTCTACAGCTTCTTGTATTGCAGGTATTCTTGTAGAACCACCAACTAAGATAATTTCATCAATTTCTGAAGTTGATAAATCAGCATTTTTTAGTGCAGTCTTACAAGGTTCAATTGTTCTTTTTACTAAATCGTCTATTAATTGCTCAAATTTAGATCTAGATAAAGTTCTTACCAAGTGTTTTGGGCCACTAGCAGTAGCAGTTACATAAGGCAAATTAATTTCTGTAGAAGAAGAACTAGATAATTCTATTTTTGCTTTTTCTGCAGCTTCTTTTAAACGTTGTAAAGCCATAGGATCTTCTCTTAAATCCATGTTTTCGTCTGCTTTAAACTCTTCTGCTAACCAGTTAATTATTTTCTCATCAACATCATCTCCACCTAAATGTGTATCGCCATCTGTTGCTAATACTTCAAAAACACCATCTCCTAATTCTAAGATAGAAACATCATGTGTACCACCACCAAAATCAAAAACAACAATCTTCTTATCGTCGTTTGCTTTGTCCATTCCGTAAGCTAAAGCAGCTGCAGTTGGTTCATTTATAATTCTTTCTACTTTTAAACCAGCAATTTCTCCAGCTTCTTTTGTAGCTTGTCTTTGTGCATCGTTAAAATAAGCAGGTACAGTAATAACTGCTCCAGAAACGTCTGTACCTAAATAGTCTTCTGCTGTTTTTTTCATTTTTTGTAACACCATTGCAGAAATTTCTTGTGGCGTATATAAACGCCCATCAATATCTACTCTTGGGGTATCATTGTCTCCTTTTACTACTTTGTAAGGAACTCTTTTTACTTCTTTTGAAGATTCAGAGAATTTGTTACCCATAAAACGTTTAATAGAATAAACGGTTTTAGTTGGGTTTGTTACAGCTTGTCTTTTAGCTGGGTCACCAATTTTACGTTCTCCTCCTTCAACAAAGGCAACAATAGATGGTGTAGTTCTTTTCCCTTCTGCGTTAGGGATTACAACTGGCTCATTTCCTTCCATTACAGAAACACAAGAGTTTGTTGTACCTAAATCAATTCCAATTATTTTACTCATAATAATATATTTATATTAATTTTTTATTCAAATTTACAATCACAAATAGTCAAAGTGTGTGCCAACTGCTTTTTGACTTGAAAATGTCAGTTATTTTTAAAGACAGTGAATTTTGATGTGACAATATGACATAAATTGTATCTAATACATGAATAAAAAGAATATTTGACAAACGTTATTATTTTCCTATATTTGGATAATTCAATTATTAATACAAATAATTAAAAACAAAAAACATCATTATGAGTAAGTTAGACGAAAAAATTGCACAGTATTCTAAGTTTATGGACGATAAAGGCCTAAAATATGATTTAGATTTATTAAAAGCGGTAACTAAAGGTTTAGGTCCTTCTATTTACAAGAGAGATGCAGAAACTGTTTCTGGTTCTGATCCTAAAGAATTAGCAACCGTCAAAAATAATTTTTTAATTAAAAAATTAGGTTTGGCTGATGGACCAAAACTAGATGACGCAATTGCCAAAGTTATTGATGCTATTGGAAAATCTGAAAGAAGTAAATATAGAGCTGTTGTATACTATATGTTAGCTGTAGAATTTGGTAAAGAGTCTATATATAGTTAGTTTTTTTAAAAAGTTTTAATAAAAATCCAATTCTGTAAGAATTGGATTTTTTTTGTTTTCTAAAGTTTTCTTTCAATTTATATTGATTTTTATGAAGCGTTATTTTTTTTAAAAGCATGATTTTTTGATGTTTTTTAACAAATGTTAATAATTTATTTTATATTTGCTGATAACTTTATTTTATTTTTTGATATAATATGAGTATACGATTTGTTGTTATTTACAGTAATATCGTGTATAAAAAAGGAAAAAGTGAAATGACTTGTTAAGAAATAATGTTAATTATATAATTTATATGACCAATAAAGTATTCTTTTAGTACTTCTAAAAAATATTTAATAATCATTTAAACGCCCCTAAAAATGAATAACTTACTAAAGTTAGCTTTACCTGCTATTTGTATTTTTACATCTACTTTTCTGTTTTCACAAACCTACTGTACTCCAACTAATGTTGGTTTTGGGACTGCCTTTCATGTTCAAAATGTAAATTTAGAGAGTATTAATAATTCCTCTATTTATACTTCTACAGATGGAGCAGGTTACTCTGTTTATAGTGGTGTGTCAACAAGTTTAGCTGCAGGTAGCAGTTACTCTGGGTCTGTTACATTTACAATGGATGATTATAATAATGTTGATGTTAAGGTGTGGATAGATTATAATGATAATGGAGATTATACAGATAGTGGTGAAGAAATTTTTACATATACAGGCAATGATGCAAATAGTAGTAGTGGAATCACAGAAAGTTTTTCTTTTACAGTGCCAAGTGGAGCGTCTATTGGAGAAACCAGAATGCGTGTAATGATTATGAGAGATGTTGCAACGGTTAATCCTTGTAATTTGCAGTATCAAGTAGGTGAAATAGAAGATTATATAATAAACACAGGAACTCCTGTGCCTGACTCAGATAAAGATGGTGTTGCAGATAATATTGATATTGATGATGATAATGATGGTATTTTAGATACTGTAGAAAGTGTTGTAAATGTTTCTAGTTGGAAACGTGGTTCTGCTCCAGCTGCTGTAAAAATAATTCCACCAGTAACTAATTCTATAACAACAAATGGAGATAATTTAGATTGGAATGATTCTTACGTTTCTGAAAGTGTATTAGATTATGGTTTAAATGTGAATGATTTTCAGTTAAATTTTCAAACAGCTTCTGTAACTGGTAGACGATTTATGATTGGGCTAAATTCTTATCCTAATGTCAATTCTTCTTATACAGATATTGATTACGCTATTTATGTTAACAATACTACTTTACATGTATATGAAAGTGGATCTCATAGAGGGGCTTTTGTTTCTTATACAGCTACAGATATATTAAGTGTTAAAAAAGAAGGGAATGTTATTACTTATTTAAAAAACGATGTTGTTTTTTATACTAGTCTTATAAATGCAACTGCTACAGATTATTTTGTAGATACTTCTTTTGCAGATGGCGTATCAACAATCAACAATATTCAATTAGATTCGTTTTTACAGATAGATACTGATGGAGATGGTGTGCCAAATCATTTAGATATCGATTCAGATAATGATGGGGTTACAGATAATATAGAAGCACAAACTACATTGGGTTTTATAGCGCCTTCTGGGGTAGATGTAGATTTAGATGGATTAGATAGAGATTATGATGCAGATGACACTGATATATTAGTTTCTTCTGTTGGTTTAATTCCGGTTAATACAGATGCAGCTTTTACTGTTTCTGATGTAGTACCAGATTATTTAGATACAGATGCTGATAACGATGCAATTTTAGACGCTGATGAAAGTAGAAATCCTATTTTACCATTTATCCTAGCAGATGATGATAATGATGGTTTGCAAGATGCTTATGATACTGTAGATTTAAATTTAGGACCAGCAGCTGATAATTCAAATGACGGTATTTCAACTCCAATTACTTTTTTTAAAGATGATGAAGACCCTGCTGTAGAGTTAGATTTTAGAAGATTTAATGATGTTGATTCAGATGGTGTACCAGATAATATAGATTTAGACAATGATAATGATGGTATTTTAGATGCTGATGAATGTGGGTTTCCAAGTTCTGTTACTGTAGTTCCTGTTAATACAACAAACTCTATTGAGCAAACACTCACTTTGCCTGCAGGAAATAAAGAAGTTGTTTTTGATATTTACAGAATCGATAACTCATTTAGTATTACAGTGAATGGTGTTGATCTTGCAGGAGAAATTCAGTTTACTCGATCTGCATTTTTACCTGGACACAATATGATTGAGTTTTCTGATGGTATTGCTTATGGTGAGTCTGGAGTAACTAATATTTGGACAATTGGAGGTTCATCAACTAGGGTAGATTTAAGAATATCTATCAGTTCTGCAGGTGTGCTTAGTTTATATGGTGTAAGAAGTACAGATGAATATGCACCTTTAGAAGAATTGTTTTTAACTACGCCAGCTTTAAATGCAATATGGAATTTAGGTACAACGAATGAAATTGTATTTGATCAAGAGGTAAATGGAGGTACATATATTACAGGGGAAACTCGCTATAATGAACCTTGCTCTTCAGATGCTTATAATGATGGAGATGGTATTGTAAATAAATTTGATTTAGATTCAGATAATGATGGTATTACAGATGTAATAGAAGCAGGAGGTGTAGATGCAAATAGAGATGGTTTAGCAGATGGTGCTGTTGGTGTAACTCTTTCAACAATGGGAGTGCCTAGTTCTGCAGGCTCAGGATTAACTATAAGAGATTCAGATAATGATGGCTTGCCAGATTTTACAGATATAGATGCAGATAATGATGGTATTCCAGATAATATAGAGGCACAGTTATCTATCGATTATACAGAGCCAAGTGGAGTTGGAGCTACTATTGATGATGTAAATACAAATGGTTTAGATGATGCTTATGAGGTTGGTGTTGTATTTGGTATCGATCCAGTAAACACAGATACTACTGGTAATCCAGATTATTTTGACTTAGATTCAGATGATGATTTAACACTAGATATTTTTGAAAACGGAGATACAGACAATCTTGTATTAAATTTAGATTCAGATGGTGATGGTTTAGACAATGCTTTTGATGATAATAATGATACATCAGGAGCAGGCTATACAGTTAATGATGGTTTAGGTGTTGGTAATGTTGTAGCAAATGTAGCAGACTTAGAAACAGCTTTTGCAGATTCAGATAACGATTTTCCTATCCCAGGAAGTGGAGATTTAGACTTTAGAGACGCTACAGATTCTGATTTAGATGGTGTTGGAGATGATGTTGATATTGATGATGATAATGATGGTATTTTAGATAAAGTAGAAAGTGTTGTAAATGTTTCTAGTTGGACACGTGGACCTGCTCCAGCTGCTGTGAAAATAATTCCACCAACAACTAATTCCATAACAACCAATGGCATTAACTTAGATTGGAATGACTCCTATGCTTCTGCAAGTGTATTAGACTATGGGTTAAATGTAAATGATTTTCAATTAAATTTTCAAACAGATCTTGTTTCTGGTAGAAGATTTATGATTGGATTAAATTCTTATCCCAATATTAATTCTTCTCATACAGATATAGATTATGCAATCTATATTAATAATACTACTTTACAAGTCTATGAAAGTGGTGCAAGTAGAGGTAGTTTTGGGTCTTATGCATCCACAGATGTATTAAGTGTAAAAAAAGAAGGAAATGTAGTAACTTATTTAAAAAATAATGTTGTTTTTTACGCAAGTATTGTTAATGCAACTGCCACAGATTATTTTGTAGATACTTCCTTTGCAGATGCTGTTACAACAATAAATAATATTCAATTAGATTCATTTTTACAAGTAGATACAGATGGTGATGGTGTGCCAAATCATTTAGATATCGATTCAGATAATGATGGTATTCCAGATAATATTGAGGCTCAAACAACATCAGGTTATATAGTGCCTTCTGGTGTAGATGCAGATTTAGATGGTTTAGATAGAGATTATGATGCTGATGATTCAAATATATTTGCACTATCAACTGGTTTAATTCCGGTAAATACAGATGGTGCTTTTACTTTCTCTGATCCATTGCCAGATTATTTAGATACAAACTCAGATAATGATGCGTTTTTAGATATTGATGAAAGTAGGAATCCTACAGTTTTATTGGTGTTAGCAGATGCTGATAATGATGGCTTGCAAGATAATTTTGATACTGTAGATTTAAATTTAGGTCCTGCAACTGATAATTCAAACAACGGTATTGCAACCCCTATTACATTTTTTAAAGATGATGAAGATCCTACAGTACAATTAGATTTTAGAAGATTTAATGATATTGATACAGATGGAGTGCCAGATAGTATAGATTTAGACAACGATAATGATGGTATTTTAGATGTAGATGAATGTGGTTTTCCTACATCTGTTACCGCTATACCTGTTAATGTAACAAACTCTACAGCACAAACATTTACTTTGCCAGCTGGTAATAAAGAAGTTGTTTTTGATGTTTACAGAATAAATAATTCTTTAAGTATTACTGTGAATGGTGTTGACCTTGCTGGAGAAATCCAGTTTTATAGGCCTGCAGCATTTTCACAACACAATATGGTTCATTTTTCTGATGGTATTAATTATGGAGCATCTGGTGTTACCAATGTATGGTCTTTGGGTGGGTCTGCATTTAGAGTAGATTTAAGAATATCAATTAGTTCTGCAGGTGTGCTTACGCTGTCTGGCGTTAGAAGTTCAAATGAATTAGCACCTTTAGAAGAGCTGTTGTTAACAAAACCAGCCTTAAACGCGATATGGAATACTGGCTCAACTAATGAAATTGTAATTGATCAAGAATTAGATGGAAGCACTTTTATGACAGGAGAATTGCGTTATAATAACCCTTGTACAACAGATGCTTATAACGATGGAGATAGTATTGTAAATAAATTCGATTTAGATTCAGACAACGATGGAATTTTAGATGTAATAGAAGCACAAGGTATAGATGCTGATAGAAATGGTATTGCAGATGGTACTGTAGGTATTACAACTTCAACAATGGGAGTTCCTAGTTCTGCAGGTTCAGGTTTAAATACAATAGATACAGATGAAGATGGCTTACCAAACTTTACAGATATAGATGCAGATAATGATGGTATCCCAGATAATATAGAAGCACAATTATCTACTAGTTATATAGAGCCAAGTGGCATAGGAGCTGGTATTGATGATGTAAATACAAATGGTTTAGATGATGCTTATGAAGCTGGTATTGTATTTGGTATTGATCCAGTAAATACAGATACTACAGGTAATCCAGATTATTTTGATTTGGATTCAGATGATGATTTAACACCTGATATTTTAGAAAATGGAGACACAGACAATGTAGTATTAAATATTGATTCTGATGGAGATGGTTTAGACAATGCTTTTGATGATAATAATGATATTTCTGGTTCAGGATACACAGTTAATGATGGTTTAGGTGTTGGTAATACTATAACAGATGTAATTAGTTTAGAGGCTGCTTTTGCAGATACAGATAACGATTTTCCGCTTCCAGGAACTGGTGAACTAGATTTTAGAGATGCTACAGATACCGATTTTGATAGTGTAGGTGACAATATAGATATTGATGATGACAATGATGGTATTTTAGATGCTGTAGAAAGTATTGTAAATATTACAGATTGGACGAGAGGTCCTTTACCAAGTGCAGTAAAAATAATACCTCCAACAAGCAATTCAATAACTACAAATAGTGATAATTTAGACTGGAATGATTCTTACGCTTCTTCAAGTGTAATTAGTTATGGGTTAAATGTTAATGACTTTCAATTAAATTTTCAAACAGATGCTGTGTCAGGTAGACGATTTATGAT
Organism: uncultured Polaribacter sp.; assembly: GCF_947497695.1. Classification (GTDB taxonomy): domain Bacteria; phylum Bacteroidota; class Bacteroidia; order Flavobacteriales; family Flavobacteriaceae; genus Polaribacter. Next base: position 165,758 of record NZ_CANMHM010000004.1, on the reverse strand, counting down.
TGGTTTAAATTCTTATCCTAACGTTAACTCTTCTTTCAATGATATTGACTATGCTATCTATATAAATAATACAACTTTATATATATATGAAAGTGGTACTAGTAGAGGAATTTTTGGTTCTTATACAGCAACAGATATATTAAGTGTAAAAAAAGAAGGAAATGTTATAAAATATGTAAAAAACGATGTTGCTTTTTACACGAGTCTTATAACTGCAAATGCAACAGATTATTTTGTAGATACTTCTTTTGCAGATGGGGTATCAACTATAAAAAATATTCAATTAGAATCATTTTTACAAATAGATTCAGATGGTGATGGTTTACCAAATCATAAAGACATCGATTCAGATAATGATGGTATACCAGATAATATAGAAGCACAGCCAACTGCTACATATACAGCTCCAGATGCTGATAATTTGTCAGATTATACAACTAACAATGGTCTAAATTCAGCATATATTGGAGGGATTATACCAGTAGATACTGAAGGTGATGGAACTCCAGATTATAGAGATACAGATTCAGACAATGATCGTTTATTAGATATTGATGAAAGGCTTAGTCCAACAGTAGCATTAGTATTGGCAGATGCAGATAATGATGGTTTTCAGGATGTTTTTGAAGATCCGGCAGTAACTTTTGGTCTTACCACAATAAATACCAATCAAAATAATGATATTACAAACCTAGGTACTTTTTACTTAAATTTAACTGATCCAGGAGGAGAATTAGACTACAGAAACGCTGTAGATACAGATTTAGACGGTGTTGCAGATAATATAGATATAGATGATGATAATGATGGAATTTTAGACACAGCAGAAGAAGTTATTAACATATATGATTGGACGAGAGGAATAGGTGCAAGAGTTACAAAAGTTATTCAACCAGTAGCAACCAATACCATAACAACTAATACTAATAACTCAGGCTGGAATGATTCTTACATTTCTCAGGGAGTTTTAAGTTATGGATTAGATGTAAATAGTTTTCAATTTAGTTTTGAAACAGCTGCTGTATCTGGTAGAAGGTTTATGATTGGTTTAAATTCTTACCCTAACGTAAATTCTTCTTATACGGATATTGATTACGCTATTTATATTGCAAATACTAGTTTATTAATATATGAGAATGGTTCTTATAGAGGAGGATTTGGTTCTTTTGCATCCACAGATGTATTTAGTATTAAAAAAGAAGGGAATCTTGTAACCTATTTAAAAAACGATATTGTATTTTATACAAGTCTCATCCCTGCAAATGCAGCAAATTATTTTATAGATAATTCTTTTGCAAATACAGGAGTCTCAACTATAGAGAACATTCAGTTAACCTCGATTGAGCCTCTAGATATAGATCAAGATGGTATTCCTAACCGTTTAGATTTAGATTCAGATAATGATGGTATTCCAGATAATATAGAAGCACAATCAACGCTAGCTTACAATGATCCAAATTCAGATAATATCACAGAATATATTACAAATAATGGTTTAAATACAAGATATATAGCTGTAAATAACGGAGGTGTAAATGGTCTATTACCTGTAAATACAGATGGTGTAGATACACCTGATTATATAGATTTAGATGCAGATGATGATGGTATTTTTGATATTGTAGAATCTGGTTCTGGATTAACAGATGCAGATACTGATGGAAAAACAGATGGAACAATCGGTATTAATGGTTTAGATAACACCTTAGAATCACTTGATGATTTTACCGATGTAAATGGTAATTTTAACGATCCAGAAAATGACTTTACAAATACAAGTGGTTCAGGAGATGTAGATTATAGAAAATTTTTAGACAGTGATTCTGATGGTGTGGGTGATGATACTGATTTAGATGATGATAACGATGGTATTTTAGATATTATAGAAAACACAATTAATGTTAATAATTGGTCTAGAGGTCCTGGTGCAACAGTTGTAAAAGTGATTCCTCCAGAAGGAACAAATGCCATAACAACCAATGGAAATAGTGCAAGTTGGAATGATTCTTTTACCTCACCAGGTGTTTTAAGTTACGGATTAGATGTAGATAGTTTTAAAGTTAGTTTTCAATCAGCCTCTACTACAGGTAGAAGATTTATGATAGGCTTAAATGCTTTTCCTAACGTTAGTTCTTCTTACACAGATATAGATTATCAAATATATTTTGATCAAACTACTATAAGAGTCTTTGAAAATGGGTCTAATAGAGGGACTTTTGGAGCTTATTCAGCATCAGATATTTTTAGTATTAAAAAAGAAGGAAGCGTAATAACGTATCTAAAAAATGATGTTGTTTTTTATACAAGTGTAACTGCTGCTACTGCAACAGATTATTTTATAGATACTTCTTTTCATGGTGCTGGAGTAGCTACGATAGAGAATATTCAACTAATTCCATTATCAGAATTAATAACATTAGATTCAGATGAAGATGGAGTTCCAAATCGCTTAGATTTAGATTCAGATAATGATGGAATTCCAGACAATATAGAGGCACAAACTACTGCTGGTTATACTTTACCTGTAGCAGATACTTTTGCAACCTATTTAGCAAATAATGGAGTTAATTCTGCTTATATTGGTGGTTTAACTCCAGAGAATACTGATAATACCGATTATGCAGATTACTTAGATTTAGATGCAGATGATGATGATATTTTTGATATTGTAGAGTCAGGCTCTGGTTTAATAGATGCAAATACTGATGGAAAAACAGACGGAATAGTTGGTGATAATGGGTTCGATAATTCATTGGAAGATTCAGATGATTATACAGATGTTAATGGAGATTTTAATGATCCAGAAAACGATTTTACAAATACAAATTCTTTAGGAGATGTTGATTACAGACAAACCCTAGATACTGATTTTGATGGTATAGAAGATACTATTGATATTGATGATGATAATGATGGTATATTAGATACAGAAGAAAATGCAATAGATGTTAATAATTGGGAAAGAGGCCCCAATGCAACTGTAGTAAAAGTGATACCTCCAGTAGCAACAAATACAATAATCACAAATGGTGGTGGTTCAAGTTGGAATGATTCTTTTGCTTCACAAGGTATTTTAAGTTATGGTTTAGATGTTAATAGTTTTCAATTTAGTTTTCAATCACCTTCCTTGTCAGGTAGAAGGTATATGATTGGTTTAAACTCTTATCCTAACGTGAACTCTTCTTATACTGATATTGATTATGCTATTTATATAAATCATACAGGTTTAACGATCTACGAAAGTGGATCTCACAGAGGTAATTTTGGTTCTTATACAGCTACAGATATATTAAGTATTAAAAAGGATGGAAATACTATAACATATTTAAAAAACGATGTTGTTTTTTACACAAGTCTTATAAATGCAACTGCTACAGATTATTTTATAGACAATTCATTCGCTGATGCAGGGATATCTACTATAGAAAATATTCAAGTATCATCAATATTACCATTAGATACTGATGGAGATAGTATCCCTAATAGTTTAGATTTAGATTCAGATAATGATGGTATTCCAGATAATGTAGAGGCTCAAACAACAGCAGGTTATACTTTGCCAGCGACAGATACCTATGCAACCTACTTAACAAATAATGGACTTAATTCTGCTTATTTAGGGGGTATTACACCAGAGAATACAGACCAAACAAACAACCCAGATTATTTAGATTTAGATGCAGATGATGATGGTGTTTTTGATATCATAGAATCTGGGACAGGTTTAACAGATGTAAATACTGATGGGAAAACAGATGCTACAGTAGGTATAAATGGTTTAGACGATACTTTAGAATCTATAGACGATTATACCGATGTTAATGGAGTCTTTAACGATCCAGAAAATGATTTTACAAATACAAATGGAGTTGGAGAAGTTGATTATAGACAAACTTTAGATACCGATTTTGACGGTATTGAAGATGCTGTTGACATTGATGATGATAATGATGGTATTTTAGATACTGAAGAAAATAAAATAAATATTAATGAATGGACTAGAGGAGTAGGAGCAACAGTAAGTAAAGTAATGACACCAGTTATTAGTAATACATTAATTACCAATGGTAATAATGCTAATTGGAATGATTCTTATGCATCACCAGGTGTAATAAGTTATGGGTTCGATATTAATGCTTTTCAAGCTAGTTTTCAAACTCCTTCTTTATCAGGTAGAAGATTTATGATTGGACTAAATTCTTACCCTAATGTCAATTCTTCTTTCAATGATATTGATTTTGCGATCTATATAGATCAAACTACAATAAGAGTCTATGAGAATGGTTCTCATAGAGGTGCTTTTGGTAGTTATACTGCATCAGATGTATTTAGTATTAAAAAAGAAGGAAACGTAGTTACTTATTTAAAAAATGATGTTGTATTTTATACTAGTAGTTTAAATGCTACTGCAACAGATTATTTTATAGATACAAGTTTTCATGGAGCAGGAGTTTCTACAATACAAAATATACAACTATCGTCAATACTTCTATTATATTCTTTAGATACTGATGGTGATGGTATTCCTAACGATGTAGATTTAGATTCAGATAATGATGGTATTCCAGATAATGTTGAAGCACAAACTACAGCAGGTTATATATTACCAGCAGCAGATTCTTATGCAACTTATTTAGCAAATAATGGTATTAATTCAGCTTATATTGGTGGGTTATCTCCTGTGAATACAGATGCAGAAGATAATTCAGATTATTTAGATTTAGATTCAGATAACGATGAAATACTTGATATTGTAGAATCTGGTTCTGGTTTAACAGATGCAAATACTGATGGGAAAACTGATGGCACAGTTGGAGACAATGGGTTTGATAATACATTAGAAGATTCAGATAATTATGCAGATGTTAATGGAGATTTTAATGATCCAGAAAACAATTTTACAAATACGAACTTAACAGGAGATGTTGATTATAGAGAATCTATTATAACAGATAATGTTATGATAACGCAAGTATATCATTCATCAACAGATCGATGGATAGAAGTTACCAATATAAGTACAAGCATAACAATTGCACCAAATTCAATTAAAGTTGTTTTGTTTGATGATAAGTCTGGAGATCAAACAGGGGTTACACCAGATGCTAGTTTTGCAGTAACAGCAACATTGGCACCAGGACAATCTGTATTAATAAATAAAACAGGAAATACAATTACCAATATTAATGGAAGTGCTTCCAATTTAAATAGTGATTCATTAACCGCTTTTTCTGGTGGTAATGATATCATTGCATTATCATCAGTTATAAATGAAGACGCTTGGACAAACCGATTTGATGTAGTTTCTAATATTACAGACAACACCTCTTTTGTGAGAGCAGATCAAAGGTTAGCGCCAAATAGTACCTATACCAGTTCAGAATGGGTGGTTTTTATAGATGATGCTTTAAATCCTTATGCAAATCCACCAGAAAGACATCCTTTTGATCCATTAATTTCTGCAGTTAATACTACCAATACTAATTTAAATGTACAACTAGGTACTCATAGAATTAATGGTACAACAAGGTCTGGATCTACTTGGACCAATGGAGAACCAGATCGTTCTCGTTTTGTAATTATTGGAGAGGATTATAATCATACAACAGGTACTTTTATAGCAAAAGATTTAGCTGTTAGTGCATCTAATACCTTTTCTATTACAGATAATTTATTGGTTGTTACCAATGCCATTTCTTTAAACGGTGATATTAGACTTATAAGTACAAACAATAATAACTTAGCACAATTAATACAAACACACCAAACAACATCTCAAGTTATTGGTTCTGGTCGTTTGTTAATAGATCAAAATTCTGAAGTTCCTAGTAAGTATCGTTACAATTATATGAGTTCTCCTGTGCAAAATGTTGCATTAGGATCTAGTTACACAATAGCAAATGTATTTAAAGATGGTACAGTACCAACAAATGCATCAGGAACTATTAATACAGATATTGCCAAAGACATTAACTTCTTAACAGGCAATATTTATGATGGAGACACTACATCACCAATATCATTAGCAGATTATTGGATGTATACTTATGCACCAAGTTCTAATGGAATGGTAAGCTGGTCACAAACTAGAAGTGGAGGTGCAATTCCTAATACCGATGGTTTTATTTTCAAAGGACCAGGAGTTGCTCAAAATTATACTTTTATAGGTTCTCCTAAAGATGGTAATTTAGAGTCAAGCAGTTTTGCTTCTGGTGATAGTTATTTAATTGGTAACCCTTATGCATCTGCATTAAGTGCTAAAAAGTTTATAGAAGATAATTTAGCAGTAACCACAGCTACTCTTTATTTTTGGCAACATGTAGGAGAGGTAGATGCAACAGGTTCTGCTATAGCAGGACATACTTATGCAGGATATATTGGAGGGTATGCAACCAAAAATTTAGTTGGTGGTGTGGCAGCAAATAGCCCAACTATTTCAGGACCTTTTGATATTTCTTTACAAGCAGAGGCAGCTATAACTACTGGTAGTGTAGGTGCAAGTGATGTTTTATTAGATGCAATATCAGAAGAAATTACGTTTAATAGCATTATTAGAGGAGTAGATGAATTGATTATTAATTATAATTCTTCAGCATCAAAAATGATGGAGTTATATATAGATGGTGTTTCAAATTTTCAATTTACATTGCCATCTTCATCAGGTGTATTTGCAAATAGTGGACCTTTAACAGTTTGTATTCCATCTGGTAGTGATATTACTTTAGTATCAAAAGACGCTGTGTCAATCAATATAGATTTTTTAAGATTACAAGATGCAGATGGTAATATTAGCTGTCAACCATTTTATGGAGGAGCAGGTGATCAAGCTTATAAAGAACCAGAAGGTTATATTGCAATTGGCCAAGGTTTCTTTATAGAAACAAATGCAGCAGGTTCTGTTGTTTTTAATAATAGCCAAAGAGAATACGTAACAGAAGGTGCTAATTCTGTATTTTTTAAGAACGATTCAAAATCAGAAGAAATCTCAAAAATTAAATCATCAAAAGAAACAGTAGGATATCAATTGCCATCTTTAAAGTTAGGAATGGATTATTTAAATGCAGAAGGCAATAGTTTTCATAGACAACTAGGGCTTTCATTTAATGCTGGTAATTCTTTCGCTTTTGATAAAGGATATGATAGTGAAATGTTCGATTTAGGAGATACAGATATGTATTTTACTTCTGATAAAGATGAAGTTAAGTATGTGATGTCTGGAGTTAACCAAATTACATCAGATTTAGAAGTACCATTTGATATTTTAATGGATTATACAGGAAGTATCATTTTAAATATCGATGAAATTAAAAATATAGATGAAGAAATTTATTTAAGAGATAATCAAACAGATAAAACCTATGTACTTAGTGAAGGTTCAGTGGCACTTCAATTAAACAAAGGATTGCATACAAATCGTTTTGAAATTGTTTTCACAAATGATGAAAAAACTGTTTTATCTGACGATACAATAGCAGAAAGTGTAACAGAAATTGAAAACTTAGAGATGTATTTAGATAATACGTCTAAAGAAATTGTACTTAAAAATAAAGCAGGTTTATTTATTAAAAAAGTTCAATTATTTAATCTTTTAGGGCAAAGAGTTCATCAATGGAAAATAAATGACAGCTCTTTAGATACTAGATTAGATTTAGGTAATATTAGTAATCAGATATATATATTAAAAGTTTTAACAGACAAAAATGAGTTTTCTAAAAAGGTATTGTATGAGAGGTATTAATATTTTATAGGTTTAAAATAGACTTTAAATTCAAAAAAAATCCAATTCTTAAGAATTGGATTTTTTTATTTTATTTCAATTTTTTTGAGCATCAATTTTACTGAATACTGTAAACTTTTAACGTGTAAAAACCAAATCATTACCAGCAGATAATTCTTCAGAAAAACGATATTTATCAACATTGAAACCTTTTAAACCATCAATTGTGTTTACATTATTATCTATAATATAACGTACCATTAAACCACGAGCTTTTTTGGCATAGGTCATTACAATTTTATATTCTCCGTTTTTAAAATCTTTAAAAATAGGGGTAATCATAGGTACTTTTAAAGTCTTTTTAGGCAAAGCTTTAAAATACTCTGTACTTGCTAAATTTACTAATAACTCATCATCTTTTAACTCTTCATTTAAAGATATTGCCAACTCTTCATTCCAAAATTTGTACAGGTTTTCTGTTTTGCCAACTTTTAAACGAGTGCCCATTTCTAAACGATAAGGTTGTATTAAATCTAACGGTTTTAGCAAACCATACAAACCAGATAAAATTCTTAAATTCTCTTGTAATAAAGGTATTTTTTCTTCGGATAAAGAGTTTACATCAATTCCTTGAAATACAGCACCTGTAAAAGAGTAAATAGCTTGTTTAGCATTTTCTTTGGTAAATGGTGTTTGCCAAGATTGATTTCTATCAAAATTTAAAGCAGACAAATCATCAGAAATTTTCATTAACTCAGATATTTTTTTCTTAGAAAGTGTCTTTAGTTTTTTGTTTAGTTTTTTAGATTGGTCTAAAAAACGAGGTTGGGTATGCAAACTAGTTGGTGCTTTACTCTCAAAGTCTAATGATTTTGCTGGAGATATAATGATTTTCATTTTTTATTGAAAAAATTTAAAGATTAAAAATTCGAAGTATAAAAATACAAATCATTCTAAAAATCATCTAACAACTTTATCTATTTAAATTGATATTTATATTTGTAAAATTGATTGGTAATCTGTAATTAAACTTTTTAATCAATAAATCAAACTATTTCTATTATCTTGGGTCAAAAAATATAAACCACATAAAATAGTTGAGTAAAGACGCAGCATTTGTAAAAAGGTTAAAGGATGTTTCACTAAAAGATGCTGCTTTTGGTGAGCTGTTAGACGTCTACCAAGAACGTTTGTATTGGCATATAAGAAAAATGGTTACCACCCATGAAAATGCTGATGATGTGTTACAAGAAACTTTTATTAGAATATATAAAAACATCCAAAAATTTGAAGGAAAAAGTTCTTTACATACTTGGATGTATAGAATTGCATACAACGAATCTATGCGTTTTTTAGAAAAAAATAATAAAAAAAGACATAATAATATTGATGAAGTTTCTGAATCTAATTTAGAGGTATTGTTTGAAGATGCTTATTTTAATGGAGATGAAATTCAAAAAAAATTAAACACAATTATAGATGGGTTTAAAGAAAAGCAAAAACGGATTTTTTTAATGAAATATTTTGATAATTTAAGTTTTAGGCAAATTTCAGAAATTTTAGAAGTATCAGAAAGTACTTTAAAATCCTCTTATTATACATCAGTAAAAATAATTGAAGAAAAAATATTTTTATAAAACCAAACTATTTTTTAAAAGTTGGGTCTAAATTACATATTATGAAAAACTCAAAAGAGAATATCAACCGTAAAAATTTTTTAGAAGAAGGCTTAAAAACTGATATTTCTAAACATCATAAAAAATATTTAGGAATAGAAACTCCTGAAGGATATTTTGCGAAATCTAAAATAGCAATCTTAGAGAAACTAAAAGAAGAGGTTCAAGAAAAATCAATCCAAGAAAAAAAACAACTCGTTTTTTGGTTACAACCACAATTTAAATATGTGGCAGCAGCTTCTTTGGTTTTTATATTTGCATTAACAATTTGGTTACAAAGTGCAAACAATACAACTGTTAATAAAAATAATATAGAACTTTTATCTTTTTCTGATGATAGTTTAATTGAGTCGTTATTATTAGAAGATTCAGAATTTGAAGCTTTTGCAGATGCAACCCTAATAAATGAAATTGTAATTAAAGCAGAACTTTCTGAACAAAAAATAGATGATTTATTTTTAAATTCATTATTTGTAGAAGACTCGTTAATAGATAATTATACAGAAAATACCTTTTTAGAAACAATTATTTTATAAATTTTTCAAACTATTTAAAAAAATAGAGTTCTAAGTAAATAGAAACAAATATTAATTAAAAACTTACAATTATGAGAACTTCAATTTTTAGTAAAAACATTCAAAAAACAAGTGTTTTATTTTTATCAATTAGTGCATTTATTTTATCAATGCTATTATTTACTTCTTGTTCAGAAACAGAAACTTTAGAATTAGAAACATTAGAAACAGATGATGCAACATTAATTGCACAAATTGTACAAGCAAAAACAGTAACTGTAGAGGCATCTAGTTTACCAATTACAACTAAAACAGCTTTTAATGAAGATTTGGCAGATAGTTATATTACAAACGTAGCATTTGCAGAAAATTTAGGATATAAAGTTTCTTTAAAAACAGATAATGTTTCTAGAGAAGAACTAGAGAGTGAAGTTTTTTTCTCAATAAGAGGTGAAAAATTAGAAGACACTAATGAAAGAAGAAGAAAAAGAAGACAAAAATGTTTTGAATTTGTTTTTCCTATAGATTTTATCATGGCAGATGATTCTTCTATCACTTTAAACTCTAAAAAAGATTGGACTTTAATTAGAGAATGGTATGCAGAAAACGAAGATATTACAGAAAGACCACAATTAGTTTTTCCGGTAGATGTAACTTTAGAAGATGGTACTGTACAAACTTTATTAGATACTGATGAGTTAGCAGTGATAAAAGACTCTTGTAAAAAAGGAAAAGATAAAAGAAAATGCTTCAAGTTAGTTTTGCCAGTAAGTTTTACTATGGAAGATGCCACTGTAATTGAGGTTACAGAAAGAAAAGAATTTAAATTATTAAGAGAATGGCATAAAGCAAATCCAGACTCTACAACAAAGCCAAGCCTAAACTTTCCTGTTGTTATTATTTATAAAGATGCTTCAACAGCCACAATAAATGATGCTACAGAAATGGCAGCAGCAAAAGACAATTGTAAATTATAAATAGTAATTTTGTACTTTAGTTATAACAGTAAAAACAAATAATAATGAAATTAAAAACCATCATCCTAAACCTAAGTTTTATGACTTTGATGTGCTTTAATACATCAGTTTTTGGTCAAGATTCTAATTATAACTTAATTACAAAAGAGCTTACTGAAGAGCAACGTAATTTATTACAGCAAGAAAAAGAGGTAATGAAAACTAATAGAGAAGCCTTTAAAGCCTCACTTACTAAAGAACAATTAGCTATTTTATCTGATAAAACAATTTCTAAAAATGAAATTAGAAAACGGTTACTCTCAACTTTTACAAGTACACAAAAAGATTTGGTGAGAAACCAACAAGTAAGACTCAGAAAAACAAGAGACAACTTTAGGAAAACTCTGTCTGGTGAACAACGTAAAATGTTAAAAAATAGAATTGATAAAATTAGAGAAGCTAAAGATAGGGGAGAGTTAAGAGATGGTACTAGGCAAAACAATCTTAATGAGGGTAAAAAAAAGAGAGTAAGAGCAAACTAGTTTTAAAATTATGATGAATCCTTTTCAGGAAGTTAAATTAGCTATAAAGTATTTGGGGTTGCTATTGTTTACAATAGCAACCTCTTTTTGTTCTTTTGCTCAAGAAAATAATGACGATGATATTGATGACTTATTGGATGAACTTTTTTTTAATGATCAGCAATTTTTAGATGAATTGATAGAAAGTGATTTGTCTTACAGCTTTTTATATACTTCTGCTTCTTATAATAACAATACCTATTTTTCAGGAAGAGATTCTGGTACAGATCAGTTTAATTTAATTCCACAGGTTTCTTATTATCATTCTTCTGGTTTTAATGCAAGTATATCAGGTATTTATTACCAAAATTTTGCTCCAAGTTGGGATTTTACAAGTCTTTCTTTAGGCTATTTTAATACCTTAGGTAAAAAGAAAAACATAAATTATAATCTGGGCTATACAAAGTTTTTTTATACTGATGGGTTTGATGGTTTTACAAATTCTTTTGATATAAATGTAGGTGTTAGAAACAAAAAAAGATCTTTAGGAACTACAGTAGCTGCTTCTTATTTATTTGGTTCTGATGCAAGTTATCAATTAGTTTCTAGTAGTTTTGTAAATTTAACATTAAAAAGAACCCAAAATTTTGCTTTAAGAATACAACCAAGAATAAATTTTATTGTTGCAAAACAAAATATTACAATTAATAGAGTTGTTACTGTTTTAGGAAGAAGAGTTTTAAGAACATTTAATTTTGATGTTTTTGATTTATTAAACACACAAGTAAATATACCCATTTCCTTAACCGTAAAATCTTGGGATTTTGAGTTAGGCTATAATATAAATTTACCAAATTCATTGCCTAATGAAACCAATTTACAAGCAACAAGTTTCTTTAACTTTTCTGTTGGCTATTTGTTTAATTTAAGCAAATAGTATTTTTTTAAATATATTAATCGTAATATTGCAATAAATAAATTAAGATGGGCATAACCAAATCAGAAATTTTTACAGAAAAGCAAAACCAAATTGCAACGATTGCTAAAGTTTTAGGGCATCCTGCAAGAATTGCCATTTTAGAGTTTTTAATCAAATTAAAAACATGTGTTTGTGGAGATTTGGTAAAAGATATTGGTTTGGCTCAACCTACTATTTCTCAACATTTAAAAGAGTTGAAGAAAGTGGGCATTATTAAAGGAAAAATAGAGGGTACAAGTGTTTGTTATTGTATTGATCAAGAAAACTGGACTCACATACAAAATATTTTAGGGAATTTTTTAAACACAAATTCATCAGGAAACTGTTGTTAATTAGAAAAATAAAGTTAGAAAGAAATAATATATAAAAAATAAGAATTATGAAATTATCAGAAATTAAAAAGCACTTAACAAGTTTAGATACAATAGGTTTTCAATTACCAAATGGAGAAATGGTTGCAGCTCATTTTCATGTAACAGAAGTTGGTAAAATAACTAAAGATTTTATTGATTGTGGAGGAAAAGTAAGAAGTGAAGTAGTAATTAATTTTCAATTATGGGAAGAGAGAGATTACAACCATAGATTACACCCAGAAAAATTATTAAACATTATAGAAATCTCTGAAAAGAAATTTCAGTTTGATGATTTAGAAATAGAGGTAGAGTATCAAGGAAAAGAAACTATTGGTAAATACAATTTAGATTTTGATGGCACCAACTTTTTGTTAACCTCTAAAGTTACAGCTTGTTTAGCACTTGATGCTTGTGGAATTGCAAAGCCAGTGATTAAAGTTGCAGAAGCTATGAGTTCTTGTTGTGATCCAAAATCAGGGTGTTGTTAAAATTTAATTTTTAAATTAATAAAAGATAACTTATTTTGTAATCAATTTATTCATTAAAATGAAAAACGAACTTGTCAACTATATTTTAAATCATACAGAATTATCTAATGAACTCGAAAATATCGTTATAGAAAGTTCTAATATTAGAACTTATAAAAAAGGGACTCTGGTTTTGAATGAAAAAAGTATTGCTAATGAAAGTTTTTTAGTTTTAAAAGGGTGTATCAGAAGTTATTTAATTGCTGATGGAGAAGAAAAAACGCTAGAAATTTATACAGAAGGGCAACCAATTATGCCAAAAAATTATGGTAAAGAGTTACCTACAGAACATTTTTTAGAGTGTATAGAAGATAGTGTTGTAAATGCAGGTTCAAAAGCATTTGAAGAACAGATGCTGCAAAAATATCCTCAATTTCAATCTATTTGTAGAATTATTGGAGAGGTAATTATGTCAAAACAACAAGAGTTATTTTTCAGTTACAAGTTAGCGAGTCCAGAAGATAGATATTTACATTTAACAGAAACAAGACCAGATTTATTACAGAGAGTTCCTCAATATCAAATAGCAAGTTATCTTGGTTTAACACCACAATCTTTAAGTAGAATTAAAAAAAGACTTTTAAATTAGTAAAACTTAATTTTTAAAAGTTACAAAGTAATACACTAAAAATTCTTGTTGAATTAATCCCGCTTTTTTAGCGGGATTTCTAAACCGAGGTTTTATATTGAAATTGACAAATATTTAGCTATTAGGTTTATTTATGAACTTAAGTGAACGAATAATTACGAGATTGGTATTTAGTTTTGCATCAAAATAAAAAACTTATGATTATGCAAAATAAAAAACTTTTTTTAGTACTAATTCTTATGTATTCTAGCCTTTTTCAATTTCAGGCACAATATCAAAAATCTGATCAAAATTATAAAGATTGCTTCATAGGTAGTACTTTTGCAATGTTGGGTAATTTTTCTAAAACAAACAAACCCGATTTTTATCAACTTAATTTAGGCTATCGTTTATCAGAAAAAGATGTGATTTCTTTAGAGCTTAAATCTTGGAAATATGCATGGTCACTAGGTATAACATTAGGACCTTTATGGGAGGCTCCAGAAACAGAATTTCCAGGTTATATTAGAGAGAAAGGTTTTGCAATTGCTTATCAACGTTTTCTATGGAAAGGTTTCTATGCTGGTGTGCACGTTATGAGTTCTTGGCAAACTTTTGTGAATGAAGAAGGAAATAAAATTGATGATGGTTTTCAAATTTTTAATACTTATAGATTGGGCTATCATATAAAACTCTTTAAAGGTAAATTTTTTATAGAACCTTCCCTTGGCATTACACACAGACCTTATCATACAAAAATGCCAGATTCATTTAAAACGATAGATGACCAATATTCAAAATTTTTCTTTGGAGAACCTGGTCTATATTTTGGATTTAACTTTTAAATTAAATAATTAGCCATGAGCACTAAAACAAAATTATCTACATTATGGATTGTTTTTACATTGAATATGATTTTAGCAGATGTCTTATCAATCTTTGTAGAATTAGTAAATAAAAACACTTTAGATGGTATTATTGGAGAAGTAACCACAACAATGGCAATTGCTGCAATTATTATAAATATGCCCATTCTATTAATTTATTTTTCTAGGTATTTGAGTTTTAAAATTAACAGAATTTTAAATATGGTGGTGGCTTTTTTAATGATTCTATTTGTAATTGGTGGAGGAAGTTTGCTACCTCACTATATAATTTGTGCAACTCTAGAGGTTATCGTTTTATTGCTGATAATTATCAAGGCATGGAAATGGAAAATTTAAAAAACTAAATTGAATTCAATAGATAAATTATCTTTTTTATAAAAATAAAGAAAATAGAAAATAAAACAACCGAATTAATTTAATAATTCGGTTGTACATGTTAAGGTGAAATATTTTTAAAAATTAATTTTACAATCCACTCACAAAATTACTATATGGATCTTTAAATTGTGTACCTTCTGTAAAACGAAATTTACTTAATTTTTTAAATTCTACTAACGCCCAAAGAATGTATTCTTTTACAAAATAAGCATCTTCAGTATTCATGTTTGGTTGATGCTTGTTAAGAAAATCATCTAAGGGTTTTATTTTATCAAGCTCGTTTTTGTATTGTTTTTCTGTAAACTCATCTAACAATTCAAAATCTTCTTCGGCATTAAAAAACCAAGAAATAATATCGTCATAAGGAGTTTCTACATTTTGCTTTTCTAATTTTTTTATCTCAGGAAAATAAGTTGGAAACAATGTTTTAATCGCTTTATTAATTAAATTCTCTGCAATAACTTGAGCACCTTCTTGTTCTCCTTCGTAAACTAATTCTACTTTACCAGTAATTGCAGGGATAATTCCGTCAAAATCACTCAAGCGAATCATTGTTTTTTCATCTCCAGAAAGTAAAGCTCTTCTTTCTGCAGCACTTAATAAGTTTTCAAAAGCAGTGATACTTAAACGAGCACTTACCCCACTTTTAGCATCAATATATTCGCTTTCTCTGGCTTCAAAAACAATTTGTTCTAAAATATCTTTTGCCAATTCAGGAATTTGAATAAATTCTTTTTGAGCACTTGCTTTGTTTGTTTCTTGTTGTGTAATTGTTTTAGCAGTTTCTATATCTGCAGGATAATGCGTTAAAATTTGTGACCCAATTCTGTCTTTTAAAGGGGTTACAATACTACCTCTGTTTGTATAATCTTCTGGGTTGGCAGTAAATATAAATTGCATATCTAAAGGCAATCTTAACTTAAAACCTCTAATCTGAATATCTCCTTCTTGCAAAATATTAAATAGTGCAACTTGTATTCTTGCCTGTAAATCTGGCAATTCATTAATTACAAAAATACAGCGGTTTGCTCTAGGAATCATACCATAATGTATTACACGATCATCTGCATAAGATAATTTTAAATTGGCAGCTTTTATAGGATCTACATCTCCTACTAAATCTGCTACAGTAACATCTGGTGTTGCTAGTTTTTCTGCAAAACGATCCTCTCTATGCAACCAACTAATAGGTGTTTTATCTCCTTTTTCTGCAATCAATTCAACGGCAAATCTAGAAATTGGGTTTAAAGGATCATCATTTATTTCAGAACCTGTAACAATAGGAATGTATTCATCTAATAAGTGAACCATCAATCTTGCCAAACGTGTTTTTGCTTGCCCTCTTAAACCTAATAAATTGATATTATGTTTACTCAAAATAGCTCTTTCCAATTCAGGTATTACTGTATTTTCATAACCATGAATCCCTTTAAAAACAGTTTCTTTACTCATCATTTTACTGATTAAGTTTTCACGTAACTCGTATTTTATGGATTTAGATGTGTATCCAGATTTTTTTAATTCTCCTAGTGTATTTATTTTTTCTATCATATATCTAAATTTAGAAAAAAGAAGATAGGATAAAGGTTAAAGACTCCATTCTCTATATTCTTTGCTCTTTTATCTTTTCTTATTTTATTCTTTTCTTTCTATTGGTTTCGTAATCTTCAAAAATCATTTCTCCCAAACCTTTTAAGCCCGTATAAAAAGCCTTTCCTTGATTTGCTTTTGTAAAAGTTTTTATAAATTGCATTAAATAAGGGTCTTTTGCAATCATAAAAGTGGTAATTGGTATGTGTAGTTTTCTTGCTTGTTGTGCCATTCCATAGCATTTATCAACAATATATTTGTCTAAACCATTACTATTTTTGTAATACTGTCCATCTGGCAAACGCAAGCAACTTGGTTTGCCATCAGTAATCATAAAAATTTGTTTGTTAGTATTTCGTTTTCTACGCAATAAATCCATCGCTAAATTTAATCCAGCAACTGTATTTGTATGGTAAGGTCCTACCTGCAAATAAGGCAAATCTTTAATTTTTATAGACCAAGCATCGTTACCAAAAACAATAATATCTAGTGTATCTTTTGGGTAACGAGTAGTTATTAATTCAGCCAAAGCCATGGCAACTTTTTTGGCAGGTGTAATTCTGTCTTCTCCATACAAAATCATAGAATGGCTAATATCAATCATTAAAACAGTACTCATTTGGCTTTTATGTAAAGTTTCCTCAACAACCAAATCATTTTCTGTAAGGCTAAAATTATCAATTCCGTTGTTAATTTGAGCGTTTCTAATGCTTTCTGTAACAGAAACTTTGTCTAAAGCATCGCCAAATTGGTAGGCTCTAAAATCGCCAGTATGTTCATCTCCAATTCCTGCAGATTTACTTTTATGGTTACCAGAACCGCTTCTTTTAATTTTACCAAAAATAAGATTTAAGGCTTGTTGGCGAATTGCTCTTTCTGTTTTAGGAGTAATTTTTGTCCCACTTCCAGTTCCATCGTCTTTAACTTCTTCTTTAATGTATCCTTTCTTCTTTAAATCTTCAATAAAATCATCAATAGTATACTCTTTATTGGTTAGTTTGTATTCTTTATCTAAAGAACGCAACCAATCTATTGCTTCATCAAAATCGCCAGAGGTATGTGTAATTAACTCTTTAAAGATTTCAAAAAGCATTTCAAAGGGCGATTTATTTTCAGCCTCATAAGGTTTAAAAACAAATCCTTTTTTTTTTGTTCTATTTTTCATCAACAATAAAAGTAATCTTTTAGAACAAATTTTTAGATGAAATTATATTATTTTATCAAATGTTGATATAGATTTGTTTTATCAATGATAAAAATTGTTAAACAAATAAATGGTACTTTTACAATATGGCAAAAATTTTAATAACAGGTGGTACAGGTTTAGTAGGAAAAAGATTAACAGAAATGTTGATTGATAAAAAACACGAAGTTGTAATTTTAAGTAGAAACCCTAAACTTAAAAATGAATTCAAGTGGGATATTTCTAAAAATTATATTGATGATAAAGCATTGGTTGATACAGATTATATTATCCATTTAGCAGGAGCTGGTATTGCTGATAAACGTTGGTCTAAAGAAAGAAAAAAAGTAATTATTAACAGTAGGGTAGACACTGCAAATTTACTTTTTGCTAAAATAAAGGATTTAAATATTAATTTAAAAGGATTTATTTCTGCCTCTGGTATTGGATATTATGGTGCAGTTACTGTAGAAACTATTTTTGAAGAGACAGCTAAAGTAGGAGATGATTTTTTAGGCGAAGTTTGCCATAAATGGGAAGAAGCAGCACATCAATTTTCAACAGAAAACATACCTGTAACAATTTTAAGAACGGGTATTGTTTTATCAAAAGAGGGAGGAGCTTTAGAAAAAATGAGAACACCAATTGTATCTCCTTTAGGTTCTGGTAATCAATATATGCCTTGGATTCATATAGACGATTTGTGTTTATTGTACATAAGAGCTATTGATAATCACTTAAAAGGTGTTTTTAATGCTGTTGCTCCAGAATATCACACAAGTAAAACGTTTTCTAAAGAATTAGCAAAAAGTATTAAAAGACCTTTTGTTGGAATTGGTGTACCAAGTTTTATATTAAAGTTACTTTTTGGAGAATTGGCAATTATTTTATTAGAAGGCAGTAGAATTTCGACAAAAAAAATCGAAAAGAACGGCTATTCTTTTCGATTTAAAACGCTAAAAAAAGCGTTGAATAATTTATAGTTTCTTAAAAAGTAGTAGTAATATTTAAAGTCACTTCGCTCCAAGTTTTAGAAATTCCATCAGCTCCTTTATGTAATTCTTTACAAACTGTGTTTAAAGAATTTAAAGCTTCTAAGGCTTTCCAATTACTAACATCCATAGTTGCGTTCATAGAAAAAGTATTGTTTGCCAAAGTATATTTAAAAGGCACTTTTTCAGTAATACCATTCATTTTAAGATTAGTATAACCAATAGAATCATTTTCTATAACCAATTTGCCAGATAATAATTTTGTGTTTTCCATTACACCAAAAAAGAACTTCTTTATTTTGTAATCTCTACTTGTATCTTTAGTAAAAAGACTGCTAACTGGTACTGAGAATTCTGTATTATTAATAGCTTCTTTAATAGTGTTTCCTTCTCCTCCAGAAATAATATCAACTTTTTTAAATTGTCCTCCAACAGCTACTTTATCTGTAGTTTTGTAAGCTAAAAAGCTAATGTTTTTATCTGCTTCTTTTAATGAAAAGGCCGCAGTACTTTTTTTAACTTCAATTTTTGTTTCTGTAGGCGTTTTTTCTTTTTTATTTGATTTACAAGATGATAAATTAAAAGCGACAACAAAAAGTAACGATGTAATAATTATTTTTTTCATTTTACTGATTTTTAGGATTTAAAATTGTGTTTGCTAATTCTATATATGCTATTTTAGCATTCTTTGAAGACATGCCATTTAATT
Source organism: uncultured Polaribacter sp. (assembly GCF_947497695.1). Lineage (GTDB taxonomy): Bacteria > Bacteroidota > Bacteroidia > Flavobacteriales > Flavobacteriaceae > Polaribacter. Next base: position 146,207 of record NZ_CANMHM010000004.1, on the reverse strand, counting down.
GTACCCAAGCATTAAATTTAAAACCATTTCTAACGTTTGGTTCACTATTTAAAGAAGATTGATTTCCAAAATTGGCTTGTTTGTTATATGCATAAAGTTTTAGCATTGTATCTTGAGTTATACTACCCTTTTTTAACTTTGACATTCTATCAAAAGCATCATTAAACTTTTTGTCTAAATCAGATTCCATAGTATTATTTTTCTGCGATTATTTGAGTACCTCCTTTTACTTTGTCTCCTAAAGATACGTTTAACTTTGTGTTTAAAGGTAAAAAAAGATCTACTCTAGAGCCAAATTTTATAAAACCAGCATCTGTACCTTGTATCACTTTTTCTCCTTCTTTTGCATAATTTACAATTCTTTTTGCTAAAGCACCTGCTATTTGTCTGTATAAAACATCTCCAAATACTGCATTATTCAAAACAATAGTTGTTCTTTCATTTTCTGTTGATGCTTTTGGGTGCCATGCAACTAAATATTTTCCAGGGTGATATTTGCTGTATTTTACAACTCCACTCATTGCATATCTTGTAACATGCACGTTTATGGGAGACATAAAAATAGAAACTTGTAATCTTTTTCCTTTAAAATATTCTGGTTCTTCAACTTCTTCAATAACCACAACTTTACCATCTACAGGTGCAACCAAAGCGTTATCGTTTAAAGGAGCAATTCTTTTAGGATTTCTAAAAAATTGTAAAATAATTATTAATAAAGCAAGTATTAATATTTGAATAGTTTTAACCAACCAAGTACTATCAATAAATTTTTCGGCTAATAGTATACCTGCAACAGAGAGTATTAAAGCAATTGTAATTATTTTATACCCTTCTTTGTGAAAACGAATCATACTTAAATTATAAAATTAATATATACATAAACAAATGGAGCAGCAAATAGTAAACTATCTAACCTATCTAAAATTCCTCCATGACCTGGCATTATTGATCCACTATCTTTAATATTAGCTTGTCTCTTAAATTTTGACTCTACTAAATCACCAATTGTACCAATAACACTCACAATAAAAGCGATTATAAACCAATTTATAAGTGTAAAATCGTTATTAAACTTACTAATAATAAATGCAGCTAGTAAAGCAAAAGCTAAACCTCCCAAAAAACCTTCTCTTGTTTTTTTTGGTGAAACTGAAACAAAAAGTTTTGTCTTACCAAAGTTTTTACCAACTAAAAAGGCAAAACTATCATTTACCCAAATCATGATCAATATAGAAATCATTAAATTGGGATTATAGTTTCCTTTATATACAGGCAAAAGTATTAAAAAAACCATAGAAAAAATAATGTACCTTATTAATATACCTGATTTAGATCTATCTGTAGAAAAGGTAATTTCTTTCTTAGAAAACAAATAGTATATAAGTGATAAAGAAGAGAGTATTGTTATGCTTAAAATAATGGCAATTGCATAATTTTCTGGTCTTTTTAACATTAAAAACAATGTTAAGCCAAAAAAAATATAGCCAATAAAACCTTTAAACTTTATAAGGTTAGAAAATTCCCAAATACATAACAAACCAAATATAGATGTTAGTATTATGTACGATTCTTTAGAAAAAAGAATGGCAGATAAGAATAGTAAAACATATATAATTCCAGAAAGACTCCTTTTTAAAAGGTTACTCATATTATAAATCTTCTAATAGTAGCAAATATAAGTTTTTTGAGTTACTGTTACCATAGTTTAAAAAATTATCGTCATTTTTATCGATAATGTAATTTTTGATGGCAGAAATGTTTGTAGGTAAATTTTCTTTATTGTGTATTTTTATACCTGCTAAGCCCTCTCTAGTATCTTTAACCAATTGACTTGTAGTTGCATAAACAATGAAGTTTTGAGGCATTTCAGATAGTTTATTACTTTTTAATTGATTTGAAGAAAATAAGATATCTCCATTATCTGCAATCAAATGTTCACAGCTTAATAGAACTGGTATACTTGATTGAAAGGTTTTACTCACTGTTACATTTTTTTTGCTAAATAAAGTAACTAGTTCGTCATTTAAAAGAGTCAATTGAGTCCAGTGATTTTCTTTTAAAATATTTTGTAGGTTATTAGCAACTTCAGTTTTTCTTAAGCAATATAGAAATTTACCACCTTTTTTTAGAAATTGGTGTACAAAAGAATCATCAAGAGCAAGATTAACTTCTTGCTCTTGAATTTCTTTATTTTTTTTATCAGTTTTATTGAATAGCTTTTTAAAAAAACTCATTTAATTAAAGATGTTTATTTATTCTACAGTGTCTTCTGCTACTGGTAAAATTGGCTCTTCTTCTTTATTTTTTTTTTCAACTACTTTTTCTTCAACTTCTTCAAAAGGTCTTTTTCCAAAAATTTTCTCTAAGTCATCTTTAAATATAACTTCTTTTTCTAATAATAAATTTGCTAACGTTGTTAACTTATCTTTATGCAGTTCTAATAATTTAATAGCTCTTAAATATTGAGCTTCTATTATTTTAGAAATTTCGGTATCAATTTTTTTGCCAGTTTCTTCACTGTAAGGTTTTACAAAGCCATCGTTTCCAGATGAATCATAGTAGGTAACGTTACCTACCTCTTCATTTAAACCATAAACAGTTACCATAGCTCTAGCTTGTTTAGTCACTTTTTCTAAATCACTTAAAGCTCCTGTAGAAATTTTATTAAAAATAACTTTTTCTGCAGCTCTACCTCCCATTGTAGCACACATTTCATCTAACATTTGTTCTGTTTGCACAATCATTCTTTCTGCTGGTAAATACCAAGCAGCTCCTAAAGATTGCCCTCTTGGAACAATGGTTACTTTTACCAATGGTGCAGCATGTTCTACCATCCAACTAATAGTTGCATGCCCTGCTTCATGATAAGCAATTACTTCTTTTTCTTTTGGAGTAATAACCTTGTTTTTCTTTTCTAAACCACCAACAATTCTATCTACTGCATCTAAAAAATCTTGATGATGAATCGCTTTTTTACCATTTCTAGCAGCAATTAAAGCAGATTCATTACACATATTAGCAATATCAGCTCCAGAAAAACCAGGAGTTTGTTGAGCTAAGAATTCGATTTTAACATCATCTGCTAGTTTTAAAGGTTTGATGTGAACTTCAAAAATTTCTTTTCTTTCGTTTATGTTTGGTAAGTCTACGTAAATTTGTCTATCAAAACGACCTGCACGCATTAAAGCACTGTCTAAAACATCTGCTCTATTGGTTGCAGCCAATACAATTACATTGGTATCTGTGCCAAAACCATCCATTTCAGTAAGTAATTGATTCAAAGTATTTTCACGTTCATCATTACCACCAGTCATACTATTTTTTCCACGAGCTCTTCCAATCGCATCAATTTCATCAATAAAAATAATTGAAGGCGATTTTTGTGCGGCTTGTTTAAACAAATCTCTAACACGAGAAGCACCAACACCTACAAACATTTCTACAAAATCTGACCCAGATAAAGAGAAAAAAGGTACATCTGCCTCACCTGCAACTGCTTTAGCTAATAATGTTTTTCCTGTTCCTGGAGGGCCAACTAATAAAGCTCCTTTTGGTATTTTACCTCCCAAAGAAGTATATTTTTCTGGATTTTTTAAGAAGTCTACAATCTCTTGCACTTCCTCTTTAGCTCCTTCTAAACCAGCTACATTTTCAAACGTAGTTTTTACTTTGGTATCTTTATCAAATAATTTCGCTTTAGATTTACCAATGCTAAAAATTTGACCTCCTCCACCAGCTCCAGCTCCTCCACCAGACATTCTTTTCATAAAAAATAACCAAACTGCTATTAATATAATGAAAGGTAAAAAACCAAGAATAGTGTCAAAAACACTGGTTCTATTTTCATTTTTTAAATCGAAATTTAAATCATTTTCTTTTCTGATTTGTTCGATGTTTTTTTCAAAATTTTGTAAGTCTCCAAAATTATATTCGAATAAAGAATTTGTTTTTGAGTAAAAAGCAGAATTTACCATTTTTTGATAACGTGCTTTTTTTATTTTGTCTTCTTTAATAAAAATTTGAGCTATATTATTGTTAACAACAATAATTTTAGAAATATCATTTTCTTTTAAGATCTCATTAAACTCATTTTTAGAAATACTTTTAGTAGCTAAATCTCCACTACTAAAAAATTGAAATGCCATTATTGCAATAAATACTGCACCATAAATCCAATATGCGTTAAACTTAAATTTAGGAATATTTGGTTTATTATCTTTTTTTGAATCACTCATTTATTTAATAAATAAAAAATTTAAACTGATTTTATTTCTGTAATTTTTGCATCTCCCCAAAGACTTTCAATGTCATAATACTCACGTACATGTTTTTGAAAAATGTGAACAACTACGTTAACATAATCCATTAAAACCCACTCAGAGTTTGTTTGTCCTTCTATATGCCAAGGTTTGTCTTTTAGCTCTTTACTAACTATTTTTTGAATAGAACCAGAAATTGCATTTACTTGTGTATTAGAATTTCCAGAGCAAATTATAAAATAATCGCAAACTGTATTTTCTATATCTCGTAAGTCTAATAATTGAATACCTTCTCCTTTAACTTCATCAATTCCTTTGATAATCAAAGCAATTAAATCATCTGTACTTACTTTTTTGTTTGTCATTAACTTTTTTTCTAATTAAACGCAAAGTTATTATTTTTTTGCGAGTATTTTGTTTATTATTACAGTAGTTTACACATTATTTAACACTTGGAAATAATCAAACTTAATGCCACTGATTCTACAAATTCTTTTTTAAAGGATTTGTCGCAAAATTCTACCTTAAAAAACTATACAATTGTTATTACAGATCACCAAGAAAAAGGGAGGGGTCAATTAGAAAGTTCATGGATATCTACACCCTATAAAAACCTTACTTTTAGTGTTTTTGTTGCGTTTGATGATTTAAAAATAGTAAAAAAAAGATATTTAAATTTTGCTATTTCTTTGGCTATTTATGATGTTTTAATTGCTAAAAAAATTAAAAGAGTTTCCATTAAATGGCCCAACGACATTTTGTCAGCAAATAAAAAAATTTGTGGAATACTTGTAGAAAATAATTTTAGAGGTACTAATATAAAAAATACAATAATTGGCATTGGTCTTAATGTAAATCAAGAAATATTTCCAGAATTTTTAAATAATGCAACTTCTTTAAAATTAGAAACCGATTTAGCATCTAATTTAGATGATTTGTTAAAGGTTATTTTAAAATCACTTCAAAAAAATATTAGCTTGTTAGCAGCTAAAGAATATACATTTTTAGAACAACGTTATTTAGAGGTTTTGTACAAAAAAAATATCCCTAGTATGTTTAAAAATACAAGGGATGAAATTTTTATGGGAATTATTATTGGAATTTCTAAAGATGGTAAACTTCAAATTCAATTAGAGAATGATTCTATTAAAGAATTTGGTGTTAAAGAAGTATCTTTTCTTTAAAGTTTTCCAATATTTTCTGTAAGAGTATCAACAAATTTGGTTAATGGTTTTTTTATCATCATAGCCATCATTGCATTGAATTCTCCTTCAAAATTTAATTTTACTTCTGTTTTATCTTCTGCAATTTCATTTAAATCTGCCGCTAAAGTAAAAGGTAATTTACTACTTGCAGCACCTAGAGTTATATTAGAGTAAGCTGTTTTTTCTTTAAGAACCAATCTAATCTCTGGCATTCCAGGCAATCCAAAAATAAAAGAATCTCCATCAACTTCAAATTTTTGAATATTGTCTGGCATGATTACTTTAAAGTTTTTTAAGTCAGTAAAAAAAGCAAATGTTTCTTTTGCAGATTTTTGAATAATTACTGTATTTCCTTTAATATCCATTTTTATGTTTTATTGTTTCCAATCACTTGGGCTTTTTCTCCAATCGTTTAATGTAATTAACTCTTTGTCTGTTATGTAATTACTGTCTAGAGCTTGTTCTAGTAGGTTTTCATAGTTACTTAAGGTAGTTAAGCTAACATTTTTTTCTTCAAAATTTTTATCAGCAACATCAAAACCATAAGAAAAAATAGCTACCATTCCTTTTACAACAGCTCCTGCTTCTTTTAAAGCAGTAACTGCATTTAAGCTACTATTTCCTGTACTTATCAAATCTTCAATAACTACAACATTTTGACCACTTTCTAAATGCCCTTCAATTTGGTTTTTTCTACCATGTTTTTTTGGTTCTGGTCTTACATAAATAAAAGGAACACCTAATTCTTGTGCCACTAAAATACCAATAGCAATAGCACCTGTTGCAACACCAGCAATTACATCTGGTTTGCCATATTGTAATTCTACAATTTTAGCAACTTCTTCTTTTAAAAATACACGAACAGAAGGGTAAGATAACGTTACTCTATTATCACAATATATTGGAGATTTCCAGCCTGATGCCCAGTTAAAGGGTTCATTTGGATTCAGCTTTATCGCTTTTACTTTTAGTAAAAGTTCAGCCGTTTTTTTTGCAGTATCTTTGTTCATAATCATATCGCAAATGTATAAAGTTTTTGTAAATGACAAGCCTATAATTATTACTTCTTCAACAAAAAAAGTAAATAATTTTCTTAGATATAGCTTTAACAACATTGTTATTGAAGATCTTATCTACAATCTAAAAGATAAAAATAGTAAAGGAATTATTCTTTACACAGAACAAATTGAACAAGATTGGCATATTTTTCTTCAAAATTTTAATTTAATTCCTGCTGCAGGAGGTTTAGTTTTAAATTCTAAAAACGAGGTTTTATTCATTTATAGAAACAATATTTGGGATTTACCAAAAGGTTGGATTGACAAAGGAGAAACCATAGAAAATGCTGCTATAAGAGAAGTTGAAGAAGAATGCGGCGTTTTTAACCTAAAAATAATTAAACCTTTGATAACAACATATCATGTTTATGAGCATAAAGGTTTTAATTTAAAACAAACATATTGGTTTTTAATGACTGCTGATGCTACTAAAGAATTAACCCCACAATTAGAAGAAGGAATAACAAAAGTTGTTTTTAAAAATGAGCAAGAAACCCAAAAGGCTTTAAAAAATACTTATGCAAATATTCAATTAGTGTATGATACTTTTAAAGAAGGGTAGTTTTCTAAAAAAACCTTCTATCTTTGCCAACTTGAAAATTGACCAAAATTATGACAGATTTTATTAGAAAAATAATACCCAATGCTAAGGATGATGTATTAGCAGGAATCACTGTTTCTTTAGCAATGATACCAGAAGTTGTGGCTTTTGCTTTTGTGGCACAAATAAGTCCAATTGTAGCATTGTTTGGTGCTTTTGTTGTAGGAATTATTTCTGCAACTTTTGGAGGTAGACCAGGTTTAATTTCTGGGGCTGCAGGTGCTGTAGCTGTTATTTTTGTAAACATGATTCAAGAAGGTCATGCAAAAGGCTTGCTTTTTGATCAACCAGTGGAAAATATGGGGTACTTTTATTTGTTAGCTGCCGTAGTTTTAATGGGTATTATACAAGTGTTTGCAGGTGTTTTTAAATTAGGGAAATTTGTGCGTTTAATTCCTCATCCTGTAATGATGGGATTTGTAAACGGATTGGCTATCGTTATTTTTATGGCACAATTGGGTATGTTTAAAGAAAATAAGAAAGATTTCTTTGGACAAAATATGCGTAAAACAGCATCTAAAGAATTGGTATATAACGTCTCTAATAATCAAGTAAAAGATGTTGTTTCTGGTACTGTTTTATTTTCTATTGATGGCAATTCAGTAATAAACAACACCACAAATCAAGAAGTTTTTAAAATTTCTGATGGTCAAGTTTTTGATATCAAAACAAAAAAAGTAGTTTTTAATGCTTCTGAGGATGGTTTTTATGCTGTAAAAGATGCTGGTGTTGTAAAAACAACTATGCAAGGTAAAACTTTATATATTATGATTGGTTTGGTGTTATTAACGATGCTAATTGTTTGGGGATTGCCAAAATTAACCACAAAAGTACCTGCTGCATTAACCGCTATTTTAATTGTTACTTTAATTTCTATTTTTAGTGGTTTAGGTTCTATTAATGTGGGTGATTTTATTAGAGATGGAGGAGGAGCAGGTTTAAATGGTATTGATGAAATTTCTAAAAAATTAAATGTTTTAGAGCTTTGGAGCAACCTACCTTTTAATATGGATACTTTAAAATTTATTGCACCTTATGCATTTTTAGCAGCGTCTGTTGGTTTGATAGAAACTTTAATGACTATGAATTTGGTTGATGAGTTAACAGAATCTAGAGGAAACGGAAATAAAGAATGTATTGCACAAGGAGCAGGAAATATTGTTAGTGGTGCTTTTGGAGGAACTGGTGGTTGTGGTATGATTGGGCAAACTGTAATTAATATTAATGCTGGTGGACGTGGACGTTTGTCTGGTATTATGATGGCATTAACCTTATTGACCTTTATTTTATTTGCTGATAAATATATTGAGCAAGTGCCTATTGCTGCTTTGGTTGGGGTTATGTTTATGATGGTGATAGAAACTTTTGCTTGGTCTAGTTTTAGAATTTTAAAGAAAATACCAATGTCTGATGCTGCTGTATTAATCATTGTTTCTGCTGTAACCGTTTTCTTTGACTTGGCAATTGCTGTATTTGTTGGGGTTATTATATCTGCCCTATCTTTTGCATGGGCTAGTGCTAAGAAAATTAGAGCAAGAAAGCGTTTTAAAGAAGATGGAACTAAAATCTATGAAATTTGGGGGCCGCTTTTCTTTGGAAGTATTACTGATTTTAATTCAAAATTTGATATTAAAAATGACCCAGATGTTATAGAGATAGATTTTGTAGAAGCACGTATTTCAGATCATTCTGCTATAGAAGCTATTTTTATTCTAGTAGAAAAATACCAAGCAGCCAATAAAAAAATAACCTTAAAACATTTAAGTGAAGATTGTAAAGTATTGCTTTATAAAGCAAGCCCAATTTTTACAGATATCATAGAAGAAGGTATTGATGACCCTCGTTATCATTTAGCTGCAAATCCAGAAAAATTTCCTAAACCTTTGGGAGAGTATAAGTTTTAAACATTTAAAAATATAAATTGAAAAAGCTCAACTTTTAAAAGTTGAGCTTTTTTCAATTATCCAACCGATAGTTTAGCAGCATCTTTCCATAAATAATTTGGTAATGGCTCGTTTAATTTCCAATTAATATTCATTGGTTTAGAGCCATTATAGTCTTTTAAGTTTCCTTCGCCTACAAAAACAAAACCTAAACTTTTACCAAATTCATTTTTGGATTTTTCTCGAATAAAAAGTAAAATCTTTTTACCTTCTTTTTCATGATTTATATAGGATAGACCTTTGCCTATTTCTGGTCGTGATTGATTTTGACTTTGCCAATGAAATAATGAATCTGTAACAGCATAATCGTTATACATGGTTGTTGGAGAAAAATTTTCTTCTGATTTTATTAAATTTATAAAAAGTATTTCTGTTTTTAAATCTTTGTTCAAAGCAGTTCCTTCTCTATTTGATGATTTTTTGTTAAATGTACTTAATTGAAATGCAGCTAAAATTTGATCTCTTGTATATCGTGCGTGAAGTTTTAGCGGTTGCTTATAAGGTAGTTGAATTTGAAATTCTTTGAAGTCAATTTTTTCAATTAAGACTTCTAATACTTCCTTTATTTCTTCAACTAAAATGTTGTTGGCTCCAATTTGATGAATGCTTTTTTCTAAAGAATCGAAACCAGCTTCTTTTTGCCAAACATCATAATGTAACATTAAAAGCATTGTTTTTTCATTTTCATTTAATTCTGAAATAATTACTTTAAAATTCAGTTTTGCCATTTTTAATATGAAAGTGAAATAGCTTAAAGAATTTGTAGATAACCATTTGTTTGAAATGGCTGATACGATTGCTTTTTCATTTTCAGTAGTAAAATAGTCCATTTTACCTGCTAATTGGCACAAACGCTTCCAACTTTCTCTTTTATAAATAGCCTGTATTGGAATATCGTAAAATTTAATAAAGTTTGCTAACGTTAATGGTAAATTAGTTTCGTGTTGAAATTGCTGAATTTTTTGAATCAGTTTACTTTTATTTAAAGACGTCGCTGCAGAAATATTTTTTAGGATTATTTCTTTTGTCTTTTTTTCTAATATAATTGAACAACCTAATGGCAAATGAGGAAAATCATCTTCAATCTCTTTTAAAACTGTTGTATTTGTTTTACCTATTAACGCTCTAAATTTGCTCTCAAAATTATATTCAGGCTTCGAGTTACCAACAAAATCTAAAACAGTTAAACAATCTTTGTCTTCGTGTAATCTTAACCCTCTTCCTAATTGTTGTAAAAAAACGGTTAAACTTTCTGTAGGTCTTAAAAATAAAACGGTATCTATTTCAGGAATGTCAATTCCTTCATTAAACATATCAACTACAAAAAGAAAATTGATTTCCTTTTTTTCTAATTTTTGACGAATAAAATCTCGGTCTTTACTATTATTACTTGTAAGATAATCTGCTTTTAAATTTGCCAAAGTAAATTTTTGAGCCATAAATTTTGCATGCTCCATAGAGACACAATAGCCTAGAGCTCTAACATCGTTGATGTCTTTAGTGTATTTATTCAAGGCATCAATTATTTCTCTAACTCTTCTGTCACTTCTAGTATATAAATTAGTTAATTCACTGGCTACATATTTACCTCTAACCCAACTTACATTTTGCAAATCGATGCTATCTGTTATTCCAAAATATTGGAAAGGACAAAGCAACTTTCTATTCATTGCTTCTGGTAAACGTATTTCTGCAGCAATTTTATTATCAAAATCTTCTAAAATATCACCACCATCCATACGTTCTGGTGTTGCTGTAAGTCCTAATAAAATTTTTGGTTTAAAATAATTTATAATTTCGCGATAACTATTTGCTGTTTGATGATGACATTCATCTATAATAATGTAATCGTAATAATCTTGCGTTAAATTGTGATTTTTAAATTGATTTTTTACAGATTGGACAGAAGCAAATACAAATTCAAAATTATTTGGTACCATTCCATCAACCCATAATTCGCCAATATTATTGTTTTTTAAAACACCTTGAAAAGTAGATAATGATTTTTGAATAATTTCTTTTCTATGTGCAAGAAATAGTAGTTTTGCAGATTTATTGTTTTGTTTGAAACGTTTATAATCAAATGCAGAGATAACTGTTTTACCTGTCCCTGTTGCAGCAACTAAAAGATTTTTAAATCGATTATGAACTGTTCTTTCCACTTCCAATTTTTCTAAAACTTCTTTTTGATATGGAAATGGCTTAATGTCGAATAGAGCAGTAAAGTTTTCGTAAGGTTTACTAAACTTACTTTGCTTTAATGCACTTTGTAGCTTTTCTTTATGGATATTGTCATCAAATAATTCAAAATCTTCACTTTGCCAATACGTATTAAAAGTTTTTTGAAATTTATCAATAATGTGACTGACTTCTTTCGTTGTTACTTTTAAATTCCATTCTAAGCCATCTGTTAAAGCAGATCTTGAAAAATTAGAAGAACCTATATAAGCTGTATGAAATTTTGTATCTCTATAAAACAGATAAGCTTTTGCATGTAATCTTTCATTGCTTGTATTGTAAGATATTTTAACTTCTGTATTTGGTAGTTTTGATAATAAATGAATGGCTTTGTAATCTGTAGCTCCTATATATGTTGTAGTAATTACTTTCAGTTTTCCTCCACGTTCTGTAAATTCTCTTAGTTCTTTTTCAAGAATTATTATGCCTTTAAACTTTATAAAAGAGACTAATAAATTAATTTCATTAGAAGAAAGAATTTCTTTTTTAAGCTCGCTTTCTAATGATAAACCTACATTTCCTCCTGTAAATAATTCACTTTGCGTCAAGCGTGTATAAGGTGTAATTTCTTTTAATCTTAAATCTAAATTCGAAAAATGAGCATCGGCTTTTGAAAATACAGCTTTCAAAATTTGTCCCTCAACAGTTATTAATTCGTCGTTAAATTCTTGCTTATTTAATTCGTCTTTAAGCAACCTAATTATTTTGTTAGCAATTTCAATCTGAAGTTCTGCTTTACCTTTTATAAGTTGAAAAGCATGGTTTAAAGTTTTTGCCAAATGATTGGATAAAATATTTGAAGCTTCTTCTTTATCAATTTTAGTTTTCTTTAAATAGAATTTATCTTTATCAATTTTGTTTAAATTTTCAGATACTAATTGTGTTATTAATTCTTCGTAAATACCTTGATTCATAATGATAAATATTCTTTTAAAATTGGCAAATCGGCTTCTGCCCAATTCAAATTGTGTAATTCTTCTTTTGAAGCTAAAATAAAGTTAGCGTGTTCTTTTAGTGTTAATTCACCTGATAAATATTTAGCAATAAAAGGAATCAATTCAATTTTAAAATCTGAATATTGATGAATTACAGTTGTTAATTTTTGTTTTACTTCAATTTTAATATTTAATTCTTCAAAAATTTCTCGATTTAAACATTCAATCTCAGTTTCCCCTTTTTCAACTTTTCCTCCTGCAAATTCCCATTTTAATGGAAGTTTCATTTTTTCACTTCTTTGAACTGCTAAAACTTTATCGTCAAAATTAATGATAGCACAAGTAACTCGAATAATTTTTTCTTTCATTTTTTTACTTTTAAACCAACCCAAAACCCACCAAAGGCAAACTTCTAGCACGTGTGCTAGTAGCATTAAAAATAGCATTGCAAATTGCAGGAGCAATTACAGGCACACCAGGTTCTCCAACACCAGTTGGAGGTTCGTGCATTTTATCTAAAATATCAATATGAATTTTAGGAGCGTTTTTCATGCGTGTCATTTGGTAATCGAAAAAGTTGTGTTGCTCTACTGCACCTTCTTTTGTAGAAATTTTTCCATACAAAGCAATAGACATTCCAAAAATGGCAGCACCTTCCAATTGGTTTTTAATATTGTCTTTATTTAAAGCCAAACCACAATCAATTGTTGTCCAGATGTTTTCTACTTTTACTTTTTTATGTAGTACAGAAACTTCTACAATAGTAGCTACATAACTATAAAAACTATAATGTATGGCAACACCTAAACCATGATTTTCTGGTAGCTTTTTACCCCAATTTGCATTTGTAGCAGTATTTTTCAATACCTTTTTCATTCTTGCAGAATTGTATGGAAATTTAGATTTTCCTGTTACAATTCTATCTTTCCCTAGCAACTCTAAATGAAATTGAATAGGGTCTTTTTTGGCAGCAAAAGCCAATTCATCAATAAAACAATTATTGCCAAAAGCACTATGAATATGAACTACAGAACGCAACCAACCAATTCTTAAATTGGCTTCTGCTTTTACGTTTTCTAATCTAAAATTATGGAATTGATAGGGATTGCTGGTAAAGCCTTGCCCAAGTTCGAAACCAGAGGCATAATCTGAAATGGGTTTAAAAGAAGATACAATAGATGGGAAACCAACTCTTTGCAACCAACTTGTTACTTGTCCGTTTTTATCGATGCCACCTTTTAAATATTGAGCACTTGTTGCATGGTAAAAACTATGTTGTATATCATCTTCTCGCGTCCAAACTACTTGTACAGGTGCATTTATTTTTTTAGAAATGGCAACAGCCTCTACTACAAAATCAGATTTTGATTTTCGTCCAAATCCTCCGCCTAAAAAAGTAACGTTTACTGTAATGTTTTCTATTGGGATTTCAAAAAAATGAGCTAATTCTGCTCTTGCAGTTTGTGGATCTTGCACAGGTGCCCAAACTTCTATATTGTTTTTTTGATAATATGCAGTTGCGTTTGGCACTTCCATAGGAGCATGCACTAAAAACGGAACATGATAGGTTGCTTCAACTATTTTCTCTGCATTTTTAAAAGCAGCATTAACATTACCACGACTTCCAGGAACTAATTTTCCTTTTTTATGCACTCTTTCTTCGAGTATTTTTTTAAATTCTTCAGTATTAAAAGATTCATTTTCGCCATTATTCCATTCAATATTTAATGCTAATTTTCCTTGAAAAGCAGCCCAAGTATTGTTTGCAATTACTGCAACACCACCAAACATACCAAAGAATTTACCTGTTGGAGGTTTTAGTCTTTCTAAATCAAAAATATCTGTTACATCAGCAACTTTTTCGGCTTTATTTTTAGTGTATTTTTTTACTGATCCAAAAGCTACAGGGCATCTTGCAATGGCTGCATATTTCATATTCGGAATTTTTACATCAATTCCATAGATTGCTTTTCCGTGGGTAAAATCGTGTAAATCGACACTTTTTAAGGTTTTACCAATAAATTTAAAATCTTCAACTTTTTTTAGGTTAATGTTTTCATCCGAAGGAATTTTTAACAATGCAGCACTTTCTACCAAATCGCCAAAGAAAATTTTCTCTTTTGTATTTTTATTGATGATAAAATGGTTTTCTGCTTTACAATCTATTTCTTTAATATTCCATTTTTTGGCAGCAGCAGTAATCAACATCATTTTTGCAATAGCACCCATTTTTCGCATCGGTTCTAATCTGGTTCTTACACTTCTAGATCCATCGGTATTTTGATTGCCATATTTTTCATGACCAATGGCTTGTTTTACAGTAATGTATTGCCAATCTGCTTCTAATTCATCTGCTATTGCAGAGGCTAAAGAGGTTCTAATTCCTTGACCCATTTCAGAACGAGAAGCTATTATAATAATGTTTCCATCTTTTTTTATCTGTACAAATAAATTGGGAGTAAAAGTTCCATCCACTTGTGGAATAAAATCTTTTTTATCAGAAGAAATATTACAACCTAGCATAATTCCACTAGAAGCTAAACCAAATAGTTTTACAAAATCTCTTCTATTTATTTTTGCTATTTTGCTCATAAAGTTTCGTTTTTAAGTGCTACAGCTTTATGTATGGCTTTTTTAATTCTTGTATACGTGCCACATCTGCAAATGTTGTTACTCATAGCATCATCAATATCTTTATCTGTTGGGTTTTCTATTGAGTTGAGTAGTGAAGTTGCTGCGATTAATTGACCAGATTGACAATAACCACATTGAGGAACATTGCCATCATTCCAAGCTTTTCTTAAAAATTCTAAGTTTTTAGAAGTTCCTTCAATTGTAAAAATTTCTTTGCCAATAGCACTAGAAACTAGATAGCTACAAGATTTTGTGAGTTGTCCATCAATTAAAACAGAACAAGCACCACATTGGCTAACTCCACAACCAAATTTTGTACCTGTTAAGCCAATAATATCTCTAATTACCCATAGAAGTGGCATGTTTTCTTGGGCTTCAATTTGATGTAATTTTCCGTTGATTGATAAATTTATATTCACAGGTAGCATTTTAAAAACTACAAGTTACAAAGAATTTGATTTTTAGAATTGTAAAAGTTGGTTAAAAGTTTTGGTTAGGTAAAAACATAGTTTTACTAATGTGTTGTTGCTTCAATCAACAGAAGTTTTATAACAGTGTTAACAAAAAACGAATCAATTGTATGTGATCTCTCTTACTGTCTAAATGACAAACGATGTAAAAAAAAATACACGATTACAACTCTATTAAATGTTTAAACCTCTAAACAAATTAGAGAATTTATCTCTAGGAATCTCCTAATTTCTCTGTGAACCTTTGTGAAACAATCTTAAAATAATATACAAACAGGCATTGGTGCAGCAATTTCATCAACAAAAGTTAATTTACCTGTTTTTTCATCTCGCTTAAAAGAAATAATATTATCGGTATTTTGATTGGCAACGATTAGAAAATCATCATTTGGCGATAAAGAAAAATTACGAGGATGTTTACCTAAAACAGATTCATAACCAACTGTTTTTAAAGATCCATTTTCTGGGTTTACTTCAAAAATAGCAATGGATTCGTGTCCACGATTAGAAGCATATAAAAATAAACCATCTTTAGAGATATGAATATCTGCTGCTTTGCTAAAACTTGTAAAATCTTTTGGTAAAGTAGCAATTGAATTTTCAACAAAATATTCGTTATTTTTTTCTTTTACCAATGATACAGTATTGTTTAATTCATTTAAAACATACATCCATTTGTTATTTGGATGAAATGTTAAATGCCTAGGGCCAGCACCTTCAGCCATTTTTAATTTTTGTTGTGTATTTAAAACGAGTTTATCATCAATAATAGAAGAAAACCATAATTCGTTTGTTCCTAAATCTACAGAAATAAGTTCTTTTTTAGTGGGATGAAACCAAGCTGAATGTGCATGTGCAGCCTCTTGTCTTTCAGTGGTTCCTTTACCAATGTGTTGTTGTACGTTTAATAGTTTAGATAAGTTACCAGAAGTGTCTGTTTTTAACAAACCTACGTTGCCACCTCTGTAATTTGCAGCCACTAGATAATTATCTTTATTAATGGTAACAAAACAAGGACCAGGACCACCTGTTTTTTCTACACTAATGAGTGATAAAGAATCTTTTTCAATTTTAAAAGATTTTATAAGTCCATTTCCGTTTTTATCAGTTTCTCCAATAGCAAACAGCGTTTTTTTATCATTAGATTTTACAAGAAAAGTTGGGTTTATTGTTTCTACAGCCAAACCAATTTTTGTTAGTTTTCCTTCGGATGAAAGCTGATATTTATAGATTCCTTTTGAATCTTTTTTAGTGTAAGTTCCAACATAGAAAGAGGAGTTCATCGAATTTTTTTTTACAGTTTTACTCTGTTTTTCTTGTTTTGTTTTGCAGCTCCAAACTACCAATAAGATTAAAAAATAGGGTAGGTTTTTCATAATTTTATTATTTAAAAATAAGTAGTTTTAAACTGATTTTATTTTTGGTTACTGATTGTAATAACTTTATTTTAGTTAAAATAGGGCAAATTATTCTTTAACTCTCACACTTTTTGGGACTAATTTTGTGTAATCTCCATTATTTCTAATAACCTCTCTTACAATTGAAGAAGAAATGTAAGAAGTACTTGCTGCTGTTAGTAAAAATACTGTTTCAATGGGTGCTAAATCTCTGTTAGTGTGTGCAATTGCTTTTTCAAATTCAAAATCTGCCGGATTTCTTAAACCTCTTAAAATAAATTCAACATTATTTTTGATACAAAAATCTACAGTTAAGCCTTTGTAAGAAACCACTTTTATTTTAGGATTGTCTTTAAAAGAATTTTCAATAAATTGAATACGTTCTTCTAAAGAAAACATGTATTTTTTACTAGAGTTTACACCAATTGCAATTATTAGTTCATCAAATAAAGTTACACCTCTAGATATAATATCAAAATGACCTTTGGTTAGTGGGTCAAATGATCCTGGAAAAATGGCTTTTTTCATTGTTTGTGTTTTTTAGATGTTTTTGATTAATGAACCACTAATAATTATAGTTTTTACAATATACAAAACATATCTTGTTTACTGTTTCAAAAGCATACATATGATTTTCTTGTTGCTTGTTTCAAAAAAATCTTGTTTTAAAACCATAAAGTATATATACTGTTTCTAACCAAGAGCAGTTTCAATAGCATTATCAAATAATTCTTCCAAAGAAATACCTGCTTCTTTAGCTTGTTGTGGCAAAATACTTTCTTCTGTTAAACCTGGCACAGTATTCATTTCTAAAAAATGAGGCTCTCCCTTTACCAAAATGTATTCTGATCTAGAAAAACCAGACATATTTAATATTGAATATACTTTTTTAGCAATTGTTTCTATTTTCTTTTTTTCTTCGGATGAAATTCTGGCTGGTGTTATTTCTTCAGATTTTCCTTCATATTTTGCTTCATAATCAAAGAAATCATTTTCTGTTACAATTTCTGTAATTGGTAAAACGATGGTTTCTCCTTGATACTGAATAACACCAACAGAAACTTCTGGACCATCTAAAAAAGATTCTATTAATATTTCTGAATCTTCTTTATAGGCTTTTTCTAGAGCAGGAATAATATCTTCTTTTGTATGTGCTTTAGAAATTCCATAGCTAGAACCAGCGTTGTTTGGTTTTATAAAACAAGGTAAGCCAACTTTAGTAATAATTTTATCTACATCAATTTTATCTCCCTCATTTAAATAAATTGAAATAGCTGTTTTAACTCCATATTCTTTTACAACACTTAAAGTATCTCTTTTATTAAAAGTCAATGCCATTTGATAAAATGGGGCAGAAGTATGTTTTAAATTGATGAGGTTAAAATAGGCTAATAACATTCCGTTTTCTCCAGGAGCTCCATGAATTGCATTAAAAACACAATCAAATTTTATTTTTTTATCCTCTAAAATAAAAGAAAAATCATTTTTATCAATTGAGTACTCATTGTTATTAGCATCTAATACTACCCATTTTTCTTTTAAAATAAGCACTCTATAAGAATGGTATTTTTCTTTATTTAAATGGTTGTAAACTACATTTCCGCTTTTAATTGATATATTTATTTCGGATGAATAACCACCCATAATAATTGCAATGTTTTTCTTCATTTGATTAAATATGTAAAAACAAATTTATCAAAATATTTATAGAAATAGCAACGTTTAGTTTTTATATATTTGTGTGTTCTTAAAATAAAAAAAATGAATTTTTTTCAGTTTCTAAAAAGTAAGTCCTTTTTTAAACAAATTGTAATTGCAATCATCGGTTTATTGGTGGTTGTTTTTGCTCTAAAATATTGGTTAGGGTATTCTACAAACCACGATCAGAAAATTCAAGTACCCAATTTACATAAAATGTCTTTAAAAAAGGTTGCAGAAAAGTTACAAGAATTAAATTTAGATTTTAAGGTAATTGATAGTGCTAGTTACAATCCTAATTATCCAAAAAAATCAGTGATAGATCAGTCTCCAGAAGAAGGAGATTTTGTAAAAGAAAAACGTAAAATTTATTTGACTTTAAATCCGTCTAAATATAGAGACGTTTCTGTACCAGATTTAAACGGAAAAACAAAAAGACAAGCAACCTCTCATTTAAGATCTATTGGTTTTAATATTGGTACAAATTTTACCTATGTAAATGATATTGGTAAAGATGTTGTACGTGGATTACGTTTTAAAAACACGATATTAAATAAAGGAGATAAATTACCCTTAAACTCAATTGTAGATTTGGTTTTAGGAGATGGAAAAGGAAACTAATTTTTTTCAGTTATCAGTATTAATTATCAGTTTTAGTAACTAGTTGTAGCGTTTAAAAAGCAACTTACTACTCCTACATTTGCCATTAAACATAGAAAATGCAAGAAAACCAACCAAAAGATATAGAAAACGACGATTTATATGAACATCATAGATTTACTGCAAGTGAAGGGCAAGAACCTTTAAGAGTTGATAAATTTTTGATGAATTTTGTAGAAAATGCAACTAGAAACAAGGTGCAACAAGCAGCTAAAGCAGGTAATGTTTTGGTAAATGATGTTGCTGTTAAATCGAATCATAAAGTAAAACCAAATGATGTTGTAAGGGTTGTTTTGTCTTATCCACCAGCAGAAAACTTATTGGTAGCAGAAGATATTCCGATAGATATTGTTTATGAAGATGCTGCTGTAATTGTTGTAAATAAACCAGCAGGAATGGTAGTGCATCCAGGTCATGGCAATTATTCTGGTACGTTGGTTAATGGTTTAATTTACCATATAGAAAATTTACCAACAAACTCTAATGAAAGACCAGGTTTGGTACATAGAATAGATAAAGATACCAGTGGTTTATTAGTTGTTGCAAAAACCGAATTTGCATTAGCTCATTTATCTAAACAGTTTTTTGACAGAACTACAGAACGTTTGTATTATGCTTTAGTTTGGGGTAATGTTGATGAAGATGAGGGTACAATTGAAGGAAATATTGGACGTAGTTTAAAAAATCGTTTGCAAATGTCTGTTTTTCCTGATGGAGATTTTGGAAAACACGCTGTTACACACTACAAAGTTTTAGAACGTTTAACCTATGTAACTTTAGTGCAGTGTAAATTAGAAACAGGTAGAACACACCAAATTAGAGCACATTTTAAACATATTGGGCATACATTATTTAATGATGAACGTTATGGAGGTGATGATATTTTAAAAGGCACAACCTTTACCAAATACAAGCAATTTGTGCAAAATTGTTTTAAAGTATTGCCAAGACAAGCTTTACATGCAAAAACATTAGGTTTTACACACCCAACAACTGGCGAGTTTATGCAGTTTAATTCTGATGTGCCTAAAGATATTACAGCTTGTTTAGAAAAATGGAGAACATATTCTGAAAACTCTAAAGATGTGGAGGTAGAATAACTGATTTCTAAAAAAAAATAAAAAAAAGTGATTTAGATACAGACTAAATCACTTTTTTTTTAGGATAAACGATTACTTTCTATTTAAAAACTTATTTCATTTTTTTTTATTTGTATGTAAAAGAAAAGTAACATTAAAGCCAAAATGTAAGTTTGGGTCTTTAAAATTAAAATTGTGAGCAGTTTGTGTAATAAAGGTATCTTCTGCAAAATTACGTGCATTTGTTACTTGCAATTGTACCATTAAATCTCCAACCTCCCAATTTAAACCTACCATAAAAGCATTGTAGGTATCTATAGATTTTAAGGGGTTTGCAACATAATAGTATTCAGAAACAATAGCAGTATGACCCCCAATTTTGTGCCTACCACCAAAACCAATAGCAAATTGACTCTTTGGGTCAATATCTGCTAGTGTAGCTTGTTTGTGAATAAAGGTTGGACTAATTTGTAAAGAAAAATCACGATTTATTTTTCTGGCAATCAAAGCCTGACTTGTAAAAGCAAATTGATCTTTATTTGCTAGATTTGTTCTATGAGAAAAACCCTGAACCAGAGTAATACTTACATATCGTTTTTTATTGTTTTTCTGTTGTTTTAAAAGTCGATATTTTAAAAAACCATCAGAAATTTCATCAAAATTTGTGTACCCTAAACCTGCTGTAAAGTTATCTGAAAAGGCATATTCTAAACCATAACGAGAGCTTACTTTATCGGCTAAAAAACGTTCGCTTCTTGGTGTTGGAAAATTCCAATACCTATTGTAAAGAGATATTTGTAAAGCTCCTTTTTTACGGGTTTCTATAGAATGCCCCAAGCCAATTCTAGTGGTTTTAAAAGTGGCAATTTCATACACGGGTGTATCAGGAAACTCTTGATTTAATTTTTCTAATAAATCTTGTGCATTGATAGAACAATTTACAATCAAAAACAAGACTATTAATAGTTGATGTGTTTTTTTATTCTTCATAAGATTGGTATTGAAATCTAAATTTAATAGTAATCATTTGAGCAATATTGCTAGCTAAAATTGGCGGAATTTTAATATCAAAATCTTTTACAAATACATTGGCTTCTCCAAAAAGTACGTACTTGTTTTCCTTTTTTTCTATGGTTGTTTTTATTTCAATTTCTTTTGTTATGCCATGTATTGTTAACTTGCCTTTTATCATTTTGGTTTGCTCTTTTAAAGAGGCGTCAAAATTTATAATATCGCCTTCAAAAGTAGCTTTAGGATATATGTCAGACTCAACATAACTTTCATTAAAATGCTCGTACATTAAATCTTTTTTAAACACAAAAGCACGCATTAACATACTAATTGCAATTTTTTTGTTTTTAAGATCTAAAATACTTAAAACTTGATTATTTTTAGCTTCAATGTTTTCCATAGAAGCATAAGAAAAAAAGGATACTTGACCTTGTCTTGCTATAAATTGGTTTTTATCTTCTGTAAAACTCGTAAGTAAAAAAAAGACTAAAAAGGGCGTTAAAATTTTATTCATTTAGTTTTAAATCTATGTAACAGTTTAACAATATAACATCTTTTAAAAAACCTTTGCAAATACCTTTGACAACTATTTTTTGATGTTTTTTTAATTTTTTTATTTTTTCAATTTGATTTGGATGGACATCACAAATAATACCTGAAGTTTTATTTTTACTGTACAATAATACTGTATTTCTGTTATTTAAAAAAGTTACTTCTTTAACAAAACCAGTAACTTCAATAATTTTTCCAGCATATAATGTATTTGTGTTTTCTTCGTCTAAAAGATAAGCATCTATTAGTTCTTTTGAGTTTATTGATGCTTCAGATTTAATTAACTGTAAGTTTTTGTTAGTTTTTTTAAAATAAGGGACTATAAATAAATAACCACTTAATACCAGCAAAAGAACAATTAAAAAAACAGAAAAAGTTGTTTTTTTATGCATAAATATAATTATAAACTAGAGTAAAAAAACGAAAAGTAAGCATTATAATAGGTACAATAGTTTACAAAGCGGAAAAATAAGGTTTAAAGCGGAAAAATCACCCTGAAAAAGAAAAAGATTAATAGTATATTTAAATTTTTAAAATTAAACATGAAAAAAGACAAACTCTACTTTTTAACTTTCTTATCAATTGCTATTATTTTTTTATTAATTGCTTCTGTAGCTTCTCAGTATTTTATTAGAGCTAGTGCCAACCAATTAATAGAAGTTCAAGTAGAATCTAGTAAAAGAGAAGCTAATGAAATTGCTGAATTGATAAATTTTCAGCTTGCATCAGAAATAAAAAAAGAAGCCATTGTAAAAAATATTCAAAAAGTAATTTCAGTTTCTAAGAGCGATACTTGGTTTATTAGCGTTATTAATTGGGGAGGTAAAGAAGTATGTCATCCAGATATTACTAAGGTTGGTCAGCCAGTAAATTCTAATCAAACTTTATTATCATCATTAAAAGAGAAAAACAATTCAGACGATTTGTACGATTTGTTGGTTAACAGAAAAAATATTTCAGAAAATCAAAATCTATTTGAGATAATTCACATTTCCCCCATAAAAAATGCCGATTTAATAGTTGCTGCCAATGTAAATATTAATAGTATTTATTCACAAATGAGTGTTTTAAAAAGAAATTTTTATCTAATCTTTTTAATTATGGGTATTTTAGTAATTGGCTTGTCTTTCTTAGCAGTTAGGTTTATAGGCAGTGCTTATGAAAAACAATTAGAATTAAAGAATACAAATTTAGCCTCTGAGGTAATTAATTTATCTAAATTAAATACAGATTTGGTTTCTTATAAAGAAAAAGTAGTAGAAGTTGCTGCACAAAAACCTTTAGAGGAAAACACAGAAACATCAAAAACAAGAATTTTAACTTATGTTAGAAACGAGTTAGTGCCAATGCCTATAAAAGATATTGCATATGTTTATACAGAAAACACAATTACTTATGTGGTTTCTTTTGATGGTAAAAGAGCTACAACAAACTCAAGTTTAGATGATATCATTGCAAATTTTGATGCTACTTTATTTTTTAGAGCCAACAGACAATTTATTATTAGTATTACAGCTATTGATAAAATTATAAAATATGGAAATAGTCAACTTAAAATTTTGTTACAATCTAAAACATCCGAAGAAATTATTATCAGTAAAAATAAAGCAGCAGAATTTAAACAATGGTTAAACATTTAAACCTTAAATTTTATATAACAGATAATTATTTAAATTCTTTTTTTCCTTTTTAAGGATGTTTTTTCCCTTTAAGCGAATTAAATGAGTTGTAAGAGTCTTTAAATGAGTTACTTTACATTATTAATTTTAAAACAAAAAAACATGAACAATTTATTGAATTTCAAAAATCTATTTTTATTAATCTTATTAGTTTCTTTTTTTACAGCATGTACTTCTAATGTTGAAGAAGAATTAGATGAAGTAGATAAAATAGAAGTAAAAGGAGAAGATAATGTTAAAGATGAAGAACAAGAACAGCCTATTGCAAAAGTATCTTTTAGAACAAATGTAAAACCAATTATAGATGCCAAATGTACTACTTGTCATTCTCAAAGTGGAGGTCAATTTCCAAATTTAGAGGGTTTTGCAAATGTAAAAGTAAGAGCAAATAGAGTAAAAATAAGAGTTGCAGCAGGCACAATGCCACAAAATGGCCCTTTACCACAAGCACAAATGGATTTTATTGTAAACTGGGTAAATGAAGGAGCTTTAGATAACTAAAATTAAAGGTATGAAAATTAGAAAAATTATTATATTGTTATTAATTTTAGCTGTTGTTGGTGCTTTTATAGGCTATAAAATGTACAATAAACCACACGTTAATGTTGCTAGTGAAAGTGCAGATATTACCATTACTGCCAACAAAATTTTAGCTAATTTTTCTTCGGATGAAACAACAGCAAATACAAAATACTTAGATAAAATAGTACAAGTAAAAGGTGTGGTTGCTAAAGTGGAAAAAGAAAATGGAAAAGGTATTGTTACCTTAGAAACTAATGACGATTTTGGAAGCGTTATTTGCCATTTAACGCCAGAACAATCTACCAACTTAACAATAAAAGAAGGTCAAGAACTCACTTTAAAAGGAATCTGTACAGGTTTTTTAATGGATGTAATTCTAGTAAAAAGTGTTATTGTTAATTAAAAACTAAACAAAATGAAAACTATATATGCATTATTAATCTGTCTTTTTTTAGCATCGTTTACCAATGCACAAGATCGGTATTTAACTAAAAAAGGAACAATTACTTTCTTTTCAGAATCGCCAATGGAAAACATTGAAGCAAAAAACAATCAAGTTTTAAGTATTGTTGATGTTTCTAACGGACAAATGGCCATTTCTATTTTAATGAAATCTTTTCTATTTGAAAAAGCATTGATGCAAGAGCATTTTAATGAAAATTATGTAGAATCAGACAAATACCCAAAAGCAACTTTTAAAGGTTCTATTTTAGATTTTGAAAACATATCAACTTCAAAAACTAAAATAAAAGTTAAAGGTAATTTAACAATTCATGGTAAAACAAAAGAAATTACTATTGAAGCAATGACTGCTAAAAAAGATGATGTACTTAAAATGACAGGAGAATTTTTTATCAATTTAGTAGATTTTGATATTGAAATTCCATCAGTTGTAAAAGACAATATAGCAAAGAGTATTAAAGTGAGTTTTAATTTTAATCATGAAATTTATAAAAAGTAAAAGATGAAAAAAATAGTTTTAACCACATTTGTATTGATTGCTAGTATACAACTTTCTGCACAAGACTTGTTTGATGTTTTAGACAAAGAAGCTCCAGAAACAGAAAACATTGTAAGTGCTACTTTTAAAGGAACTAGAATTGTAAATGGTCATTCTGTAGAAAATAGAAAAGAAAAAGAATTAGAATTTATTATAGCACATCGATTTGGTGCAATTAATACAGGCGTTGAAGATTTATTTGGATTAGATATTTCTAACATTCGTTTTTCTTTTGAATATGGTTTAACAGACAACTTAACAGCAGGTTTAAGCAGAGCAAGTGTAGAAAAAACCTATGAAGGTTTTTTAAAATACAGTTTGTTAAAACAAAAAACAGGTGTAAATTCTTTTCCTTTTGCCATTTCACTTTTTGGAAGCATTGCTGCTAAAAGTGAAAAGACAATTCCTGGTATTGAGAGAGCTAGATCATTTGAAGAAAGTTTATTCCATACTGCACAAGTTTTAATTGCTAGAAAAATAAATGCTACAGTTTCAGTTCAATTAACACCAACATACGTGCACAGAAATTTAACGGCTACTTTTGATGATCCACATGATATTTTTGCTACAGGTTTAGGGACTAGAGTTAAATTGAGTAAAAGAGTATCTTTAAATGCAGAATATTTTTATCAATTTAATAAATTAGATTCTATTGATACTACAAATTCATTGGCTTTTGGTGTGGATATAGAAACTGGTGGACACGTTTTTCAAATTATTTTAGCCAATTCTAGAAGAATGGTAGAAAAATCTTTTATTACAGAAACCACAGGTAACTTTTTTGAAGGAGATATTCACTTAGGTTTCAACCTTTCTAGAACATTTTAATATTTATTTTTTAACTTATCTTAAAACAGTTTTTGTTGTATTGTCATATCAACAAAAAATAATACGACAAACTGTTTTGTGCAATTTTCTTTCTGTTGATGATAAATAGAGAGCTTAAAAACAGATACCTATGTTTCAAAGAAATTATACAGTAAAAGGCGAAGATGTAAACGATTTTATGGTAATGCAAAATAGAGCATATTTAAAATATGCCTCTAAAATTGTAGAAACATTTTTATATGTAAAAGGGTTTACGAGCTTAAAAATGAATAACTTAAAAGTAGGTTTACAAAAAACAAATGATCAAGTTATTCAACAAAATCGTTTAATGTTTACACAGCCTTTTTCTGTAAAATTAGAATTTAGAGAATTAGGTTTTTGTGCTCAAAAAATGAATATTGCCATTTATTTTTACAATGAAAAAGAACAAGTTTGTGCCACTGTTCTTAGAGAGTTGTTTTGGTTTGATTATACTTCTTGGACAACTAAAGCGCCACCCAAAGCAATTAGCAAGTATTTTTTAGAAAGTAATAGTTTGCAAAAAGTAGGGTAATATTTTACCCATCAATACTAATATGAAATAAAGCGTCTCCTTTATTTACAATGGGTGTTTTATTAATACAAAAAACATAACCATTAAAAGGAGCATATACTTTCTTTTTAAACTCGCCAAAAGGGTCTTGTATAACTCCTAAAACTTCTTTTTTCTTTACATAACTTCCATTTGCAATACTAATTTTAAACATACCAGAATCAGATGCACGTAACCATTTTGCGTTTTTTACAAAAATAGGGGTAGCTCTTACCTTAATTTCTCCTTCAATTAAACCCAAATGAATTAGTACATTTCTAGTGCCATTAACACCTTCACTAATAATAGTAGGGTTTAATTCATTAGATTTTCCACCTTCAAAAAGCAACACAGTTTTACCCATTTTGTGTAAGGTTTCTCTTAAAGATTTTATGATAGTATTAGAATAAACAATCATTGGTGGATTGAATATTTTTGCCAATTCTAGTCCTTTGTCATCATTTTTATTACATCTAATTTGTGCAATATTGTCTCTTTCTCCTCCACCTGTATGAAAATCGATTATATAATCTACAAAAGGAGCTATTTTTTCTGTAAATTGATATGCAAATTGGCTGGCTAAAGAACCATTTTGAGTACCAGGAAACATTCTGTTTAAATCTCTTCCGTCAGGAAATTCTCTGGTTTGAATTAAATAGCCAAAAATATTAAAAACAGGTATACAAATAATCGTTCCGTTTTTGGGTTTGTTAATTTTTAAATCGATAATTTCTCTAACAATACCAACGCCATTGGTTTCATCTCCATGAATCCCAGCTAATAATAAAACAACAGGTCCAGGATTATGAGAATGCTCTATAATTACAGGAACATTTACAGGAGTTCTTGTATGTAATTTTGCAACTTTTAAATCGATAATTGTACGTTTGCCCTCAGGAATTTCTTTTCCTAAAAGGATAAAAGGTTTTTTATTCGACATGAATTTCTAAATAACGTATAATTTCTTTCGCTATATTTTTACCAGTAGCAACCTCAATGCCTTCTAAACCAGGAGAAGAATTTACTTCTAAAACCAAAGGGCCTTTAGAAGATTGTAACATATCTACACCAGCAACACCTAAACCTAATGCTTTGGTAGCTTTTAAGGCTGTTTTTTCCTCTTCGTCTGTTAATTCTATAATGGTGGCATTACCACCTCTGTGTAAATTAGATCTAAATTCGCCTTCTTTTCCTTGACGTTTCATAGCCCCAATTACTTTACCATCAACAACAAAAGCTCTAATATCTGCACCTCCAGCTTCTTTAATAAATTCTTGTGCAATTACTCTTGCACCTAAACCATTAAAAGCTTCTAATACAGAAGTAGCTGCATTTTTAGTTTCTGCTAAAACCACACCTAAACCTTGTGTACCTTCTAAAAGTTTTAAAACCAAAGGAGCTCCACCTACAGATGCTACAACATGTTCTACATCTTTTGTGTAATTGGTAAACACCGTTTTTGGTAAACCAACACCAGCTCTTGCTAAAATTTGTAAACTACTTAATTTATCTCTAGATCTTGTTAAAGCTTGTGAAGATACCGCAGTAAAAACTTTCATCATTTCAAATTGTCTAATAACAGCTGTTCCGTAAAAAGTTACAGAAGCACCAATTCTTGGTATAATAGCATCTACATCTTTTAAATATTCTCCTTTATAATAGATTTTTGGAGATTTTTTTTCGATAACAATATCGCATTTTAAATGATCTACTACAAAAACCTCATGGTTTCTTTTTTCTGCAGCTTCCACCAATCTTCTTGTTGAATACAGTTTTGGATTTCTAGATAAAATTACAATTCTCATGTGTTTTTGTATTTTAATTTATGGGACAAATCTTTTTTAACGGTATCTATCACAAATTTTTTATTTAAAAATTTTCTCCCTAATAATACAGGAAATTTCATGTCTGTACGTTCACTTAATGTTAAATATATAGGAAATGTAGTGTTAAAAATGATGATTTCTGTATGTATTCTATAGCGTTCTTCAGAAATTCCGTTAGAACTTTTTACTTTTTTACAAGCATAATCATCAGTAATATATTCTTTATTATTATATAAATCGTGTTTTGGATCTAAAAGAGTAAACTTAATAAACTGTTTACCATTTTCTGTGATTTCTGTAATGTTAGAGCAATGTATAGAAGATGTATAAGCCCCAGAATCTATTTTAATATCAACGTCTTCTAAATCAAATTCAGGAAAATCTGCTTTATCTTCTCTACCAATAGTTATTTTCATTTAAAAATTTTAATAGCTGTAAAATTAGGAATACTTATTCGGTTATAATAAAGAAATACCTATAAATTTAAAATAGCAGCTTCTGCACAACGTTCTCCATCCATTGCAGCAGAAACAATACCTCCTGCATAACCTCCTCCTTCTCCACAAGGAAATAAACCGGCAATTTCTGTATGTTCTAAATTTTCTTTTCTTGGAATGTTTACTGGGGATGAAGTTCTAGATTCTACACCAATAATATTGGCTTCATTGGTATAATACCCATGCATTTTTTGCCCAAAAGCAGCAAATCCTTTTCGTAACCTACTCCCAATAATTTTTGGCAATAGAGAATGCAATGGAGCCGATTTTAATCCTGGTTGATAGGAACAATCATTTAAGTCTGTTGATAGTTTTCCATCCACAAAATCTACCAATCTTTGTGCAGGTGCAGTTTGTGTTCTTCCACCAGCAAAAAAAGCAATTTTTTCTAAATCTTTCTGAAATTCTAAACCTTTTAACGCTCCAAATTCTTCATATTTTTTAAAATCTCTATCAATATCTAATTCAACAACAATACCTGAGTTTGCAAACTTGTTGTTTCTTTTACTTGGCGACATTCCATTAACAACAACTTCGCCATTTGCTGTTGCAGCAGGCACAATAAAACCTCCAGGACACATACAAAAAGAGTAGACACCTCTATTGTTTACTTGATGTACCAAACTATATGCAGCTGCTGGTAATAATTCATCTCTTTCACTTGAGCAGTGATATTGAATTTGGTCTATAATTTCTTGCGGATGTTCTACACGAACGCCCATTGCAAAAGACTTTGCTTTTAAGGCGATTTCTTTTTTATTGAGCAATTCGTAAATATCTCTGGCAGAATGACCAGTAGCTAAAATTACAGAATTTACAGACATTTCCTTTCCGTTTTGCAATTGAATAGCTTGTAGCTTATTGTTTTTTACAGTAAAATTGGTGACTTTTGTATTAAAATGAATTTCGCCACCAAATTTTAAAATATTTTCCCGAATATTTTGGATGATTTTAGGTAATTTATTGGTGCCAATATGTGGGTGAGCATCTATTAAAATTTGCTCTGTTGCTCCATGAAAAACTAGGTTTTCAAAAATTCTTCTAACATCTCCTCGTTTTAAACTTCTGGTATATAATTTTCCATCAGAATAGGTGCCTGCACCACCTTCTCCAAAACAATAATTAGAATCTTCATTAACAATATGCTCTTGATTAATTGCTTTTAAGTCTCTTCTACGTTCTTGTACATTTTTACCTCGTTCTAAAACAATGGGTTTATAGCCTAATTCTATACAACGCAAAGCAGCATACATTCCTGCAGGTCCAAAACCTACAATATGGATTTCTTTTGCGTTAGAAACATCTTTATAATCAAAAATATAATCTGATTTTTCTGGAAGGCTTTCGTTAATGTAAACTGCAACTTTATAATTAAAGATGATGTCTTTTTTACGAGCATCTATAGATTTTCGTAATACTTTTACAGCAGAAATTTCACTTTTATCAATTCTTAATTGCTTAGAAGCTTTATACAAAAGAATGTTTTCTTTGCGTTCTTCTATTAAATTGACTCTAAGCTGAATTTCTTTTACCATCCAGCAAAAATACTGAAATAAAAAGTTTCTGAAATATCTTTATTTTACAATTTTTTATCTCATGAAAAATGGAATTTAATTAATTTTATAGTCATCAAATTAAAAGATCACTTCATCAAAAAAACACTATTAATTCAATGTTTTTTTATAATAGATGCCGAATTAAATGGCACAATGAAAGAGATTGATGCTAATTGAAGAGAATCATAAACATCAGTAAAAATTAGTTGCTAATTTCTAGAATATAATTTTTAAAATTCTTGGTTTTTATATAGTTTTTAATTCTATGATCTTTATTTTCAGTAGTACTGTATGTTTTTAGAAAAGAGTTTTTGTAGTTGTTTGTAAATAAATCTTCTAAAACTCCGATTTCATTTTTATGATTGCAACCCAAAGTTGTGTTCCCATATTTTTTTGGTCCTGGACCAAAAATGAATATTTTTTTTCTTAAAACGATGTCTTTTTTATTGTAAATTACAGAGAGAAAATAATTATCATTTTCTTCAAAATTTAGGTTTGTTTCTCTATTATAATATTCTTTAAAAGGCTCTGAAGACATTGCAGGTGCTATCATAAAAACATTTATTTTGTTTTGAGAAGGCGTTTTGAGTTTTGTAATATGTTTATCAATTGTATTAGCATAAGCATTTGTTAAGAGACAAATACCAACTTGTGCTCCTAAACTATGTGTAATTATGTGGTATTGTTTTGTGTCAATTTTAGATACTATTTTTCTTAAAGCATACCCAGTTTGTTTGGCATTTTGTTGAGCTTCCTTTTCATAAAGTTTTAGAATTTCTTTTAAAGGACTTTTTTCTTCTCCAAAAAAGGAATCAAACATTCCGTCCCAATAAATTTCTAGAAATTTGGTTTTGGTTGTGTCTTTTTGAACATTCAAAATACCTTTTTTTAAATACGCATAATCTTCTATGGAAGTTGTGCTTCTGGTTCTTTTTACAAATGATTTTCTAAACCCATGAATTAAAATAAAAAGGCTCGAATTTTCTTGAAATTTATTGATTTTTCTAATGTTTTTTACTGCGATAGAATCTTGAAAAACGCTAAAATTTTCATCAGAATATGTAATAAATTCTAAATTGTATTTTTTAGAAATTGCTAAAAATCTAGCAGGATTTTGTTTGTAAAATTCTTTTAAAGAAGATTTATGGGCAATTAAATCAGTTTTTTTAATAATATCATTAGAATAGATGTCGCCATTTTTATCAAAAAAAAGTCCAAATTCATTTTCTAAAGGTTGGTAATAGATTGCCTTTTCGCCATAAAGAACATGTTTGTTTTTTTGTGAAGCTAAATTTGTAGTGATAAAAAAAGTAAATAGTATTAAAATATTTTTAAGCATCATTATTTTAAAAGTCGTAAATTTTTACAAAGATACGTAGTAGAAAACACTTATTTTATTAGTATTATTATGTTTACAAAAGTTTGTTAAAGTATTATTGAAAACGAGTTTTAAAAGCATATTTTTTTTATATTTAAAATCTAATAAAAGTGAAGATGAGTTTAGAAAATTACAAAGTTTCTAAAAGTATAAAATTGAAAGATTTAAATACTAAAGAAGTGATTGCTACTGCAGAAAAAAAGCTAAAAAAAATAAGAAAAAAGCTGAGTAAAATTCAAGATACTATGTATGCAGAAGGTAAATATAGTATGTTAATTTGTTTGCAAGGAATGGACACTTCTGGTAAAGATAGCTTAATTAGAGAGGTTTTTAAGAATGTAAATGCACGTGGAGTAGAAGTACACAGTTTTAAAGTACCAACTGAGTTAGAATTAAAGCACGATTTTTTATGGCGACATTATATTGCATTGCCAGCAAAAGGAAAAATAGGTGTTTTTAACAGAACACACTATGAAAATGTTTTGGTAACAAGAGTTCATCCTAACTATATTTTTGGAGAAAATTTGCCAAATGTTAACAGTTTAGAAGATTTGAATGATGGTTTTTATCATGATAGAATGGACCGAATTAATCAATTTGAAAAACACCTTACAGAAAGTGGAACTATTGTTTTAAAATTCTTTTTAAATTTGTCTAAAGACGAACAAAAAAACAGATTATTAAGAAGATTGAATTTACCAGAAAAGAATTGGAAATTTTCTGCAGGCGATTTAAAAGAACGCAAATTGTGGGATAAATATCAATTTTGTTATGAAGATTTATTAAACAGAACTTCTAAAGAAAATGCACCTTGGTTTGTAATTCCTGCAGATGATAAACCTACAGCAAGATTTATTTTAGCAGCTATTGTATTAAAAGAATTAGAAAAATATAATTTTAAAGAACCTACACTTCCTGCAAAAATTCAGGATCAAGTAGAAGAATTTAAAGCACAGTTAAATAACGAATAAACTAAAAACTGTTCAAGATTTTGAATTTTGAATTCAAAGTTGAGCACAATCTAAAATA
Source organism: uncultured Polaribacter sp. (assembly GCF_947497695.1). Lineage (GTDB taxonomy): Bacteria > Bacteroidota > Bacteroidia > Flavobacteriales > Flavobacteriaceae > Polaribacter. The sequence goes on along the minus strand of NZ_CANMHM010000004.1, from coordinate 113,581 downwards.
TTAAATTTTGAATTTAAAACTAGAAAAACCCATCGTATTTTTTGATTTAGAAACGACAGGTGTTAATATTGCCACTGATAGAATTGTAGAAATTGCCATTTTAAAAGTTTTTCCTAACGGAAATAAAGAAAGCAAAACGTGGTTGGTAAATCCTGAAATGGAAATTCCTCAAGGCTCAATTGATGTTCATGGAATTACGAATGAAAAAGTAGCATCAGAACCCACTTTTAAAGAATTAGCACCCAAAGTAAATGAAATGATTGGCGATGCTGATTTGGCAGGTTTTAACTCCAATCGTTTTGATATTCCTTTGTTAGCAGAAGAGTTAATGAGAGCAGGTATTGATTTTGATATGAAAAATAGAAAAGCAATTGATGTGCAAGTTATTTTTCATAAAAAAGAACAAAGAACTTTAAGTGCTGGGTATCAATTTTATTGTGGTAAAGAGTTAGAAGGAGCTCATGGAGCAGAAGCAGACACCAATGCAACCTATGAAATTTTATTAGCTCAGGTAGATAAATATGAAGATATAGGCAATTCTGTAGCAGATTTAAGTGCGTATTCTACACATGGAGAAAGAGCCGATTTTGCAGGTTTTATTTTGATGAATGATAAAAACCAAGAAATTTTTTCTTTCGGAAAATATAGAGGTAGAACTGTAGAGGAAGTGTTTAAAGAAAACCCAGGTTATAATAATTGGATGCAAAATGCAGATTTTCCTTTGTATACAAAAAAGGTATTGAGAGAAATAAAAGAAAGAATGTCTGCACCAAAAAATGTACTTTCTGATGAAGAAAAGTTACAAGCTTTGCAACAGAAGTTTAATTTGAGGTAGTTGAGATAATTAGTATTTTAGATTTCTAGATAATTAGATTTTTTCATTTTGAAAAAATATATTAAATAATCTAAGAATCTAAAGTGCCAACAATCTAAAAATCTAGAAAAATATGTTTACAGAATATAAAAATTTACCCAATAATTCTCGTGTTTGGATTTACCAATCTGATAGAGAATTTACAGCAAAAGAAATAGCATTTATTTCTGAAAAAGCAGTTGATTTTATCAATCAATGGACGCGTCATGGAGACGATTTAAAAGGATCTTTTACTATAAAATACAATCAGTTTTTGGTGTTGGCAGTTGATGAAAGTTTTAACAATGTTTCTGGCTGTTCTATTGATAGTTCTGTTCGTTTTATTAAAGAATTAGAAAATGAATTGCAATTAGATTTAATGAATAAATTGAACGTTACTTTTAAAGATAACGAGAATGTTAATTTAGTAAAATTATCTGATTTTCAGAGGTTTGCTAAAGAGCAGAAAGTAACTTCAGAAACTATTGTTTTTAATAATATGGTAAATACTAAAGCAGATTTTGAAAACAATTGGGAAATTGCTGCAAAAGATAGTTGGCACAAACGTTTTTTGGTATAACTATTGTTTTTAGTTAAAAGGAATTCGTTTTTAAACAAGTTGCGTTAGGGATTGAAATGGCATCCTTTTTTGCTGTTTTTTCAGCAAAAAAGATACAATGGAAAGCCCGTTAAAACGCCCAAATAAATACACTAGAAATTTAGAATGAAAAATAAGTTACCCCTAATCTTTTTAATATGTTTTGTGTTTAATTTTACAGCACAAAGTGTAGATCCTTTAAGAACAGAAGATGCAGTTGCACAAACTAATTGGGTTGAGCACGTTTTAAAAAACATGACTTTAGATGAAAAAATTGGTCAGCTTTTTATGGTGCAAGCATACTCTAATAAAGATAAAAATCACGAGGATTTTATTACAGAAATGATTACAAAATATCATGTTGGTAATTTAATTTTTATGCAAGGAACTCCGCAAAAACAAGCTGTATTAAATAACAAATATCAAGCAGCTTCTAAAGTGCCTTTGTTAGTTGGTTTTGACGGAGAATGGGGTTTAGATATGCGATTAAAAAACACCTATAAGTTTCCTTGGAACATGACTTTAGGTGCCATTAAAAACGATTCTTTACTTACAGAATTTGGATCGCATTTAGGAAAACATTGCAAACGATTGGGGATTCATATAAATTTTGCACCTGTTGTAGATATTAATACAAATCCAGAGAATCCTATTATTGGGAATCGTTCTTTTGGTGAGAATAAAGAAAACGTAACTCAAAAAGCAATTGCATTTACAAAGGGAATGCAACGTGAAGGCGTTTTGGCAAATGCAAAACATTTTCCTGGTCATGGAGATACAGCAACAGACTCTCATCATACCTTACCTGTTTTAAATTTTGATATGAATCGTTTAGATTCTATTGAGTTATACCCTTACAGAAGTGTTTTTGATGCAGGTATTACAAGTGTAATGACAGCTCATTTAAGCATACCAAGCTTAGAACCTGATGCAAGTTTGCCAACTTCTTTGTCTAAAAATGTAGTAACTAATTTACTACAACAAAAATTAGGTTTTTTAGGATTGGTAATTACCGATGGTTTAAATATGAAAGGAGCTGCAAATTATGCAACTTCTGCAGAAATAAATTTAGCCGCTATTTTAGCAGGGAATGATTTGTTGTTAATACCACAAGATGTGCCTGCAACTATTAAAGCAATTAAAAATGCAATTGCCTTAAAAACCTTATCAGAAGAACGTATTAATTTATCTGTAAGAAAAATATTAAAAGCAAAATATTGGGCAGGTTTGTATAAGTATCAGCCTGTAGTTATTCATAACATTCAGCAAGATTTAAATACAGTAGCAGATGAATTGCTGCATAGAGAATTGGTTAAAAACTCTTTAACGGTTGTTAAAAATAATAACAATAACATCCCTGTAACCAATCTAGAAAAAAAGAAAATTGGCTATGTAGAATTAGGCGACGATTCTGGTAATAATTTTGTTGAAATGTTACAGAATTACGCAAAAGTAGATGTAATTTCTGATCAAAGTTTAAACGCTCTTCTTAGAAAATTAAAGCCTTATAATTTGGTAATTGTTGGTTTTCATAAATCGAATAAAAACCCTTGGAAAAGTTATAAATTTACTGACAAACAATTGGTTTGGCTTCAAGAAATTGCAAGACAAAATAATATAATTTTAGATGTTTTTGCAAGTCCTTACAGTTTGTTACAAGTAAAAACATTTGCAAATATAGAGGGTGTTATTGTTTCTTATCAAAATAGCAAAATTGCACAAGAACTCTCTGCACAACTTATTTTTGGTGCTTTTGAAGCAAAAGGAAAATTACCTGTTTCCATTCATAAAACGTTTTGTGAAGGAGAGGGTTTAAGCACTTATAAACTTAGTCGATTTGAGTATACCATACCAGAAGATGTAAAACTATCTTCTAAAAAGTTAGAGAAGATAGATTCTTTAGCAAACATTATTTTAAAGAAAAAAATGGCTCCAGGATTCCAAATTTTAGTGGCTAGAAAGGGGAAAGTTGTTTTGAATAAAAGTTATGGGTATCATACAGACAAAAAGATTAGAAAAGTAAAAAATTCTGATGTGTATGATTTGGCTTCTTTAACCAAAATACTAGCTTCTTTACCTTTAATAATGAAAGCAGAAGAAGAACACAGAATATCTTTAGATGAAAAGCTAGGAGATATGTTGCCAAGTTTTAAAAACACCAATAAAGCAGGGATTTCTGTTACAGAAATACTATCTCATTATGCAAAATTAAAAGCATGGATTCCTTTTTATTTAGCCACTCAAGATAGTGCAACACAAAAAAACTTACCCACTTTTTACAGTAAAACACAGTCAGAAAAATATGCCATTAAAGTGGCTAAAAATTTATACATCAAACAAAATTATAAAGATAGTATCTATAAATATATAAGAAATGCAGATCAAAGAGAAAAAGAAGGGTATAGATATAGCGATTTAGGCTATTATCTTTTTAAACAAGCTTTAGAAGATACTTATCATAAACCTTTAAATACTTTGGTAGATGAAGAGTTTTACCAATCTTTAGGAGCTAATAGAACAAGTTATTTACCGCTTCAAAAATTTGCCAAAAAAGAAATTATACCTACTGAAAAAGACACCTATTATAGAAATCAATTAATACAAGGTTATGTACATGATATGGGTGCAGCAATGTTAGGTGGAGTAGGAGGTCATGCAGGTTTGTTTGCCAATGCCAATGATGTTGCAAAAATTATGCAGATGTATTTGCAAAAAGGATATTATGGAGGAAAACGCTATTTAAAACCAGAAACGTTCGATAAATTTAACCATCGTTATTTTTCAGATAAAAAAGTACGTAGAGGTTTAGGGTTTGATAAACCCCAGTTAAATCCTAAAATTAAAGCCACTTGTGGTTGTGTTTCTGATGAAAGTTTTGGACATTCTGGTTTTACAGGCACCTATACTTGGGCAGATCCTAAAAGCGAAATTGTATATGTATTTTTATCAAACAGAGTTTATCCTACCATGGAAAATAAAAGTTTAATAAAAAGTAATATGCGTACAGAAATTCAGCAAGTTATACAAGATGCTATTTTAAATTAGTAGCTATTTCCAGCTTTCACTACTCGCTTTTTTTGCCTGAAAAAGGCAAAAAAGAGCTCAAATAGTTAGCTTGTCTTGAGCGAAGTCGAAAGATTCGATCTGGACTAAGATTGTTTGCCAACTTTTGATGTTAAGAAGTTTTTGTTTTAGTATTTGTTGGAAGCAAAGTTTGTTGAAACTTGACTATTTTGTTCTTCTTTTATGCGAAATTCTATCTGTTTTCCTAATATTGTAAAACGTGTTTGTACAAGATTAGTTGCGTGACTTAGCAATAAAGTTAATAAATAATTACTGACAAAGAAAATCAGCGAGGATTTTCGTAAGTGAGCTAAAAGCAAGCAATAAATTATATATGGTGTTGTAGGTAGTTATTTAATCCTTTCCTTAAATAATTCATATCTATTTAATGGTGCTAAATCGTCTTTTATTAAAATTTTACTATTCATAGTTTCTTTATATTTTTCAATTATTTGCACATAATTTTTGTGAGATAAATATTTAGCAGTAATGGTTTCGAGAATTAGAGAACTAATCCAAACAATGTTTTGTAATGATTTATGAAATTTTTCGGCATCTTCATCTGGTATACTTGAAAATATAAATGTGTCAGCATTTTCATAATTCGCTCTTATTCTTAAACGATAAAGACAGTCATAAATTGAAGTTGGTGGCGTGTTTCCAATAATAATTTTTTTCTGTTGTGGCGAAATTCGTTTTTTACTATTTTCCTTTTTCCATTCGCTGTATTTTCTTTCCAATTCTTTTTTTCTTGTAGTTTTTAGAAATTTAGAAAAATTGTCAATTGGGTTTTCTTTCGCCTTGTTTGATAATTGATGGTTATTCGTAAAATCAGAGTTTTTATTAATAAATAAATTATCATCAGGATTCTTTTCACACAATAAGCTCCAAGGTGAGGGAAACAAATCTCTTCGTTTGTCAAGTTCTTGAGAAAAGTGTTTTAATGTTGTTCTGTGCTTTGGATTAACTTCTTGTTTTTGACTTATTAAATATGCTCTTATTTGTAAATAACAAGAATAATAAGTATAAACTTGTGCCCAATGAAGAGAAAATCCTGCAAATTCAGTTGTCAACGTTAACTGGTTCATTTGAAATTCAGTATACCAAGCATTTCGTAAAATTTTAGAAATCTTTTTTATATCTAAATCTTTTTTTGTTTGAATTTTTTTAAATGCTCTATTCGCTGTTATCTGGTCAAGGAATGAATCTATTTCCTCAACACTATTTTCAACACATTCAGAAATTGATTTTAAATAACTGAAATATGTATCAAACACGACTTGTTCTTTGTCGTCAAAACGATTAGTAAATTGATTTGTATTGAGCATTTTTTTTAATTACCTACAACTTGTTACATCCACAACTCCCCTCAATTCTTAAAAGCAAACTCAATAATATTAGCCCCCATTTTCAAAGCTTTTTCTCTCACACTTTTAGGGTTATTATGGATGATTTGATCTTCCCAACCATCACTTAAATCGGTTTCATAATCGTAAAAAAGAATTAATCTACCCTCGTAAAATAAACCAAAACCTTGGGCTGCTTTTTTATCATGCTCATGAATTTTCGGAATTCCTTCAGGGAATTTAAACGTCTGATTATAAATTGGATGATTTGTTGGAATTTCTTTCAATTCTAAATCAGGAAACACTTTTTTCAACTCTTTTCTAATAAATTTATCTAAACCATAATTGTCAGAAATGTGTAAAAATCCGCCAGAAATTAAATAGTTTCTAAGGTTGTTTGCTTCATCATCAGAAAAAAGCACATTTCCATGACCTGTCATAAATAAAACAGGATAGTTAAAAATATCTTCACTATCAACCATCACACTTTGTGGGTTTTTAGAAATATTGGTTTGAATATTTTCGTTAGCAAAAGCCACTAAATTAGGCACAGCAGTTGGATTTGCATACCAATCTCCACCACCATTATATTTTAAAATAGCAATTTCTTGTGCGTTTATAGAAAGTGAAAGTATAAAAAGTAATAAGCAGATTTTTTTCATAAAAGTAAGAGTTTCGATACCATTTCTATGAAAAATAGAAATCACTCGAACTGACATTTTGTTATTTGTAAGCAAGATAGTAAAAACCTACTGATTTATAAAAGAAACAATATTTACAGCAACCAAACCAGCAGTTTCAGTTCTTAATCTACTTTCACCTAAAGAAATAGGAATCATGTTTTTTTCTAAACATTTTTTTATTTCTTCCGAAGAAAAATCACCTTCAGGACCAATTAAAAGGGTTGTTTTTTGAGCTGGTTTTACAACAGATTGTAGCAGATTTTTATTTGCTTGTGGTTCACAATGTGCAATACAAGCTTGTCCTTCAAAATCTTGATTGATAAAGTCTTTTAGTTTAATTGGGGCATTTAGTTTTGGCAAGGTAAATTTTAAAGACTGCTTCATTGCAGATTGAATAATTTTTTCAAAACGTTCTAATTTTACAATTCTACGTTCAGAATTACTACAAATAATGGGTGTAATTTCATCAATACCAATTTCTGTGGCTTTTTCTAAAAACCATTCAATTCTGTCGTTTAATTTTGTAGGTGCAATGGCAATATGAAGGTAATACTGCCAAGGTTTTGGTTTTTCTTCATATTTAATAACTTCTGCTAGACACTTTTTATCATTGGCAAAACTAATTTTTACATCAAATAAAAAACCCTTTCCGTTTGTAATTTTAAGAACATCGTTTTCTTTTTTACGTAAAACACGCACAATATGTTTACTCTCAATTTTATCAAAAGTAATTTGTTTGGTTTCTGTAGAAATTTCTGAATTGTAGAATAGTTGCACGTAAGGTTTAAAATTTAAAGTTTAAGATTCAAAGTTAGTTAGAAATAATGATTTTAGTCTTTAGTTTCAAAGTTTCAAAGTTTTTCTTGATTCAAAGGCACTGCTAACTGAAACTGCCTACTAAATATTCTTCCTATAAGTCCTACGTCTTTTATGAGTAACAGGATCAAAATTTTCCCATAATTTATTAATGGCAACATTGTCTTCTAGTTCAGGCGTTCTTATGCAATTATCTATGCCTAAAGGAGCAAAAGTTTTGGTATATTGATCAAAAATAATAGCATGTACCCCTTTGTTTTGATAGTCTGGATGCACACCAATCAAGTAAAAAGTTACGTCTTTAGCGTGTTTTCTTGCTTTTAATAAATGGAACAATCCAAAAGGAAATAGTTTTCCTTTTGCTTTTTGCAAGGCTTCAGAAAAAGAAGGCATTACAATGGCAAAAGCAACTAATTTATTGTCTTTATCAACCACAAATTTTATATATTCTGGGTTGATAAACGAAATGTATTTTTTCTTAAAGAAGGCTATTTGAGCATCAGAAATAGGCACAAATGTAGATAGTTTAGAATAGGCTGCATCAAAAACTTCAAACATCTCATCTACATAAGGCATAATGTCTTTTGTTTTTGTAAAATCTAGTGCTTTTAGTTTTAAGCGTTTTTTTAAGATATTACTAATTCTATCAAAATAAACACCATCAACATTTTTAAATTTAAACTTATTTTCTAAATATTCTTTTTCTTTGGTAAAGCCTAATTGCTCTAAATGCTCTTTGTAATAAGGATGATTGTACCAAGTAATCATGGTACCAATATGATCAAAACCTTCTACTAAAACACCCGTTTTGTCTAAGTTGTTAAAACCAATTGGTCCCTCAATATATTCAAGTTTGTTTTCTATGCCAATTTCTTTTACTTTTTCTAGTAAAATTTTACTCACTTCAATATCATCAATCACATCAAACCAACCAAAACGCATTTTTTTAATTTGTTGTTTTTCAACTTCAAACCAATTGATAATGGCAATAACTCTCCCAACAATTTCTCCATTTTTAATGGCTACAAAAAACTGAGCATCCGCATTTTCAAAAACAGGATTTTTTGTTGGGTCAAAATTATCAATTTCATCTTTTATAATAGGAGGAACCCAGTATTTATTGTTCTTATATAAAGAAAAAGGAAACATAACAAATTGTTTCATTTCCTTTTTTGAAGCTACTTTTTTTAGTGTTATCATGTAACTAAAATTAAAAATTCTGCTTGTTTTGTATATTACTTTCTTCGAAATAGATTCATAAGACGATTTAAAAAACTATTCTCTTTCTTGTAGTATGCATCCATTGCACTGTCTTTTCCTTTATATTTTTGTCCCTTTTGTTTTTTCTCTTTAGATTTTGAGTATCCATCGTCATGTTTATCAATTCTGTAAGATACACCAAAGCCTAGAACAAATCCAGGGTTTATGCCTTCTAAAATAAATCTTGCAGAAGTATTAATTTGAAAATCTTTACTAAAAAGATACGCCAAACCAGCACCTATATTTGCATTGTTTTGATGTTCTTGAAAAATGCCTTGATGCTCTAAAAAGCCAGACCATCTAGAACCAAAATTTTGAGTAGCTGTAATAATATATGAAATTTCCTCAAAATTAGTTCCTATTCTGTCATAAAAAACATTTGAAATCACATTAAAATCTCTAGATAAATTCTGTTGTAATAAAATACCAGCTTTTGGAGATAAACCTCCTTGTACATAAACTTCATTTACAAAACCGGTGTTTAAACCACCATAAATAGCAATAGAAGGCAGCAATCTTTTTTTATCAAAAGCATTTCGTCTTTTCCAACTTCTAACTTCTTTACTTTTATCTGTATAAGTGGGTTGATATAATAAGTATTTTGCCCCTAAAGAAAACTTGCTAACTCCAGAAGCAGATTGTTCAGATTTAAAAACGTTATCAAATGCAAATTGATCTCTTTGATAGATAAGTTGCCCATTAAATTCTAATTTTTCACGAAGAAAACTCGTTCTAAAAAGAAGGTCTGCTCCATAAGATTGTGGGTTAGAAAAAGTAGTTTTTGTATCTGTATTTCTTAGAAAAAAATTACTTTCAACTTGGTAAACACCCAAACCAACTGCATAAGGACTCTCAGATAAACCAGGTTTGTTAGAGTTGATGACATCTGTATATTGAGCTTGTATTGCCGTTATTTTTAGTAAAAAAAAGACAAAAAGTAGTTTTAAAAAAAAGGGTTTCATAAATTAAAAGACATTTTAAAAGTAATAACTGTCAATAAACACAAACATAGGTTAAAAATGCTGTTTTTAAAAAGCAAATGACACTTTTTTGAGTTTGTGAAACTTTTATAGTTTGTAAACGTTAAAATTGTGTTCAAATTGTTATTTTTGACTCATTTTACAGACAAAATTATGTTAGCAGGACTATTTAAAACATTACTTTATATTTTAATTTTTTACTATTCTTTTAAGTTTTTAGCGAAATTGTTTGCTCCCTTTTTAATGAAAAAAGCAGCAGAAACAATTAAAAAGAAAGCTGAACAACAATATGGAGGAGGACCACAACCAAAAAATACGGTTCCAGAAGGAGAAACAGTCATTGATAAAAAACCAAGAAACCAACAACAAAGTAAAAATTCTGTTGGCGAATATGTAGATTTTGAAGAATTAGAGTAACCTATTATTCTCAAAAAAATATTAAATTAGTATTTACAATATTAAAAATCAGTCATTTGAAAATTTCTAATAAAGTTATTCCTTATCTAATTGCAATCGCAATTTTTGCTTTAGCAGCGATTACTTATTTTTATCCTGTTTTAAAAGGGCAAAAATTAAACCAATCAGATATTACGCAATTTAGAGGTAGTGTTAAAGAAATTGCAGATTTTAGAGCAGCTAAAAAGACTGAACCTTATTGGACAGGGAGTTCTTTTAGTGGAATGCCAGCTTACCAAGTGAGTGCTTATTATCCGAATGATTTTGTAAGATCACTAGATAAATTATTACGTTTTTTACCAAGACCTGCAGATTATACCTTCTTATACTTTTTAAGCTTTTTTGTTTTGATGATGGCTTTAAAAGTCAATTGGAGATTGGCAATTTTAGGGTCTTTAGCCTTTGGTTTTTCTACCTATTTGATTATAATTTTTGGAGCAGGTCATAATGCAAAAGCTCATGCAATTGCTTATATGCCATTGGTTTTAGCAGGAGTTTTATGGGTTTTTCAAAAAAGATATTTGTTAGGTTTTTTAGTTACAGGAGTCGCCATGGCTTTAGAAATTTATACAAACCATCCTCAAATGACTTATTATTTAGGGTTTTGTTTGTTAATTTTAGGAATTGTTGAATTCATCCATGCTATTAAACAAAAAATAGTACCAACTTTTATTAAACAAGCTGTTGTAATTATTGCTGCTATATTGTTAGGAATAGGTGCCAATGCCTCTCGTTTAATGGCAATGAAAGAGTATGCAGAGTATAGCACCAGAGGAAAATCTGAATTAACCATCAATGTTGATGGAAGTAGCAAACAAGCAACTCAAGGATTAGACAAAGCCTATATTACAGAATATAGTTATGCAAAATTAGAGACGTTTAATTTGTTTATTCCACGTTTTATGGGTGGAGGAACTGTTGAGAAATTGGGAGAAAGTTCTAACTTTTATCAAACTATAGCAGCCAAAGCAGGTAAAAAAGCAGCCAAAGAATATGCAGAACAAGTACTCACTTATTGGGGAGATCAAAATATTGTAGAAGCACCAGCTTACATTGGTGCTGTTGTTTTCTTTCTGTTTTTCTTAGGATTTTTCTTAGTAAAAGGTCGTTTAAAACAATGGTTAGTTGCTGCAACTGTATTTTCAATATTAATGAGTTGGGGTAGAAATTTTGAGGTTTTAACTAACTTTTTTATTGATTATTTTCCTTTATATAATAAATTTAGAGCAGTTTCATCCATACAAGTTATTGCAGAATTGTGTGTGCCAATTTTAGCAATTTTAGGTGTAAAGGAGTTCTTTTCGTCAACTATTTCTTCGGATGAAAAAATACAAGCATTAAAAAAAGCAGTGTATGTTTTTGCAGGATTGATGATTGTTGGCTTTTTGTTAGCACATAGTTTTTCTACTTTTCAAGGATTAAGAGATGAACAATACAGTCAATTACCAGGTTTAATAGATGCTTTAATTGCTGATAGAAAATCGATGTTATTGATGGATGTTTTACGTTCTTTAGCGTTTACTGTTTTTTCTGCGGTTGTTTTATGGATGTTCTTAAAAAACAAATTAAGACAGGGTTTTGCAATTATGATATTGCTTGTTTTTGTTTTGGTTGATTTAATTTCTGTGGATAAAAAATATGTAAATAAAAACGATTTTAAAGCGGCAAGAAAAATAGAAAAGCCTTTTGTTGCCTCAAAAGCTGATCAATATATACTTCAAGATAAAAGCCATTTTAGAGTTGGTAATTTTTCTGTAAATCCTATGAGCGATGGTAGTACATCTTATTTTCATCAATCTATTGGTGGGTATCATGCAGCAAAAATGATGCGTTATCAAGAATTATTTGATTTTCAAATAGCCAAAAATAATAGGCAGGTTATCAACATGCTAAACACAAAGTATTTTATCATTCCCACTGAAAGTGGAGAAAAACAAGCACAATTAAATACAGAAGCAAATGGAAATGCTTGGTTTGTAAAAGAGTTAATTGCTGTACAAAATGCGAATCAGGAAATGCAAATGTTAGATTCTTTGGATACAAAAAATCAAGCTGTTTTTGATAATTTTAAGTATGGTAGTAGGTTTAAAGTAAGTGGTATTCCAAAATTCCAAAAAGATTCTACTGCAACTATCAAACTAATAAAGTATGATGTTACAACGTTAACTTATCAATCTAAAACCCAAAAAGAACAGTTTGCAGTTTTTTCTGAAATTTATTATAAAGATGGCTGGAATGCATACATTGATGGAACTTTAACGCCACATTTTAGAGTCAATTATGTTTTACGAGGAATGATTGTTCCTGCAGGAGAACATAAAATTGAATTTAAGTTTGAGCCAAAAGTAATTCAGCAAGGAAAAATAATTTCTTTAACTTCTTATGGATTATTATTCTTAATTGCAGTTGGCTGGTTTTTTTATGAAAAGAAGCAACTGAAAGAATGAAAATAGGAATGATTTTAGACGCTCCATTTCCACCAGATCCAAGGGTAGAAAATGAAGCCGTTTCTTTGGTAAAAGCAGGACATGAAGTTTTTCTATTCTGTTTAAAATATGGAAATGAAAAATCGTCTGAAAACATCAACGGAATTCAAGTTAAAAGATATGCATCCAATAAATTGGAATATAAATTATCTGCTTTAGCATACACAGTTCCTTTTTATACTTTTTTGATGCAAAAGAAGATGCATCAATTTATAAAAGAAACAAAAATACAAGCCTTACATATTCATGATATTAGAATAGCACAAGCTGTTTATAATGCAAATAAAAAATTTAGCTTACCTGTAGTTTTAGATTTGCATGATAATATGCCAGAAGTGATGAAGTTGTATCCTCATTTGCAGAAATTCCCTGGAAAGTATATGATTTCGCCATTAAAATGGAAACAAAAAGAAAAGGAGTTTATTGAAAAAGCGGACAAAGTAATTTCAGTTTCTCCAGAATTTTTAGAGAATTTAGTAGTAAGAATTCCTGCTGTAAAAGACAAATTAGTACTTGTGCCTAATACAATTAGAGCCTCTTTTTATACAGATTATAAGGTTGATGAAACGATTGTAAATAGATATAAAGGTAATTTTGTGCTTTTGTATTTGGGCGATACACATGTAAGAAGAGGTTTGCAAACTGCTATTGAATCTCTTGTTTTTTTAAAGGATAAAATTACAAATATTAAATTGGTAATTGTTGGTAAGAATACTACAGATGTTATTTTAAAACAACAAGTTGCCCACTTAAAATTAGAAAAGTACGTTGCTTTTGAAGGTTGGCAAAATGTATCTTTATTTCAGTCTTATATTTTAGCAAGCGAAATTTGTATTTCGCCATTGCATAGAAATTTACAACATGATGTAGCTTATGCTAATAAAATTTTTCAATATATGAGTTTAGGAAAACCACTTTTAGTAAGTGATGCAACTGCTCAAAAAAGGTTGGTTGAAAAAAATAATACAGGTTTGATTCATTTAGATAGAAATGTTAAAGATTTTTCAGAGAAAGTTCTAACACTATATAGAGACAAGGATTTAAGGCACCAATTAGGCGAAAACGGAAAACAGTTTATAGAAAATGAGTTTTCTTGGGAACAAACGTCTAAAAAATTAATCGATTTATACGATAACTTATCATTTTGAAAGTTTTAATAATTACATATTATTGGCCTCCTGCAGGAGGATCTGGAGTACAACGTTGGTTAAAATTTGTAAAATATTTACAAGATTTTGGCATAGAACCTATTGTGTATACTGTTGATAATGTCAATTACCCCAAAGAAGACACAACGTTACATAATGAAATTCCAAAAAACATTCAAGTTTTAAAACAGCCTATTTGGGAACCAACCCACTTGTTATTTTGGAAAAAAAAGAAACAAAAAACAGGTATTTCAAATGTTGCAAAAAATGGTTTGATGTCTTTTATTCGTGGAAACTTCTTTATTCCAGATCCAAAAATATTTTGGGTACAACCTTCTGTAAAATATCTTCAAAAATATATTTCAGAAAACAAAATTGATAGCATAATTTCTACAGGTCCACCTCACAGCATACATTTAATTGCACAAAAATTACATCAGCAAAACAATATAAAATGGATTGCAGATTTTAGAGATCCTTGGTCAGATTTGTACTATCATAAAGACTTTAAGCAATTACCTTTTGCAAAAAAGAAGAATTTAAAATTAGAAGCCGCTGTTTTAAAAAATGCAGATTGTGTCCTTACAGTGAGTAATTCATTAAAAACTGCATTTGCTAAAACAGCAAATAGAGTAGAAGTAGTTACCAATGGTTTTGATGATGAGGTTTTAGCTGAAAATGAGGTTGATTTAGATGCTAAATTTACAATTTCTTACATTGGTTTGTTGCCTAAACAGAGCAATCCTAAAATGTTTTTTAAAGTTTTAAAAGAGCTTTGTGAACTAAATATAGATTTTAAAAAAGATTTACAACTCAATTTTATTGGAGATATTTCTGAGGATGTAAAAACAGAAATACATAATAATCAACTAATAGATAATACTTGTTTTGTTGGTTATGTGCATCATCAAAAAGCTATTGAATATCAAAAAAAAGCACAGGTTTTGTTGTTGTTAATTCCGAATATTAAAAAATCTAAAGGAATTTTAACAGGAAAATTATTTGAGTATTTACAAGCAAAAAGACCCATTTTAGCAATTGGTCCAGAAAAAGGAGATTTATCAGAAATTTTAGAAAGCACAAATACAGGAGTAGTAATTGGTTTTGATAATGAAGACAAATTAGCATTAGAAATCAAAAAATTGTATCAGCAATATAAAAAAGGATCTTTAGCAGTAGCTTCTAAAAATTTAGAGCAATATCATAGAAAAGAGTTGACTAAAAAGTTAGCTTCTGTAATTAAAAGTTTACATTCGTAATATGGGAATTGTACTAAAACAATCTTTTAGAAATACGATTATTATTTATGCTGCTTTTTTAATTGGCGGTATCAATACAATTATTTTTTACCCAAGAATTTTAGAGTCTGAGTTTTATGGTATGGTTACTTTTTTGTTATCTGCCTCTAATTTAATTATGCCTTTAACAGCATTTGGAATTCAATATACAATTGTTAAGTTTTTTTCTTCTTATAAAACCAAACAAGAAAAAGATACATTTTTATCTTCAGTATTATTTTTACCTCTTATAATAGCTTTGCCTTTAGGTTTTCTGTGGGATTATGCTCATTTATGGATTATGAGTAAAGTTACAGAAGAAAATCAAATGATAGAAAATTACACCTTTTCTATTTACATAATTGCAGTTGCTTGTGCTTATTTTGAGCTTTTTTATTCTTGGACAAAAGTGCAATTAAATACTGTTTTTGGTAATATTTTAAAAGAACTTTGGAATAGAGTAGTGGTTATGATTCTTTTATTAGCTGTTTTTTTTGCTTTTATAACCAAAGAAGAATTTATCTTTTACTTAACCATAGCTTATGTATTAAGAGTATTTGTAATGATGTTTTATGCTTTTTATGTCTATTTACCAAAATTTCAGTTTAAGCTACCTAACAATACATCAGAAATTATAAAATATTCGTTATACATTATTTTAGCAGGTAGTGCTGGAGCAATTTTATTAGATATTGATAAAATTATGATACCAGGAAAAGACACTATAGAAAAAGCAGCCTACTATTCTGTGGCTGTTTTTATAGGTAGTTTTATAGAAGCACCAAGTAGAGCAATGACTCAGATTTTACAACCTTTAACTTCTAAATCTTTAAATGAGTTTGACCATAAAGAAGTAGAGAGTTTGTATAAAAAAAGTTCTATCAATCTTTTTTTGGTTGGTGGTTTGTTTTATGTGTTGGTTAATTGTGGTGTTACAGAACTTTTTAAAATAATGCCAGATAAAGGTTATGCAGGAGGAGAATGGGTAGTTTTTATGATTTCTACAGCCAAATTGTATACCATGTTTTTAGGCAGTAATGGTGCTATTATTAACAATTCTAAGTTTTATAAAATAGCATTACCAATTGCAATTGGTATGTCTGTTGGCGTTTATTTTTTAAATGACTTGTTCTATTTTAACTTAGGTATTGGTACAGATGGTTTGGCATTATCTACTCTAATTATTATAGTGGTATTTAATACTTTTAAGTTATGGTTTGTTCATCGTAAGTTTTCTATAACTCCATTTACCCCAAAATCTTTAAAAATGTTTACAATTATTATTATAATGATGGGCGTTTTTAATTTTTGGGATTTTCCAATCGATGATATTTACTTTTGGAAATTTCCAATTCATCCAATTATCAATATTGGCTTAAAAAGTATTTTAATAACTGTAGTGTATCTGTTTTTAATTTTTAAATTAAATATATCTACAGAGTTAGATAATTTACTTAAAAAATACTACAGATAGCAATCTATGAAATCTGTAAGCATGTGAAATAATAATGCAAAACAGAGTATTCTTGTTTTCTTAAAAAATACCCCAACAACATAAAAACCAATTGCTATATAAGAATGTAGTGGATGAAAGTTGATACTGCATCTGTTTTTATCAAAAATAGGATTTGCTAAAAGGTGGTCTAAATCTACCAACATAGAGCCAATAAATATTACATAAACAATTTTCCAATTATTTTTAAAGAAAATATAAGCAATAAAAAATGGAGCTATAAAATGCAATCCATAATGTATAAAGAATCCTAAAGTCATAAGTAACTTATGGCATTTGGTCCTTCCATAAAAAGTAAGTCTAAAATTGATAAATTAGGAATAAACCCATGTTTATCATCAAACATTTGAATGTACTTTTCTACTAATTTTTTAGGTTGATTTTTTACGTTAGACAATTCTCTAAAATCTTTTTCAGTGCTTTCTACTACATATTCTTCAGTTTTAGAATATTGTTGAGATATTTGTAAAGCATCAGAAATAAATAAAAACGTATCAATATTTACATCTTGTAAAAATGTATATTTTTTGTTGAAGATTGGTAATAAATCGTCTTCATAAAATTCATAAAAAGGAGAAGTTCTATATGCTGTTTGTAAAGATTTTAAATGATGATCTTGCCAAAGAGCATCATTATCTACCAATAAATCTTTGGTTTTTTTACGTTGATTATTTCCTTTGTTTTTATCTATTACAGGAATATTTAGTAATTGTTTTCCGTTAGAATTATAAATGTAACATCTATTTCTATAACTCTGTTTCTGAAAATTATCTTCCATTTCAAAAACTATGGAATCAGATTTTATAATTTCAGAATATTCAGAAATTGGTCCAAAGTAGGAAGGAATAAATAATGACATTTTTCTAAGTATTCAGTTTACAGTCCTAGTATTAAGTCTCAGTTTAAAGTTTGTTGTTACTGCAAACTGCTACTGAAAACTGAATACTATTTCTTAGATTTCTTTCTTCTTTTAAAAAAACTAAATCCAATATACAATGCTATCAAACCAAAAACTAAATATCTGTATGAAACAGGTTTTCCATTTCCATGAACAGTTGTAAAGAGTCTTTCCCATCGAATAGATTTTAAAAACGAAGCTCCATTTTTATCCCAACTAAACCAAACTAAAACTGGTTTTCCTAAAACATGATCAAAAGGAACATAACCCCAATAACGAGCGTCTAAAGAGTTGTGTCTGTTATCTCCAATTAAATAAAAATAATCTTGTTTAAACGTATAAGAATTTGCTTTTTCTCCGTTGATAAAAATATTTTCTCCAACAACTTGCAAATCGTTATTCTCATAGTTTTTTATAATTTGCTCATAAAAAGGCAATGATTTTGTATCTATTTTTACTGTTGCTCCAGCTTCAGGAATGTAGATAGGTCCAAAATTATCTTGACTCCAACCCAAACTTTCTATGTGAGGAAAAATAGCAGTATCTGCACCATAATTTACTTTATTTACAGAAACAGTAAGAGGGTATTTTTTTAATTCTTCAACTTCATCATCTGTTAAATTGATATTAATTTTGTTATCAACAGACACCATTTTTAATTTTCTAGCAAAATTAGGATTGATACCTCCAGCAACTTCTGTGTACAAAGAATCAGATCCTATTTTAGATAAGAATCCGTTTTCTTTTATGGCAGTTTGTACTTTTTCATTATTCCAATATTCACTTAAAATTTTGTAAACATTGGTTCTTTCTTTATCAATTAAAAATTTAGGATAGGTGTTTT
Source organism: uncultured Polaribacter sp. (assembly GCF_947497695.1). Taxonomy (GTDB): domain Bacteria; phylum Bacteroidota; class Bacteroidia; order Flavobacteriales; family Flavobacteriaceae; genus Polaribacter. The sequence continues at coordinate 95,360 of NZ_CANMHM010000004.1, read as the reverse complement.
GATCTATAGGTTTTTTAGATTCATACGTGTAATAAAACTGTATTTTACCTCTTTCTGGTAAGACATTCTTTTTTCCGTTGATGTAAAAACGACCATTTCTCATTTCTAAAGAATCACCTGCAATACCCACACAACGTTTTACGTAATTGGTTTTTTTATCTACAGGTTTATAAGTAAATTTTCCAGAAGTATCTCCCCACATTGTAGCTAATGTATCTGCAGGCCAATTAAAACAAACAATATCGTTGTTTTTAATTTTTTGTAAACCCGGTAAACGTGTGTAAGGTAGTTGTGGTTTTTTTAAATAAGACGCTTTAGAAGTAAAAGGGATAGAATCATGCACCATTGGAGCAGCAACTACTGTTGATGGAACTCTTGCTCCGTAATGAAATTTACTTACAAAAAGATAATCACCAACCAATAAAGATTTTTCTAAAGAAGAAGTTGGTATGGTAAAAGGCTGCATAAAATAGGTGTGTACTAAAGTTGCAGCAATAATTGCAAATGTTATAGAGCTAATCCATTCTCCTAATTCAGAACGTGGTTTTAAACTTCTATTTGCATTGTATGTTGCATTTGTTGCATAGTTGATATAAAAAATATATAATCCTAAAGTTATAATTACTAAAAAAGAATCTAATTTTTTGTAAAACCCAAAAGTTCTAATCGTTTCTATCCAAATAACAGGGAACATTAAAAGGTTTACAACGGGTATAAATAATAAAATAATCCACCATTTTGGGCGGTTTATAATTTGCATTAAAACAACTCCGTTATAAATTGGTATGGCTGCTTCCCAAACTTTTCTACCTGCTTTTACATAGAGTTTCCAAGTTCCTAAAAAGTGAAGTACCTGAATTACTAGAAAAAAGAGAAACCATTGTGTAAATGTCATAATTTTATACTTTATGCTTCTTTAACAAGAAGAGTTTATTTTTTTGTTATGCTAAAATGGAAATTTTTTTAGTTGTATTAATTAAGATTTAATACATCTTTCATAGAGAAAACACCTTTTTTTCCAATAATCCATTCTGCAGCAACCACTGCACCTAGAGCAAAACCTTTTCTGTTGTGAGCTGTATGTTTAATTTCTATAGAATCTACTTCAGAGTCGTACCAAACTGTATGTGTACCAGGAACTTCTGGTATTCTTTTAGCTACAATTGGTATGTTTTCTTCGGATGTTTTTTCGTCTAATTCCCAATTGTTTTTGTTAGAGTTTTCTATAATTCCTTCTGCCAATGTAATAGCTGTTCCACTTGGCGCATCTAATTTTTTGGTATGATGAATTTCTTCCATAGAAATGTTATAGTCTTTTAAAGAACTCATCATTTTTGCCAACTGTTTGTTTAGCTCAAAGAAAATATTTACTCCTAAACTATAATTAGATGCATATATAAAAGCACTATTTTTTTCTTTACAAAGAGCAACAGCATCGTCATATTTATCTAACCAACCTGTAGTTCCACAAATTACAGGAACATTGTTATTTATACAGTTGGTAATATTGTTAAAAGCAGAAGTTGGTACACTAAAATCTATGGCAACATCTGCTAAAGTAATATCTATAATATCACCTACATCTTTTCTAATTACAATTTCGTGTCCACGAGATAAAGCAATTTTTTCAATTTCTTTACCCATTCTTCCATATCCTAATAATGCAATTTTCATCTTAAAAATTATATTTAATTGTTAAACCTACTTTAGGAGCTTCCACATAAATTGGATCGTTAATAAAGGTGGGTTTAAATGTTAAGTTATCATCTGTATTAAATTGAAGTAAATGTGCATTTACACTAGCTTCTACAATCTGTAAAACATATAAAACTACTGTGGTTAGTAAAGACATATCTCTGTTTTCCTTTAATTGCTCTTGAGCCCTTTCTAAAGTTTGTTCAGAAAGTATTTCTTGCCCATCAACTGTAAATTCATCAGGTAAATTATTCTTTCTTAGTTTATATGCTGCTCTAAACCTATTATAATCTTTACTATTAATTGAATAGTAATAAAGGCTGGTTGCCAATGCACCCCAAACTATAGGCGTTTTCCAATATTTTTTATTGTAAACTTGTCCCATTCCAGGAAAAATAGCGGAGTAAAAAGCAGCTCTAGAAGGAGCTAAAGGATCATAAATACCCCCTTTTTCAATTTTAATATCTCCTTTAATTTTAATATCTTTTATATTTATAGAATCTTTCTGAGCAAATATAGTTGCAGAAAAAAATGCACAGAAAAAGACAAGTATAATTTTGTTGAAAAACACTTATTTTAATAAGTTTTTTATTCGGTTTAAATCTTCTTCAGAATTGAAAGGAATAGAGATTTTTCCTTTACCATTAGAATTTACACTAACACTAACTTTGTGGCCAAAATATTCGCTAATATCTTTTACACTTTCTTTTATAAAACTCGGTACCTGTTTTTTCTTAGGTTTTACAATTGCACCTGTTTTTAAGTTTTTTACAAAGTCTTCTGTTTGTCTTACAGATAATTTGTCGCGTAATATTTTTTCATAAATCGCTAGTTGATCCTCAGTATTTTCAACATTAATCATTGCACGACCATGTCCCATAGAAATAAAACCATCTCTCATACCAGTTTGTAAAATAGGGTCTAATTTTAACAAACGTAAATAATTAGTTACAGTAGATCTTTTTTTACCAACTCTAATACTTAATTCTTCTTGTGTCAATTTAATTTCATCAATTAAACGTTGGTAAGAAAGTGCCACTTCAATGGGGTCTAAGTTTTTACGCTGAATATTTTCTACCAATGCCATTTCTAGCATTTCTTGGTCGTTGGCAAGTCTAATATAAGCTGGTGCTGTTTTGTTTCCTATTAATTTTGAGGCTCTAAACCGTCTTTCACCAGAAACCAATTGAAATTTATTACCTTCTAACTTTCTAACTGTAATTGGCTGAATTACACCTAGTTCTTTAATAGAACCAGCTAATTCTTTTAAGGCTTCTTCATCAAAATAAGTTCTTGGTTGGTAAGGGTTTACTTCAATTAAATCTAAATCTAACTCAATAATATTTCCAACAAGCTTGTCTGCATTTTTATCAGTTGCAGAAATTACGCTCGAAGATTCTTTTAACAAAGCAGAAAGTCCTCGTCCTAAAGCTTGTTTTTTTGTTGCTTTTGCCATTTTACGAATTCTTTTTTAATAATTCTTGGGCTAAATTAATGTAATTTACTGCACCTTTACTAGTTGCATCATAAGCTATAATACTTTCTCCATAACTTGGTGCTTCTCCTAAACGTGTATTTCTTCTTATAATTGTTTCAAAAACCATCGAAGCAAAATGTTTTCTAACTTCATCAACTACTTGGTTAGATAGTCTTAATCTAGAATCAAACATTGTTAACAGTAAACCTTCAATTTCTAAATCTGGGTTATGAATATTTTGAACACTTTTAACAGTATTTAATAACTTGCCTAATCCTTCTAAAGCAAAATATTCACATTGAATAGGTATAATTACAGCATCTGCTGCTACTAAAGAATTTAAAGTAATTAAACCTAAAGAAGGAGCACAGTCAATTAATATAAAATCATAATCATCTTTAATATCTATCAAAGATTTTTTTAACATATATTCTCTATCTTCCTTGTCTACCAACTCTATTTCGATGGCAACTAAATCAATATGAGCAGGAATTAAATCTACATTAGGTGATCCTGTTTTTACGATAGCATCTTTGGCAGAAACTGAATGTTCTAAAACTTCGTATGTACCAATTTCTACAGTTTCTACATCAATACCTAAACCAGAGGAAGCATTTGCTTGAGGATCTGCATCAATTAATAATACTTTTTTTTCTAGAACGCCTAAAGAAGCCGCTAAATTTATGGTTGTAGTGGTTTTACCAACCCCTCCTTTTTGATTTGCAATAGCAATTATTTTCCCCATTAGAAACAGATAATTTTAACTGTAAATTTACAAATATTTATGAATTTAGGAAATGAAAGATGTTAACAAAAATATAAAAAGTTAATTTACTTAATATCAGAATTTTATAAATATTCTTTTGACTCTTTTAAACAAGTTTGATAAAATAAAAAAAAGCTTATTTTTTAGGTATGTTTTTTAATATTTCTACTAAAAAGGTCCAAAATTTCTGAGTAGATTTAATAGAAGCTCTTTCATCTGGAGAGTGTGCTCCTTTGATGGTTGGGCCAAAAGAAACCATGTCCATTTTAGGATAATTTTGACCTAAAATTCCACATTCTAAACCTGCGTGGCAAGCTGCAACGTTTGCTTTTTCGCCGTGTAAATTTTGATATAAGTTAGATACTACTTCCAAAATTTCTGAATTTATATTCGGTTGCCAACCAGGATATTCTCCTGATATTTCAACTTCAAAACCTGCTAATTCAAATGCAGATTTTAATGAGTTTCCTAAATCATATTTGTTGCTTTCTGATGATGAACGCGTTAAACAACCAATTTTTATATGTCCTTCTTTTACAATAACACGTGCAATATTGTTAGAGGTTTCTACCAAATCAGTAATAGTAGCACTCATTCTATACACACCATTTAAAGCAGCATACATAGATTTTAAAAAACCTTCTTGAACACCTAATTCCATAAACTTTTTTGGTAAACCTACTTCTTGAATATCAATAATTAAATTAGGTTCTAATGTTAAGAACTCTAATTTTATATTGTTTATAAGTAGGTTTGTTTCTAAATAAAAAGCTTCTTCAGATATTGTATCAATTGTAATCAAAGCAGTGCTTTCTCGTGGAATTGCATTGCGTAAACTACCACCATTTATTTCAGAAATTCGCAAACCAAAATTTGTAAAACCGTCATATAATAAACGATTCATAATTTTGTTGGCATTTCCTAACCCTTTATGAATATCCATTCCAGAATGTCCGCCATTTAAACCTTTAACTGTAATAGAAAAAGCGGTAGAGTTTGTAGAAACACTTTCTTCTGCATAGTTTCTGGTTGCAGTTATGTCAATGCCTCCTGCACAACCCATGCCTATTTCATCATCTTCTTCAGTGTCTAAATTTAAAAGAATCTCTCCTTTTAAAATACCAGCTTCTAAACCCATGGCACCAGTCATGCCAGTTTCTTCATCAATGGTAAAAAGAGCTTCAATAGTTGGGTGTTGAAGATCTGTAGAAGATAAAACGGACATAATTGCAGCAACTCCTAAACCATTATCTGCCCCAAGAGTTGTACCACTTGCAGTTACCCAATCTCCATCAATCAACATTTTGATTCCTTCTTTGTCAAAGTCAAAAATAGTGTCTGAGTTTTTTTGATGAACCATATCTAAATGGCTCTGTAAAACTACTGTTTTTCTATCTTCAAATCCTTTTGTAGCAGGTTTTGTAATGATAACGTTGCCAACCTTATCAACTATAGTTGTAAAGTTTAATTTTTTACCAAAATCAACCATAAATTGAATTACACGTTCTTCTTTTTTAGAAGGACGAGGAATTGCATTTAAATCTGCAAAGTGATTCCAAACAATTTTAGGAGCTAAATTTCTGACTGCTTCGTTCATTTTATCAATTTTTAGTACCTTAATTTAGCTAATTTCCACTACAATTTCTTGTAGTTTTTTCCTCACTTTTGCTTGGTCTTTCATGTAACAATCTTCAGCTCTAAAACCAACAGGTAAAACTAAAACAGATTTTAAATTTTGTGATTTTAAATTCAGAATTTCATTATATTTTTCAGGCATAAAACCTTCCATTGGGCAAGCATCAATTTTTTCTACTGCACAAACAGTCATTAAATTACCTAAGGCAATATATGCTTGGTTTTTATTCCATAAAGCCAATTCTTCCTGCGTTTTTTTATCAACATCTGCAGTTAAAAAATCTTTAAAAGGTTTGATGACTTCATCTGGAGTATTTCTTAATTTTTGCACTAAATCAAAATAATTTGTTACTTCTTCTTTTGTGTAATTATCTGTAATACAAATAACTAAAACATGAGAAGCTTCTAGTATTTGATTTTGATTAAAAGAATGAGGAACTAATTTTTTTTGGATTTCTTTATTTTGAATCACAACCAATTTAATGGGTTGTAACCCATAAGAAGTTGCTGTTAGGTTAAAAGCTTCTTTTAAAGTATTTATTTGCTTTTCTGAAAGTTGTTTTTTTGAATCAAATTTTTTAACGGCATATCGCCATTTTAAGCTATCTATAATGTTCATTTATCTTAATTATATTGCAAAAATAAGATATTAAAGTTGATGAGTATAATTAGGACTATTATAAATATTGATAAAGTTATAAATGTTTTTTGTACCTTGAAAACAAAAAAGCTATGAATGAAGATTTTCTTCATTATGTATGGAAGTACCAGTTATTTTCTATTCATAATTTAAAAACGACTCATAAAGAATCGATTACAATTTTAAAACCTGGGACACATAATCACAATGCTGGGCCTGATTTTTTAAATACTCAATTAAAGATTAATGATCAACTTTGGGTTGGGAATTTAGAAATTCATTTAAAATCTTCTGATTGGTATGCTCACAACCATGAAATTGATGAAAATTATGATGCTGTAATTTTACATGTTGTTTGGGAAGATGATGCTAGTATTTTTATGAAGAATAACAAACCTTTGCCTGTTTTAGTTTTAAAGGATTTTGTGCTAAAATCTGCTTTAAATAATTACACAAATTTATTTGCTTCCAAACAAGTTTGGATTCCCTGTGAAACTGAAATTGGTTCTATTGATAATTTTACATTCGAAAATTGGAAAGAACGTTTGTTTTTTGAAAGATTAGAGCAAAAATCTGATGCAATGAATGCTCTTTTAGGCGTCAATAATAATGATTTTGAAGCTGTTTTGTTTCAGGTATTAGCTAAGAATTTTGGTTTAAAAGTAAATGGAGAAGCTTTTTTAGATTTGGCATGCTCTTTTGATTTTTTGATTTTAAGAAAAGTAAGTTTCAATGAGCAACAATTAGCTGCTTTGTTATTTGGTCAGGCAGGTTTTTTAGAGGAAACAATTGAAAACGAATATCATCAAAAATTAAAGTTAGAATATCAATATTTAAAACATAAGTACAACTTGCATCCCATTGCAAATGGGCAATTTTCTTTTTTTAGAATGCGACCACCAAATTTTCCAACCATTAGAATTGCACAATTGGTTGGGTTGTATCATTTACATCAAAACTTATTTTCTAAAATATTAAAAATAGAAACGTTAAAAGGTTTTTATGAATTGTTTGAAGTTACAATAAATCCGTTTTGGAAAACGCATTATACATTTGATAAAACTTCTAAAGCATCCCCTAAAAAATTAACCAAATCATTTGTAGATTTATTATTAATCAACACGATTATTCCTTTAAAATTTTTATACAAAAAGAGTAGGAGTGAAGTAAATGAAATTGAGTTTTTAGAAATTATTCAAAAAATAAAACCAGAAAAAAATAGTATTATTTCTAAGTTTGATGAAATTAAAATTACTTCTAAAAATGCCTATGAAACACAAGCCTTGTTAGAGCTTAAAAACAATTATTGTGCTAAGAAATTGTGTTTGCAGTGTGCAGTTGGAGTAAGGTTATTAGGAAGAAAATAGTTTTGTGAAGTAGTTTCTTTGAATTTGAAAACGTGTTTGTATAAGATTAGTTGCGTGTTTTAAGCACTAAATTTAGCAAATAAAAACTACATTTAAAGCTTGCGAAAAATTTATTAAGTACTTAATATTCAAGAAATTAACTATACACTGTGTGTGTTGTAGCTAGTTATTTTTAATATTCGTTTATTATTACTTTATCTCCATTAGCATCGGAATCAATTTCGTATGCGTAAGATTCAGTAGTCCATCCTAAACCAGTCGTGTATATTACAAAAAGTCTATTGTCTTTGGTTTTGAATTCTGACCATTCAAGTATTGATTTTTCATCAAAATCACAAGGCCAAGACAATGATGGAAAGAAGTATGAATCTTCGTTCAGCCAATATTTTAAATGAACATCTTTTACTTTTTTAAATGCTTCATCAGAATCAATCTTGTTTTCATTGTGAAGCTTGTTTACCACTAATTTTTCTTTATGAAACTCTTTAATTCGACTAACATTGTTTTGACTTTCCAAAATTTGAATATGATTTTTTGGTTCAATCACTTTAATTTCCTTTTCCTCCTTAAAAATTCTAATATCTAAAAGAGAGTAATAAATTATTGCATTATCTTGACGTTTGTTGTCAAATCCATTAGCATCAATTTGAAAACTAAACAATGAGAGAAGGTTTTTAATAAAATCTGTATCTGATTTGAATTTGTTTTTCTGATATTTCTTTGGTAAAGTTTCTCTGAATGAGTTTACTTTATCATTTAGTTTGTCATTAATTGAAGGGTTTTTGTCAGACCATAAAAATGTTTTGTCGTCAAGATTGAATGTCCCTAGAATTTTTGGTTTTACAATTACTTCATATCCATTTTCCTCAACGATATACTTGACTTCTCCTTTAGTTTGGTCAAACAAATACTCGTTTGTAGGTTGCATATTCCAAACTATTCTTTGATACATATTTCTTAAACTCATATCAGAGTTTGCTTCTGAAAATCTTGTTTCCAAGTCGGTTTGACCTTTAGAAAAGAATGAAAACATAATTAATATTATTGTTAAGGTTGATTTTTGCATTTCGCTTAATTAGCTAAAACTCCTTTTAATACAAACTAGGATATTCCTCAGGATTTCCTTCATGCATTATTTCATAAATTTTTTCAAAAATATCTTCAGCAGAAGGTTTAGAAAAATAATCTCCATCGGTTCCATAAGCAGTTCTGTGTGCTTTTGCAGTTAGGGTAGCAGGTTTGCTATCTAAATATAAATACCCATCTTGATTTTCTAAAATTTCTTGTAGAATATAGGCAGAAGCTCCTCCAGGAACATCTTCATCAATAATTAATAACTTGTTTGTTTTTTCTAGGCTTTTTACACAATCGTGGTTTAAATCAAAAGGCAATAAACTTTGTGCATCTATAATTTCTATATCAATGCCAACTTGTTGTAATTCAATCGCTACAGCTTCCACAATTCTTAAAGTAGAACCATAAGAAACAACGGTTATATCTGTACCTTCTTTAATGGTTTCTACAATACCAATTGGTGTTTTGTAGTCACCTAAATTAGTAGGCAATTCTTCTTTTAAACGATAGCCGTTTAAAGATTCTATAACCAAAGCAGTATCATCACCTTCTAGCAACGTATTATAGAATCCTGCAGCTTGGGTCATGTTTCTAGGTACTAAAACGTAAATTCCTCTAATGTTGTTGATAATTCCTCCCATTGGAGAACCTGCATGCCAAATACCTTCTAGTCTGTGGCCTCGAGTTCTTATAATTAAAGGTGCTTTTTGTTTGCCAAAAGTTCTGTAATGCAATGTTGCTAAATCATCACTCATAATTTGCAAAGCATAAAGTAAATAATCTAAATACTGAATTTCTGCAATGGGTCTTAAACCACGCAAAGCCAAACCAATGCCTTGCCCAATAATGGTTGCTTCTCTAATACCAGTATCTGCAACTCTAATATCGCCATATTTTTCTTGAAGCCCCTCTAAACCTTGGTTTACATCACCAATTAAACCAGCATCTTCTCCAAAAATTACTACTTCTGGGTATTTTTTTAGCAATGCATCAAAATTATCTCTCATAATAATTCTGGCATCTACTAAAGTTTTGTTTTTAGCATACGCAGGTTTTTTTTCAGAAATAGCTATGGCATTAAATTCAGATTCGCTGTGTAATCTTGATGAAAACTTTTCATGTCCATCAACAATAAAACCCTTTACATAATTTTGGAGTACTATTTTTTCTGCAAAATTTTCGTCTCTAATATAACGAAGTACTTTTCTAGCAGTAGATAAAATATCTTTTCTTGTTGGCTCTACAATAGCCATTAAATCATTTTTATACTTATTAATAAAAGTGCTATTTTTACTTTTATCGGCAACTTTGTCTAGTAAGTTGCAAAGGTTGTTAACTTCTAATTTTAGTTCACTAATAAAAGTATTCCAAGCATTTCTTTTAGCACTTACAACTTCTTTTTTTGCTGCTTTTTCTAAAATGATAATTTCTTCTTCAGAATCTACAAAACGTAAAATTTCTCCAGATTCAGTTTCTAGTTCAAAATCTAGAATCCAGTTTCGCATTTTCTTAATACAATCGTACTCTTTTTCCCAAGCTAATCTTTCTTTAGATTTATATCTTTCATGAGAGCCAGAGGTAGAGTGTCCTTGAGGTTGAGTTAATTCTTTTACGTGAATTAAAACAGGAATATGATGTTCTCTTGCAATATTACCAGCTTTGTTATATACATCAACAAGTTGCACATAATCCCAGCCATTCACTTTAAAAATTTCTATACCATCTTGGTTATCATCTTTTTGAAAACCCTTTAAAACTTCAGAAATATCTTCTTTTGTAGTTTGATGTTTTGCATGTACAGAAATACCATATTCATCATCCCAAATACTTGTAACCATTGGTACTTGTAAAACGCCAGCAGCATTTATAGTTTCAAAAAACACACCTTCACTAGTACTTGCATTACCAATGGTACCCCAAGCTACTTCGTTTCCATTTACAGAAAAGTTAGTTTGATGTTGCATACTTTTTTCGGTTCTATAAATTTTTGATGCTTGTGCTAAGCCCAATAAACGTGGCATTTGAGCAGCAGTAGGAGAAATATCTGAGCTAGAGTTGTATTGTTTTGTTAAGTCTTTCCAAGTGCCATCTTCATGTAAACTGTGTGTTGTAAAATGCCCACCCATTTGTCTACCTGCAGACATGGGTTCTTCTTTAATATCTGTGTGAGCATACAAGCCAGCAAAAAATTGTTGAGGAGTTAGTTCTCCAAGAGCCATCATAAAAGTTTGGTCTCTGTAATAACCAGATCTAAAATCACCTATTCTAAAAGCTTTTGCCATGGCCAATTGTGGCACTTCTTTTCCGTCTCCAAAAATCCCAAATTTTGCCTTACCAGTCAAAACTTCTCTTCTACCTAATAAGCTACATTCTCTACTAATTTTAGCAATTCTATAATCATTTAAAACTTCTGTTTTAAAATCTTCAAAAGAAAGTTTTTGGGTACTTTTAGTAGGTGTTTCCTTTAGCATTGGTAGTGGTTTTAGACGTGTGCAAAGGTAGTTTTTTTAGTTGATATTTAAAAATCGATTTATTTTTTGAGGATTTCTCAACTTTCGAAAGATTTTTACTGATTTAATCAAGTAAATCTATAAAAAACCCCGTTTAAAAAAATTGTAAACAGCTCCAATATCTGCTGTTAAAGTAAAACGTATTTTTTCTGGATATGCGTTTTGAGCAATTTCCCAACCATTGTTTGAGTACATAGGAAAATATACTTCGAAAATTTCATGCACAAAGTTAAAACGGATGCCGTTTTCGTAAGCAAAATAAACGGGTGCGTTTCTGTTTTTTAAAAATGCAACACTATTATAGAATTCTACCCAACGCCATAAACCAATGCTAGAGTTGTTAGAAACCATAAATTGGTTTGCAAACCTTGTAGGAAGTACAGATTTAAAACCTCCTTCTGTAATAATAAATTGTTGCCTAAAAAAACCAGTACTTTCAGATCTTCCTAAATAATTTAATTGAAATAAGTAATCATTACTAATATCTAATCCAAAACTAAAATAATCATCTTGTGTTTGGTTGTGTAAAAATACACCAGCAAATAGCCTAAAATCTAATTGAGTATCTGAACTTGTTAAAGATCTAAATCGAAGATCTAAAGCAGCTTTAGAAAAATTTTGAGCAAATTCTGTACTAAAATTATATCTAAATTCTTTAATGATATCAGGGTTTGAATAATTGTAACTTAAACTAAGAACACTATAATTATCCCTTTCTGATTTAGGTTCATTTAAAGCAATTTCTTTATCGATATGTATTAATTTTGCTCTTAAAGATTCTGTTGTTGCGTCTCTTAACGATTTTCTTTTAAATGTTACATTAACATAAGGAACAAGCGATTTATAAGATAGGTTAGGGGCATAATCAGAAGTGCCACCAGATATACCATAAGCAATGTTATAGATTTTAGTTTTTTCGAAAAACTGATTGTATTTAAAAGAAAAATTACCAATTAAAGATTGACTTTTAGTTGCATAAGAAGGTAAAATTTTAAATTCAAAATTCCTTTTTATTAAAGGTTTGTTGTTTAATTTTAGTCCTAAAATTAACCCATTATAAAAATTATAACTAGCCTCTGGCTGATAAAACAATTGATTATAATTTGGATCTGTTACATCCTGTAAGAAAGTAAACTTAAACGGTTTGTTAAATATTTTTTTATTAATTTTTTGCCAGTTATCTAGTGTATTTAATTCTGGGTAAAGATTTTCATAGTTTAAAACAAAGTTGTCATAATTTTCTTTTTTAAATTTTACCGTTTTTGAACTGTCAATATCAGATACCCATTTTTTTAGCTTAATTTCTTTGTCTTTTATAGCATAAACAGCAACAGGTGTAGTGATGTTTCGTTTATTTTTTATAGTAACTGCAAAACTATCTTTTTCTATTTTTATCTGTTCAATGGTATGATCTATTTTTTTATTTGTTTTTATAAAATCATTAAAAAACCAATCTAATTTTTTAGGTGTTTTTGAAACAAGTAAATCATTAAATTTAGTGCTAGAAATAATTTTTAATTGGTTTTGCTGATAAAACTCTTTTATTGTTTGGTTAACAACGCTATCACCTAAATATCCTTTTAAAAATCGAAAACCTAAGCCAGCTTTGTATTTGCTAACAATTTTTCTATTAAAATTAGATAAAGAATCTGCAGAAGTGTTTAATGCTTGGTCTAAAAAATTACGTGCTGTAAATTGATACACAAAAGGATACTTGTCATTAAAACTTAATTTAGAGAAATTAAAAGTTTTTACAAACCAGTAATTAGAAACTTTACCTAAAAGTTTAATTTCTGGGTAAAATTCTTCTATATATTCAATCATTAAATAATTTTGAATACCATCTATTAACCAATAATCTTTTCTTTTATTAATAAGAATTGTATTTTCTAGATATCTTTTGGTTAATGCTTTAAACATGGCAATATCCCATTTAAAAGTATCAGAAAACGGACGTAAAAAATTAGGTAATTGATTTAAGCCATAAATGGGATTTTTACTTTGTGTGGCCTTATCAATGTATATTTCTAAATGCGGATATTTACCTAAGTATTTTTTGATAAATAAAAGTTCTCTATTTAAAATACTTCTTGTTAGATTGTCATCTATTTCATCAGAAAAAACATCGGTATAAACAGTAATTGATTCTGTTTTAAAAGTTTTTAATTTTTTTGATTTATTGATGCCTAAAATAATATCGGTTTTGTTTTTTCCAACTAAATAATAACTAATTTTATTTTGTTTGATGGTTTCATATTGATATAAGTTAGATTCAACAACAAACTCTTTAGGTACATCAATTTCAATTTTAAAGTCTGTACCTTTTTCATATAAATCATCTAAACTTAAGTTGCTCATTAATTGCCAACCATTATCATAAATAGCAGGTGTTATATACCAGTTTCTAAGATGATATCCTGTTTTTGTTTTGCCATAATTTGTAAAACGATTACTAGGTGTTTTTACAACATAAGTTACAGAAATATTAATTTTTGAATTTGGTTTTAGAGGCTTTTTTAATTGAATTTCTAAAATATCTGACTGATCTTTTAACTCACTAAAAGTTACGTTTTCAAAATTTACAGAAAGGCTTTTTATAGTTGATGCCCCTAAATCTTTTTCTTTTGCATAATACAAATCTTTTCTAAAATCTTTTATAAATCTCTTAGATAAAGGTGTTTTACGATCTCTGTAAGCATTTGCCCAATTATGAAGATAAATATTGGTTAAAATAGCATTTGACGTGTTGTGAAAAATAATTTCTTGTTGAATTTTTAATTCATCTTTCTCAATATCTATACTCGCTTTTATGTTGATAGCATTCTGTTGTGCAAACATAAAGGTAGAAGCTAAAAAACAGCATAGTAATATGTAATAATGATTTTTCAATTAAATTTCAATAATTTTAAAAGGTGCTATATGATTGCTGATTTTAGTAATTAAACTGTTTTAATAGATAAAAAAAAGGATTTATTTTTAAAAATTTGGTTTCATTTGATATTTAGCATAAAACTTATTTAAATGCTCTAATGCTTCATCAGCAGTGTCTACCAATCTAAAAAGGTTTAAATCTTTTTCACTGATGTTTCCTTCTTCTAATAATGTGTTTTTAATCCAATCTAATAAACCTCCCCAGAATTTTTTACCCACTAAAACAATTGGGAAACGACCAATTTTATGCGTTTGAATTAAAGTGATTGCTTCAAAAAGTTCATCCATAGTACCAAAACCTCCAGGCATTACAACAAAGCCTTGAGAGTATTTTACAAACATTACTTTTCTAACAAAAAAGTAATCGAAATCTAAACTTTTTCCTGGATCAATCCAAGGGTTGTCATGTTGTTCAAAAGGCAAATCAATATTTAAACCTACAGAGGTTCCTTTTCCTCTATTTGCACCTTTATTACCAGCTTCCATAATTCCTGGTCCACCTCCAGTAATTACACCATAACCATTTTGTGTTAATTTAAAAGCTACCTCTTCTGCTAATTTGTAATATGGATGATCTGGTTTTGTTCTTGCCGATCCAAAAATAGAAACACAAGGGCCAATTTTACTTAGACGTTCATAACCCTCTACAAACTCTGCCATTATTTTAAAAATTGCCCAAGAATCGTTTGTTTTAATCTCGTTCCAAGTTTTTGGTTGTAGTTTTTCTTTTATTTTTCTGTCGTTATTTGTCATATTTTAGGTGTTTTTAAAACTGTTTTTTAATGATTTGCAATAATTCGATTCTTACTCTAAATTGTTATTAAGATTAAAACCATAGAAAAAGTCATGGATTCATTAATTTTTTCTTTTTTTAAGGTAACTAATAGTACCATTTTTTTGTGAAAATTATATCTTAATAGAATGTATATTTTATTCGTGAATTTGTGGTAAAAATAATTCTAAATTTAAAAGTAAAGTTTTCTTCATATTACAATTTTACTTTAATTCTTTCTTTAAAAATTTAGCAGTATAGCTCGTTTTATGTTTTGCTATTTGTTCTGGAGTTCCTTTGCATAAAATTTTCCCTCCGTTTTTTCCACCTTCCATTCCTACATCAATAATATAATCTGCCAATTTTACAACGTCTAAATTATGTTCAATAATTAAAACAGTATTTCCTTTGTCGGCAAGTTTGTTTAAAACTTCCATTAAAACTCTAATATCTTCAAAATGCAAACCAGTTGTGGGTTCATCTAAAATATAAAAGGTGTTACCAGTATCTCTTTTAGATAATTCTGAAGCTAATTTTATACGTTGAGCTTCTCCGCCAGAAAGTGTAGTAGATTGTTGCCCAAGTGTAATATATCCTAAACCAACATCTTTAATTGTTTTTAATTTTCTATGGATTTTAGGGATGCTTTCAAAAAAGTTGGTCGCATCTTCAATTGTCATATTTAAAACATCAGAAATAGATTTTCCTTTGTATCTAATTTCTAATGTTTCTCTATTAAAACGTTTTCCTTGGCACGTTTCACATTCTACATGTACATCTGGTAAAAAGTTCATTTCTATTACTCTAACACCACCTCCTTGGCAAGTTTCACAACGACCTCCTTTTACATTAAAAGAAAACCGACCAGGTTTGTAACCTCTAATTGCAGCTTCTGGTGTTTTAGCAAACAAACTTCTTACCTCTCCAAAAGTACCTGTATAAGTTGCAGGATTAGAACGTGGAGTTCTACCAATAGGAGATTGATCGATGTCTATCACTTTGTCTATGTGCTCTAAACCTTCAATTTTTTTATAGGGCATTGGTTTTTTTACACCTCTATATATATGAGCGTTTAAAATTGGGTACAACGTTTCGTTTATTAAAGTAGATTTTCCACTTCCTGAAACTCCTGTAACGCAAATCATTTTTCCTAAAGGAAATTCTACGGATACATTTTTTAAATTATTACCAGTTGCACCTTTTAGCTTGATAAATTTTCCATTTCCTTCTCTACGTTTTTTAGGAACTTCAATTTCTTTTCTACCTGTTAAATAATCAGATGTTAATGTTTTTTGTTTTTTAAGTTCTTTAAAAGTTCCAGAACTTACAATTTCTCCTCCATGTTTTCCTGCTCCTGGTCCAATATCGAAGACAAAATCTGCATGTTCCATCATGTCTTTATCATGTTCAACTACTAAAACAGAGTTGCCAATATCTCTTAATTTTACTAAAGAATCTATTAACTTTTGATTGTCTCTTTGGTGTAAACCAATACTTGGTTCATCTAAAATGTATAAAACACCCACTAATTGTGATCCAATTTGTGTTGCCAAACGAATTCTTTGTGCTTCACCACCAGAAAGTGATTTTGAGGTTCTGTCTAATGCCAAATAATCTAACCCAACATCTAATAAAAACTGAATTCTAGTTTTAATTTCTTTTAAAATTTCACTGGCAATTGTCAATTGTTTTTCTGATAAATTTTCTTCAATAGTTAAAAACCATTTTGCCAATTCAGTCACATCCATTTGTGCTAAATCGCTAATGTTTTTATCAATAATTTTAAAATGAAGTGCTTCTTTTTTTAACCTTTTTCCAGCACAAGTTCCGCAAGAAACTTCATCCATAAAACCTTTTGCCCATCGTTTTATAGAGGTGCTTTCTGCATTTGTATATTGATTTTCTATGAAAGATATAATACCTTCAAAATCAATTTTATAATTTCTAGTAACACCAACCGTTTTAGACTCAATTTTAAAAGATTCATTACCACCATTTAAAATAATGTCTAAAGCTTCTTTAGGAATTTCTTTGATAGTATCTGTTAATTTGAATTTGTAACGTTCTGCAATATTTTGAATTTGTTTAAAAATCCAACTACTTTTTTGTTCGCCTAAAGGAATAATTCCACCTTTTTGTATAGAAATGTTATCATCTGGAATTACTTTTTTAAGGTTAATTTCATTGGTAATACCTAAACCATTGCATGTATCACAAGCACCTTTTGGCGAGTTAAAAGAAAAGTTATTTGGTTCTGGATTTGGATATGCAATTCCACTTGTTGGGCACATCAATTCTCTACTAAAATATCTAGGATTATTATCATCAATATCAATAACCATCATAATATTATTTCCAGAATACAAAGCTGTTTTTATAGTTTCTTCTAAGCGTTTTTCTGAAGCTTCATTAATTAATAATCTATCAATAACCACTTCAATATCATGCGTTTTATATCGGTCTAAACGCATTCCTTTTTCTATTTCTTTGATTTCTCCATCAACTCTAACACGTAAAAAACCCTGTTTAGAAATTTGTTCAAAAAGTTCACGATAATGTCCTTTTCTAGATTTTACCAAAGGAGCTAAAACGGCTATTTTTTTATCAGCAAAATCACTTAAAATTAGTTGCTTAATTTGTTCATCAGAATAACTAACCATTTTTTCTCCGGTGTTATAAGAATAAGCATCAGCAGCTCTGGCAAATAATAATCTTAAAAAATCATAAATTTCTGTAATTGTGCCTACTGTAGAACGTGGACTTTTATTGGTTGTCTTTTGTTCAATTGAAATTACTGGCGAAAGTCCATCAATTTTATCAACATCAGGTCTTTCTAATCCCCCTAAAAACTGACGAGCATAAGCAGAAAATGTTTCTATATAACGTCTTTGTCCTTCAGCATAAATAGTGTCAAAAGCTAATGAAGATTTTCCACTACCACTTAAACCAGTAATTACTACTAGTTTTTCTCGGGGAATTTTAACATCAATATTTTTTAAATTATGAGCTCTTGCTCCGTAAACTTCAATATATTCTTGGTCTTTCAAACGTGCCTAATTTTTGTAAAAAAGCAAAGTTAATCAATACTAATTTAAAAAAAGGAGAAATTTAAAACGTATTATGTTAAGGTTATCTAGGTTTTTATTTGAGAATTACCTTTGTTATTTTTGCAATATTCAGCACATAAAATAGTACCTTGCATTTAAAATGAAAACAAAAAACACCATACATATTATTCGCCATTTTTTTGAAAGACATGGTTTTGGCTTTTTTCAAAGATTAGCAGATAGGCTTGGTATGCAGGCACAAAATGTACGTATTTATTTTATTTATGTTACTTTTTTTACTGTAGGTCTTTCGTTTGGTTTTTATTTAACAATGGTTTTTGCAATGAAGTTAAAAGATTTAATATACACCAAAAGAAGTTCGGTTTTCGATTTATAACACATGGCATTTTTAAAATCTAAAATAAATAAAATTGCAGGATTAGTTATTTTAATTTTTGCAATAGGTACAATTGGTTATATGGTGCTTTCTAACTATAATTTAGTTGATGCATTATACATGACTGTTATAACCGTAACAACAGTTGGTTTTGGAGAGTTAAGACCATTTTCTCCTGAAGAAAAAATTTTTACAATATTTTTAATTTTAACAAGTATTACTGTTTTTGGTTATGCAGTTTCTGCATTTTCTGAATATTTAGTAAGTGGCAGATTTTTTGAACATTTTAAACATAGAAAAGTGGAAAAACAAATTGGTAATTTAAAAGATCATACTATTGTTTGTGGTTTTGGTAGAAACGGAAAACAAGCTATTTTAAAATTAGGAAACTACAATAAAAAATTTGTTGTAGTTGAAAAAAATAAAGAAATGATTGAAGGTTTAGATTTTGAAGGTATTCTAAATATAGAAGGAGATGCAACTTTAGATGAAACTTTATTAAAGGCAGGAATAGAAAATGCGTCTTTTTTAATTACGGCTTTACCTTCTGATGCAGACAATTTATTTGTAGTTTTAACTGCAAGCCAACTTAATAAAAATTGTACAATAATTAGTAGAGCAGGTAACGAATCTTCTTATAAAAAACTAAAGTTTGCAGGAGCAAGCAATGTAATTATGCCAGATAAATTAGGTGGAGATCACATGGCATCTTTAGTTACAACTCCAGATGTTATAGAATTTGTAGACAGATTAACCATTGAAGGAGAAACCACTGCAAATTTAGAGGAAATTTCTGTAAACGATTTACCATCAAAATTTATAAATATGACTATTTTAGATTTAGATTTAAGGCGTCAGACTGGTTGTACAGTAATAGGTTTTAGAAATCCTAATAAAGAATATATTATAAACCCTGAGGCAGATATTAAATTAGTCGCCAATTCTCAGTTAATTGTTTTAGGAAGACCAGAACAGATTATAAAATTGAGAGAAATTTTTTAAGAATGATTTTTTTTAGAAACATCAATTATCTATTTCTTTTAATCAGTAGTGAAAAATAAAAATGAATAAAGTAATTATTACAGGAAGTAACGGTTTATTGGGGCAATCATTATTAAACCTATTACTTCAAGAAAAAGATACCTACCAAGTTTTTGGTTTTTCAAGAGGACAAAACAGAAGTGGTAGAAACGATTTTGAATATGTTTCTATTGATATTACGGATGAAGAAAATCTAAAAAAATCGATTTTAGAAATTCAGCCAAATTTTATTATTAACACAGCAGCAATGACACAGGTTGATGATTGTGAAGGCAATAAAGAAGCCTGTGACTTATTAAATGTAACTGTTGTTAAGTGGTTGGCAGAAGTTTCAGCAACCATAAATGTACATTTAATTCATATTTCTACAGATTTTATTTTTGATGGAATAAAAGGAAATTATAAAGAAACAGATACTCCAAATCCATTAAGTTACTACGGAGTATCCAAATTAAAATCAGAACAGATTTTAACAAATTCAAAAATAGATTATACTATTTTAAGAACTATTTTAGTTTTTGGAAAAGTGTTTGACATGAGTAGAGGCAATATTGTACTTTGGGTTAAAAGTATGCTAGAAAAAGGGAAAGAAATAACAATTGTTGATGACCAGTATAGAAGCCCTACTTATGTAGAAGATTTAGCAATGGCTTGTAAGATTTCTATGGATAAAAAAGCAAAAGGTATTTTTAATATTTCATCTAATGAGGTATTAAGTGTTTATGAAATTACACAACAAATTGCAGATGCTTTTCATTTAAACAAAAGTTTGATAAAACCAATTTCCACATCAACTTTAAACCAAACTGCACCAAGACCTGCAAAAACAGGTTTCGATTTATCTAAAACAAATAGTATTTTAGAATTTTACCCAAAAAGTTTCAAAGAAGATTTGCAAAAATTTAAGAAAACAATTGTCTAAAAATTACTTTTATCAATCTAAAGTTGTTAAAAGAACATTTTTTTATCATATTGCAATAACTTATAACAACTAATTAAAATACATTATGAATAAAAAACTGCTTTCATTGCTATTTTCAGCAGTACCATTTTTAACATTTGCACAAGAATTATCAATGGATGAAAAAATAGAAGCAAAATTTAAGCCTTTTGCAGATGCTGTGAGTTCAGTAGTTTTTTATCCAATTTCAATTGTTGGTATTCCTGTTCCTATTGTAATTATTGTGCTATTATTAGGAGCGTTATTTTTTACAATTTATTTTAAGTTTGCTAACATCACTTTATTAGGTGTTGCTATAAAAGCAACTAAAGGAACTTATGATGAAATTGATCATCATTCTGTAGAAGAAGTTGCAGGTGATCCAACTCCTGGAGGTAACATTTTTGAAACTGTAAAAGCAGAAGGTGTTATTGGAGAAGTTACCCATTTTCAGGCACTAACAGCTGCATTGTCTGCAACTGTTGGTTTAGGTAATATTGCAGGTGTTGCAGTTGCCATTGCAATTGGAGGCCCAGGTGCTACAATTTGGATGATAGTTGCTGGTTTTTTAGGAATGTCTACAAAATTAGTAGAAGCTACCTTAGGGGTTAAATACAGAGAAGTTGGGTCTGATGGTAAAATATATGGAGGGCCAATGTACTACCTGAGAAAAGGTTTAAAAGAAAAGAATTTAGGAGGGATAGGTAAAGTTTTAGCAGGTTTATATGCTGTGTTTGTAGTTGGTGGTTCTTTTGGTGGTGGAAACATGTTTCAGTCTAACCAAGCTACAGCTCAATTCAAACAACTTTTTGGTCTTGATTCTGGTTTTTTATTTGGAGTTTTAATGGCAGTTTTGGTGGGTGTTGTAATTATTGGGGGTATAAAAAGAATTGGGCAAGTAACTGAAAAAATAGTTCCTTTTATGGGCATTATGTTTGTAGGTGCTTCCTTAATAATTATTGCAATGAATTTTACCATAATTCCAGATGCTTTAGTGCAAATTTGGAATGGAGCTTTCAATCAAACCTCAATTGTTGGTGGTTTAATAGGGGTAATGATTGTTGGTTTTCAAAGAGCCGCTTTTTCTAATGAAGCAGGTGTAGGTTCTGCATCTATTGCTCATGCAGCAGTGAAAACAAAATTTCCTGCAAGTGAGGGTATTGTAGCTTCAATAGGACCTTTTGTAGACACTGTAGTAATTTGTACAATGACAGCCTTGGTAATTGTAGTGACTAATTTAAAAAGTAACTTATTTAATTATGCAAATTTAGATGAAGGTAAAAATGTAATTATGAATGCAACAGGAGAGCATTTAGGTGGTGTAGATTTAACCTCTGTAGCCTTTGATTCTGCAATACCTAATTTTTCTATTTTGCTAACAATTGCAGTAATTCTATTTGCTTTTTCTACCATGCTTTCTTGGTCTTATTACGGAATTCAAGGATGGAAATATTTATTCGGAAAAAGTAAAATTTCAGATATTTCTTACAAAGCATTATTTTTAATTTTTGTTGTAATTGGTGCATCCTCTAGTTTAGGCTCTGTAATCGAATTTTCTGATGCAATGATATTTGCAATGGTGTTTCCTAATATTATTGGTTTGCTATTACTAGCACCTAAGGTAAAGCAAGAGTTAGTTAGGTATTTAAAAGCTATAGGTCATAAAAGTTAAAAATAAATTCTAAAAAATGAACATATTCAAATCTCATTTCTGGTACAACAAAAGCCAAAGAAATGGGATTTTATTTTTAGCAATTCTTATAATCATTTTACAAGCAATGATTGTTTTTGTTAATTTTTCTTCGGATAATGAAATAGATTTAAACTCTAAAGAAGTTTTAGCATTTCATCAACAGATAGACAGTTTAAAAGCTATTGAAATAGAAAACAAAAAACCTAAAATATACCCTTTTAACCCCAATTATATAACAGATTATAAAGCAGAGCAATTAGGCATGTCTTTATTAGAGATAGATAAATTACTCGCTTTTAGAAAAACAAATAAATTTGTCAATTCAACATCAGAATTTCAAAAAGTAACAAATGTTTCAGATTTTTTACTCAATAAAATCTCTCCATATTTTAAATTTCCAGATTGGGTTGTAAATCAGAATAAAAAATCGTCATTGTTAGGTACAAAGCAATCTGAGATTCAAAATTCTTACACAAAAAAACGAAGTACAACAACAGACATTAACAAAGCAACTGCTAAAGATTTTCAAACAATTAGCGGAATCGGAAAGGTATTTTCAGAACGTATTATTAAGTATCGTTCTAAATTACAAGGTTTTTCATTTAAAAGACAACTTTTAGAAGTTTGGGGTTTAGAAAAACAAGTTGCAGATAAAGTACTTTCAACCTTTAAAATTATAGAAAAACCAAGCATCAAAAAAGTAAATGTAAATACTGTAACATTCAAACAGTTATTGAAAAATCCTTACATTGATTATCAACTTTGTAAAAAGATTTTTGATTATCGTGATCAAGTTGCAGAACTTCAAAATATATCAGAATTAAAAAATATCAAAGATTTTCCTTTGGACTTGTATGATAGAATAGTCTTATATTTGTATGCTCAATAACACAACAAATTTTCTATCATAATGAACAGTATGTATTTTACTGAAGAGCACGAAGCTTTTCGTGCTAGTTTTAAAGATTTTTTGCAAAAAGAAGTAGTTCCTCACATTAATAAATGGGAGAAAGATGGAAAAATAGAACGTTTTATTTGGAAGAAATTCGGAGAAATGGGCTACTTTGGGTTAAGCACTCCAGAAGAATTTGGTGGTTTAGATTTAGATTTATTTTATACTATTGTTTTTTTAGAAGAAATGCAAAAAATCAATTCAGGTGGTTTTGCAGCTGCAATGTGGGCACATGAATATTTGGCGATGACTCATTTAAACAAAGAAGGAAATCAATTTCAAAAAAATAAATATTTAGCACCAAGTGTAACAGGAGAAATGATTGGTTGTTTATGTATCACAGAACCTTCAGGAGGCTCAGATGTTGCAGGTATGTTATCTACCGCAGTTAAAAAAGGAGATACCTATATTTTAAATGGTTCAAAAACATTTATTACAAACGGAGTCTATTCAGATTATTTAATCGTTTCAGCAAAAACTGACACTACAGATAAGTATAACGGAATTAGTATTTTTATTGTAGACAGAAACTCCAAAGGACTTTCTGCAACTAAATTAGATAAATTAGGATGGAAAGCTTCTGATACAGGAGAAATTGCATTTGATAATGTAGAAATTCCAGCAGAAAATTTACTGGGAGAAGAAGGCAAGGGTTTTGGATATATTATGCAACATTTTGCACTAGAACGCTTACTAATGGGTGTAAATGCACATGCAAGAGCAGAATTTGCTTTAGATTATGCCTTAGACTATATGAAAGAAAGAGTTTCTTTTGGCAAATCTTTAGATAAATTTCAAGCACTAAGACACAAAATTGCAGAAATGGCTAGTAAAATAGACATGTGTAAGGAGTATAATTATTCAATAACACATCGTTTAGAAAGAGGTTTTTACGTTGTAAAAGAAGCCAGTATGTCAAAATTGTTTTCTACAAAAATGGCAGATGAGGTAATTTACGATGCATTACAAATGTTAGGCGGTTATGGTTATATGGAAGAATATCCAATGGCACGTTTACTTAGAGATAGTAGGTTAGGGCCAATAGGAGGAGGGACTTCAGAAATCTTAAAAGAGATTATCGCTAAAATGGTTATTGATAAAAAAGAGTACAAACCAGTTACCTAAATTAAAAGGCTTCAGAGTTTTAAAGTTTGAGAATTGCAAAGTAGCAAAAGGTACAAAGTTTTAAATTTAAAATTAGTTTTTTAGGTTAAAAATTTAATTTTGCTAATTGCTAATTGCTAATTGCTAATTGCTAATTGCTAACTTGGGCGTTCCCTAAAAAGGTCGGGCTTTCATTACTCGCTTCACGCTAAAAAGCGTGAGAGCTCAAACAGACCATTCAATCCCTAACGCAAAATCCGTCTTCAAAAATTAAATCGATAAAAAATTTGTAATTCATAATTAATAATTACATTTGCAGTCCAAAAAATAAAACCAATAGTTTAAATACTATTCAAAATATAAAAGAGACTATGAAGGGAGGTGCCAACTCATGTTAATTATACCAATCAAAGAAGGAGAGAATATCGATAGAGCGTTAAAACGTTATAAGAGAAAATTCGACAGAACCAAGACAAAGAGAAGCTTACAAAACAGAAAAACGTTTACAAAGCCATCAGTAGCTAAAAGAGCTCAAAGAATTAAAGCGTCTTACGTTCAAAAATTAAGAACACAAGAAGAAGTAGGTTAATGAAACTCAAATTTATCGAGTCCAAAGGACGAAAATAAATTTGTAAGTTGAATTAATCCCGCTTTTTAGCGGGATCTCTACTAAATTTTTAAGAATATCAAACTCGTAATGCATTTATAAGTATTACGAGTTTTTTTTATGATGTAATTCAAGATAAACCATTAAGAATCAATAAAATTTGTAAGTTGAATTAATCCCGCTTTTTAGCGGGATCTCTACTAAATTTTTAAGAATATCAAACTCGTAATGCATTTATAAGTATTACGAGTTTTTTTTATGTCCTAAAATTTGTAGCTTTACAAATAACCTACAACTAAAAATAATTTGATTGATTCTTTTTTAGAATACCTAGCATTAGAGAAAAAATATTCTGTACATACAGTTACTGCCTACAAAAACGATTTAATATCTTTTAAAGCTTTTTTAGTTACAGAATATGAACAAGAAAATATTTTAAAAGTTCATTATCCCCAAATTAGAAGTTGGATTGTTACTTTGGTGGATGCTAAAATATCAAACAGAACGATCAATAGAAAAGTAAGTTCCTTAAAATCGTTTTATAAGTTTTTGCAGAAATCACATCAAATAGATGGTAATCCATTATCAAAACACAAAGCTTTAAAAACTGAAAAAAAAGTACAAGTGCCTTTTTCTTCAAAAGAAATAAATAATGTAATCAATCATATTGAAAGTAATGATGATTTTATTTCTATAAGAAACAAGTTAATTGTAGAGCTGTTTTACTCAACAGGTATAAGAAGAGCAGAACTTATAAATTTAAAAGAACGAGACGTTAGTTTATCAAACAATACAATAAAAGTGTTAGGCAAAAGAAACAAAGAACGTTTCATTCCTTTGTTAAGTTCTGTAAGTCAAACAGTAAAAAAATATTTAGTATTAAAACAAGAATTTGAAATTGGTTTAGATGAACTTTTCATTACAGAAAAAGGAAATAAAATTTATGAAACCCTTGTTTACAGAATTATAAATTCTTACTTTAGTCAGGTCTCTACAAAGCAGAAAAAAAGTCCACATATTTTAAGGCATTCTTTCGCTACACATTTATTAAATGAAGGGGCAGATTTAAATTCCGTTAAAGAGTTGTTAGGGCATTCTTCTTTAGCATCAACTCAAGTCTACACACAAAATAGCCTTGATGTTTTAAAAAAAGTATATAATCAGGCTCACCCTAGAAGCCATAAAAAGCAATAGCGTATGAAAGTATTCACACAATCGGTAAATTTTAATGCAGATAACAAGTTAATTGAATTAGTAGAAACAAAAGTTTCATCATTAACAAAATTTCATGATAAGATAGTAGATGCAGAAGTTTTTCTAAAAGTTCAAAATACAAGTGATAAAGAAAATAAAATAACTGAAATAAAAGTAAATATTCCGGGAAGTGAATTAATCGTAAAAAGAGAAACAAAAACCTTTGAAGAAGGCGTTAATGCTGCTGTTGATAACTTAAAAAGACAGTTAAAAAGATCTAAAGAAAAACACCGAGATTCCTTAATTTCATAAATATTGAAAAAAAAGCAAAAAAATAATTACAAAATGTTTTAGAATTTAAAAAAACTTTATACATTTGCAATCCGTTAGAAATAGCGGGTTGTTTTTTTATAACAAAAGCCGATGTAGCTCAGCTGGCTAGAGCAGCTGATTTGTAATCAGCAGGTCGGGGGTTCGAGTCCCTTCATCGGCTCAAAAGTAACAAATCTTGAAAGTGATTTGTGTTCATTGAAATAGTAAATTAAAGGGGAGATACTCAAGCGGCCAACGAGGACGGACTGTAACTCCGTTGACTACGTCTTCGCAGGTTCGAATCCTGCTCTCCCCACAATTTACAATTTATTGCGAAAGTAGCTCAGTTGGTAGAGCGTCAGCCTTCCAAGCTGAATGTCGCCGGTTCGAACCCGGTCTTTCGCTCAATATTATCAACAAGCCGGTGTAGCTCAGTTGGTAGAGCGCATCCTTGGTAGGGATGAGGTCGTGGGTTCAAATCCCATCGCTGGCTCATTTAAAACGATTAGTACACATTAACATATTTAACCTAGAATAAAAATTAATAATTATGGCAAAAGGAACTTTTGACCGTTCGAAACCACACTTAAACATTGGTACTATCGGACACGTAGATCACGGTAAAACAACTTTAACTGCGGCTATTACTAAAGTATTAGCTGATGCAGGTTTCTCAGAAGCTAGATCTTTTGATCAGATTGATAATGCTCCAGAAGAAAAAGAAAGAGGTATCACAATTAATACTTCTCATGTAGAGTATCAAACAGCTAAACGTCACTACGCTCACGTTGACTGTCCAGGTCACGCGGATTACGTAAAGAACATGGTTACTGGTGCTGCTCAAATGGATGGTGCTATTTTAGTGGTTGCTGCGACTGATGGTCCGATGCCACAAACAAGAGAGCATATTTTATTAGGACGTCAGGTTGGTATTCCTCGTATTGTTGTATTCATGAATAAAGTGGATATGGTTGATGATGAAGAGTTAATCGAATTAGTAGATATGGAGGTAAGAGAATTACTTTCTTTCTATGAGTATGATGGAGACAATGGGCCAGTTGTTGCTGGTTCTGCTTTAGGTGCCTTAAATGGTGAGCAAAAATGGGTTGATACTGTTTTAGAGTTAATGGAACAAGTTGATGCTTGGGTTGAAGAGCCTTTAAGAGAAGTTGATAAAGATTTCTTAATGCCAGTTGAAGATGTATTTTCTATTACTGGACGTGGTACTGTAGCAACAGGTCGTATTGAGACTGGTATTGCAAATACAGGAGACGCAGTTGATATTATTGGTATGGGAGCTGAGAAAATGGTTTCTACTATTACAGGTATTGAAATGTTCCGTCAAATATTAGATAGAGGTGAGGCTGGTGATAACGCAGGTATCTTATTAAGAGGTATTGCAAAAGAAGATATTAAAAGAGGAATGGTAATCTGTAAGCCAGGTTCTGTAACTCCACATGCTAAGTTTAAAGCAGAAGTATATGTTCTTAAAAAAGAAGAAGGTGGACGTCACACACCATTCCATAACAACTATCGTCCTCAGTTCTATGTTAGAACAACGGATGTAACAGGTACTATTAACTTGCCTTCAGGAGTTGAAATGGTAATGCCAGGTGATAACTTAACTATAACTGTAGATTTACATCAACCAATTGCATTAAACGTAGGTTTGCGTTTTGCAATTCGTGAAGGAGGTAGAACTGTAGGTGCAGGTCAGGTAACTGAGTTATTAGATTAATATTTATATTAATTTACTGATTAATAAATTATAAGGGTGTTCCGTTTTTAACGGGACGCCTTTATCAATGAAAATAAGAAACGGGCGTAGTTCAGCGGTAGAGCACTGGTCTCCAAAACCAGCTGTCGGGAGTTCGAATCTCTCCGCCCGTGCAACAAAATATAAAAGTAAAATGAAATTCATACAATATATCAAAGATTCTTTTGAGGAATTAAGTAACCATATGACTTGGGTTACTAAAGAAGAAGCTCAAAAAACAACGGTTACTGTAGCTGTTTTTACAATTGCATTTGCATTAGCTGTAGCTGGTATAGATTATGTTTTTCAAACAGGATTAGATAACTTTTTTAAAATATTCGCTAACTAATTATGGCAACAGATTCAGTGATGAAATGGTATGTTGTAAGAGCCATAGGAGGACAAGAGAATAAAGTGAAAACTTATATAGAAACTGAAATTTCTAGAGTAGGTTTGTCTGATTATGTAAGTCAGGTAATTGTTCCTACTGAAAAAGTTATCCAAATTAGAAATGGTAAAAAAGTAAATAGAGAAAGAGCTTTTTTTCCAGGTTATATAATGGTTGAAGCAAACCTTTCAGGAGAAGTACCTCACGTTATTAAAGGAATTACAGGTGTTATTGGGTTTTTAGGAGAAACAAAAGGTGGTGAACCTGTCCCTATGAGAAAATCTGAAGTTAACAGAATGTTAGGTAAAGTTGACGAGCTTTCAATTCAGGACGAAAATATTGCAATTCCTTTCGATACAGGAGAAACAGTAAAAGTAGTTGATGGTCCTTTTAACGGATTTGATGGTGTTATTGAAAAAGTAAACGAAGAAAAACGTAAACTTGAAGTAATGGTGAAAATTTTTGGTAGAAAAACACCATTAGAATTAAGTTACATGCAAGTAGAAAAAATATAATTGTTACACAAGTATATATAATACCGATTTATTTTTTGGCTTCCAACAATTAATAAATCATTAAACATTTTAAAATGGCAAAAGAAGTTAGTAAAGTAGTTAAGTTACAAGTAAGGGGAGGCGCAGCGAATCCATCGCCGCCGGTTGGACCCGCTTTAGGAGCTGCTGGTGTTAACATTATGGAGTTCTGTAAACAGTTTAATGCAAGAACGCAAGACAAACAAGGTAAAGTTTTACCGGTTGTTATTACTGTTTTCAAAGATAAATCATTTGATTTTCTTGTAAAAACTCCTCCTGCAGCAGTTCAGTTACTAGAAGCGGCCAAAATTAAAAAGGGTTCAGGAGAACCAAACAGGAAAAAAGTAGCATCAGTTACTTGGGATCAAATTAAAGTAATTGCAGAAGACAAAATGGTAGATTTAAATGCCTTTGAAGTTTCTTCAGCAATGCGTATGATTGCAGGTACAGCACGTTCTATGGGATTAACAGTAAAAGGTAATGCACCAGCATAAACTTTATAAAAAGTAGTAAAATGGCAAAATTAACAAAAAAGCAAAAAGAAGCTTACGCAAAAGTAGATAGCTCTAAATCTTATGATTTAGCAGCAGCTTCAGCGCTAGTCAAAGACATTACTAACGTAAAGTTTGATGCATCAGTAGATTTAGCGATACGTTTAGGAGTAGATCCTCGTAAAGCAAATCAAATGGTTCGTGGTGTTGTTACATTACCACATGGAACAGGTAAAGATGTAAAAGTTTTAGCATTAGTAACACCAGATAAAGAAGCAGAAGCTACAGCAGCAGGTGCAGATTATGTTGGGTTAGATGAGTACCTTCAAAAAATTAAAGGAGGATGGACAGATGTTGATGTAATTATTACCATGCCAAGTGTAATGGGAAAACTAGGTCCTTTAGGTAGAGTATTAGGGCCAAGAGGTTTAATGCCTAACCCAAAGACAGGTACTGTAACTATGGATGTTGCAAAAGCTGTTTCAGATGTAAAAGCTGGTAAAATTGACTTTAAAGTTGATAAAACTGGTATTGTTCATGCTGCAATTGGAAAAGTGTCTTTTGATGCTCAAAAAATTGAAGAAAATGCAAACGAATTAATACAAACAATTATTAAATTGAAGCCAACAACATCAAAAGGAACGTATGTAAAAAGCGTTTTTATGTCTAGTACAATGAGTCCTAGTATTGCTGTTGATATGAAAGCTGTTTAATACGTTAAAACTTATAATCATGACTAGAGAAGATAAATCAGAAGTAATACAAGATTTAACAGCAGTATTAGCAGACACTAACACTTTATATTTAGCAGATATTTCTGGACTAGATGCTCAAACTACCTCTAATTTACGTAGAGCTTGTTTTAAAGCGGGTGTTCAGTTATCAGTTGTTAAAAATACATTACTTGCAAAGGCAATGGAAGCATCAGATAAAGATTTTGGTGAGCTTCCAACAACATTAAAAGGTAATACATCAATGTTAATTTCTGAAGCAGCAAACGCTCCAGCAAAATTAATAAAAGAATTCAGAAAAAAATCTAAGAAACCTTTATTAAAGGGAGCTTTTGCTGAAGAGTCTATATATATTGGAGATGATCAATTAGATGCTTTAGTAGATATTAAATCTAGAGAAGAGCTTATTGGAGAAATCATTGGATTATTACAATCACCAGCTAAGAATGTTATTTCAGCATTACAATCAGGTGGTCAAACACTTTCAGGTATCATTAAAACCTTATCTGAAAAATAAGTACGCGCACAAATAAACAATAATAAACAAAATTTTTAAAAACAATTAAAATGGCAGAATTAAAAGATTTCGCAGAGCAATTAGTTAACTTATCAGTAAAAGAAGTTAATGAATTAGCTACTATTTTAAAAGATGAGTATGGTATTGAGCCAGCAGCAGCAGCTGTAGCAGTAGCAGGTCCAGCAGCAGGTGGAGACGCAGGTGGTGCAGATGAGCAAACTGAATTTGATGTAATCTTAAAAGCAGCAGGTGGTTCTAAATTAGCAGTTGTAAAATTAGTTAAAGAATTAACTGGTTTAGGATTAAAAGAAGCTAAAGGTATCGTTGATAGCGCACCAGCACCAGTTAAAGAAGGTGTAACTAAAGAAGAGGCTGAAGGTCTTAAAAAATCTTTAGAAGAAGCTGGAGCTGAAGTAGAGCTTAAGTAAATTATTACTCCCGTTTAAAACGGGAAAACAAATTTAGGTTTAGGTACTAAAAACTATTGTTTTTAGGCCTAAACCATTTTGTGTATATATTCGTTTTTTATTTTAATCAAAAAAATATTCTCTTTTGGCAACGAAAAACACTACTGAAAGAATCAACTTCGCTACTTCTCAAATGATAAAAGAGTATCCAGATTTCTTGGATATTCAGGTAAAATCTTTTCAAGATTTTTTCCAACTTCAAACGAAAGCAGAAGAAAGAGGTGAAGAAGGTTTGTACAAAACCTTTATGGATAACTTTCCTATTACTGATACAAGAAATCAATTTGTATTAGAATTTTTAGATTACTTTGTAGATCCACCAAGATATTCTATTCAAGAATGTATTGAAAGAGGTCTTACACATAGTGTGCCTTTAAAAGCACGTCTAAAACTATACTGTACAGATCCAGAACACGAAGATTTCGAAACTATTGTACAAGATGTTTATCTTGGTACAATTCCTTATATGACCAATTCTGGTACTTTTGTAATAAATGGAGCAGAACGTGTTGTGGTTTCTCAATTACACAGATCACCAGGTGTATTCTTTGGACAATCATTCCATGCAAATGGTACAAAATTATATTCAGCAAGAGTAATTCCTTTTAAAGGTTCTTGGATAGAATTTGCAACTGATATCAATCAAGTAATGTATGCTTATATTGATAGAAAGAAAAAATTACCTGTAACAACATTATTCAGAGCTATTGGTTTTGAAAGAGATAAAGACATTTTAGAAATTTTTGATCTTGCAGAGGAAGTGAAAGTTTCTAAAGCTGGATTAAAAAAAGTATTAGGTCGTAAATTAGCTGCAAGAGTTTTAAAAACTTGGCATGAAGATTTTGTTGATGAAGATACTGGAGAAGTTGTATCCATAGAAAGAAATGAAATTATTTTTGATCGTGATACAATTTTAGAAAAAGAACATATTGATGAAATAATAGAAGCAGGTGCTAAAACAGTTTTACTTCATAAAGAAGATACTGACATGGCAGATTATGCTATTATTCATAATACATTACAAAAAGATCCTACCAATTCTGAAAAAGAAGCAGTAGAACATATCTATAGACAATTACGTAATGCTGAGCCGCCAGATGAAGAGACAGCAAGAGGTATTATTGACAAGTTATTCTTTTCTGAACAGAGATATAATTTAGGTGAAGTTGGTCGTTTTAGAATGAACACGAAGCTTCAGTTAAATGAACCAATTGATCAAAAAGTATTAACTAAGTTAGATATTATAACGATTATTAAATATTTAATCGAATTAATTAACTCTAAAGCAGAAGTTGATGATATTGATCACTTATCTAATAGACGTGTTAGAACTGTTGGTGAGCAATTAGCAGGTCAGTTTGGTGTTGGTTTAGCTCGTATGGCAAGAACAATTCGTGAGCGTATGAATGTACGTGATAACGAGGTGTTTACACCTATCGATTTGATTAATGCTAAAACATTATCATCTGTTATTAACTCATTCTTTGGGACAAATCAATTGTCTCAATTTATGGATCAAACCAATCCATTAGCAGAGATTACGCACAAGCGTAGATTATCTGCACTTGGACCAGGTGGTTTATCAAGAGAAAGAGCTGGATTTGAGGTGCGTGATGTTCACTATACTCATTATGGACGTTTATGTCCTATTGAAACTCCAGAGGGACCAAATATTGGTTTAATTTCATCTTTGGCAGTTTTTGCAAAAGTGAATAACTTAGGTTTTATTGAGACTCCATATAGAAAAGTAGATAAAGGAGTTGTATCAACAGAGGATCCTATTTATTTAAGTGCTGAAGAAGAAGAAGGTATGAAAACTGCCCAATCTAATTTAGAGTTAAATAAAGATGGTAGTATTGTTCTTGATAGAGTTATTGCTCGTGAAGAAGGAGATTTCCCTGTAGTTACACCAGATGATATTAATTTGATGGATGTTGCTCCAAACCAGATTGCTTCTATATCTGCATCTTTAATTCCTTTCTTAGAACATGATGATGCCAATAGAGCTTTGATGGGATCTAACATGATGCGTCAAGCAGTACCATTATTAAGACCAGAATCTCCAATTGTTGGAACAGGTTTAGAACGTAGAGTCGCTAAAGATTCTCGTATCTTAATCAATGCAGAAGGAGCAGGAGAGGTAACTT
This sequence comes from uncultured Polaribacter sp., assembly GCF_947497695.1. Taxonomy (GTDB): domain Bacteria; phylum Bacteroidota; class Bacteroidia; order Flavobacteriales; family Flavobacteriaceae; genus Polaribacter. The sequence continues at coordinate 62,176 of NZ_CANMHM010000004.1, read as the reverse complement.
ATGTAGATGCTAATAAAATTACAATTAAGTACGATAGGACTGAAGAAGAAAAACAAGTAAGTTTTGATTCTGATGAAGTTTCTTACAACTTAATTAAATTTAGAAAAACCAATCAAGGAACAAACATCAACTTAAAACCGATTGTAGAAAAAGGAGATAGAGTTGAAGAAGGACAAGTTCTTTGTGAAGGGTATGCAACACAAAAAGGAGAACTTGCTTTAGGTAGAAATATGAAAGTAGCCTTTATGCCTTGGAAAGGGTATAACTTTGAGGATGCAATTGTTATTTCAGAAAAAGTTGTTCGTGAAGATATATTTACATCTATTCATATTGATGAGTATTCTTTAGACGTAAGAGATACAAAATTAGGAACTGAAGAGTTAACTAATGATATTCCTAACGTTTCTGAAGAAGCCACTAAAGATTTAGATGAAAATGGAATGATTAGAATTGGTGCAGAAGTAAATCCTGGTGATATCTTAATTGGTAAGATTACACCTAAAGGAGAATCTGATCCAACGCCAGAAGAAAAATTATTACGTGCCATTTTTGGTGATAAAGCAGGTGATGTTAAAGATGCATCATTAAAAGCTTCTCCATCATTAAGAGGTGTAGTAATTGATAAAAAATTATTTAAAAGAGCTGTTAAAGATAAGAACAAGAGATTAAGAGATAAAGAAGCTATTGTTGCTTTAGAATCTTCTTTTGTTTCTAAGTTTGAAAGTTTAAAAGATGTATTAATTGAAAAATTATTTACATTAATAAGCGGTAAAACATCACAAGGAGTATTTAATGATTTAGGGGAGGAAGTATTACCTAAAGGTAAAAAATATACTCAAAAAATGTTAAACTCTGTTGATGATTATGTTCATTTAACAGGTTCTTGGACAACTGATAAAGACTTAAATAATTCTGTAGGTGAGTTAGTACACAACTATAAAATTAAAGTAAACGATTTACAAGGTTCTTTACGTCGTCAAAAATTTACAATCTCTGTAGGTGATGAATTACCAGCAGGAATTTTAAAACTTGCAAAGGTTTACATCGCTAAAAAGCGTAAATTAAAAGTAGGTGATAAAATGGCAGGTCGTCATGGTAACAAGGGTATTGTTGCTCGTATTGTAAGAGCAGAAGACATGCCTTTCTTAGAAGACGGAACACCAGTTGATATTGTATTAAATCCATTAGGTGTACCTTCTCGTATGAACATTGGTCAGATTTATGAAACTGTTCTTGGTTGGGCAGGTCAAAAATTAGGAACTAAATATGCAACACCAATTTTCGATGGAGCTTCTTTAGACCAAATCAATGGAATAACAGATGAAGCAGGTGTGCCAAGATTTGGACATACGTATTTATATGATGGTGGAACTGGAAAACGTTTTGATCAGCCAGCAACAGTTGGTATCATTTATATGATTAAGTTAGGACATATGATTGAAGACAAAATGCACGCACGTTCTATTGGTCCTTATTCATTAATTACACAACAACCATTAGGTGGTAAAGCACAATTTGGTGGTCAGCGTTTTGGAGAGATGGAAGTTTGGGCATTAGAAGCATATGGAGCATCAAGTATTTTAAGAGAAATCTTAACTGTAAAATCTGATGATGTTATGGGTAGAGCTAAAACATACGAAAGTATTGTGAAAGGTGAAACAATGCCAGAACCAGGTTTACCAGAATCATTTAACGTATTAATGCATGAACTGAAAGGTTTAGGTTTAGACGTTAGATTAGAAGAATAAATTTAGTAAACAGTCTCAGTATTTTTAAGCAATTCGCTTTTGAATACTGAGAACTGAATACTGCCAACTGAATACTGAATACTTATTTAAAGACATGGCAAGAAAAGAAGAGAAGTACACTGTAAAAAAGTTTAGTAAAATCTCAATTGGTTTATCATCACCAGAAGCTATTTTAGAAATTTCTAAAGGTGAAGTTTTAAAACCAGAAACAATAAATTATCGTACGCACAAACCAGAAAGAGATGGTTTATTTTGTGAGCGTATTTTTGGTCCTGTAAAGGATTATGAATGTGCTTGTGGAAAGTACAAAAGAATTCGCTACAAAGGGATTGTTTGTGATCGTTGTGGTGTAGAAGTGACAGAAAAGAAAGTACGAAGAGATAGAGTAGGGCATATCAATTTAGTAGTGCCTGTTGCTCATATTTGGTATTTTAGATCATTACCTAACAAAATGGGATACCTTTTAGGTTTACCATCTAAAAAGTTAGATATGATTATTTACTACGAACGTTACGTAGTAATCCAACCAGGTATTGCAAAAAATGTGGAAGGAGAACCATTACAAAAAATGGATTTCTTAACAGAAGAAGAATATTTAGATATTGCTGATGAGTTACCACAAGATAATCAATATTTAGATGATGAAGACCCTAATAAGTTTATCGCTAAAATGGGGGCTGAATGTTTAATTGATTTATTAGCTCGTATTGATTTAGAAAAATTATCTTTTGAATTAAGACACAAAGCAAATACTGAAACATCTAAACAACGTAAAACAGAGGCATTAAAACGTTTAAATGTTGTTGAAGCGTTTAGAGATTCTCAAAAAAATAGAGAAAATCATCCAGAATGGATGATTATGAAAGCTGTTCCAGTAATTCCACCAGAATTAAGACCTTTAGTTCCTTTAGATGGTGGACGTTTTGCTACTTCAGATTTAAATGATTTATATAGAAGAGTTATTATTAGAAACAATCGTTTAAAAAGATTGGTTGAGATAAAAGCTCCAGAAGTTATTTTACGTAATGAGAAGCGTATGTTACAAGAATCTGTAGATTCTTTATTTGACAACACGCGTAAATCATCAGCTGTAAAAACTGAATCTAACAGACCTTTAAAATCTCTATCAGATTCATTAAAAGGTAAACAAGGACGTTTCCGTCAGAATTTATTAGGAAAGCGTGTTGATTATTCTGCACGTTCTGTAATTGTCGTTGGACCAGAAATGAAATTGTCTGAATGTGGATTGCCAAAAGATATGGCAGCTGAACTTTACAAACCTTTTGTAATTAGAAAATTAATAGAAAGAGGAATTGTAAAAACAGTTAAATCTGCAAAGAAAATAATAGATAGAAAAGAACCAGTTGTTTGGGATATCTTAGAAAACGTAATTAAAGGACATCCTGTTTTATTAAACAGAGCACCTACTTTACACAGACTTGGTATACAAGCATTTCAACCAAAATTAATTGAAGGTAAAGCAATACAGTTACACCCATTAGCGTGTTCTGCATTTAATGCCGATTTTGATGGAGATCAAATGGCGGTTCACTTACCATTAGGACCAGAGGCTATTTTAGAAGCACAAATATTAATGTTGGCTTCTCATAATATCTTAAATCCTGCAAATGGTGCACCAGTTACTGTACCTTCTCAAGATATGGTACTTGGTTTGTATTATATGACAAAAGAGCGAATTTCTACTCCAGAAGTACCAATTAAAGGAGAAGGAATCACTTTTTACTCACCAGAAGAAGTAACTATTGCTTTTAATGAAGAAAAGGTTGACTTAAATGCTGGGATTAAAGTAAGAACTCAGGATATTGATGAGAATGGTGAGCAAATAACTAGAATTATAAAAACTACTGTTGGTAGGGTTTTATTTAATGAAAAAGTTCCTGCTGCTGCTGGTTATATCAATGAGGTATTAACTAAGAAAAATTTACGTGGAATTATTGGTGGTATTTTAAAAGCTACAGATATTCCTACTACAGGAGATTTCTTAGATGAGATAAAAAATATGGGATATAAATTTGCCTTCCAAGGTGGTTTATCATTCTCTTTAGGGGATATTATTATACCTAAAGAAAAACAAGGTATGATTGATGAAGCCAATAAAGAGGTGGATGTAATTGTAGCGAATTATAACATGGGTATGTTAACGCAAAAAGAGCGTTACAATCAGGTAATTGATATTTGGGGTAGAACCAATAACGATTTAACTGAGTTATCTATGAAACGTTTACGTGAAGATCAACAAGGTTTCAACTCAGTTTATATGATGCTTGATTCTGGTGCAAGGGGTTCTAAAGAACAAATTCGTCAGTTAACAGGTATGCGTGGATTGATGGCAAAACCTAAAAAATCTACAGCTGGAGGTGGAGAAATTATTGAGAACCCGATTCTTTCAAATTTTAAAGAAGGTTTATCAATTTTAGAATATTTCATTTCTACTCACGGTGCTCGTAAAGGTTTGGCAGATACCGCTTTAAAAACGGCTGATGCAGGTTATTTAACTCGTAGATTGGTTGATGTATCTCAAGATGTTATTGTAAACGAAGAAGATTGTGGTACGTTAAGAGGATTAGAAGTTGAGCCATTAAAGAAAAATGATGAGATTGTAGAATCTTTAACAGATAGAATTGAAGGTCGTGTTTCTTTACAAAACGTTTATCATCCAATAACAGATGAACTTCTTTTAGAAGCTAATGAACCTATTACTTGGAAATTAGCTAATGCTGTTGAAAAATCTGGAATTGATAAAGTAGAAGTAAGATCTGCATTAACTTGTGAGTCAGAAAAAGGAATTTGTGCAAAATGTTACGGACAAAGTTTGTCTACACTTAGTAAGGTACAAATTGGTGAAGCTGTTGGTGTAATTGCGGCACAATCTATTGGAGAACCAGGTACACAGTTAACATTACGTACATTCCACGTTGGTGGGGTTGCAGGTAATATTTCTGAAGAAAATAAATTAATTGCTAAGTTTGATGGTAAAGTCATTATTGATGATTTACGCACAGTTGTTGGAAAAGACAGTGAAGGTAAAGAAGTTGATATTGTAATATCTAGAACTGCTGAAATTAAAATTATAGATAAGAAAACAGGAATTACTCAGAGTACAAATATTTTACCTTATGGTTCTATTATATTTGATAAAGAACGTAAATCTATTAAAAAGGGTGAAGCAATTGTTCAATGGGATCCATTTAATGGTGTAATTGTTTCTGAATTTGAAGGAAAAGTGAAGTTTGATAACTTAACACAAGGTATTAATTACACTGTAGAAGTTGATGAGCAAACAGGTTTCCAAGAGATTGTAATGATCGATTCTAAAAATAAGAAATTAATTGCATCTTTAATTATTGAAGATAAAGATGGTAACGCTTTACGTTCCTATAGTTTACCTGTTGGGGCACACCTAATGGTAGCTGATGGAGATAAAGTAGCATCTGGTCATACTTTAGTAAAAATACCAAGAAAATCTGGTAAAGCAGGTGATATTACAGGAGGTTTACCTCGTGTAACAGAATTATTTGAAGCACGTAATCCTTCTAACCCATCTGTTGTATCTGAAATTGATGGTGTTGTTTCTTTTGGTAAAATTAAGCGTGGTAACAGAGAAATTATTGTTGAATCTAAAACAGGAGATATTAGAAAGTATTTAGTTAAACTTTCTAACCAAATTTTAGTTCAAGAAAATGACTTTATCAAAGCTGGTATGCCATTATCTGATGGAGCAACAACTCCTTCTGATATTTTAAGAATTAAAGGGCCATCTGCAGTACAAATGTACTTAGTAAATGAAATACAAGAAGTATATCGTTTACAGGGTGTAAAAATTAACGACAAACATTTTGAAGTAGTTGTTCGTCAAATGATGCGTAAAGTGAAGATTATAGATTCTGGAGATACTTTATTCTTAGAGAATCAATTAATTCATAAAATTGACTTTATCAAAGATAATGATGCAATTTACGGAATGAAAGTTGTTGAAAATGCTGGAGATTCTGAAAATTTAGTTGCAGGTCAAATTATTTCTGCACGTCAATTAAGAGATGAGAATTCTTTATTAAGAAGAAATGATCAGAATTTAGTTGAAGCAAGAGATGCAAAACCAGCAACTGCAGAACAAGTTTTACAAGGAATTACAAGAGCATCATTACAAACAAAATCATTTATTTCTGCAGCTTCTTTCCAAGAAACTACAAAAGTTTTAAATGAGGCTGCTGTAAATGGTAAAGTAGATACTTTAGAAGGATTGAAAGAAAATGTAATTGTTGGTAAGAGAATCCCAGCAGGTACAGGAATGAGATCTTATGATAAAGTAATTGTTGGTCCTAAAGAGGAGATAGAACAAAGTTTCTAAAACAAAACGTTTAAACGTTTAAATATTTTTAAAAGTTGAATTGTTTGTTGTAACTTGTTTACAATATTCAATTCAACTTTTTTTATTTCTATTTATTAGTTTCAAATGAGAAAATTACATAACTATTAAACGGATTATAGATTTTTTAAGATTACACAATTACAAGAATAAACAAATACACAATTTTTAATATGGAAGAAAATCAAAACAAAGACGGACAAATAAATATTGAATTAGATCAAGAAATTGCAGAAGGAACGTATTCTAATTTGGCAATAATTAATCATTCTATGTCAGAATTTATTGTAGATTTTATTAATATTATGCCAGGTGTACCAAAGGCAAAAGTTAAATCTAGAATTATATTGACTCCTCAACATGCTAAAAGGTTAGCCCAAGCTTTAGCTGATAATATTAGAAAATTTGAACAGCAAAATGGTGAGATTAAAGAATTTGAACAACCTCCAATTCCAATGAATTTTGGACCAACAGGTCAAGCATAAACAAAAAAAGTGATACTTTAAGTATCGCTTTTTTTATGTTAAAGCTTGTATTATAACTCTAAGATTTAATTATTAGAATTGATATAGACAAATTAATTAATTAAAATTTTATTAGATTGAAATTTCTGTTTGTCTTTTTTTATTTTTTAGAACGTCAAAATACATAAAGTCTAAAATTTCTTTAGAACATTCATACAATGGTCTTACACACCAACCATGGTTTCCTTCTTTTATAGTATATAAAAAATACGGTTTATTTAGTACTTTTAATCTATCAGCAATTGCTCTGGATCCGTAAAGTATAAGATACCCAACATCATTTTTTTTACAATAATGATGTGGTGCTATATTATAAGGGACTAGTTTGTCTTTTATTCCATGAAAAAGCAACGTTGGTATTGCATTCTGTTTATTTATTTTTTCTTGAGATATAGTTGCACCAGCCATACTAATAAGCCCCGCAAATTTAAATTTTTCAGAAAGAATTTTTTGATCATAAATATAGGCAAGGTTTAAAATAGCTTCTGCACCTGCACTTGATCCTAAAAGGATTATTTTGGTTTTATTTATTTTAAATTTTCTATTATTCTCTAAAATATAATTAATGGCAAAACTAATATCTTCAGAGGCATTATTAAAGGCTTTTATTTTTTCTGAAGCTTTGGTATTACATCCAAAACCTAATTTTTGCATTGTCAAACGATAAGATACAGAAGCTACAGCATATCCACGTTTAGCTAAGTTATTAGCAAAATCTACAATATGATTTACATCACGTTTTCCACCTGCAAAACCACCACCATGAACATAAATAATAAGCGGTAAATTCTTTTTAATTTTTTTAGGCTTGTAAAAGTCTAATTTTAGTTTTTTATCATTGTATTTTTTATAAGTATATGTTTTTTTTGATACTTTAGAAACGCTATCTAAATATAATGTTTGAGCAATACTAACATTATAAAGTAGTAAAAACAAAATTGAAGTAACTATTCTCATATATAATTGATACTATAAATTAATTATTCGTTTTTTAGCTTAGTAATTACTTTCCTTAAAAGGTTATATAAAAATGCATTTGATTTCACATAATAGAATGATATAAAGCATACACAAGAAATAAATGTGAATGCTCCAAAAAAAGCTTGCCAAGGGGTAAGTGTTTTTCCAATTAATTTTAAACCAATACCAGTAAAGCTACCATAAATAATAATGAAATGGATTACATAAATTGATAATGTTTTCTGTCCTATTTTTAAAATTAAAGGGAATTTTAAGTAATTTTCTAAAGCATAGAAAAAAGCAAAATAAATAAACACATTCCCCAGTCTGGTAAAAAGATAATTGAAACTAGCAGCCTCTAGAAAAAGTTTGATGTTAGTTAGCTTTGCTAAAATACAAAGGAAATATGAAGAATAAAATATTAAAAGAAATCCTACTAATATAAATGATGTAACTGTTAATAATTTAATTTTTTTTTTGTGAAGGTTTTTGTGAAAAAGCGTTGCTAAAAAAGCTCCAAAAGCAACATAACCAAACCATGGAATAATTGTAAAAATAGAGCCAGCACTTTTAGAAACATAATTATTAAAAAGTAGGGGTAAGTTATTAAAAGAAATATTTCTGTATAAAGGCTCTGTTATAAATATAACAATCCCTATAGTTATGGTTACCAAAGAAAAAATTGCTGTTTTTTTTGCTGATAAAAAATACAGTATAATAATAAGTATTAAACTAAAACCAATACATTGTAAAACATCAATAACTAAAAAATATGTATTAAAACTTCCAGACAGCCATTGTAAAATTGGTATTCTAATAAGATAACCAACAAATATTAAAAAGAAACCTCTTATAATCCCTTTTCTCATTCTTAATTTCGATTCTCCTCTATCTTTTGCTCTTAATAAAAGGTAGGTAAATATTAGACCAGAAATTGTAAAAAAAGTAGGAGCTGTTATGCCTCTAAAATAAGACCAAATAGAAAAAGAGACTAAGTTCAAATTTCTATAATTTGTTGCTAAAAGCGTGTCAACAAAATGACCTTGCAACATCATTATAATAGCAAAAGCTCTAATAATATCAATAAAATATAACCTTTTCGATTCCAATATTTATAGTATCTATTCATCTAAAATAGAACTAAATATTTATAATGAATAAATATTCAGAAAAAAGTTAAATCTTTCTAGATTTATTAATTAACCAAAAATCAGCTAAAACCAAAGCAGTCATTGCTTCTACTATTGGCACAGCTCTTGGTACAACACAAGGATCGTGTCTTCCTTTTCCAGTAATTTCTGTGATTTCATTTTCAGAATTTATAGTTTGCTGTGTACTCATAATTGTTGCAACTGGCTTAAAGGCTACCCTAAAATAAATATCCATTCCGTTACTAATTCCTCCTTGAATTCCACCAGATAAATTGGTTTGTGTAGATCCATCAGCATTAAATACATCATTATGTTCAGATCCTTTCATTCTAGAACCACAAAAACCGCTTCCAAATTCAAAACCTTTAACAGCATTTATAGACAACATTGCTTTACCTAATTCTGAATGTAATTTATGAAAAATAGGTTCACCTAAACCAACAGGAACATTTTGTGCAACACAGGTAATTGTACCTCCAATAGTGTCACCTGCTTTTCTAATTTCCTTTACTTTTTCGATCATTTTTTCTGCGGATGCTTCATCAGGACAACGAATAATATTAGTTTCCGTTTTTGAGAAATCTAAGTCTTGATAAGGTTTTTCCATAAAAATATCTCCAACAGAAGATGTAAAAGCATTAATATTTATACTAGCAATTAATTGTTTTGCTAAAGCACCTGCAACTACCCAATTTGCAGTTTCACGAGCAGAACTTCTACCACCACCTCTATAATCTCTGTTGCCAAACTTTTTATCATACGTAAAATCGGCATGAGAAGGCCTATAAACATTTGTATTGTGATTGTAATCTTTACTTTTCTGGTTGGTGTTTTTAATGATAAACCCAATAGATGTACCTGTAGTTTTACCTTCAAAAATACCAGATAAAAATTCTACTGTATCAGGTTCTTTACGTTGCGTAACAATTTTAGATTGCCCAGGTTTACGTCTATCTAATTCATTTTGAATAGCATCAAAGTCAAGCTTTAATCCTGCGGGGAAACCATCAATGACACCACCAATTGCTGTTCCATGAGATTCTCCAAATGTTGTTACTTTTAATAAATTTCCGAAAGAATTAAATGACATATTTGTATAATTATAATAATAGTACAAATATACTAAACGATTCTAGAAGAAATAGAAATCGACTTAGTTTTGTAATGATTTCTAAAAAAAATAATTTTATTATAATCTTTGATTGTTAGAAAGATATAAATTTTAATCAATGATATTCAAATAAAAATAAAAAAAATGTATTTTTTATTTGACAAAATGAAAAAGGTTGTTATATTTGCAGCCGCTAACAGATTATATCTGATAAGACGCACTGGAGAAATGGCAGAGCGGTCGAATGCGGCAGTCTTGAAAACTGTTGTCTGTAACAGGACCGGGGGTTCGAATCCCTCTTTCTCCGCAAAACCCTTGTTAATCAATTGATTTTCAAGGGTTTATTTTTTGAGTTGACATTTGTCGTGGGTCAATACCAAAAGTTGTGGGTTGGAGTAAAAAGTAAGAGATTTGAATCATAAATTTTCTACATTTTGGACACTTCGATTGAGCTTGTTAAATTATTTCTACTGGAAATTATTGTTGATTATTTTAACTTACCAAACACGAAATTAAAGACGTTGAACTTCATTTCTATTTCACTGAATTAAGTACGATACCAGAAGAATTTAAAATACTTAAACTAAGTTCTAAATGATTTTTTCAAGAAGCTACTGTTCAAGATTTTCCTATTCAAGGTAAAAGCGTTTTTCTACATATTATTAGAAGACGCTGAGTTGATGATAATTCTAAAAAAAATAGTAGTAAGAAATTGGAAATTAGTAGTAAAAGTCACTAGAATGACTAGTGAATTTAGTACTTTTTTAAAACAAATCAGTTCGTAAAAATGCTACAAGTACATCTGTTGTAGTAACCTTTTACGGAGTAAAACAAAGAAACCTACAGAGACAGTACAAAGATTATTTGAGCGATTTTAAACAATTGAATCAAAAATCACACGCTAAAAATTGGTTACTATTTCCTTAAAATATTGGAAAATATATTTCCATAGATGAAACTTCTTTTTCAAACGGAGATTTATATACTATTTTTACCAACAAAGATGCACAAGGTAAAAAAGGAGCTTTAATAGCAATGGTTAAAGGAACTAAAGCAGAAACTGTTATTAAAATACTTAAAAAAAATCCATTAAAAATCAGAAAAAAAGTACTAGAAGTAACCCTAGATATGGCTGGTAATATGGGACTTATTGTAAAAAAGTCATTTCAACAGGCTAGCCAAGTTATTTATAGATTTCATGTAAAAAAAAAGCTTTAGATGCACTTCAAGAAATTAGAATTAAACATCTTTGGGAAACTTTAGATAAAGAAAATGATGCCATAGAAAACGCTAAAAACAAATCAATAAAATACAAGTTTAAACTATTTAAAAACGGAGATACCTTAAAGCAACTACTTGCTAGAAGCAGGTATTTACTTTATAAGGCTAATAGTAAATGAACTGATAATCAAATAAAAAGAGCTAAAATACTTTTTGAAAAATATCCTGACATAGAAAAAGCATATAAATTATGTCAAAACCTACCCTGGATTTACAATCAAACAAGAGATAAAACTTCACCATTGATTAAACTAGCTAAATGGGATGAAAAAGCAAGACAAGCTAAATTTAAAAGCTTTAGCAGTATTGCTAGAACCATGTCAATACATTACCAAAATAAAATCAACTATTTCGATAACAGAAGTACAAATGCTTCTGCTGAATCTTTTAACTCCAAAATAAAAGAATTTAGATCACAATTTTGGTGTTCCAGAAATATAGAATTTTTTCTTTTTAGAATAACGAATATTTATGCATAATTTCTAAATCCCACAACTTTTAGATTTGATCCCTCTTTGTTAAGAGTAAGAAAATTTGAGGCATAAAAAAACGAATTGTTAGTCACAATTCGTTGATTTAATTAGCATTAATTTTGTAGCGAGAACGGGATTTGAACCCGTGACCTCAGGGTTATGAATCCTGCGCTCTAACCAACTGAGCTACCTCGCCATAGGTTTTGAGGCTGCAAATATAATCGAATTTTGCAAACTAGCAAGAAGTGTTTTTGATTTTTTTTAAATAGAATTAATACCTATATTGTCGACCTAACAAAAAAATAATGGATAAAATAAAATTCGAAATAGAAATTCCTATTCACGCCTCACCTCACATGTTGTATCAGTACATTTCTTCTCCTTCTAATTTACAGGAATGGTTTGCTGATAAAGTAAATTCTAGAGGTAAAGAGTATAGTTTTACTTGGGAAGGCGAAGAGGAACTTGCAGAATTGATTACTAAAAAAACAGACGATAGAGTTCGTTTTAAATGGTTAGAAAGTGAAGATGATGATAGTTTTTTTGAAATTAAAATTCAGGTTGATGCATTAACAAAAGATGTTTCTTTAATTGTTACTGATTTTGCTGATGATGAAGATGAAGTTGAAGAATCTAAGAAGTTATGGGAAAGTCAAATTGATGAATTAAGAAACACAATAGGTGCTTAAATATAATTTTCATAAATTATAAAACTCAACATTATTGTTGAGTTTTTTTATGTTTAAATATTTTAAAATACCTTAATTTTGCAACTTTAAATTTAAACTATGGTCAATTTCAATGGAGATTTACTTTCTTCAACAGATATAAAATTATCATTAGAAAATAGAGCTTTTAAGTATGGAGATGCTATTTTTGAAACTATAAAGGTATTTAATAATAAAGTTATTTTCTGGGAGGACCATTATTTTAGGTTAATGTCTTCTATGAGAATGTTGCGTATGAAAATTCCTATTGAGTTCACTTTAGAGTTTTTAGAGAAAGAGATACTAAAAACAGTTAAAGCTCAAGGTGATAAAAGTTCTTATAGAGTTCGTTTAAATGTTTTTAGAAAAGATGGTGGTTTATATTTACCTAAAACCAACCAAATTGATTTTAGTATTGAAGTAAAAGAAAATTTGTATAAAACTAAAAAATCATATTCTTTAGATGTTTACAAAGATTTTTATAATTATTCTGGGCTTTTATCAACAATAAAAACCAATAATAGAATGATAAATACATTGGCAAGTATTTTTGCGAATGAAAATGATTTAGATAATTGTATTTTAATTAACGAAAAGAAGGGGGTAGTAGAAGTAACTAATGGTAATATATTTATCGTTAAAGGAAATGTTATAAAGACACCTGCTTTAACGGAAGGATGTATTAAAGGAATTACTCGTTTAAAAGTACTTGAAATTATTTTTAAAAATAAGGAATTTACAATCGAAGAAACTTCAATATCTCCCTTCGAAGTACAAAAAGCTGACGAAGTTTTTATTACAAATGCAATTATTGGGATACAACCAGTTACTAGTTATAAGAAAAAAGTGTTTACTACAGTTATTGGTAATAAAATTGCAAATAGTTTAAAAGTATTACAGACAGTAGGAGTTTAGTTTAAGTTAAAATTACTTGGTGCATTAGCCCAGAGTTTATAAGCTCCTCCTTTTTGTAATAGTTTATTTTTCCAAAGGCTTTTATCATCTGTAGAAAAAATATTTTCAAAATCATTTTCTCCAACAAACCAAGATTTTTCATTCATTTCTTCTTCTAGTTGTTGTCTATCCCATCCAGAATATCCTAAGAAAAAACGGATATCAGAAGTGTTTAAAATTTTATTTTTTAGTAAGTCTCTCAGAGATTTAAAACTACCTCCCCAGAATATTCCATTAGCAACTTCAATACTATTAGGCAGTAATTGTGGAATTTTATGTACAAAATATAAGTTATCTTGCTCTACAGGGCCTCCTTGATATATTTTAAAATGACAATCAATATCTGGAAATATATCATTTACAGTGAAATCTAAAGGTCTATTTAAAATGAAACCAACAGAATTATTTTCGGTATGTTCAGTTAATAAAACAATCGTTCTATTAAATGAACTGTCATTTAAAATAGTAGGTTCTGCAATTAATAATTTACCTTTATTTGGTTTCATATTTGCTATAAAAACTAATAGTTAAAAATAAATTCGATTACGTTTATATTATAAATATAGTCATTTACTTTTTAATACTATTTATTGCTTTAAATTTAAATATAGATTTTTAATGATCTATAATTAAAATTATAAAAAGAAAAAACCCAAAGCTAAAATGCTTCGGGTTTTATATGAATTAGATTTAAATATTGTTCAATCTAATTATTGATTGATTACTCTAAAAGAAGTTCTTCTGTTTGCTCTGTGTTCAGCTTCAGTACATGAAACACCATCAGAACATCTGTTAATTAATTTAGATTCTCCAAAACCATTACCAGTAATTTGACTAGGGTTTACACCTTTAGAAATTAAGTAATTTGTTACAGATCTTGCTCTTCTATCAGATAAGCTTTGGTTACTTAAAGCAGAACCTCTTGAATCTGTATGAGACTCAATAGCTACAGCAACACCATTCTTTAATACAGGTAACAATCTAGTATCAATAATGTTCTTAGCTTCTGCTGTTAAAGTTGCACTACCTAAATTCCAGTTAATAGGTAAAACAGTATTGTTAATTAATGCACATTCAACTTCTTTCCAAGTAGTTAAACCACCTTTGCTTACTAATACTTCTTTACTAACTGTTTTGTATTGTGGTGCTACTGCTATTTCTTCTTTAGTAGCATCTTTAACTAAAACAGTTTTCTTAATTGTAGAATATACAGGTTCAGAATTTACAACTCTTGTTGTTGGAGGAGTAACCATTACTCTTTTCTGAATAGTTTTAGTTGTTTCTGGTACATTTACTGTTTTTGTAGTTTCTGGTGTAATTACAGTTCTTGTAAATGTTTTTGTTTTTTGTGGTATTGTTACAACTCTAGTTGTAGGAGGTGTAACCATTACTCTTTTCTTAATTGTTCTAGTTACAGCAGGAACATCAATTACTCTAGTTGTAGGAGGTGCAACCATTACTCTTTTCTTAATAGTAGTTGTAACTTCTGGAATTGTAATTGTTCTTGTAGATGCTTTTTCTTTTAAAACTCTTTTTGTATAAGTAGCTTCTCCACAGTTATTTCCATCAGAATTACCAGTACAATCTGGAGTAGAAACTACTTGAGCATCACTAGATAAAACTGTTTTTTGAATTGTTTGAAATTGAGCAGGTACTTCTTTAAAACACCAGTATCTACAGTCATTAGGATCAGAAGATTCACAATCAGGTGCTCTTTCACTCATTTCCCATCTTGCAGATTGAGCTTTCATTTCAATAACCTCAGTATCTCTAGTAAGAACAGCTGGAATAACTTTTAAACTATTACCATATTCTCTTTTACGGTAAGTAATTGTTTCTGTACCATAAGTTGCAGGTATAACCTCTAAACTTTGGCTAGCTTCTTTGCTTACTACAGTTACGTCTCTCATTTCATATTTAGCAGGTATAATTTCTACTTTTTGAGTAGCTTCTGTAACAACCATAGTTACGTCTCTCATTTCGTAAACTGCAGGTACAACTTCTAAACTTTGACTAGCTTCTTCAACTACAACAGTTTCAGTTACTGTACTTGTCTTAGAAGGTACTTTTACTAAATAGCTACTTGCTTCTTTTGTAACAACAGTAACATCTCTCATTTCGTAAACTGCTGGTACAACAACTAACTCTTGTTTCCCTTCACTTACTAAAACTCTCTCAGTTACAGTTTTATACTGTGCTGGGTTTGTAATAATCTTTTTGTAAGAAGGTGCAACTTCTATTGTAATGTCTTGGTTTTTCCAAACTTCTGGAGTTTTACAACGTACATAACATTTACCCGGTTCTGGGTTTTCTGGTAAATCTTGAGCAAATGCAGATGCTCCAAACATTAATAGCATTAAGCTAAATAAAATTTTTTTCATAATTAATCGTATTTGATTTGTTGTTTATTGTGACACACAATTTTGTTTAAAGTCACATATATTATGCTAAAATAATAAAATATATTAAAGAGTAAATAACTTTTTTTAAAAAGTTATAATTTGTTATAATATAAACTTTTAATAATACCATCAGAGAGCCCTATTTTAGGAACATAAATTTTTCTTGCACCACTCCATTTCATTGCAGATAAATATATTTTAGTTGCAGGTATAATAACATCTGCTCTATCTGGGTTTAAACTTAGTTCAGAAATTCTTTCTTCATAAGTCATTTGTTTTAAAAATTGGTATTGAGCATTTAGATATATATAGGAGATTGGTTTGCCTTCAGTTCTGCCAGACATTTTAAACAATCGATTGATATTTCCTCCAGATCCTATTAAAGAAACCTTCTTTATACCTTTTGTATTCTTTTTAATCCATTTTTCAACATTAGCAAAAATTTCTTTATTTACAGATTTTTTATTCCCTAATAAACGAACAGTTCCCATTTTAAAAGATTTTGATGTTACAATTTTTCCTTGAGAAAAAAGTGTAAACTCTGTACTACCACCTCCAACATCAACATATAAATAAGAGTTATTACCACTTATTAAATCATTTAAATCTGTAGATGAAATTATAGCAGCTTCTTCCTTACCTCCAATAATATCTATCTTTATATCTGTTTCATTAAAGATTTTTTCTGTAACTTCTTTGCCATTTTTAGCTTCTCTCATGGCAGAAGTTGCACAAGTTTTATACCTTTCTACTCCATGAACGTCCATCAATAATTTAAATGCTTTCATAGCATTTATCATTCTTGTGATGTTTTTATCAGTAATAATCCCTTCATTAACAAAAGCATCTGCACCTAAACGAATAGGTACTCGTACTAAAGCAGATTTTTTAAATTTAGGATCATTATTTTTTGATATAATCACATTAGATATTAATAATCTAATTGCATTTGAACCAATATCAATGGCACCGTATTTTTTAATTTCTAACAAACTATAATTATTTATAATTTTTAGGGAATTCTACCATAAAAGTTTTCCCTTTTTTTATGTTTTTCCAATGTTTTTCTTCAAATTGAATGCCAATAACACCACTTGTAGAAACATGAGAAATAGGCTTGTTGCCAAACTTATTTACAAATGAATTAATACCATGATCGTGACTAAAAATAATAGCTGAGCTAAAACCATCATCCAAAGCATTTACTGTTTTTACCAAATAACCATCACTAAAACTATAAAGTTGTTTTTTTATTTTAAGGTTCGATAATGGATATCCAAAGTTTTCACAAAAGATTAAAGCAGTGTGTAATGCTCTGTTTGCACTACTAGAAACAAAAACGTCTGGTCTCTCCATTTTTTTTGATAGAATTTTAGATAATAAGTAAGCATCTTTTATACCACGTTTTTTTAAAGGTCTATCAATATCCTCTATTCCAGAGTACTCCCAAGAAGATTTTGCGTGTCTAACTATATATAAAGTTTTCATTAATTGTTTTGGTTGATGTGTAAATATAAAAATTATGGTGCTAATCTTTCTATTTTCCAAGAAAAATCTTTTGCCAATGTATATCTAATTCTATCGTGCATTCTATTAGGTCTACCTTGCCAAAATTCTATAGAAACAGGCTTTACCAAATAGCCTCCCCAATGTTTAGGCCTTGGTATTTCTTTATCTTTAAATTCTTTTTCTAATGATGATAATTTTTCTTCTAATTCTTGTTTAGAGTTTACCACAGCACTTTGGTTTGATGCCCAAGCACCTAATTTACTGCCATCTGGTCTAGAATCAAAATAACCATCAGATAAATTTTCGGCTAACTTTTCTGCGTTTCCTTTGATAATAATTTGTTGCTCTAAACCTGCCCAAAAAAAAGACAAACAAATATTATTAGTTGCTTCTATTGCCTTGCCTTTTTCTGAATTATAATTGGTGTAAAATATAAATCCTTCCCAAGTAAATTTCTTTAATAAAACAACTCTACTTTTTGGAAAACCATCTAGACCAATAGACGAAATTGTCATGGCATTTGTTTCTACAACGGTTTCTGAGTTATCAGCATTTGTAAACCAAATTCTAAATAGTTCAATTGGGTTTTCTGGACAATTACTTTCTAAAAGTTCTTGCTTTTCGTAAGATTTACGATAGTTACTTAAGTCTTTTTGCATTTAATTTATTTTGCCAAAGTAAAAATAGGTAATATTTTAAATATGAAGTAAATTTTTAATCAATTTTGTTCAAATGTTTTGCAACATAAACTCCTACACTTGCACAACCTTGAATTAAATATCCTCCTGTAGAAGCATCCCAATTTAGCATTTCGCCAATACAATACTGATTTTTAATTTGTTGCAATTGAAAATTATCATCAACAGCTTTTAAACAGATTCCTCCAACTGTAGAAATAGCTTTGTCTAAAACAGCTAAATCAATAACTTCTAAAGGGAATTTTTTAATTTTTTTTGATAAAACTATAGCATCTAAATAGTCTTCCTTAGAAAGATAATCTTTTAATAAATTGATTTGTGATGTGCTTAATTTGATTTCTTTTTTTAAAATTTGAGTGATATTTTTAAAGGTTGAATTTTTAATTTTAGTAAGAATAGTGTCTAAATTAAAAACAGGTTTAAAATCGATGTAAATAACTGCTTTTTTTGTTGATGATAGTTGGGTTCTTATTTGAGGACTCAATCCATAGATGGCATTTCCTTCTAAACCAAATTTTGTTATAACAGCTTCTCCTTTTTGTGTTTTATCAGCACAAGTAATTGCACTATTTTTTAAAGGATTTCCTTCATTTTGGTTGATGAAATTCGTTTTCCAATCAATTTTAAAAGCACAGTTAGATGCTTGGAATGGAGCAGTTTCAATACCTTTTTTTTGAAAGGTTTTTAACCAATTTCCATTAGAGCCTGTAATTTTCCAACTTGCACCACCTAAAGAAAAAACGGTATAATCAGATCGAATAATTTTATCATTTATAATAAGATCATTTTTAGTATTCCAACTAGAAAAAGTATGTCCGAATTTAAAAACGATGCCTTTTTCTTTTAAATGATTTAAAATAGTATTTAAAACAGTGATTGGTTTTATGCCTTCTTCTGGATATACTCTTTTGCTACTGCCAATAAAAGTAGGAATTCCGATTTCTTTTAACCAATTTCTAAAATCATTATTTGTGAAATTTAACAAGGCTTCTTTTAAAAAAATACTTGGAGTATAACGTTCAATAAACTCAATAATATTTTCTGAATGGGTAAGATTAAAACCACCTTTACCTGCAACTAAAAATTTTCTACCTGCTGTTTTGTTCTTTTCATAGATAGTAACGTTAAATTTTTTGGTGTCTAAAAAAGCAGCTAAAAGTAGTGCAGAAGGTCCACTACCAATAATAGAAATTGATTTTTTCATATTTATAGGTTGTTGCCTTTATTTTTAGTAGGACAAGGTCTTTATAATAGAAATTGTTGCTGTGTGTTATTGTTTAGTTTTGAAAAGTGCTTTTAATTTTTTTTATCCAAGGTTTAATCTTTAAATCTTGGTTAAGTTGGTTTAAAAGTTTTCTTTTTTCTTTTTTATTGTTACAGTTTAAAGGTACACCAACAAAGTTTAAACCATTTTGTAAAACACCTTCTGTTGGCTTGTAACCTAATGCTATTAGTTTATTAATTGTATTTGTTTTGTTTTTGAGCTCTTTAAAAACACCAACAATAGCAACGCAATTAAAATCGGTGTTGGTATTTTTCTTTATTGATGTTGCCTCATTAAGCGATGATTCTTCGTTTATTATCTGATTTTCAGAAGGTTTTTTAATAACTGAATTTAAAGAAGTGTCATTATCATCAACCTTATTTTTAGTGGTAACCTCATTAAAATCATCATTCACTTCACTTTTGTTGTGAATAATTTTATTTGGTGTTGTTTTAGTGGTTTCTAATGTATTATCTTCAGAGTGCTCTTTATTTACTTTATCTTCTTTGTGAAAACTTGTGTTTGGTGTTGATGTAGTTGTTGCTACTTCAGTGTTGTTTTGGTATTGAGTAGTATCTTCAGAATACTCTTTATTTACCTCAATTTCTTTAATTTTACTGGTATTAGGAGCTTTTTTAGAAGCCTTTATTTTAGTATTAACATCTTCAGCTTGTTTATCGCTAACATTAAAAAACATTAGGAAAACAAATAATGAAAAAAAAACGATAGTGATTAATGAAATAATAACATCTGCTTTATCTTTTGAATTTTTAAAAATATTGTTCTTGTTAGCCATAATTTTTATGATGTGTTTTTAAGATTCTAAAGATAGTATTTATTCTTTTACCTTCCATTAAGCAAAGTTGTTGTGATTAAAAGTTATGAAATAAACCTCGTTATTTTTTAACAATTCTTAAACCAACTAAAGTTAAAAATCCATTTAAAACCAATACAAAAAATCCAAAATCGAAACCTAATTTTTCTTTAGCATAATAACTAATTAGAAAAGTAAGAATTGGTGCAATTAAACAAATTGCTGGCACTAATTTATCTTTTACTTTTAATTTGGTAAACATTCCAAAAGTATATAAACCTAAAAGTGGCCCATAAGTATAACCAGCAAACGTAAATATTTTAGCAATAACACTTGCATCAGCAATAAAATATTTAAAAATTAAAATGGTTGCAACTAATACAAAAGAAAAAATAATATGAATTTTCTTTCTAATTTTTACTTGCTCATTTTTGTCTTTATTTTTATCGATTTCTAAGATATCAATACTAAAAGAGGTAGTTAATGAAGTTAAAGCAGAATCTGCACTAGAATACGCTGCTGCAATTAATCCTAACAAGAAAAATAGGGCAGTAGCTAAGCCTAAATTTCCTTGTGTTGCAATTATTGGAAAAAGTTGGTCTTTTTGAGCATCAATTCCGTTTTGTTGTGCATAATTTGTTAATAAAACGCCCAAAGCTAAAAAGAAAAAGTTAACAATTACCAAAACAATGGTAAACCAAAACATATTTTTCTGAGCATCTTTTAAGTTTCTGCAAGTTAGGTTTTTTTGCATCATATCTTGGTCTAAGCCTGTCATGACAACTGCAATAAAAGCACCAGATAAAAATTGTTTCCAAAAGTAGTTTCCTGTATTTACATCCTCAAAAAAGAAGGTTTTAGACAATTTATTATCAGCAATATAAGTGAATAAATTATCTATTTGCATTTCATCAGAAATGGTATAAATGCAAACGCCAACTGCAATTAACATAAATAAAGTTTGCAGCGTATCTGTCCAAACAATGGTTTTAATTCCGCCTT
Organism: uncultured Polaribacter sp.; assembly: GCF_947497695.1. GTDB lineage: Bacteria > Bacteroidota > Bacteroidia > Flavobacteriales > Flavobacteriaceae > Polaribacter. The sequence continues at coordinate 41,191 of NZ_CANMHM010000004.1, read as the reverse complement.
TAAAAGTATATAACCAAATTAATAAGATAGTGATGGCAACAGTGATCCAAAAAGGAATTCCATAAGCATCAAATAAAATTATTTGTAACACATTTGCAACTAAAAATAAACGAAAAGCAGCACCAATTGTTCTAGAAAGTAAAAAGAAACTTGCCCCCGTTTTGTAAGCATAATTACCAAAACGATCTTGTAAATAGGTGTAAATTGATGTTAAATTCAGTTTATAGTAGAGTGGGAGTAAAACCAAACCAATAACAGCATACCCAACAACATACCCTAAAACCATTTGAAAATAACTCATGTTTTGAGCCTCTACCCAACCAGGAACAGAGATAAATGTAACGCCAGAAAGCGAAGCACCAATCATACCAAAAGCCACTAAATACCAAGGAGAAGAATTATTGGCTTTGAAAAATGTTTTATTATCAGCAGATTTTCCTGTGATGTAAGAAATGAATATCAATACAGAAAAATAAGCGACAATTAATAGAATGATGTATTCTGGTTTCATAGAATAATTACGAATGTTCAATTATAAAGGACGAATATAAGATTTTTAGAAGTTAGAAAATAGAAAAGAGAGCAAAGAAAGATGTAATTAGAAATTAAGGAAATGAAGTGTGTCTTTTCTCTTTGATCTTTGATCTTTTTTCTCTTTAAAAGTGTAATTTTGCAAAATGGATTTCTCATCAAAATTATTAGAAAATGCAGTAAATGAAGTAAGTCGATTACCAGGAATTGGTAAGAGAACTGCGTTACGTTTGGTCTTACATTTGTTAAAACAACCTTCTGATAACACTAAATTTTTATCTGAAGCTTTATTGCATTTAAGAAATGATGTTAAAACCTGTAATAAATGTCATAATATTTCTGATACTATTTTGTGTGATATTTGCCAAAACGTAAAAAGAAACCCAGAAATTGTTTGTGTTGTAGAGGATATAAGAGATGTAATGGCAATAGAAAGTACCTCTCAATTTAATGGATTGTACCATGTTTTAGGGGGTAAAATTAATCCTATTGAAGGAATTGGCCCTCAAAACTTAGAAATAGAAAGTTTAGTAAATAAAGTTGCAAGTGGTGAAGTGAAAGAGTTAATTTTTGCCTTAAGTTCTACCATGGAAGGAGATACTACCAATTTTTATATTTTTAAACAAATAGAAAAATTTGAAATTACAACAAGTACAATTGCACGTGGAATTTCTGTAGGTGATGAACTAGAATATGCTGATGAAGTTACTTTAGGAAGGAGTATTGTGAATAGAATTCCTTTTGAGCAGAGTATTAGAGGTTAGTCTCAGTAAACAGTATTAAGAAACTGTTTACAATCTAAGAAACTAACTGTAAATGCCTCTGAAAACTGAGAACTATTTTTCTTCCAAAACTTCTTTCTCAGTTTTGTCCCAAGATTTTTTTTCTCTCATTTTTTTATAGAGCTTTGTAGCTAGCATAAGTAATATAACAAAAAGTAAAATACCAACAACACCCCAAAGCCAACTTATAGAACTTTTTACAGAAACCAAAAAAACAACTGCGAATAGAATAATTGTCGGAATTTCATTGATAATTCTTAATTTAAAAGCTGAGTGTTTTATAATGTCTTTTTGTAAATTTATAAAGATTACATGACAAAATCCATGGTAAAAATAAAGTGCAAATACAAAAGATAGTTTTACCAACATCCATGTTTCTTTTAGGTATTCTGGAAAATAATAAAACGTCCAAAAACCAAAAAGAAATGTTAAAATTGCTGAAGGCCATGTAATAATATACCACAGTCGTTTACTCATTAACTTGTACTGTGTTTGTAAAATAGATTTTGCAGGCTCTAATTTATTTTCTGCTTCTACTTGATAAATAAATAAACGCGGAATATAAAATAAACCAGCAAACCATGTAACTACAAAAATAATATGTAAAGCTTTTATGTAATAAATACTCATTTTTAAATTTTATTTCAAGCTAACAAAATATCAAAAAATTAAATGCAAATTTCACTAAGTTTTTCATTTTTGCTAACTGCTAACTGCTAACTGCTAACTGCTAACTATTCCTCAATCCAATTTACTAAAACATCTACCCAATCATCATTATCATTAATACAAGGTATTGCATAAAATGCTTCTCCTCCAGCTTCTAAAAATTCTTCTTTACCTTCCATAGCAATTTCTTCTAAAGTTTCTAAACAATCAGAAACAAAAGCAGGGGTAACTACTGCTAATTTCTTAACACCTTCTTTAGGGTATTTCTCTAACATTTTATCTGTGTAAGGTTGTAACCAAGGATCTCCTGCCAATCTAGATTGAAAAGATACAAAGTATTGATGTGGTTGTAAATCTAAGTATTCTACCACTTGTTTAGTTGTTTCATAACATTGATGTTTGTAACAAAACTCATGTGCAGCAGAACTGGTTTTACAACAAGCAAAATTTTTGCTATCTGATGGATTACAATGGCTTTTTGTAATGTCAGATTTACGAACATGCCTTTCTGGAATTCCGTGATAAGAAAATAAAATTTTATCCCATTCTTTGCCTTCTAAAGAACTTTTAATGCTTTCTGCCAATACTTTTATGTAATCTTTTTTATGATAAAAAGCAGGTATGTGCTTAAATTTCATTTCAGGATAAAACTCTTGTCTTAATTCTTCTGCCAATACCATAATGGTATCTGTAGTAGCCATTGCATGTTGAGGATAGAGAGGCACAATTAATACATCTGTTACACCTTTGTCATGCAGTTCTTGCAAGCCCATTTTTATAGACGGTGTTCCATAACGCATTGCTAAAGCAACTGGTAATTCTGTTTTTTTCTGTACTTTAGCTAACAATCTTTCAGACAATACAATTAACGGAGAACCTTCGTCCCACCAGATTTTTTTATATGCCTTTGCAGATTTTTTTGGTCTGGTGTTTAAAATAATACCTCTTACTAAAATAGTTCTTAACCATTTTGGAGCGTCAATTACACGCTCATCCATTAAAAATTCGTCTAAATACTTTCTAACATCTTTGGTAGATGTACTTGCTGGTGATCCTAAATTTACTAATAAAACTCCTTTCATATGTAAAGTTTCAAAGTTGCAAAGTTTCAAAGTTTGAAAAACACAACTTTAGTTATATATTTTTTATTTTTCTTACTGCTTACTGCTTACTGCTTACTGCTTACTGCTTACTGCTTACTGCTTACTGCTTACTGATAATTGATTGGTAACTTCATACAAAGTAATTGCCAAACTATGTATTACATTCATGCTAGAATTTCTACCAAACATTGGGATAGAAACAGTTTCATCAACTAAATTTATGTTTTCTATTCCGTTTCTTTCGCTACCCAAAAGTAATACTATTTTTTTGTGATTTTTGAAATTAAAATCTTGAATATCGATACTTTTATCAGTAATTTCTATGCCAATGATAGTGTTTCCTTCTTGTTTTAATTGATGTATTAAAGCATCAAAATTACTATAAAAATCATGATGAATTTGATGGATTGTATTTCTGGCAGTATTGATAACCTTTCTATTATTGATGGAAGGAGAATCTTTATGAAAATAAATTTTCTCCACACCAAAACTCTCAGAAATACGAAAACACATTCCTATATTTTCTGGAGTTCTAATAGCATCACACACAATTGTTATTGGAAATTGTTGCTGCTTATTTTCTATTTCATTGTGTGTTAATTGTTCCAACGTTTATTTTAGTTTCAAAGTTTTAACTGTAAACTGCGACTGAATACTGATTACTTATTCAAACTCATTACATATTTCTTAGGCGTTGTGCCAAATTTCTTTTTAAAAGCGGCAATAAAATGACTTGCTGTACTATACCCCACTTTTACACCAACTTCATTTACATTAAATTGGTTGCTTTCTAACAACTTTCTGGCATGTTCCATTTTATAATCTAATAAAAAACTATAAACAGTATCTCCATAAATTTGTTTAAAACCTTCTTTTAGTTTCTTTAAATTCAAACCAATTTCACTAGATAATTCTTGTAAACTTGGGGGTTCTGCCATTCTAGAAATAATAATTTCTTTGGCTTTTCTAATTTTGAGTACATTTTCTTCATCCACTAAAAACGGACAATATTCTCCGTCGTTATTTTCTTCTTTTTGAAAATGAAGACTCAACAGTTCATATACCTTACCCTTAATATATAGCTCTTTGATAGAGCTGTTAATATTAGCATTTATAATTTGCTGTAAAACAATTGAAACATTGGGCTTAATTTCAGCATCATCATAAAATTTTCTGTTACTGTTTTCATCACTCAAAAAAGGAATGTAACCAGCATCTTTAGAAAATAAAGAGTGAAATTTTTCGATAGAAATTAATAAAGAAATTAAGGTTGTTTTAGGTTGTATTTCTAAATTAATCGGTAATATTCTTTGAGGATTGTATAAAAGTATAGATCTATTGTCTAAAACATCAAAAGAATACGAACCATTATTAAACAGAAATTTAGATTTGCCTCTTAAACAAAAATGCATCTGAATAAAAGTGCTGTTAATTTCTCTTTCAAAATTCTGAATTTCATTGCTTTCATTCTGAAAATGAAATACATAAAACCCTTTTTCTAAAATAATTTCTTCAAAAGTACTTTCTCCGACATTTTTTAACATATTTCAAATGATTGTTAATATCTTTTTTATTTAGAATAGTTCTATATAAATTGGTTTTAAAGCCTTGTTTATACTACAAAAATAAGCATTTTGTTTGTTTTCAATACAATTAATTGTAAAAAAACAGATAGCGTTATAAAAAGTTCTTTAAGCGATATTTTTTTTAAATTGATGTTTATACTTTTGTATCACTTTACAAATTTATGAAAGAATTAGCACAAGAGCACTTTTACAACATTGGTGTAAGTTACAAAAAAGCAGACGCAGAAACGCGTGGTAAATTTTCTGTATCTAAAGAAAACCAAATAGCACTTTTAAAAGCAGCTAAAAATAAAGGTATTTCTGGTGCTTTAATAATTTCCACTTGTAATAGAACAGAAATATTTGGATTTGCTAATAGACCTTGCTTACTTATAGAGCTTTTATGTGATTTTTCTGAAGGAACTACCAAAGAATTTACAGAAATTTCTAATGTATACAAAGATAAACCAGCAATTATGCATCTGTTTAGAATTGGTACAGGATTGGAAAGTCAGATTTTGGGAGATTATGAAATTGTGGGGCAACTTAGGCAATCTTACAAACTTGCAAAAAAGTACAAAACGACTAATGCCTACACAGAACGTTTGGTAAATAGCGTTTTACAAGCAAGTAAACGTGTTAAAAACGAAACCAAATTAAGTTCTGGTACAACTTCTGTTTCTTATGCTGCTGTGCAATACATCATTAAAAATGTACCTGCTTACAATACCAAAAATATGTTAGTGTTTGGTTTGGGTAAAATGGGAAAGCATACTTGTAAAAATTTAGCCCAATATACCAATAATAAATCAGTTTGTTTAATTAACAGAACTGTAAATAAAACTTCTGAATTTGTAAAAGAACATACTTCTATCAGAAAATCAACTATAGAAAATCTAAAAGACGAAATTGCAAATACAGATGTTTTAATAGTTTCTACAGGAGCAAATAAGCCTACAATAACCAAAGAACATATTTCTAAAGATAAAGAGATTTTAATTTTAGATTTATCGATGCCAGAAAATGTATCTCATGATTTGGCAGCCTATAAAAATGTAACGTTGGTTAATGTTGATGAACTATCTAAAGTTACAGATGAAACCCTAGCAGTTCGTTTAGCAGAAGTGCCAATTGCAGAAGCAATAATAAAAGAACAAAAAACAGAATTTATTGATTGGCTAAACAATAGAAGGTTTACACCTGCAATTTCTGCTTTAAAAAAGTCTTTAGAAACTATTAAAAAAGATGAAATTAGTTTTCAGAAAAAGAAAATATCAAATTTTGATGAAGACCAAGCAGAGATTTTAACTTCACGCTTTATACAAAAAATTACTACTCAGTTTGTAAAACACCTAAAAGACGAAAATACTTCTGTATCAGAAAGTATTGATGTTATTCAAAAAGTTTTTCAATCTTAACAAAACATCCATGCAAAAAATAATAAGAATAGGAACTCGCGATAGTCAATTGGCACTTTGGCAAGCTAATAAAGTACGTCAAGAATTAGAGGTTTTAGGCTATCAATCTGTAATTGTTCCTATAAAATCTGTTGGAGATATTATTTTAGATAAACCTTTACACGAATTAGGAATTACAGGCGTTTTTACTAAAAATTTAGATATTTCTATGTTAAATGGAGATATTGATATTGCTGTGCATTCAGCAAAAGATGTACCAACCGTTTTACCAAAAGGCATTGTTCAATCGGCTGTTTTAAGACGTGATGATTATTCTGATGTTTTATTATTAAAAGACACCGAAGAATTTTTTGGACAACCAAATGGTATTATTGCTACAGGAAGTTTGCGTAGAAAAGCAATGTGGTTAGATAGATATCCAACTCATACAGTAGAAGGTTTAAGAGGTAATGTAAATACACGTTTACAAAAACTAGAAGATAGCGAAACTTGGAACGGAGCAATTTTTGCAGCTGCAGGTTTGTATCGTTTAGGATTAAAACCAGAAAATGCAATTCCGTTAACTTGGATGATTCCTGCTCCTGCACAAGGTGCAATTATGATTACCTGCTTAGAAAAAGATGATTATTCCTTTGACGCTTGTGAACAGCTAAACCACAAAGAAACCCATATTTGTACCTCAATAGAACGTGAGTTTTTAAATCTTTTAGAGGGTGGTTGTACAGCGCCAATAGGAGCTGTAGCATACATCGATTCTAAAACAGAAGAAATAAATTTTAAAGGTGTTCTATTAAAAAGGGACGGGTCTAAAAAAATTACAGTTACAAAAACAGCAAAAGTGGGTAGCCATAAATATTTGGCGAAAGATTGTGCAGATTATGTAATTAATAGAGGAGGAAAAGAAATGATGGCAGAAGATGAAGAAGTTTCTCAAGCTCCTTTACAAAACATATATTCTACTAAAAAACTATCAGAACTTCAAAAGGAAATATTATCTGAAACGATTGGCATAAAAGATAGCGATTTTATTAAAATTCGTTTTAATAGAATACCAGCAAAAGTAGTAAAAAACGAAATTGAAAACGTTGTGATTACAAGTCAAAACGGAGTTGAAGCGTTGTTAAATTCTTTCACAAAAAATGAAATGAATTTCAAAAATATTTACTGTGTTGGTAGAAGAACCAAAAAATTGATTGAAAACAGAATAGGTAAAGTTGCTCATGTTTCTAAAAACGCTACAAAATTAGCTGAGTATTTAGTATCAGCATTAAAAAATAAAGAGGTTACTTATTTTTGTAGTAATTTAAGATTGGATGTTTTACCTACAACTTTACAAAAAAATAATATTGCATTAAATGAAGTAGAAGTTTATAAAACAATGTTAAGTCCAGAAAAAGTTAATGATAAAGTTTCAGGAGTTTTGTTTTACAGTCCATCAGGAATTGAAAGTTATTTAGAACAGAATACTACAGATAAAGTTGCCTTTTGTATCGGAGAAACAACTGCAATAGCAGCAAGAAAACATTTTAATAAAGTAGAGGTTGCTCATTTACCAAGTGTAGAAAGTCTTTTAGAATTGGTGAATTTGTATTATTCGAAATAGCTTTAAGCTTTAGGCTTATTGCATAAAGCTTAAATTTATGTTCAGAACAAGAAGATTAAGAAAACAAGAAGGAATTAGAAGGTTAGTTAAAGAAACCAAACTTTCTGTAGACGATTTTGTGTATCCTCTTTTTATTGAAGAAGGAGAAAACATTGAAAAAGAAATTGTTTCAATGCCAGGAATTAAACGTTTTTCTTTAGATAGAATTTCTAAGGAATTAGATGAAGTTGTAGCTTTAAATATTCCAGCAGTTTTGTTATTCGGAATTCCATCTACTAAAGATGATGAAGGTAAAGAAACTTGGAATGATCATGGAATTATGCAACAAGCCATTCGTTTTATCAAAAAGAATTATCCAAGTTTATATGTAATTACAGACGTTTGTTTTTGTGAATATACAAATCATGGACATTGTGGAATTATACATGATAATGATGTAGATAATGATGCTACTTTAGTAAATATTGCAAAACAAGTAATTTCGCACGCAAAAGCAGGTGTAGATATGGTTGCTCCTTCAGGAATGATGGATGGAACGATTGATATGATTCGTCAATCTTTAGATAATTCAGGTTACATAAACTTACCAATTATGGCATATTCTGTAAAATATGCATCTGCATTTTATGGGCCTTTTAGAGATGCTGCAGATTCTGCCCCAACTTTTGGAGACAGAAGAACCTATCAAATGGATCCATCAAATAGAGACGAAGGTATGCGTGAAGCTACTTTTGATGATCAAGAAGGAGCAGATATTTTAATGGTAAAACCAGCATTGTCTTATTTAGACATCATTAGAGATTTAAAAAATAATTTCGATCGTCCAATTGCCTGTTACAATGTTAGTGGAGAATATGCTATGGTAAAAGCAGCTGCAGAAAAAGGTTGGATTGATGGCGAAAAAGTAATGATGGAAAGTTTGCTGTCTATGAAAAGAGCAGGAGCAGATATTATTATTACTTATTTTGCTAAGGAAGCAGCGAAAATTCTGTTGAAACGTTAAACTGTTTAATAGTGTAACTGTACAATTACACGATTCAACAAATAAACAATTACACAATAAATATGTTTAAAAAATCAGAAAAATTATATAATAAAGGCCTAAAACACTTAGTTGGAGCAGTAAATTCTCCTGTGAGAGCATTTTCATCAGTTGGCGGAAATCCTTTATTCATCAAAAAAGCAAAAGGAAGTAAAATTTACGATGTTGATGATAATGAATATGTAGATTTAGTTGTTTCTTATGGACCAATGATTTTAGGTCACAGACATAAAAAAGTAGAAAAAGCAGCCAAAAAAGCCTTAAAAAATGGCTATTCTTTTGGAGCCTCTACAAAAGCAGAAATTAAATTAGCAAAAATAGTTTGTGATGCTTTTCCAGGAATGGATAAAGTTCGTTTTGTAAATTCTGGTACAGAAGCTGTTTTAAGTGCAGTTCGTTTGGCAAGAGCATTTACAGGAAAAGATAAAATTATTAAATTTTCTGGTTGTTATCATGGGCATCAAGATTCTTTATTAGTAGCTGCAGGTTCTGGTTTGGCAACCTTAAGTTTACCAGGAAGCAAAGGTGTGCCAGAAGGCGCAGTTAAAAATACCTTAATTGCAGAATACAATAATTTAGAAAGTGTAAAAAAACATTTTGAACAATTTGATGATATAGCAGGTGTAATTTTAGAGCCAATTTGTGGTAATATGGGTGTTGCTATTCCACAAAACGGATTTTTAGTGGAACTAAAAAAATATTTAGAAACTAAAGGAGCTTTGTTAATTGCAGATGAAGTTATGACAGGTTTCCGTTCTAAATTTGGTGGCGCACAAGAATTATTGGGGGTAACAGCAGATATTACTTGTTTAGGTAAAGTAATTGGAGGGGGGTTCCCTGTAGGAGCTTATGGAGCAAGAGAAGAAATTATGCAAGAAGTTGCACCTTTAGGAGGCATGTATCAAGCAGGAACGTTGTCTGGAAATCCAATTGCAATGGCTGGAGGAATATCAACTTTAACTGAGTTGAAAAGACAAAATCCATATAAAAAGTTTGAAGAAATTGGTGCTATTTTAGAAGTGATTTTATTAGAAACAGCCAAAAAATACAATGTAGATTTAGTAGTAAATAGATTTGGTTCTATGATGAACCCTTTCTTCACCAAAACACCAGTTACAAATTTTGAAGAAGCACAAACATCAGACACCAAAAAGTTTGCAGTATTTTTCTGGGAAATGATTAAAAATGGCGTGTTTTTACCTCCAAGTCAGTTTGAAGCTTGGTTTTTAAACTCTGCAATTTCAGATAAAGATATTAAAGTAATTGCAAATGCTGTTGACAAAGCGATGCATAAGGTAGCAGATAGCTTTTAGTCTTTTGCCTTTAGAAAATAAACTATGAGAAATTTTAGAAATTTATTGATTTGGAAACAAGGTATTTTACTTGTTAAAGAGATTTATAAAATTGCTCATAAATTACCTTCAGAAGAAAAATATAGTTTAAAAAGTCAAATTACAAGAGCTGCAGTTTCTATTCCTTCAAATATTGCAGAAGGTTCAAGTAGAAATAGCGAAGTAGAGTTTAAAAGATTTTTAGAAATTGCAATGGGTTCTCTTTTTGAAGTAGAAACTCAATTAATTATAATTCAAGAATTAAGTCTGATAAAATCAGAAGAATTAAAAATCACTTTTGATCTAATAGCAAAAGAAGGCAAGATGATTAACGGATTAATAAATACAATAAAAAATAGCTAAAAGCTAAAGCCAAAAGCTAAAAGCCAATAGCAAAAAGCTGAATCATGATAAAAAACGATTTATTTTTAAGAGCATTAAAAGGAGAAACTGTAGATAGACCTCCAGTTTGGATGATGCGTCAAGCAGGTAGATATTTACCAGAATTTCAAGAAATAAAAAAGAAATACGATTTCTTTACACGCTGTCAAACACCAGAATTGGCATCAGAAATAACAGTACAACCTATTAGAAGATATGGTATGGATGCTGCAATTTTGTTTTCAGATATTTTGGTCATTCCACAAGCAATGAATATTGAAGTGGAAATGAAACCAAATTTTGGCCCTTATTTACCAAATCCAATTCGTACTCAAAAAGACTTAGATTCTGTAATTGTGCCAGATATTCAGGAAACTTTAGGTTATGTAATGGATGCCATTAAAGCAACCAAAGAAAAACTAAACGACGAAATTCCGTTAATTGGTTTTGCAGGTTCACCCTGGACAATTTTGTGCTATTGTGTACAAGGTCAGGGTTCTAAAAACTTTGATAAAGCCAAAGAATTGTGTTTCACAAATCCTGTGGTTGCACATTCTTTATTACAAAAAATTACAGACACAACTATCGCTTATTTAAAAGCAAAAGTTAAGGCTGGTGTCAATGCAGTTCAGGTTTTTGATTCTTGGGGCGGCATGTTATCTCCAGTAGATTATCAAGAATTTTCTTGGCAATATATCCAACAAATTATCGATGCTTTAAAAGACGAAACCCCTGTAATTGCCTTTGGTAAAGGCTGTTGGTTTGCCTTAGACAAAATGGCAAAATCTGGTGCTGCTGCTTTAGGTGTAGATTGGACGTGTTCTGCAAGAAATGCACGTTATTTATCTGGTGGTAACATTACTTTACAAGGTAATTTCGACCCAACTCGTTTGTTTTCTCCACCATCAGAAATTAAAAAAATGGTAACCCAAATGATTAACGAGTTTGGTAAAGACAAGTACATTGTAAATTTAGGTCATGGAATTTTACCAAACATTGGTTTAGACAATGCAAAAGCATTTATAGATGCTGTAAAAGAGTATCAAAGTCCTAATTAAAATAATATTTTGGGCGTTCCCACGCAAAAAAGCGTGGTCGCGCTTTCCATTATATCTTTTTGCTGAAAAAGCAAAAAGGATGCCATTTCAATCGCTAACGCAAGCCAACGCTAATGATTAAAAATATACTTTCTGCAATTAAAGCCTACGCAGGTTCTTTTAGTTTGATATCCAAATTAAAACTATGGAAGTATTTTGCAATTCCTATTCTAATTAGCATTGTAATAGCAACAATTATTGGTTTTTTTGCATACAGTCTATCAGACAATATAGGTGCATTTTTAGCAAAAATATGGATTTGGGATTGGGGAAAAGAAGCATTTACAACCTTTACATCTTTTATTGGTGGAATTTTTGTTTTGGTAATCGGTTTAATACTATATAAACATATAGTTTTAGCATTATCAGCACCCTTTATGAGTCCTGTTTCAGAAAAAATAGAAATTTATATCAATGGAAATTTAAAACATCAACATAGAAAAACATCTTTTCAAGAACAATTATGGCGTGGAATTAAAATTAATATCAGAAATTTAGGAAAAGAATTGTTGGTTACAATTCCTATTTTAGTATTAAAATTTATTCCTGTTGTAAATATATTTTCTACTATTTTATTGTTTTTAGTTCAGGCGTATTATGCAGGTTTTGGAAACATGGATTATACTTTAGAAAGACATTTAAACTATAAAGAAAGCATCAATTTTGTTGGAAAAAACAAAGGAACTTCTATAGGAAATGGAATCGTTTTTATGTTGTGTTTGTTAATTCCTGTTTTAGGAATCATCATTGTTTTACCACTTTCTGTAACAGCAGCATCAGTAAAAACAGTAGAATTGTTAAATAAAAATAATGAAAGATAAATTCATCAAATACATAGAAAACTTACAAGACCAAATAACTTCTAAGTTAGAAGAAGTTGATGGACAAGCAAAGTTTAAAGAAGACAATTGGAAAAGAGAAGAAGGAGGAGGAGGTAGAACTCGTGTAATTGAAAACGCCGATAATACTTTAGGGGTTTTTGAAAAAGGAGGTGTAAATATTTCTGCTGTTCATGGAGAATTACCTGAAGCTCTAAGAAATCAATTTAAAGTAAAAGAAGGTAATTTTTTTGCTTGTGGATTAAGTTTAGTACTGCATCCAATAAACCCTTTTGTGCCAACTGTGCATGCAAACTGGCGTTATTTTGAAATGTATGATTCAGAAGGAAATATTGTAACACAATGGTTTGGTGGTGGACAAGATTTAACGCCTTATTATTTATTTGATGAAGATGCAAAACACTTTCATCAAACCTGTAAAAATGCCTGTGATATACATCATCCAGAATTTTATCCGAAGTTTAAAAAAACGTGTGATGATTATTTCTGGAATTCCCACAGAAATGAAGCTCGTGGAATAGGAGGTTTATTCTTCGATTACTTAAAAGAAACCAATGAGTTTTCAATAGAAGATAGATTCAATTTTGTAACTGAAGTTGGAAATAGTTTTTTAGAAAGTTACGTTCCAATTGTAGAAAAAAGAAAAGATATCCCTTTCACTAAAGAACATAAAGACTGGCAAGAAGTAAGAAGAGGTCGTTATGTAGAATTCAATTTAGTGCATGACAGAGGTACACTTTTTGGTTTAAAAACAAACGGAAGAATAGAAAGTATTTTAATGAGTTTACCACCAATTGTACAGTGGAAATACAATCATCAACCAAAAGAAAACTCAGAGGAAGCAAGATTGATTGCAATTTTAGCAAATCCTAAAGATTGGGTTTAGTTTATTGAATTGTTATAATAATAGTTAAAAATTGAATTATTTATCAGTTTAAATTATTTATGTCTTTTGTTTTTTAAGAATAATATAATTTTGTTTTTAGTTCAACTTTTTTTTCATCTTTCAAATAGCATTAAAACCATCGATTTTTAGTACTTTTGCACACGTTAAAATTGATATAAATGGCTAGATTCGAATTAAAATTACCAAAAATGGGAGAAAGCGTTGCTGAAGCAACCATTACTTCTTGGTTAAAAGAAGTTGGAGACACCATTGAGTTAGATGAAGCAGTTGTTGAAATTGCAACAGATAAAGTAGACTCTGAAGTGCCAAGTGAAGTAGAAGGTACTTTAATAGAAGTTTTATTTAAAAAAGACGATGTAGTTGCTGTAGGAGAAACCATTGCTGTGATAGAAACTGAAGCAGACACTTCTTTTATTGCTACAGAGCCTAAAAGAGACATTATACCACAAGTTGCAGAAGTAGAAAAAGTAATCGAAAAAGCAGTAGAAGTTATTGCTAGTCCTATTGCCAAAACTTCTGATTCAGGTAAGTTTTACTCACCTTTAGTTAGAAATATTGCAAAAGCAGAAGGAGTTTCTATGGATGAATTAGAAGCAATTTCTGGGTCTGGTAAAGAGGGTAGAGTTACCAAAGAAGATATTCTTTCTTTTGTAGAAAAGAGAACTGCACCTGTGCAAATAGCTGCAAATACAGCACCAATTAAAAAAGTAATTACAAAACCAATTGAAAAGCCTTTAGAAAAAACTGTTGTTTCTAAAGCTACTCCTGTTTCTATCAGTGGAAGTGATGAAATTATAGAAATGAGTAGAATGGGCAAACTCGTTGCTAAACACATGGTAGATTCTTTACAGACTTCTGCTCATGTGCAATCATTTATAGAAATTGATGTAACAAATATTGTAAATTGGAGAAATAAAGTAAAAGATGCTTTTTTAAAAAGAGAAGGAGAAAAGCTAACTTTTACGCCCATTTTTATGCAAGCAATTGCAACTACTATTAAAAAATACCCATTAATTAATATTGCTGTTAATGGAGATACAATCATCAAAAAGAAAAATATTAATTTAGGGATGGCTGCTGCATTACCTGATGGAAATTTAATAGTCCCTGTAATTAAAAATGCAGATCAATTAAATTTAGTGGGTATTACAAAAGCGGTAAATGATTTGGCAAATAGAGCAAGAAATAATGCTTTAAAACCTGATGAAATTCAAGATGGTACCTATACTGTTACAAATGTTGGTAGTTTTGGTTCCATAACAGGTACACCAATAATAAACCAACCACAAGTTGCAATTTTAGCTCTTGGAGCTATTAGAAAATTACCTGCTGTAATTGAAGCTGAAGAAGGAGATTTTATAGGTATCAGACAAAAAATGATGGTCTCTCATTCTTACGATCATAGAGTTGTAAATGGTGCTTTAGGGGGAATGTTTATTAAAACATTAAAAGATATTTTAGAGTCTTGGGATGTGAATCAGGACTTTTAACTAGTAAATTTTAAAAAAATAAAAAAAAAGAAAATGAAAAAATTGTTCGTATTATTTTTAGTGTTATCTGCAAACTTAACTATTGCACAAGAATCTGTTGTACTTCGTTTAAATTACGAAAAAGGAGCAACTTATGATGTTACCATGAATATGACTCAAAAAATGGATACCATTATGTCTATGCAAATGAGTATTAATATGGATATTAAAGTTTTAGAGGTAAAAGATGATGTTTACGAAAGTGAAATGAAATTTACTAAAATGACAATGGATATGTCACAAGGAGGAAACGAAATGAATTTCGATTCTTCTAAAAGTGATGATGAACTTGACGATATGGGTAAAATGATGAAGACTCAAATGTCACCAATGTTAAATGCTGTGATTTTTGTAAAAGGAAATTCTTTAGGAGAAGTTTTAGAAGTAAAAGTAACGCCAAATGTTCCTGGTGTAGAAGATATTGCCAATCAATCTAGTAACGTTATTTACCCTAAAGAAGCTATAAAAGTAGGAAGTACTTGGACGATGTCTAAAAATCAAAAAGGAATGAAAATGGATTTTATTTATACAGTAAAATCTATTGAAAAAGAAACTGTTATTTTAGATTTATCTGGAGAAGTAACAGGAGTTGCAGCAGGAGAAATTTCTGGATCTATGAATATTGAAACAAATTCTGGGATACCTACAGATACTAAAATAAATATGGATTTAGATATTAATGGGCAAAAACTAAAGTCTGAAATAGCAATGATAATGGCTAAAAAATAAATTTCTACAAAAAATTAAACGCTTGTTAATTTTAATAGCTTGCTTTTTTAACTAAATATCTTTGGTTGATTTTGGCTACTTAAATTCAATTAGCATCATATTTTAATAAGATTCTTTAGCAAATTAAAACTCTAAATACAAAACATCATTGGGTCTTGTTTCTGTTTTAGAAATAGGGAAATGATAAGAGGCAATTTTTTTAAAGCCTGCATTTTTATAAAAATGAATCGCTTTGTAGTTTTTTATCCAAACATACAACCAAATACCTTTTTGATTTTGTTGTTTGGCTAATTTTAAATTATACGCGAATAATTGTTTTCCTAAACCCAAGCCGTAAAATTCTTTTAATAAATACAAACGCTCCATTTTAGTAACATTTGTTTCCTTTATATTTTCGTTTTTATAATTGATAATTATTTTTGAATATCCTACTAAAACATCATTTTTAAAAATTAAATGGTATTCAAATTCTTTGTTATTAATTTCTTTAATTAGATTTTCTTCATTAAAACTATCATCAATATAAGCCTCCATAATTTCTTTAGGAATTGCTTTTTGATGAGGTTCAAAAAAAGCTTTTTGTGCAACTATAGACAAAGCTTTTATATCTTTAATACTAGCTTTTTTAATTGAAATCATTCTACGATAAAATAATTACAAAGATCTTGCATTAAAAGTATCTCCTTGGTTTACATCACCAGTATCGAAACCTTTTTTAAACCAACGCATTCTTTGTGCCGAAGTTCCGTGTGTAAATGAGTCAGGTACAACTCTTCCTGTAGATTGTTTTTGCAAACGGTCATCACCAATGGCATGTGCAGCATTTAAAGCTTCTTCTAAATCACCACTTTCCATCATTTTATTGATTCTTTGAGAGTGATGTGCCCAAACTCCCGCATAAAAATCGGCTTGTAATTCTAGCATTACAGAATATTTATTGTATTCTGTTTGACTAACTCTACCTCTCATAGATTGTACTTTTCTACTGATACCTGTAATATTTTGAATGTGATGTCCAACTTCATGTGCAATTACATAGGCCTGAGCAAAATCTCCAGGAGCATTTAATTTACGTTCCATTTCTTCAAAAAAGCTTAAATCTATGTATAGTTTTTCATCTCCAGGACAATAAAAAGGGCCTGTTGCACTAGTTGCAGAGCCACAAGCAGAATTTACAGATCCAGTAAAAATAACCAATGTAGGTTCTCTATAATTAGGTATTATTTGATTCCAAATATCTTCTGTATTGGCTAAAATAGTAGCACTAAATGCAGCCAATTCATTTTCTTTTGCAGATCCTTTATAAGTAGACGATTCTATTTGGTTATTGGTATTTCCTGTGATAAAATTTAAAGGATTATTACCTGTAAAGTACATCACTGCCAAAATTACACCTACAATTATTAACCCTTTTTTAGAAGTGATTAATTTTAATAAAAGACCAATAATCATAGGGCTTAATCCACCACCTAAATTTGTAAAACTTTTTCCTGAAGAGTTACCTCTTCGATCATCAATATTTGAGCTTTTTCTATTTCCTTTCCACTTCATAAATGTTATTTTAAAAGGATAAATTTACTATTTATTTTTTGGTTTGATAAAATTAGATTTCAGGTAACAATTGTTTAATTTCTTAACAAGGTAAAATGACCAGTATAAGGCTTTCCATCAATAATTATTCGATACCAATAATCTGATGCAGGTAAAATAGCACTATTATAAGTTCCATTCCAACTAAAGGAAGTGTTTTTAGCACTTTTTAAAAGTTTTCCAAAACGATCAAAAATATGTACTTCGTAAGAGCTAAATGACTCTAACCCTTTTAATTCAAATGTATCATTTACAAGATCTCCATTTGGAGTGAAAAATTTTGGAATGTATATATGTTGATGCTGAGTTGTAATAACATCTGGACAGTTTTCTTGTTTTACAAAAATGGTATAAGAACCTGAAGGAATATTAATAAAAATATTACTAGTTTGAAAGTTAATGCCGTCTATTGAGTATTCAAAATTAACAAAACTAGAGGTTTTGATAACGATATTTTGCATATCAGAAGTTACACTTTCAATTAAGTGATTAGGAGGAGTACTTGTAATTTCCCAAGCACAAATATTGTTATTAAAGTTGGCAGTTTCCCAACATTTTAAAATGGGTTTTATATCTTGATTACCATTATTGACCCATAAACATGTTGTTGTATCAAATTGATAATTATCCCAACAATTTACTTTAGGTGGTTGTGCTTCTTGGACTCCATTGTTAACCCAAGTACAAGAAGTGGTATTGTATTCAAAATTATCCCAACAATTCACTTTCGATGGTGATGTAGGTATTATTACATCATTTATCCATTTACATGTAATATTATCAAACTGATAATTATCAAAACACTCTACACTTTGAGGTTTTGGGTCTTGATTTCCATTATTAACCCATGTACAAGAAGTAGTGTTAAATTGATAGTTATCCCAACAATTTACATTTGTAGGTTGAGTATTTTGCACACCTTTGTTTTCCCAAGAACAAGTTGTGGTGTTAAATTGATAATTATCCCAACAGTTTACCTTGGATGGTTGTGCGTCTTGCACACCAATATTAACCCAAGAACAAGAAGTAGTGTTAAATTGATAGTTATCCCAACAATTTACAGTTGATGGTTTTGAAGGAGCTGGATTTACAGTTACTTTAAAAACATCAGAAACTACATTACAACTAGAATTATTTAGGTTCACTGCAGATTCTGCTACTCTAGCTCTGTAATAACTTGTAGCATTAATGCCTGTAATTGTTATATTTTGATTGGTTTCTCCAGAAATATTTGTCCAATTTATACCATTTGTACTAGTTTGCCATTGGTAAAAATGAGTGCTAAAAACAGAATTATCAGGTGTTACATTTAGGGTTGTTGTATAAGGTGTTTCTGTGCTACAAATATTATTACTTGTATTGCCAGAAGTATCACCAATACTTATAAAATCTCCACAAGTTTTAAAAACAATATCATCAATAGCTACATCATTACCAATACCTCCAACACCATTATTTACCATTTTTAAAATTACAGAATTTTGTCCTACTTGTGTTTGAAATACAAGAGCAGATTCTATCCATACTCCATTTTCAGAAATTAAACTGCCAAAAAAATCACCAGTACTTCCAGATTTTAATAATACAGTATCTGTGCTGTTCCAAATTTCAAACTTTACATTGCAAGGTCTAATAGGAGGAGGGTTAGCTCTTGAATTTCTTGGAGTTAAATTTTTTAGCCAAGCAGAAAATTCATAGGTTGTATTTTCACAAAGACCCGTAATTGTGGTTTTATAAAATTGACCTGGAGTAAAACTTGCATTAACCACTAACATTCTTCCATTACTATCTCCAGGAGTATGATCTGGCTCATTAAACCAATCATATTGTTGATAATTAAAGTTAGTAACAGAATACCTACCATCAAAAAAATCATTTTGTGAAGGGTTGGTTCCTACAAATATGTAATTTGTTTGCGAACTAGGCAAAGGTACATGTTGTGTAGCAGCACTTGGTGCCCTACCAAAATCTTCCTTAAAAATTGGATCACCAGAATTACCACCACAAGATCCTAACTGAGCGTTTGTATTTATAGTAAAAATGCCGATTGTAATTACTAACCAAAAAGTGTTTTTAAATTGATAAAACAATAGTTTTTTATTTACATAATTTATAGTTAGCTATATTACAAAAAAAAAGGTGTATTTCTTTTGAATTTAGTGTAAATCAGTTTTTAACACAACTAATAAATTGAGTTTCAATTTATTTTATAAGAAGTAAAACGAAGAAAACCTCTCTGAATCAACAAAGAGGTTTTGGTTTTATAGATTCCTGTTTTCGCAGGAATAACAGATTAATTTTACTTAATCAACTCGTAAGAACGTTTGATAAAGTTGGTTAACTCTTCACCATGTAATAAGTTCTGAGATAATTTAGCCAAATCAAAAGCCTGAGAAATTAATCCTTTTTGTACAGCTTCGTCTTTATTGTTTAAAATTTCAGAAACCAATGGGCTGTTAGTATTTACTATTAAGTTATACATGTCAGGGAAATTACCCATTCCCATCATTCCTCCACCACCAGAAGCTTGCATTTCTTTCATTCTACGCATAAATTCTGGCACCGTAATCATAAAAGGAGACGCAGCAGAATCCATAGCTTCTAATTGTACTGTGTATGATTTAGAATTTACAGCACTTTCAATAATTGGCTTTAAAGTTTCTTTTTCTGCATCAGATAATTTAGAAATTACATTATCGTCTTTCTTAATTAAATTATCTACATGGTCTGCATCTACTCTTGCAAATTTTATTTTAGCATCACCACCTTCTAATTTCTGCATTAAATGCGAAATAATAGGAGAATCTAAAATTAAAACTTCATAACCTTTTGCTGTTGCATCTTGAATGTAACTGTGTTGTGCTTCTTTATTGGCAGCGTATAAAAGAACATGGTTTCCATCTTTATCAGTTTGAGAATCTTTTGTTTTTTCAATCAATTCATCAAACGTAAAATAAGAGTCTGCAACTGTTGGGTACAAAGCAAATTTCTTAGCTTTATCGAAGAATTTATCTTCAGACAACATACCATATTCTATAATTACTTTAATGTCGTTCCATTTTGTTTCAAAATCTGGTCTGTCTTTTTTAAAGATAGAAGCTAATTTATCTGCTACTTTTTTAGTGATGTAACCAGATATTTTTTTAACAGCACCATCTGCTTGTAAACCAGAACGAGAAACATTTAAAGGAATGTCTGGAGAATCAATAACCCCCTTTAACATCTGTAAAAAGTCAGGTACAATACCTTCTACATTATCCGTAACAAAAACTTGGTTTTGGTATAATTGTATTTTGTCTTTTTGCATATCCATAGAAGTACTTAACTTTGGGAAAAATAAAATTCCGGTTAAGTTAAAAGGATAATCTACATTTAAATGAATATGAAATAAAGACTCTTCAAATTGCATTGGATACAATTCTCTGTAAAAGTTTTCATAATCTTCATCACTTAAATCTGCAGGTGATTTTGTCCAAGCAGGTTCTGTGTTATTGATTATTTTATCTACAGTAATTTGTTTGTGTGGCTCTGTAGTTTCTTTACCATCTTTATCTTTGGTAGTTTTTGGTGTAAACTCAGGATCGTTAATTTCTTTAGTTCCAAATTTAATTGGTACTTGGTTAAAACGGTTGTATTTTGTTAGTAATCCTTCAATTTTACTTTCTTCTAAAAAGTCTAAAGAATCTTCAGCAACATGTAAAATAATTTCTGTACCTCTGTCAGTTTTATCATGTGCAACTAAAGTAAATTCTGGAGACCCATCACAAGTCCAATGAGCAGCAGGTTCATCTTTAAAAGATTTTGTAATTAATTCTACTTTATCAGCAACCATAAATGCAGAGTAAAAACCAAGACCAAAATGCCCAATAATTCCTGCTTCGTTGTCTTTATATTTGTCTAAAAACTCTTCTGCACCAGAAAATGCAATTTGGTTGATGTACTTTTCAACTTCATCAGCAGTCATTCCTAAACCTTGATCTTTTATAGAAATTGTTTTTGCATCTTTATCAATGCTTATTTCTATTTTAACATCACCCAATTCAGTTTTTGCTTCACCAATAGATATAAGGTGTTTAAGTTTAGAAGTAGCGTCTGTTCCGTTAGAAATTAATTCACGTAAAAATATTTCGTGATCAGAATACAAGAATTTTTTAATCAGTGGAAAAATATTTTCTACCGATACATTAATATTTCCTTTTGCCATTTTATAAATGTTTTTGTTAATTTATTATTTGTGATAAGCAATAGTCAAAAAAAATACCAAAGAAGTGATTGTGACAAGATGACAGAAGTATTACAATTTAGACAGTTTAGTGTTTTGTAATATGTGATTCATTAAAAATAAATGTTGCCACGAATTCACGAATTATTAAATCCAATTTTTATTAAAATTTCACTAATTTAAAAAGTTCCAATGGAACTTTACTTTGTGAAATAATTTTTTATATTAAAAAATTGAAATTCGTGAATTCGCGACAAATTTTAAAATCCATTATTTTAAGTGAACATTTATTTTGTAGTTGTTTTGAAAAATAAGATTCAAAAATAAATTCACTATTTTAGCTACAAGCAAATTGATATTCAAAAATAAAATATATGTACAGTTCTAAAATTACAGGTCTTGGACGTTATGTTCCAGAAAACGTTGTAACCAATAACGATTTAAAGGAATTTATGGAAACATCAGATGAATGGATTCAAGAAAGAACAGGCATACAAGAAAGACGTTGGATTGACCCAAAAACAGAAGACACCACTGCTGTAATGGGAGCAAAAGCAGCAAAAATTGCCATAGAAAGAGCTGGTTTAACAAAAGATGATATTGATTTTATTGTTTTTGCAACTTTGAGCCCAGATATGTATTTTCCTGGTGGAGGAGTGCAAGTACAAGATCTATTAAATATGCCAACAATTGGTGCTTTAGATGTGCGTAACCAATGTTCTGGTTTTATTTATGCGATGTCTGTTGCAGATCAGTTTATAAAAACAGGTATGTATAAAAATATTTTGGTGATTGGTTCAGAAAATCATTCTGGAGGTTTAGAAAAATCTACAAGAGGTAGAAATGTTTCTGTTATTTTTGGAGATGGAGCAGGAGCAGCTGTTTTATCACGAAGTGAAATAGTAGGAAAAGGAATTTTGTCTTCTCATTTACATTCTGAAGGAAAACATGCAAAAGAATTGGTTTTAGAAGGACCATCAACTCAAAGATGGGTGCCAGAAATTTTAGAAAATAATGATCCTGAAGATGTATCTTATTATCCTTATATGAATGGGCAGTTTGTTTTTAAACACGCTATAACACGTTTTTCTGAAGCGATTGTAGAAGGTTTAGCAGCTAATAATTTAGAGAAAGAACAGATTGATATGTTAATTCCACATCAAGCAAATTTGCGAATTGCACAATTTATTCAGAAAAAGTTTAAATTATCTGATCATCAGGTTTTTAATAATATTCAAAAATATGGTAATACAACTGCTGCTTCTGTAATTATTGCTTTAACAGAAGCGTGGGAATTGGATAAAATAAAAGACAATGATTTGGTTGTTTTAGCTGCTTTTGGAAGTGGTTTTACTTGGGGAAGCGTAATTATTAGATGGTAAATTATAATTTTTTTTAAATGAAAAAGACAACGTTGGTTATTGGAGCATCATTAAAAGAAACGCGATATTCTAATAGGGCAATAAAAAGTTTAAGAGGGAAAAAAATCCCTGTTTTAGCTTTGGGTTTAAGAAAAGGTATTGTTGAAGATGTTGCAATAGAAACTGAAAAAATTCTCTTTACAGATATAGATACTATTACTTTATATCTAAATCCTAAAAGACAAGAGGAGTATTACAACTATATCATCAACTTAAAACCTAGAAGAGTTCTTTTTAATCCTGGAACAGAAAACGTAGACTTTATAAAATTATTGAAAGATAATAATATTGAATCTGAAATTGCTTGTACGCTAGTATTATTAAGTACCAATCAATATTAAAAAGTTTTTTATAGGGTAAAAATTAACTTAAAAATTTAAACTCAAAAGCCTCATTTCTTCATAAAATGAGGCTTTATTTTTTAAACTAAAACTATTATCTTCTACTTCTTGATTTGTTATTTGTTGCACTTCTTGTTGATGTTGCTCTTGTTGTTTTTTTTACATCTCTTTTAATAGGAGTTGCACTTCTTTTAGTAACGCTAGCAGGTTTTCTAATTGTAGTTCTAGTAGTACTAGTTCTAGGTGTTACAGTTCTTTTTGTATTTACAGTAGCTGGCACTCTATTAGAAACAGCTGTATTTTTTCTTACAGTTGTATTTCTATTTGTAGTAGTTGCTCTGTTAATAATCCTATTATTTCTTTTAACAGGTTTTCTATAAGTAGTATTATTTTTTCTTGTAGAAGTAATATTTCTATTGGTAATTGCAACTGCTGGTTTTCTTCTTCTAATAATAGTACTTCTGTTACCAATTCTTGCATTAGGGTTTGCTCTGTAGTAATAGAAATTTCTATCTTCTCTAATTCTAGAAT
This sequence comes from uncultured Polaribacter sp., assembly GCF_947497695.1. Taxonomy (GTDB): domain Bacteria; phylum Bacteroidota; class Bacteroidia; order Flavobacteriales; family Flavobacteriaceae; genus Polaribacter. The sequence goes on along the minus strand of NZ_CANMHM010000004.1, from coordinate 17,560 downwards.
AGTTTACTCTAAAATCGTTTCTATAAAAGAAAGCATCATTATAATTACAAATATCTCCAATATTTAAGTTAATATTTACACCATTATAATTGTGAAAATTATTTCTTACAGTACCATTAAAAATAGGATTTCCCCAACGATTATATCGTACTTGTAAATTACCTACATTTGCTAACCTACCTCTGTTATATCTCATAAAAACGTTTCCAATTCTGGTAACATTTCCAAAAGCATCATAGTTTATAAACGAGTTTCCAATTCTTACAATTCTTCCCCTAAAATCTCTATTGATGTTTATGTTTCTATTGTAAACGCTATTAAAATCAAACTCACCATTTGTAAAAACAAAGAATTCTACACCTCTATCTTCAAAAATTACAGCGTTATTGTAAGAGTAATTAAATACATTTGTAATGAATGATTCGTTGTTGTTTTTAGCTTCTACAGTAGCAATCATTAGAAGCATACCTAATAATATATATATACCTTTTTTCATAATTTATGGTTTTAAAGGGTTTTGCTTACTCTTTATACTTTTCAGCTTCCGTATTTGATAAGTATTTATTCAAACAGCGTGCCAAAAAACAAAAACACTAGTTTTTAGGATTTAATTATTTGATATATAAGTTGTTATAATTATATTGATTTTAAAGCTAAGAACTCGTAAATTTGCTAAACTTTTTACGACAGATACTATTTAATAAAATGTATGATTAACGCAATTGAACAAAACTTACAAAAAGGGATTAAATTATTAAACTCTATTTCAGATGAACAATATTCAGATAGTTCTATAGCTCCTTACAATTCTAGTATTGGTTGTCATGTGCGTCATGTTTTAGATGTTTTTTCTTGTATTTTTAAAGGGTTAGAGAATGATTTTATAGATTTTTCTGTAAGAGAACGAAATGAATGTGCCGAAAAAGAAACTGCAACAGGCATTGCTTATTTTAAATCTATAACTCATCAACTAAAACAAATAAAAAAAGAAGACTTTACTAAAACGATTCAAGTTTCTGACGATTTAGGTTTGGGTAAAGAAATAGCAAATTATACCATTGCAGCAGTTTTAATGCAGGCTCAAAGCCACGCAATTCATCATTTTGCAAGTATTGGTTATTTAATTTATCAATTAGATATTGCTTTGCCAGATTCAGATTTTGGCTTTAACCCAACAACACCAAAAAGAGTAGGAAGTTAGTAATTTATGCAAGTATAGTGAGCTTAAAAGTTTTTTCCTTTTGATCAATAAAAACTTCTCTACAATTTGTAGGATGTATGAATTGATGTTTTTCAGAATGTTTAAAATCAGTATCAGAAATGCAAAATAATCCTTCAAAATCTTTTTTTCCTTTGGATGTAAATCTAGCTATTTTATAAGTTGTATTGTCTTTTTTTTCATCAATTATAAACCAAGCACCACTTCCAATTCCACCTAACCAAGTGCCGTTTTCTAATTTAAAAGATGCTAAATCAGCAATTTCAGTTCCAACTAAATTGGGTTCTCCTTTAATTTTATTAAAAAAAGAAGCCCTGTATTCTTTGGTAATAGATCTATTTTTATACTCCGTAATTTGTTGATTGTAAATAGTGTAAATACTATTATTTGTAGTGCCTTTTAGTACATTGCCAATAGGACTTGGTGTAACTAAATTAGATTTTTTTAGTTGCTTTTTAATTTTTGTATTTGATGAAGCAGCAATGAGTGTGTCTGTTACAAAACGAGCACAATTACTTCCATTTTTCACAAAAAGTCCATAAGGAATTTCTTTTTTATCAATTAATTGATGCATAAAGTTTAAAGCTTTCTGATAATCAATATCAGTGTGCATACTAGCAACCAATCTGCCATTTCCATGTGTTTTTTCAGGATGCTTTTCAATCCAAAGTAAAATTTCTTGTAGATTGGCAAGTTGTCCGTTTTTAAACTTTGCATCCATTGTAATCGTAACATCTGGGTCTGTTTCTTTACAACGAACACGACCATTTCCGTAAGAAGTAATATAGCGTCCAAAATCAAAATAATTGATCTCAGTTTCTCCTTTTTTAATCAACAATAAAGCAGCGTGACCAGCTTGTACTGCATGTTTACTTCCAATACCAATAATTGGCCAAATTTTACTCGAAGGTTCCCAGTAAGGAGGTCTAACAATAGTATCTGGGTAAGAAAGAATAATAATAATTCCGTCTGATTTTTTGCTGCTCATTAATTATTAAATAAAGCTTGTAATAAAATTTTAAAAGTTTTAAAAGCAAAAATAATCGTAAAAATAACTAGAATAGCAGCAACAAATAAAATAAGGTAAGACAGATATTCATTTGGTGTATTTTCAAACTTTTTTAAAGCTTTAAAACCCATGGTAAGTGTTATTGGAGATGCAATAAGAAATAGCACTAAAAAGCCTAAATATTTTAAACCCTTTGCTAATATGTTGATATTAGTACTCATTTTTTATAGTTTTTAATAGCATTTCTAACGTTGCCAAACTGTTCTAGTAAATTGGCAGCTACATTTTGGTCGATATTTAATTCTTTGGCTAACATTTTTTGCCCTCTTTCTAACAATTTATTATTAGAAAGTTGCATGTCTACCATTTTATTGCCTTTTATTTTACCCAATTGAATCATGGTAGCAGTAGAAAGCATATTTAATACTAACTTTTGAGCAGTACCTGCTTTCATTCTAGAGCTTCCTGTTACAAATTCTGGGCCCACAACAACTTCTATAGGGAATTGAGCTACTTTCCCTAAAGGACTATTTTTATTGCAAGCAATACAACCTGTAACAATATTGTTTTTATTACATTTTTCTAAAGCAGCAATTACATAAGGTGTTGTGCCAGATGCAGCAATACCCACAACAACATCTTTATTTGTAATATTATTTTCTTGCAAATCTAACCAACCTTGGTTTGTAGAATCTTCTGCAAATTCAACCGCTTTTCTAATAGCTATATCTCCACCTGCAATTATACCAACTACTAAATCATAAGAAACGCCAAAAGTTGGCGGACATTCAGAGGCATCGACAACACCCAATCTGCCAGAAGTTCCTGCACCTAAATAAAAAAGCCTGCCTCCTTTTTGTAATTTGTTTACAATTTGTGCCGTTAAAATTTCTATTTGTGGCAATGCCTTTTCTACTGCTAAAGGCACTGTTTTGTCTTCTTTATTAATATTTGCTAATAGTTCTTTTACAGACATCTTTTCTAGATGATTGTACTTAGAATCTTGCTCTGTAGTTTTTATAAAAGTCATGTTTCAAAAATATAGAAATCTACTGGATGTTTTTAATTATTTTTTGGGTGTTTTAAGGGGCTTGGAATTTATCTTTAACCAAGTGTAAAGGCTATATCTTTTTTTAAGAAAAATAAAAAAAAGGTACATTTTCAAATGCATCACATTTAATATTTTAAAAGAAATAAAAAAAAGTAAGAGTATTTTTTAAAGTAAATACAGGTTAAATAAATTTAGTTTTTATCTACCAAATCTATAGCAAAAGTATCTGTTTCAGAAATATGAAAATAACCTAATGGAAAATTGGCTTCGTTGGTCATATTGATTATATTTCCTAAAAGAGTAGAAGGTACCGTTTCAAAAGGACCACCTCCACCTTCACCACTTTGGCTAGATAAAACTCTAAAATAAGTAAAATAGTCTTTTGTGATACCAGACATTTTTATGTTTACTGTTTGAGGAAGTTCTAACTCTTCTTCACTATAAAAATTTGTAAAATTATAAGCTTTACCGTTAAAGAAACGATCTTCTAATACTCTAAAGTCTCCTTCAGAAAAATCAAATAAATAATAGTTTTCTACACTGCCATCGTCTGTAAAATCTATTTTAATTTGAGTCTCATTTCCTGTAAATAAAGTTTCATCTCCTTGAACAATATTTGTAAGTGTTGTAGATTTTATTCTTGTTGCAGTTCCTTCATAAGTTTCACCATCATAAATAACAGTTAATTTATACTCAACATTATCTTGAGGTACAAATGGATTTTCTGGTTCGTAATCTCCATCTGCATTTAAATCGTTATAATTAATGATGTTTCCATCAGACATATTAGTTACAAATACAGTTGCGTTGGTAACTTTAGGAATTGAATCTTCAAAAAAGTCTGCTGTTAGTCTTAAAGCTACTGTGTTATTTGAAATAATAGGGTTTTCATCAAATAAAACCTCAAAAGTAGCTTCAATAATTAATTTAGGCTCTATAGAAGGTACATCAATTTCTACTACTTTTTCGCAATTTGCTAAAAGTACCATAAATAAAACGAATAATATTTTTATATTTTTCATAAGAATAGTAATATATTAAAACCTGTTAAAGGTTTAAAATTTGAAATTATAAGTAACAGAAGGCACAATACCAAAAATAGAAGTTTGTACAGCTTCGTTTCTTAGGGTTTCGTCATTTTGACTAAAATTAATAGAAGCCGCATTTTGACGGTTGTATAGGTTGTAGATACCAAAAACCCACTCTCCTTGTAATTTTCTATTTTTATTTTTTCTAGGTGTTAATGTTGCAGAAACATCAAATCGATGAAATAATGGAAGTCTATCTGCATTTCTGGTATTGTCATTAAAAACAGGAATTGTTAACGCTTCAAATTGATATTGACCTACAGGATAATTTGTTGGTTGCCCTGTTTGTAGCACAAAATTTGCGTTAAATTGCCATTTTTCATTTAATTCATAACCTGCATTAATAGATAAGTCATGTGTTTTATCAAACGGTGTGCTATACCATTCTCCATTATTTATTCCTGGTTCATTAGCAGTTCTACCAGGTGTTTGTTGCTCTGATCTAGACAATGTATAAGCCAGCCAACCAGTAAATTTACCTCTATTTTTTTTAAACAAAAGTTCTAAACCATAAGCTCTTGCTTGTCCGTTTAAAATTACCGTTTCAATTTCATTATTGGCAACTAAATTAGCTCCATTTATGTAATCTATTCTATTTTGAATGTCTTTGTAAAATGATTCTACTTCTAAAGAATAATCTCCTTCTTTTAAAGAACTAAAATACCCAACAGCAAACTGATCTAGTAATTGAGGATCTATATACTTTCCACTTGGCGCCCAAATATCTAATGGAGTAGGTGAAGCAGTGTTTGTTAGCAAGTGTAAATATTGCACCATTCTGTTGTAGCTTGCTTTAATAGAAGTATTATCATTTAAAGTATAAGAAGCAGAAAGTCTTGGTTCTAAGTTATGAAAGTTAGAAATTAGATCAGTTCTTTTAAATGTATCAACTCCTGTTGCATCAGCAGATTCGTATTTTTTAAATTCTTCATTATAAATTACAGCTTTATCATTTGTATATGTATTTAATTCATCTTGTCCTAAACGCAGAAAGTTACTAAAACGGATACCATATTGTAATCTAAAATTATTAGTAATTTTATGTTCTACATCTATATAACTAGCAAGTTCAATGGCATGTTTTTGGGTTAATTCTTCTGCTTGAACACCATCTTCTCTATTTGGTGCAATTTTTCCAGGATTAAAGTTACTGTATATGTTATTAATTCCGTAACTTAATTTTATTTTATTACTTATATAATGGTTGATATCATATTTTAGATTAAAGTTTGTAATTCCAGACTCCCATTCAAACCCAACAAAATCTAATGTTAAACCATAAAAATAATCAGAATAAATTAATGATAGATTAGAAAATATTTTATCAGAAAAAAGATGATTCCAACGTAAATTCCCAACAGAATTCCCATAAGTATTTACAAAGCTATCATTAATGCCAAATACATCTTTACCAAAATAACCCGAAAAGAAAAGACTGTTTTTATCATCTAAACGAAAGTTTATTTTAGTGTTTAAATCATAAAAATAAGCAGTATTGTCATTATCAAAAAGCGGTAAAAATAAATGAGCATAAGAAGATCTACCACCAATTAAAAACGAACTTTTTTCTTTTTGAATAGGACCTTCTAATAACAATCTAGAGGAAACTAAACCAATACCACCAGTTGCTTTAAATTCTTTACTATTTCCTTCTTTTTGATAAATATCTAAGACTGAAGATAATCTACCTCCAAATTTTGCAGGAATACCTCCTTTGTATAATTTAACATCTTTAATTACATCAGGATTAAAAACCGAGAAAAAGCCGAATAAGTGAGAGGAATTAAAAACAATTGCTTCATCTAATAGTATTAAATTTTGATCTGCAGCACCACCTCTTACATTAAAACCAGAAGCTCCCTCACCAGCACTTGTTACACCAGGTAATAAAATTAAAGATTTTATAACATCTGCTTCTCCTAAAACAACTGGTATTTTTTTAATACTAGCAGAGGTTAGCCTATTTACACTCATTTGTGAAGTTTTAATGTTTAGTGCCTCCACATTACTTTTTATAACAATTTCATTCAAACTTTCTGTTTCTTCTTTTAGTTTGAAGTTTTTTGTAAGTTTTTCCCTTATGTTAATAGTCTTTAAAATTGTTTTGTATCCCAAATAACTAATTTGTAGTTTTTGAGTTCCTTCTGGAACTGTGATAGAATAGAATCCATATTCATTTGTAGTTGTTCCTGAATTTAGTTCTGGAAAGTAAATCGAAACTCCAATTAAAGTTTCATTACTACTATCGTCATAAATAGTACCACTAATAGTATGTTTTTCTTGACTTAAAGCGTTAAAAGCTATTAAAAACAACAAAAAAAACATTTTTTTTATGTGCAACATCTTCTTTCTATATTATATTCTTAATTTTCAAAAATACGATAGTAAAATTTAATAGAATGTTAAAATATGGGTAATTATAAACGAATAAAAACCAATGAATAAACATTGGTTTTTATTAAAAAAATATTTTTTCTGATATTTAAATAGAAGCTAAAATACTATTTAAAGTAGTATTTGGTCTCATTGCAGCATCTGCTAAAGTATCTGTTGGTTGATAATAACCACCAATATTTACAGCACTTCCTTGAATTTCATTTAATTCTGTTGCTATTTTAGTTTCATTCGTTTTTAAATCATTGGCAATCTTTGTAAAAGCAGCTTTTAAATCAGCATCTTTATTTTGCTTTGCCAAACCTTCTGCCCAATACATTGCCAAATAAAAATGACTACCTCTGTTATCTAATTCACCAACTTTTCTTGAAGGAGATTTGTCGTTTTCTAAAAATTTATCAGTAGCATCATCTAAAGTTTCTGCTAATACTAAAGCTTTAGCGTTGTCATTTGTATTTCCTAAATGCTCTAAAGAAACAGCTAATGCTAAAAACTCTCCTAAAGAATCCCAACGTAAATGATTTTCTTCTACAAATTGTTGCACGTGCTTTGGAGCAGAACCTCCAGCACCAGTTTCAAACAATCCTCCACCATTCATTAAAGGAACAATAGATAACATTTTTGCAGAAGTACCTACTTCTAAAATTGGGAATAAATCTGTTAAATAATCACGTAAAACGTTACCAGAAACAGAAATAGTGTCTTCACCTTTAGCAATTCTTTCACAAGTAAATTCAGTTGCTTTTATAGGCGATAAAATTCTGATATCTAAACCAGAAGTATCGTGTTCTGGTAAATATTTATTTACTTTTTTAATGATTTCTGCATCATGAGCTCTATTTTCATCCAACCAAAAAACTGCAGGTGTTTCTGAAGCTCTAGCTCTTGTAACAGCTAATTTAATCCAATCTTGAATTGGTAAATCTTTAGCCTGACACATTCTCCAGATATCTCCTTCTTCAACATTGTGTTCTAAAAGTGTATTTCCATCAGTATCAACTACTACTACTTTTCCTGCAGAAGCTATTTCAAAAGTTTTATCATGAGAGCCATATTCTTCAGCTTTTTGAGCCATTAAACCAACATTGGGCACTGTACCCATTGTTGTAGGGTCAAAAGCACCATTCTTTTTACAGAAATCTATTGTTGCAGCGTAAATACCTGCATAAGAACTGTCTGGTATTACAGCTTTTGTATCTTGTAACTCTCCTTTAGCATTCCACATTCTACCAGAAGTTCTAATCATTGCTGGCATAGAAGCATCAATAATTACATCAGAAGGTACATGTAAATTAGTAATTCCTTTATCAGAATTTACCATGGCTAAGTCTGCATTTTTTTCAAAAGCAGTTTCAATATCTTTTAAAATTTCTGCTTTCTTCTCAGCAGAAACTTCCTCTAGATTACTTATTAAATTACCAAAACCATTGTTTACATCAACACCAATTTCATCAAAAGTTGCTTGATGTTTAGAAAATACATCTTTAAAATATGTTCTTACAGCATGCCCAAAAATAATAGGGTCAGAAACCTTCATCATAGTAGCCTTCATGTGCAGAGAAAGTAATACATCTTGTTCTGCTGCGTCTGTAAATTCTTTATCCAAGAAATTTAATAATGCATTTTTGCTTAATACACTAGCATCTATAACCTCACCATCAATAATAGATATGTTTGCTTTTAATGTTGTTTCTGTATTGTTATTTGCAATATGCTTTATATGAAGATTTGTTGCTTTATTAATGGTAACAGATTTTTCATTGTGTGCAAAATCTCCTTCACTCATGGTTGCAACATGCGTTTTAGAGTCAGCACCCCAAACACCCATTGAATGTGGGTTTTTGCGTGCATAGTTTTTTATAGCTTTTGGAGCTCTCCTGTCAGAATTACCTTCACGTAAAACAGGGTTTACAGCAGAACCTTTTACTTTATTATATAATGCTAAAACAGCTTTTTCTTCATCTGTATTTGCTTCTTCGGGGTAATTAGGTATTTTATAACCTAATGTCTGTAATTCAGAAATAACAGCATTTAATTGAGGTACAGAGGCACTAATGTTTGGCAACTTAATAATATTAGCCTCTGGCTTTTTAGCCAAATCACCTAAAAAAGCCAATGCGTCTTCTACCTTTTGATCTTCTGTTAAGTAGTCTGAGAAATTAGCAAGAACTCTTGCTGCTAAAGAAATGTCTTTAACTTCGATTTCTATATTTGCAGATTTTGTAAATGCTTTTACAATAGGTAAGAAAGATCTTGTTGCTAAAGCTGGTGCTTCATCTGTTTTAGTATATACTATTTTAGCTATTTTACTCATTATGAGATGTTTTTTTAATTGTTATTTTTTTACGAATTATTTTTCAAAAAAAAAGTGGAACAAATTTAAGAATTATTAACGATACTTTTATTGATAAATTATTATTAATAACACTATTTTTAGGAGTTTCTAATAATAAATATAAGGTTTTGTTAAGAATATTAATTTAAAACAAAATAAAAGCCATATATAACAATTGCTTGTTAAAATATGGCTTATTTAAAATAGTTTAAAGTAATGTTTTATGTATTGCTACAAAAAAATATAAAGGTCAAATTTTATATTTATTAAAAAAGAAATTACTTTTACTAAATCTGTATTAGAAACGTTTTTAAAACGTTACTATAATTTATTCACTTGATAACAACATGAGCTTTATGAAGACTTTATGTTAAATTAACCTGTAAATTATTTTTCAAATATAAAATTGTTTTTTGTTTATGCGAATTTTTTGAGGAAATAGTAATCAACATATTATGTAGTATAGTTATTAACATTTGTTCATGAAAAAAGCGTTGTGAACATCACAACGCTTTTTTTAAATCCTATGTAAAAGAAATTATTTTCTTCTTTTTTCAGTAATTCTAGCTTTTTTACCAGTAAGACCTCTAAAGTAGAAAATACGTGCTCTACGTACTTTACCTCTTTTATTTACTTCAATTTTTTGAATAGAAGGTAAGTTTACAGGAAATATTCTTTCTACTCCAACAGTACCAGACATTTTTCTGATTGTAAAAGTTTCTGAAGCTGCAACTCCTTTTCTTTGAATAACTACACCTCTAAAAAACTGAGTACGTACTTTTTCACCCTCCTTAATTTCGTAATAAACTGTGATTGTATCACCAGCTGCAAATTCTGCAAATTCTTTTTTTGCTACAAATTCGTCTTGAACAAATTTTACTAAAGATTCCATATCTTTTAATTTAATTGATTTTGTAAAGCAACATTCACGATTTTTTCGTCAGAGGTTATTTTAGCGGTTGCAAAAGTAATCATTATTTTTTGTTGATAAAACTAATATTTAATTATTTTTTGCTATGGTAGTTATTAAAATAACAAATGCATCTTATTTTCAATCAAACAACTATACTTTTAATTGTTTTTTATTCCTTTAATAAATCAGGTCTTATTTTTTCAGTTCTTTCATAAGCTTGGTCGCTTCTCCAATCTTCAATTTTAGGAAAATTACCAGATAATAATACATCAGGTACTTTCATGCCTTCATATTCAGCAGGTCTTGTATAAACAGGTGGAGATAATAAATTGTCTTGAAAAGAATCTGTCAAAGCCGATTGTTCATCACCAATAACCCCAGGAATTAAACGTACAATAGTGTCTACTAAAACAGCAGCAGCTAACTCTCCGCCAGTTAAAACATAATCTCCAATAGAAATTTCTTTGGTTATGTATTTGTCTCTTATTCTTTGGTCTACTCCTTTATAATGACCTGTTAAAATGAGTATGTTTTCTTTTAAAGAAAGTGTATTTGCTGTGCCTTGGTTTAATGTTTTTGCATCAGGAGTCATATATATAACCTCATCATAGCTTCTTTCTAATTGTAATTTTTTAATACAGTTTGCAATTGGTTCAATCATCATAACCATGCCAGCACCACCACCAAATTGAGTGTCGTCTATTTGTTTGTAGTTACCCAAACCATATTCACGTAAATCGTGAATTACAATTTCTGCCAAACCTTTGTCTTTTGCACGTTTAATGATAGAATGATTAAACGGGCTTTCTAATAAGTTTGGGGCTATTGAAATAATATCTATTCGCATGTTTGCAAATGTAACATTTTTGTAGGTTTTTAAAAGAAGAGTTTTATAGATTCTATTTCTTATCAGTAGGTTTAAAAAAGTAGTATCAATTTATTTTAGTTGATAATAATTATTACTTAATTTTGCTATTAATATGGAAGAATTAACTTTAACAACACCCGCACTTTTATTTTCTGCAATTTCATTAATCATGCTTGCTTACACAAATAGATTTTTAGCCTATTCTGCAGTCATAAGAAATTTACACGATATTTATTTAGAGAAACAAGACACGTCATTATTAAGGCAAATTAAAAATTTAAAATTGCGTTTAAATTTAACAAGGTGGATGCAAATTTTTGGCATTTCAAGTCTATTATTTTGTGTGTTAACCATGTTTTTAATCTACATTAACTATCATCAAATTGCTGCTTGGGTTTTTGGTGCTGCTTTAATTTTACTAATTATGTCTTTAACTTTGTTGATAAAAGAAATACAGATTTCATCTCAAGCACTACAACATCATATTGCAGATATTGAAGAGCATTTAAAAAATAAATAAATCTAATTTTAGATTTATTTATTTTTAACAAAAATTAATTTATGCCTACTTTTTGATGCTTCTCTTTGGTCTAATTCAAACTTACCAATAGATTTAATGAGTGGTGTTAGCTTGTCAAAACCGTAGTTTCTAGAATCAAAATTAGGCTGTTTCTTTTGAAGTAAACTTCCAACATCGCCCAAAAATGCCCAACCATCTTCGTCCGATAAATCAGAAATGGTAGAAGAAATTAATTTAATCACTTTTGATGTAATTTTATCAACACTATCTTTTTCACTTTCTTTCTGGTTGATGCTTTCTTTCTTTTCGGTTTGTTTTCTAATAATTTCTATGTAAATAAATTTATCACAAGCAACAATAAAAGGGTTTGGTGTTTTTTTCTCTCCAATACCAATAACTTGTTGGCCAGCTTCTCTTAATCTAGTTGCTAATTTTGTAAAATCACTATCACTAGAAACTAGGCAGAATCCATTTACTTTTTCTGAATATAAAATATCCATGGCATCAATAATCATAGCAGAGTCTGTAGCGTTTTTACCTGTTGTATAAGCATATTGTTGAATGGGAGTTATTGCATTTTCTAACAACAAATTTTTCCATTTAGACAAATGAGGCCTTGTCCAATCTCCATAAATCCTTTTAATGGTTGGGTTTCCATATTTCGCAACTTCTTCCATCATTTCTCTTACGTGTGCAGAAGGAATATTGTCTCCATCAATTAATACTGCGATATTCATATTCTTAGTCATAATTTATTCAGAATCAAAATTAATGTTTCGAGCGAAGTTAGTTTTTTCTCAACAAAATCTTGTTCATTTTTTGAAATTAAAGATAGTTTTATCTTATCTTAAAATTATCTTTGCAAAATCAGAAAAAATGAATTAATTAAAAAGTTATTATTCATCATTATTTACAAAAATATTTTTTGTACATCTAATTAAATAGACATCGTATTTTTTAACGAGTTAATAAATTGTTTATCAGTTTTTTAATAGAATGTATTTGGGTTGGATATAATATATAAATTCATATAAATGTACTCTAAAACAGAATAATAGTGTATTTTTGGTAGCTGATTATAACTTAAATAATTAAAGAACAAACAAATGGCAAATACATTATTTGACAAGGTATGGGATTCACACGTTGTTCGTCAAGTTAAAGACGGACCAGATGTGTTTTTTATAGACCGTCATTTTATCCACGAAGTAACAAGTCCCGTAGCTTTTTTAGGATTAGAAAGTAGAGGGAATAGTGTTGTATATCCAGAGCGTACTTTTGCTACTGCAGATCATAACACACCAACAATAAACCAACATTTACCTGTAGAAGATCCTTTGTCTGCAAATCAGTTGGATGCATTAGAAAACAATGCAAAAAAGCACGGTATTTCTCACTGGGGTTTAGGAGATGTAAATAATGGAATTGTACATGTTGTAGGACCAGAAAACGGAATTACATTACCAGGAGCAACTATTGTTTGTGGAGATTCTCATACATCAACTCATGGTGCTTTTGGTGCTATTGCCTTTGGTATCGGTACTTCAGAGGTAGAAATGGTATTATCTACACAATGTATTATGCAACCAAAACCAAAATCGATGCGTATTAACGTAAACGGAAAATTAGGTTTAGGTGTTACACCAAAAGATGTTGCTTTGTACATTATTTCTAAACAAACAACTTCTGGTGCAACAGGTTATTTTGTTGAATATGCAGGAGATGTTTTTGAAAATATGTCAATGGAAGGTCGAATGACTGTTTGTAACTTATCTATTGAGATGGGAGCAAGAGGAGGTATGATTGCTCCAGATGCAAAAACATTCGAATATTTAAAAGGTCGTTCTCAAACACCTAAAGGAGCAGATTGGGACAAGGCAATGAAATATTGGGAAACTTTATATTCTGATGAAAATGCAGAGTTTGATGTAGAGTTTACTTATGATGCAGCAGATATTGAGCCAATGATTACTTATGGTACCAACCCAGGAATGGGAATGGGTGTAACAAAATCAATTCCTTTAGCAGAAAATGTAGAAGGTGGTGTAGATACTTATAAAAAATCTTTAGGGTATATGTCTTTTAGTGAAGGCGACTCAATGATTGGTAAAGAAATTGACTTTGTATTTTTAGGTTCTTGTACAAATGGACGTATTGAAGATTTTAGAGCATTTTGTTCTATTGTTAAAGGGCGTAAGAAAGCAGACAATGTTACTGCTTGGTTAGTGCCAGGTTCACATAAAGTAGTAGATCAAATTAATGCAGAAGGATTAGATAAAATAATTACAGACGCAGGTTTTGTTTTAAGAGAACCAGGTTGTTCTGCTTGTTTGGCAATGAATGATGATAAAATTCCACAAGGAAAATTATCTGTTTCTACTTCTAACAGAAACTTTGAAGGAAGACAAGGACCAGGTTCTAGAACTTTATTAGCAAGTCCTTTAGTTGCAGCAGCATCTGCAGTTAGTGGAGTTGTTACGGATCCAAGAACGCTTCTTGTATAGTTTGCAGTTCACAGTAGGCAGTTTTCAGTCAAAAACTGATTTTTTGCTAACTAAATAATATTTGAATAACATAATGACTGCCAACTGAATACTGGCAGACTGAATACTTAAAAATATGGCTTACGATAAATTTGACGTACTAACAAGTACAGCATATCCATTACCTACAGAAAATGTAGATACAGATCAAATAATACCTGCTCGTTTCTTAAAAGCAACAGAGCGTAAAGATTTTGATATTAATTTTTTCCGTGATTGGAGATTTGAACAAGATGGAACACCAAAAGCAGATTTTCCTTTAAATAAAGATATTTATGCAGGTTCTAAAATATTAGTAGGAGGTAGAAACTTTGGTTCTGGTTCTTCTAGAGAACACGCAGCTTGGTCTGTGTACGATTTTGGATTACGTTGTGTAATTTCTTCTGCATTTGCAGATATCTTTAAAAATAACTGTTTAAATGTAGGGGTTTTACCTGTACAAGTTTCGGCTGAATTTGCAGATACATTATTTGCAGCAATTATGGCAGATCCTAAAACAGAAATTAAAGTAGATTTACCAAACCAAACAGTAACTTTAGTTGCAACGGGTGAATCTGAATCTTTTGTAATTAATACTTACAAAAAAGAGAATATGTTAAACGGTTTTGATGATATAGATTACTTAAAAAACATCGAAAACGAAATTGCTGCTTTTGCTGAAACAAGACCGTTTTAATTATTAAAAAGTCTTCGACAAGCTCAGACTGACATACAGATTGCCACAATTGTAATTTGGATCAACAATGTCACACTGAGCTTGTCGAAGTGATTTAAGTTAAGTAGATGACCCAGAGAAAAATAGAAATAATGGATACGACACTGCGTGATGGCGAACAAACATCAGGAGTGTCGTTTTCAGTTTCTGAAAAATTAACAATAGCAAAATTATTATTAGAAGAATTAAAAGTAGATCGTTTAGAAATAGCATCTGCCAGAGTTTCTGAAGGCGAATTACAAGCCGTTAAAAAGATTACTTCTTGGGCCTCAGAAAATAATTTTTTAGAAAATATTGAGGTTTTAACATTTGTTGATGGAGGGAAATCTATCGATTGGATGCTAGAAGCTGGGGCAAAAGTTCAAAACTTATTAACCAAAGGTTCTTTAAACCATTTAACACATCAACTTAAAAAAACACCAGCACAACATTTTGCAGATATTAAAGCTACCATTGAATTAGCTGCAAAACATGATATTAAAACCAATGTGTATTTAGAGGATTGGTCTAACGGAATGCGTAATTCTAAAGATTATGTTTATGAATATTTAGATTTTTTAACTACTCAAAATATAGAACGTGTTTTATTACCAGATACTTTAGGTGTTTTAACACATACTGAAACTTTTGAGTTTATTTCTGAAGTTCGTGAAAAATACCCAAACACACATTTCGATTTTCATGGTCATAATGATTATGATTTAGGGGTTGCCAACGTTATGGAAGCTGTAAAAGCAGGTGTAAATGGTTTGCATTTAACCATAAATGGGATGGGAGAACGTGCAGGCAATGCACCAATGGCAAGTGTTATTGCTGTTATTAATGATTTTCTTTCGGATGTAAAGATTTCTGTGAATGAAAAGGCGTTACATAAAGTTAGTAAATTGGTAGAAACCTTTTCAGGCTTTCGAATTCCTGTAAATAAGCCAGTTGTTGGTGCCAATGTTTTTACTCAAACTGCTGGTATTCATGCAGATGGAGATAATAAAAACAACTTGTATTTTAACGATTTAATGCCTGAGCGTTTTGGTAGAAAACGTAAATATGCATTGGGTAAAACATCAGGCAAAGCCAATATTCAGAAGAATTTACAAGATTTAGGTCTAAGTTTGAATGATGAAGAGCTTAAAAAAGTAACCCAAAGAATTATAGAATTAGGAGATAAAAAAGAGGTGGTTTCTCAAGAAGATTTGCCTTACATTATTTCTGATGTTTTAGATAGTGATACTATTGAAAAACGTGTTGTTGTAGAAAATTATGTTCTTGGGCATGCTAAGGGTATGAAACCCTCTACCACTTTACAATTAAGAGTAGAAGGTGTGCAGTATGAAGCCCATGCACAAGGAGATGGACAATTTGATGCCTTTATGAATGCATTACGTAAATTGTACAAAAGGCATAGTAGAAAAGAAATACCTTCTTTAATAGATTATGCTGTAAGAATACCTCCAGGAAGTAATTCTGATGCTTTATGTGAAACAATTATTACTTGGAAATTACAAGAAAAAGAATTTATAACTCGTGGTTTAGATTCAGATCAAACAGTATCTGCTATTAAAGCTACAGAGAAAATGTTAAATATCATTTAAAATGCCATTTGCTTTTAGCTTTTGCTATTAGCTAAATAATAACTCAAAATAAATTACCAGCTGTTTTATTGAGCTAATTGCCAATTGTTAACAGCTAAAAGCTTAAAAATATGAAATTAAATATCGCAGTATTAGCAGGGGATGGAATTGGTCCTGAAGTAATAGATCAAGCATTAAAAGTATCTGATGCTATTGCAAAAAAATTCAATCATGAAATTACTTGGAGACCTGCTTTAACTGGTGCAGCAGCAATTGATGCAGTTGGTGAGCCTTATCCAGATGCAACACACGAAATTTGTGCGTCTTCAGATGCAGTTTTATTTGGAGCAATTGGGCATCCACGTTTTGATAATGATCCTTCTGCAAAAGTAAGACCAGAACAAGGTTTATTAAAAATGCGTAAAAAGTTAGGTTTATTTGCAAATGTAAGACCAACGTTTACGTTTCCTTCTTTGTTAGATAAATCGCCTTTAAAAAGAGAACGTATAGAAGGTACAGATTTGGTTTTTTTACGTGAATTAACTGGAGGAATTTACTTTGGTGAAAAGGGTAGAAGAGATGAAGGAGAAACTGCTTTTGATAATTGTGTATACACAAGAGCAGAGGTGCAAAGATTAGCCGTAAAAGGTTTTGAATTGGCAATGACGCGTGGTAAAAAGTTATGTTGTGTTGATAAAGCTAATGTTTTAGAGACTTCAAGATTATGGAGAGAAACTGTACAAGCAATGGAAAAAGACTATCCAGAAGTGGAGGTTTCTTATGAGTTTGTAGATGCAGTTGCAATGCGTTTGGTTCAGTGGCCAAATAGTTATGACGTTTTAATTACTGAAAACTTATTTGGAGATATTTTAACAGATGAGGCTTCTGTAATTTCTGGTTCTATGGGCTTAATGCCTAGTGCTTCTTTAGGTTCTGATATTGGTTTATTTGAGCCAATACATGGTTCTTACCCTCAAGCAACAGGTTTAAATATTGCAAATCCAATGGCAACCGTTTTATCAGCTGCAATGATGTTTGAAAATTTTGGTTTACAAGCAGAAGGACAAGCAATTAGAGATGCTGTAAATAGTGCTTTAGATAAAGGAATTGTAACAGAAGATTTAGCTGATGGAGGTAAAGCTTATGGAACAAATGAAGTAGGAGACTGGTTGGCAGAGAATATCTAATCTATACTATTTATATATTAAAAAAGCTCTCGTAAACTCGAGAGCTTTTTTTGTTTAAACTTTAAAATATATTAGGCACTTTCATAAGTATATAAATACTTGTTTATCAATTAAATAAGTTGTATTTTAGATAAAACAAAACCCCGAAAA
>NZ_CANMHM010000003.1 GCF_947497695.1 uncultured Polaribacter sp. | reverse complement strand
GTAAACTCAAATTATGTTTAAAAATTAAAAAAAGCAATGTAAAACTTATAGTTTTACATTGCTTTTTTTTAGTGCTTGTGAAAAAATAGCTTACTTCTGAAAGTGCCTTAATAGTAAAAAGCTCAAGTTATAAAACTTGAGCTTTTTTATGGTTTTTTGTGAAGGTTTGTAGTAAATTACATTTTCCTAGTCATTTCGAATGGAATGAGAAATCACATAACAGTGAGAACTTAACGCTGTACAACTTTATGCAATTTCTCTCTTTGGTAGAAAAGACAAAACTATCTGTTATCATTTACATGTTATAAGTATTTAAACAATATTCACAACACTTACACCACTATTTTTCTTTGTAATTTGAATCTGAGTAGGAATTCGTTCTTTTAAGTTTTCTACGTGAGATATAATTCCGATTGTTTTACCCTGAGATTGTAAGGTTTCTAAAGTAGAAATTACAGTTTCTAAAGTATTCATATCTAAAGTTCCAAAGCCTTCATCAATAAAAAGAGAATCTATTTTAACGTTTTTACTCGCTAAATCAGACAATCCTAACGCCAAAGCCAAACTAATAATAAACTTTTCTCCACCACTTGATGTATCTACCAATCTTGCTTGATCGGTTTGGTAATGGTCAATCAAATTAAAATTGAGTTCTTCTTTTTGTTTATAAGAATCTTCTATTTTTAAAGAATAACGCTTGTTTAACTTGTACAAATGCACATTTGCAAGATCTAATAAATGTTTTAAAGTTAAACGCTGCACATACACATTAAAAGCATCTTTAGAGTTTCCTAATATTTTAAAAAGGGTTCTCCAAGTTACACAAACTTTTTCTTGTGCTTCAATTTGTTTGTAAACTCCTTTATTTCGATCTCTAATTTCTTGATCTTTTCTAAAAACTTCTGCAATTTTACCTTTTTCACTAATAGCTTCTTTGTTTTTTAAAGTCAGCGTATTCAATGCTAATTTACTTTCTGCTTCTGTAGTTTCAAAGTTTTTGGTTTTGTTTAGAGCATCAGTTTCTTTAGTATTAAGATTTTTTAAAGTACGTAATTGTACCTGATTTTCTTTGATACGCTCTTTAAGTTCTGTCAGCCTTTTTTTATCTTCTTCTGGTAATAAAGCTTTTTCAATTTCTACTTTAGATGTAAACTCACTTTCTTTAATTTTAACTTCAAAAGCTGTTTTTAGTGTTTTAAATTCTGATGTTAATTTTTGTAGCTCTTTATTACTTGCTAATTTTAATGCTTCTTTTTGGTTTTTTGAGTCTAATAATTTTTGTAGTTCTTTTTTACTTGTTTCAACTTTTTCAATCAATTGTTTGCTTAATAATTGTAAACTTTTTCTTTTGTTTTCAATAGTTATATCAATTGGTAAAATAGTATTACGAGTAGTTTTTAATTGCATTACTTTCGTTTCACAATCACTAATACTTTTAGTCAAATCAATTTTAGCTTTAGAGACTATTTCTAATTGCTTCTTATTATTCTCAAAATTTGTATTAAAAACCTTTATTTCAGATTTTAATACATCGATGTTTTTTTGAACATTATTAAATTTAAAGATCGATTTTTCAA
Organism: uncultured Polaribacter sp.; assembly: GCF_947497695.1. Classification (GTDB taxonomy): domain Bacteria; phylum Bacteroidota; class Bacteroidia; order Flavobacteriales; family Flavobacteriaceae; genus Polaribacter. The sequence goes on along the minus strand of NZ_CANMHM010000003.1, from coordinate 412,917 downwards.
TAGATTCAATAAACAAGTGTGTGTTTTCAGATGATGGTAATTGATACTTAAATTTAGCTAATTTTAGTGTCAACTCGTTTTCTGATTTAGAGTAAGATTTGGTCAAACTATCTATTGATACTTGTCTTGCAGCAATTTCAGTATTCCAGTTTTTTATTTTCTCACTCAAGGTAGTATCTTTGGTTTTTAAAACCTCAATAGATTGATGCTGTAATTTAACCCGGTTAGAAAGTGCGTCTTTGTTTATTTGCAGTTTTTGATTTGCTGCTATCTCTTCGTCTAATAATTTTATTTGTTTTGTTGCGTTTGTTAACTCGTTTTCTATTTTTAAAAAGTCAGTTAGACTACAAGTAATACCAGAAGCTTTTGCTTTTAACTTTGTAGCTTTAATAGCTTCAGAAATTACAGTGATTTGAGCGTTTAAATTTTTGATATTCGTATGCGATTCAGTTTCATTTTTATCTAAAGTATTTTTAGTTTCAATAAGTATTTTTAACTGTTTTTTTCTGTTTTCTAATTCTAATTCAGATGCAGAAACTCCAATAGAAACTAAGTTTTCTGTAAAAGGATGCTCAGTAGAACCACATAAACCACAAGGTTTTCCTTTGATTAAATGCTGACGATCATCTTCATATTTAGAAATACTTTTTTCTAAATTTAAAATCTTTTCGGCATCTTTTACTAACTTTTCTTGGGTTTCAATTTTTGACTTTAAAACATCTATTTGTTTTGTTTTCGTTTCTAATTCTGATAAAAAAACTTTCTTTTGAGTATCTATTCTTTGTAATTCTTTTTCGTCTTTTTGATGTTGTTCAGCGTAGTTTTTAAATTGATTCCAATTCGAATTTGATAAAGATTGCTTTTCTTTTTTTGCTAATAAATCGGATAAATTGTTTTTAGCTAGCTGAGTATCAATTGTTTTAATTTCGGATTCAATTTGTTCTATTTCTTTAGATTTTTTAGTCAGAACCTCTTTGTTAGTAGTCAATTCAGCGTTTGTGTTTGTTACCTCCTTCTTTTTTTGAAGTACAAATTCAGAACCTTCTTTAACCGTTTTTTTATCTGCTTTTAATGTTGTTAAATCTGTTGTCCAATTAGAAATTTCTAAAGCAACATCGGTCAGGAATTTATTTTCAATTACAAACGCTTCTTCAATTTTAATTTTAGATTCAGTGTTAACAATGCTTTTAGAAATAGTATTTTTTTCTTCTTGTAATGTAGTTATTTGTGAATTTAATGTAGTTTGTTGGTTAATTGCTTTTTGCTTGTTCTCAACTTCATGTTTTATTTGTCCATCAAGTAAAGAAATTTGCTCAAATTTTGGCAACCAAGTAGCAAATTCTTTATCTGCATTTTCAGATGCAATTGTTTGTGTTTTATTTTGAGTTTCTAACGTTTCAATTAAAGGTTTTAATTGGGTTAGTTCAGTTTCCAACGTTTTTAATTGCGATGAAATTTCAATCCTACTTTTCTGATTTCTATTTAAATTTTGGATCAGCTCTTTAAAAGGTTCCGCTTTTTCATTTAAGGTTAATAATTGAAAATCATCTTTATACTTTTCAATAGCAGCATTGATAATTTTTTCATCTTGCTTTAATTTTTCTGCTTGTTTTGTAATTTCTTGATGTTTTAAATACCAATTTACAATTAACTGAATCGTATTGATTTCTTTATCAGAAGAAGCAATCTCAAGTGTTAGGTTTTTATCTTTTTCAGTAAATTCTATTTTTTTTTCTTCGGATAAAAGGTCATCAGCATTAATTTTAGATTGAATTTCTTTTAAAGTATTTTCTTCTTTTGATTTTCTATCTAAAACACCTTGCCCAATTTTTTTATAAATCTGTTCACCAGTAATTTGTTCTAATAAACGTCCTTTTTCTGGTCCTTTTGCAGTTAAAAACGAAGCAAATTCACCTTGCGCCAACATTACAGATCTTAAAAATTGATCGTAATCTAATTGTGTAACACCAATAACATCAGTAATTACAGCTCTTTTTTGAGAAGATAAAATAGAATTTGTCGTCAAGTTTTTTAAACTGACTTCTTCTTGTGGATTTAGTAGTGTTTTCCCAGTAACTGAAGTCAAACGAATTCCCCAATAAGCTTCATAAACGATACCCTCATTTTCAAAAGTAACACAACTCGATGCTTTATCTGCACCATAACTTACCACATCAACCAAAGTACCTTTTGCAGCATTAAAACGTGGTACACTATGATATAATGCGATGGTTATTGCATCTAAAATAGTGGTTTTTCCTGCACCTGTAGATCCAGTAATGGCATACAAACCAACATCTTTAAATTGCTCACTTTCAAAATCAACAATAATAGGAGTATCAGACTTTAGAGAGTTGATATTTTGTAGTTCAATCTTTAAAATTTTCATAGCAAAGGTCTTTTATTGATTTTTAACAGATTGCAAAATTTCATTAAAAGCATCCCAAATTTCAGGACTTTTTTCTAAATCAAAACCCATTTCTTCACATTTTAGTTTAAAAACTTCTGTAGGTTGTAATTCTTTTATGGAAGCAGTATTTTCTAAAAGTTCTTCAATTCCCTTTACTTTTCGTTGGTTTTTTAAAGAAATTTTTAAAATTTCAAACGGATAGTTTTCAGCAGCTCTTTTTAAATCGTTGGTGTTTATTGTATTTTCTTCATCTAAAACAATTTCTACCCAAGGTGTTAAATTATAATTGTTAGTAGCAATTGTGTTAAACTTCATCATACAAGCAGACATTGTGCCTTTTAGTCGGTAAAATGCTCTAAAATTCGGAATGATAACTTCTTCAATAGTGTTAATTGTATTGTTTTCTATGTTTAAAACGAGTATTTTTTTATCGTAATTAACTTCACTAAAACTTAAAATATTTGGCGATCCAGAATACCTAATTTTATCATTTCCACCAATTATTTGAGGTCTGTGTAAGTGGCCTAAAGCCACATAATCAAAATAAGTAGGGAAATCTTCTGCACCAATATGTCCTAAAGAACCTACATAAATATTTTGCTCACTATCAGAAACTGAACCTCCTGTAGCAAATAAATGTCCCATGGCAATTACAGGTGCATTGGTTGTATTGATATGTTTACATTGTTTGGCAGAAGTTTTATAATGATTGATTAATGCTGTCTTGTATTTTTCTGTCAATTCATCAAAAGATTCACCTGCAACTGCACGTCTAATATCTCCATCGCGCAAATAAGGAACAGCAGCTACAATTACTTTTTCGTTGTTGATATCAATTTCAAAAACTTCATCTTCAATATTTTCTGCGGCTTTACCAACAACTTTTATAGACAAAGCATCTAAAATATGTTTTGGTGCATTTAAAGTACCTGGAGAATCGTGATTTCCACCTGTAATAATTATAGATTTACAAGTTGTTGCATTTAGTTTTACTAAAAAACTATAATACATTTCTAAACTTTGGTTGGATGGAGAACCTGTATCAAAAATATCTCCAGAAATAAGCAATACATCAATTTTTTGTTGAATAATGTATCTCTCAATCCAATTTAAAAACAAGGCTTGTTCTTCTTTTTGAGATTGTTCATGCAATCGATGTCCTAAATGCCAATCTGCTGTATGAAGTATTTTCATTTGTTGTTCTTTTTTATGAGCTTTTTCGAAAAGTGCTTTTCTTATACATTAGCTCAGTAGCGAAGTTAGTTGTTAGTTAAAACAACAACAACTATAAATGCTTTTTTTAATCAAAAGCTTTTTCTTAATTTTTTTATTTGTAGTTTTCCCATTATAAAAAGACCATGCTATATATTATTGTAATCATTGTTATTGTCTATGTTTTTTATTTCATATCTAAATCTCGAGAAAAATCAAAAACAATTCCTTTAGAAAAAAATAAAATACCAACACATTGGCACAACCTGTTGTTAGAAAATATTCTGTTTTATAAAAAACTGACAACAGATGAACAAAAAATATTTTGTGCTAAAATGGTTACTTTTTTATAAACGAAATATATAGAAGCAGTTTATTTTGAGTTAGAAGAATTAGATAGATTATTGGTTGCTGCAAGTGCTGTAATTCCTGTGTTTAGGTTTCCAAATTGGAATTACACAAATTTGACAACTGTTTTAATTTATCCTGATTATTTTGATGAAGATTTGCAATTTAATACAAAAGTAGAAGGGAGAACTATTGGAGGTTTGGTTGGCACAGGAAGATTCGAAAATCAAATGATTTTATCAAGAAAAGCATTATACCATGGTTTTAGTAATAAAACGGATAAAGGAAATACTGCTGTTCATGAGTTTATTCATCTTTTAGACAAGTCTGATGGTGTTATAGATGGAATTCCTGCTGCTTTGTTAGACAAACAATATGTAATTCCTTATTTGAAATTAGTGCATAAAAAGATGGAAGCAATTAATAATGATGCATTAGACATTAGAAATTACGGAGGAACTTCTCAAATTGAGTTTTTAGCAGTTGCAGGAGAATACTTTTTTGAAAGACCAAAATTATTAAAGAGAAAGCATCCAGAATTGTATGAAATGTTGGAAAGCTGTTTTGTGAGGTAGTTTTTTTTTAGTTAAGAATTATAGTCCATAAATAAATCGATAATAGAAATCTCTTCAGTGCTTTTCTAAATTAACTAAAATTATATTTGGTATTTCCTTATTGCTTTTTCAATATTTCAATTAACTTAGTATTTACATATACGTTTTCTCTTCCTATTTTTTGAGAGGTTAATATCCCAATTTCTTCCATTTTTTTCAAATATCTTGAAGCAGCTTTTCTTTCTACATTTAATTTTTCAACCACAAATTCTATTTTAGAATAAGGATGTTCAAAAAGTAACTCAATGAATTCTTTTCTGTAAATTTTTGGTTCTTGTTCTTGTACAAAAAGTATTGTTTCATCCAATAAAATTTTTACTGAATTTATTTTTTCAATAGTTCTGTTTGATGTTACTTCAATAGCTTTTAAAATATAAATGATATACTCAGTCCATTCATCTGTAGTATTTACTTTATTTAACAGGCGATAATAATCTGCTTTGTTTTCGTTGATATATGAACTTAAATATAGAATTGGAATATCCAAAAGGTTGTTTATGATTAGGTATAGAATGTTTAGAATTCTTCCAGCCCTTCCATTTCCATCATAAAAAGGGTGTATACTTTCAAACTGATAATGTAAAATAGCCAAATTAATTAGCGGATTTAAATCATTTTGTTTCACATTAAAATGTTCTAAAAAATTTCCCAATAAATCTAAAATAACATCTTTTTCTTGTGGTGGAGTATAAACAATTTCGCCAGTTTTATCATTTTTTAATACAGTTCCTGGCATTGAGCGAATTCCTGCATTATTTTCGATAATGGTTTTTTGTATTGTTTCAATATCTTTTAACTTAAAAAAACCTTGTTTCTTTACCAATTCAAAGCCTAAAAAAATAGCGCTTCTATAATTTATAACTTCTTTAACTTGTGTTGGTTGCTTTGTGTTTGTAGCTAATGCTTTGTATAATTCATCTTGTGTTGTAATAATGTTTTCTATCTCAGAACTATCTTTCGCTTCTTGCAAAACAACAGCATTAACCAACATTTCTTGATTAGGTATTGTTTTAGCAATTCCCTTTAATTCACCTAATGAATTTGAAGATTTACTCAATTGACGAAGAATTTCAATTGTTTCTATCTTTTCTCTTTTTGGAGGTAGTTTTGGAAGTCTATTGTTTTGGGACATTTTATCTCTAATGTGTTTAATATGTACTAAAAATACAAAAAATAGTTCATGTAAACTCGATGTGTGACTTTTTGTCTCATGTGAACTATAATTTCAATGCTGAAAAATTGTTTCAGGTTTTAAACTAAGAGAAACAAAAGTTAGTTTTTTTGGCTCAAAAAGACAATTCATTAAAAAATTTTTTGAGTAATAATACTTTTTTTTTAAAGTCAAAATTTCAATTTAATTGGGTCTTGTCTCGAATCAAAAAGTCTTACTATTTCAAGTTTTCCAGCATTTTCTCTATAGTATAGGGTGCTCTGTTTTGAAATGACACTTTTCCTTATCTGAAGTTCTTCATTAATTATCGGAAATATCTTCGGGTCTTCAAGTATCAAACCAATATTGTCGTCTACTTTATTAATGAATCTATTAATTATTCTTTCATTCCAATTTAACTTTAAGTATTCTAAAATAGATTCAATATCATTTTCTGCAGCAGGGGAGACCAAATTACTTCTTTAAGCATTTGTGAAGCGCTTTCTAATATCAAACATTACTTTTTTATGCTCTCTGCCTTCTCCTTTATCAAGTTGTTTAACACCAAGTCTAATAGCATCTTGTTGTTCTGGGGTTAGATTTTGCCAATCATCAAGTTCTTTCTTGCCGTTCATATAATTCAACAACACACCATAAGCTTCTTCCAATCGATTCCCTTTTAATGAATCTAATTTTCTAAACAAGTCTATTTTTATTTCTGCTGAATTCATAATACTATCTTTTATAGTAAAGATAATTATAAATAACAGATTATTAAAATTACCTCGTGTTTTTTTGGATTAACGATATGAAATCTAATAGGTCAAAGTTTCTATTTCTGTTTTTCCATTATCAGAATTCCTTTCTGTACTAATTCATTATGATAAGAAAATCCACTTTTCTTTACATAACAACCTACAAATGATAAGAATTTTAAGTTTTCTTTACATTCAAATAAAATGCATCTTTGTATTTTATTTAAAATATGTCCATAAAAACACTTTTAATAACACCACCTTTTACACAACTAAACACAGCATATCCTGCAACTGCGTACATTAAAGGTTTTTTAGACTCTAAAAATGTACAAACAACGCAAATGGATTTAAGCATTGAGTTGTTTACAACAGTATTTACCAAACAATTTATTGATGCTATTTTTAAACAAGCAGCAATGTTAGGGAATAAAGAATTGCCTTTAGTTTGGGAACAAAAGCAAGATTATATTGATAAAGTAGATGCTGTTATGGATTATTTGCGTGTGCAAGAAGTGACAGCAGCGTATCAAATAGTGCATAAAGATTTTTTACCTCATGGACATAGAAGAATCAAATTAGATAAAGATTTAAGTACAGAATTTGGAAAATTAGGCATTTTAGACAAAGCCAAACATATTGCAACGTTGTTTGTAGAAGAATTAGGCGATTTTATCAACGCCAATGTAGATGAGTTTTTCTCGTTTACACGTTATGCAGAGCAAATTGGTAGAGCAGCATCAAGTTTTGATGAGTTAGATGAATGTTTACAATTCGAAACTACGTTGATAGAAGATGAAATGTTGTATTTGTTAGATGATAAATTACAACAAGATGCTTATGATTTAGTTTGTTTTACAGTCCCATTTCCTGGTAATTTATTTTCGGCTTTAAGATGTGCTCAGTTTATCAAACAAAATTATCCAACTGTTAAAATTGCAATGGGAGGAGGTTATTGCAACACAGAATTGAGACGTTTATCTGACCCAAGAATATTTAATTTTGTAGATTTTATAACTTTAGATGATGGTGAAGGACCATTATTAAGAATTACAGAATTTATTGAAAATAAAATAGGAGAGAAGCGATTGGAAAGAACCTATATCTGTAAAAATAATAAAGTTGTTTTTACAGATAAAAAGCCCAATACCATATTTCATCATAAAAATTTACCTGCACCAAGTTATCTTGGTTTGCCCACAGAAAAGTACTTGTCTTTTTTAGATGTGATGAACCCAATGCACAGAATGTGGTCTGATGGAAAATGGAATAAACTCACCATTTCTCATGGTTGTTATTGGAAAAAATGCTCTTTTTGTGATGTTACTTTAGATTATATTGGCAATTATCAAAACACTACAGCAGATGATTTGGTCAATAAAATTGAAAAAATTATATCAGAAACAGGTATTACAGGTTTTCATTTTGTAGATGAAGCTGCGCCACCAAAAATGCTAAGAGCATTGGCAAATAAACTCATCGAAAGAAAAGTGTATATTACTTGGTGGACAAACATTCGCTTCGAAAAAACATTCAATGCAGAGTTGTGTGCCTTATTATCAAAATCTGGTTGTATTGCAGTTACAGGAGGTTTAGAAGTAGCATCAGACAGGTTGTTAGAGAAAATGAAAAAAGGAGTAGATATTGGTCAAGTTGCCAGAGTTACCAAAGCTTTTTCAGATCAAAATATTATGGTGCATGCTTATTTAATGTTTGGTTTTCCTACAGAAACTGAGCAAGAAACCATCGATTCTTTAGAGGTTGTACGTCAGTTGTTTTACAATAATTGCATTCAATCTGCATTTTGGCATCAATTTGCGTGTACAAGTCACAGTCCAGTGGGTAAAAATCCAGATGAATTTCAAATCAAAATTATTGGTCCAGAGTTTAAAGGATTTGCAGAAAACGATTTGTATCACGAAGATCCTACAGGTGCAGAACATCACTTATTTAGTGAAGGCTTAAATTTAGCTTTAAATAACTACTTAAATCACAAAGGTTTTGAGATTCCTTTACACGAATATTTCAATTTTAAAGTCCCAAAAATCACCCTAAAAAGTAATTTAATAGCAAATTGTTTAAAGGAGTAATTTCAATGGTTTTATTTGAAGCTATTTCCTGCTTTCCACTATATCTTTTTTTGTGAAAAACAAAAAAAGGATGCCGTTTTAAATGAAAAGCATTCAGCGACTCAATAAAAATAATAAAGCGGAGTTAATCAGGGCTAAACTTGTTTGCTAACAGAATTAAAACTTAGGTTATTCTTACTATTTTCTATTCAGTCTTGTCATTTCTAACGCAGAGAGAAATCACATGAAGCTGATAACCCAAACCTCACAAAGTTTGTCATTACGTAGGAATCTTTAACAGTTTGTTTACCATTTGTGTGGGATGCTTACAGCATGACAAACGTTATGAAAATTCAACTTTATGTGGTTTCTCAGTAAAGTTTGAAAAGACAAACGAAACCCCCACAAAGTTTGTCTTTCCGTAGGAATCTTTTGCGGTCTGATTACCATTTGTGAGAGATGCTTTCAGTATGACAAACTCCATAAAAACATCACTTTTACTGACATAATTACCACTTTTAAAAAGTTGATTAAAACATTTCTAAAAGATGTTATTTCTTGTGTTAATAGGCACTCAGACACTTTTTAATAATTATTAGCTTCCATTTCAATTTTCTTGGCTTGATTTTCGTGATTACAGAATCAATAAATAAAAATTAAAACATGTTTCATAAAAATTATGTAGCAGTGTTTTTTTAAAAATCAACAATAGTATGAGTCAAGTTAAAGAAAACAGCACAATCAAAGTAAATTATACTGGTAAATTAGCTACTGGTCAAGTTTTTGATACATCAGAAGGTAAAGAACCAATTGAGTTTGTTTTAGGAGAAGGAAGATTAATTCCAGGTTTTGAAAAAGGTTTAATTGATATGAAATTAAATGAAAAGAAAACCATTTCTATGACTAAAGAAGAAGCTTATGGAGAAGTTAATGAACAAATGATTCAAGAAGTAAAAAAATCAGATCTTCCAAAAGATATGGAGCCAAAAGTTGGTATGGGATTAGTTTCTAAATCGCCAGATGGACAAGAAATTAATTTAATGGTAAGAGAAGTAAAAGAAGAGAGTATTGTTGTTGATGGCAATCATCCTTTAGCTGGTCATGATCTTATTTTTGATGTAGAAGTTGTAGAAATTAATTAAACTGCAGTTTCATAACTAAAAATCTACAGATTTTTAATACAAGCAACCTTTGTTAAATTCGTTTCACAAAGGTTGTTTTTGTTTATTATTAGTGTCTTTAAAATATTTTTTCAACTAATTTTACGTTTCATAAAACAGTTACTTATGTAAGTCTTGTTTCTTAAGTCTTTTTAGCGAAGCAGTTTTGAATCTTTTTAAAGAAATTATATCAATTTTAAAAAGATAGATCATACATTTAATATTATCTATACTTTTGCAACATGAGCGATTTTAGTGAGTTTTTTGAAGCCATACAACAAAGCGTTAAAAATGACGAATTTGTAAAACTAACCTTAAGCAAACCTATCAGAAAAAAAGAAGGCTTGTTAAATGTTTATGTACGTTTATTATGGGTTGATGACATTGAAACGTATGAATTAAAATATAGATATGCTGAGGAAGAAAAATATGAAAAACTTTCTCTAACGGATACTTTATCAACCTTAGAAAAACTACTTTTAGAAACTTTTAGAGCAGGTACTTTATTTACACTTAGTTATGATTTATTAGTGATGGTTTCTAAAAAGAAACAAGTTTCTTGCAGAGACACTGCACCAAGTTTTACAAATAAATTACCCGAAATTCCAAGAAAACAGTAAGTTCTCCTCTTTTTCTATTAATTATCTACTAAAGAAGTTTCAGTAATTTTACTTTCTAAATTTTCAAAATCATACAAATTTTTATCTAAAAGATGAGAAGGATAAACATTTTGTAAAGCATTCATCATAATTGCATTTCTGTTTGGGAATTCAGTTTCCCAATCATTCATCATTTGTTTCACTTTTTTACGTTGTAAGTTTTCTTGCGATCCACATAAATTACAAGGTATTATTGGAAAGTTCATATAATCTGCATACACTTCAATATCACTTTCTTTACAAAAAGCCAAAGGTCTTAATACCTCTAAATCACCAGCATCATTTTTAAACTTAGGGGGCATCGTTTCCATTTTTCCAGCAAAAAAGAAGTTCAAGAAAAACGTTTCTATAATATCATTTCTATGATGTCCTAAAGCCAATTTATTACAACCTAAATCTTTGGCAGCTTCATACAAAGTTCCTCTTCGCAAACGAGAACATAAACTGCAAGTAGTTTTACCTTCAGGCGTTTTGTCCATTACAATTTTATAAGTGTTTTTTTCTATAATTTTATAAGCTACTTTTAAATTGCTTAAGTAATTAGGTAAAACTTCCTCAGGAAAACCAGGTTGTTTTTGATCTAAATTTACAGCAATAATTTCAAAAGAAATAGGTGCTACTTTTTGAAAATACAATAACATATTTAACATGGCATAACTATCTTTTCCACCAGAAAGACACACCATAATTTTATCTCCTTCTGCAATCATAGAAAATTGCTGTATAGCTTCTGCAACTGAACGTTGTAACTTTTTTGTAACCTGTTTTTGTGTTTCCATACGTTGCAAAAATAAGTTTTCATTTAAAATAAATAATCATCAAAATCACAAAAAGCGATTCAAATACTATAATTTTTAGGCGTTGGTTTCTGTAGAATGATATTAAATGGATATTTTTTTAGAATTATCCACTTTTTTATAAATTCGTTTAGTTTTTATAAAATAAATTACAGATATTTGCATAATATTAAAATAAAAACATGACATTTATTCAAAACCATCATCATCATTTTTACAATTGCCATCAAGCGATTTAGAAATGTATTGAATAAAATCAAAATATTTATAAACCTGTTTGAGCAAATCAAACGGGTTTTTTATTTTTAATTTCATAAGAAAATTAAAAATAATTCCGATTTAAAATCGGAATCTTTTAAGAAAAATTAGTTTGATTGTTCTAAATTTTAAAGAACAAAAAAAGATAATAAAATGAGTAACTTAAGAATTGCAGTACAAAAATCAGGTAGGTTAAACGAAGATTCAATGAGAATCTTAAAAGACATTGGTATTTCTATAGAAAATGGTAAAGATCAATTAAAAGCTGCAGCAAGAAATTTTCCTGTAGAAGTTTTCTATTTAAGAAATGGCGATATTCCTCAATATTTAAAAGACGGAGTAGTAGATGCAGCCATAATTGGCGAAAATGTTTTAATAGAAAAAGGAGCAGATATTGAATTTGTAGAGCGTTTAGGATTTTCTAAATGTAAAGTTTCTATTGCTGTCCCAAAAGAATCAAATGCAAATTCTTTAAAAGATTTAGACGGACAACGAATTGCAACTTCGTATCCAGAAACGGTAAAGAAATTTTTAAAAGAACAAAATGTAAATGCGCAATTACACCAAATTAATGGTTCTGTAGAAATTGCACCAAATATTGGTTTGGCAGATGGAATTTGCGACATCGTTTCTAGTGGTTCTACGTTATTTAAAAACGGATTAAAAGAAATAGAAGTGCTTTTAAAATCGGAAGCTGTTTTGGCAGTTTCTCCTTTAATTGATGATGAAAGAAAGGCAATTTTAAAGAAAATTCAGTTTAGAATTCAGTCTGTTTTAAAAGCAAGAAACTCTAAATATATTTTGTTAAATGCACCTAATGATAAATTAGATACCATTCTAAAATTGTTACCAGGCATGAGAAGTCCTACTGTTTTGCCATTGGCAGAAAAAGGCTGGAGCTCTGTACACACAGTAATTGGTAAAAATAAATTCTGGGAAATTATAGACGAATTAAAAGAAAATGGAGCAGAAGGTATTTTAGTGTGTCCAATAGAAAAAATGGTGCTTTAAACATATTTTAGTAAAATCTGTTTAAAGCATGCTGAACTTGTTTCAGTATCTAAAAATAAAAATAGTTTTTGGGCGTTTTAACGGGCTTTCCACTATATCTTTTTGCTGAAAAAGCAAAAAGGATGCCGTTTCAATCCCTAACGCAAATTGCAAGTTTGCAAACATTCCGCAAGTTTTTAAAAAGCTTGTCAGCATAAATTAAAAAAGTTAAAAATACCTACAAGATTTTAAAAACCTTGCAGGAGAATCAGAAAGAATGAAAACAATACTAAATCCGTCTAAAAAAGATTGGAATCAAATCTTAGAAAGACCCACAAAAACGGTTGATGATATTGAAGGTATTGTCAATGAAGTTTTTGCTGATATTCAAAAAAACGGAGACAAAGCAGTATCAAAATACACACAAAAGTTTGATGGTGTTGCTTTAGAAAATGCAATAGTTTCTGTAGATGAAATTCAAGAAGCAATTTCTTTAGTTTCCTCAGATTTAAAAGCAGCAATTACAATTGCTAAAGAAAATATTACCAAATTTCACAAAGCTCAAAAAACCGAAAAAGTTTTTGTAGAAACTACAAATGGTGTTGCTTGTTGGCAAGAAAAAAGACCCATAACTAAAGTTGGTTTGTACATTCCTGGAGGAACTGCACCACTTTTTTCAACAGTTTTAATGTTGTCAATTCCTGCTCAAATTGCAGGTTGTAAAGAAATTGTGTTGTGTTCTCCTCCAAATAAAGAAGGCAAAATTCATCCAGCTATTTTGTATGCAGCCAATTTATGTGGTGTTACTAAAATTGTAAAAGTTGGTGGCATACAAGCAATTGCAGGTTATACTTTTGGTACAGAAACCATTCCACAAGTTTATAAAATATTTGGTCCAGGAAATCAGTTTGTAACGGTTGCAAAACAGCTTTCGACCAAGTTTGGAGTAGCAATCGATATGCCTGCAGGACCAAGTGAATTATTAGTGGTTGCAGATGATGCTGCAAATGCAAGTTTTGTGGCTTCAGATTTATTAAGTCAAGCAGAACATGGGGTAGATTCTCAGGTTATTTTAGTATCAACATCAAAAAAACTAATTGCTGAGGTAGAAGTTGAAATTAATAAACAAATTTTAGAGCTGCCAAGAGTAGAAATTGCCAAAAAAGCAATGGAAAACTCAAAATCTATTTTTGTTGAAAACGATGCAATTGCGTTAGAATTAATCAATGAGTATGGACCAGAACACTTTATTGTTTGCACAAATAATGATGATTATTATATAGACAATATAGAAAATGCAGGTTCTGTTTTTATAGGCAATTACACACCAGAAAGTGCAGGAGATTATGCATCTGGTACCAACCATACATTACCAACAAACGGATTTACAAAAGCGTATTCTGGTGTAAATTTAGATAGTTTTAATAAAAGTATTACGTTTCAAAAAATATCTAAAACAGGCATTCAAAGTATTGGTAAATCCATAGAATTAATGGCATCAACAGAAGGTTTACAAGCACATAAAAATGCGGTTACTTTAAGGTTAGAATCATTAAAATAAGCTTTTTGTCATTCCTGCGAAGGCAAGAATCCATAAAAAGTAAATTAAATAAAAAATAATAATCAAAATGTCAGACTGAGCTTGTCGAAGTCTTTTTATAATGAAAACAAAATTTGACATTCATACTTTAGTTAGAGAAAACATAAAATCTTTAAAACCATATTCTTCTGCAAGAGACGAATATAAAGACGTTTCTATTGATGAAATGGTGTTTTTAGACGCCAATGAAAATCCGTTTGAAAATGGCGTAAATCGCTATCCAGATCCGCAACAAAATTCGGTAAAAGATGTATTATCAGAAATTAAAAATGTTGCCAAAGAGAATATTCTTTTAGGAAACGGAAGTGATGAGGTGTTAGATTTGTTGTTTAGAGCTTTTTGCGAGCCAAAAGAAGACAATATCATCACTTTGCCACCAACTTATGGCATGTATGCTGTTTTGGCTAACATCAATAATATAGAAAACAGAGAAGTTTTATTATCAACCGATTTTGAGCCAAAAGTAAATCAGATTTTAGAAAAAGTAGATGCAAATAGCAAAATGTTATTTTTGTGTTCGCCAAACAATCCATCAGGAAATAGTTTTTCAACAGAAATTGTAGCAGAATTATTGACAAAATTTAATGGGTTAGTTGTTATTGATGAAGCGTATATCGATTTTTCAGAAGAAAAAAGTTGGTTAGAAAAATTATCAGAATATCCGAATTTAATTGTTACTCAAACTTTATCAAAAGCTTATGGTTTAGCAGGAATCAGATTAGGAGTTTGTTATGCATCCAAAGAAATTATTGCAATTTTAAACAACATAAAACCACCTTATAACGTAAACGAATTAACACAACAAAAAGCTGTAGAACGTTTATTAAAGGTTGATGAGGTACATAAAGAAGTATTAGAAATCATAAACCAAAGAACTTTATTAATTCAAAATTTAAAAGAAATTAATTTTATCCATACAATTTATCCAACAGATTGTAATTTTGTATTGGTAAAGGTTGATGATGCAACAAAACGTTACAATCAATTAATTGCAAAAGGAATTGTTATAAGAAACAGAACAACACAACCTTTGTGCAAAAATTGTTTGCGTTTAACTGTGGGAACTGAGATTGAAAATGAAAAATTGATAAAAGCATTACAAAAAATATAGCTTTTAGCTATTTGCCATTAGTAATTAGCTATGAGCCAATAGCCAAATGCCAAAAGCAACAAAATGAGCAAAAAAGTATTATTTATAGACAGAGATGGAACATTGGTGTTAGAGCCACCTGTAGATTATCAATTAGATAGTTTAGAAAAGTTAGAATATTATCCAAAAGTGTTTCAATACATGGCAAAAATTGCTACTGAATTGGAGTATGAATTGGTGATGGTTACCAACCAAGATGGCTTGGGAACAGATTCTTTTCCTGAAGATACTTTTTGGCCAGCTCAAAATAAAGTGATTTCTGCATTTGAAAAAGAAGGCGTTGTTTTTTCTGAAGTTTGTATTGATAAAACTTTTCCGCATGAAAATGCAGAAACCAGAAAACCAAGAACAGGTTTGTTAACCAAGTATTTTTCTGAAGAATATGATTTAGAAAATTCGTTTGTTTTAGGCGATCGAATTACAGACATGGAATTGGCAAAAAACTTAGGTGCAAAAGGAATCTTTTTATCAGAAAACTCAGAATTAGGGGCTGATGAAATTGAAACTTCTAAACAAGAAATTTTAGACTGTATTGCTTTAACTTCTACTGATTGGAAAGCGATTTATGAGTTTTTAAAGTTAGAAGATAGAGTATCAGAAATTACAAGAAATACCAACGAAACAAAGATTTACATTCAACTAAATTTAGATGGTTCTGGTAAAAATAATATTGATACAGGTGTTAAGTTTTTCGATCACATGTTAGACCAAATTGGTAGACATGGAGCAATGGATTTAACAGTAAAAGTAGATGGTGATTTAGAGGTTGATGAACATCACACTATAGAAGATACCATGATTGCTTTAGGGGAATTATTCCACAAAGCATTGGGTAATAAATTAGGCATAGAGCGTTATGGTTTCTGTTTGCCAATGGATGATTGTTTGGCACAAGCAGCTGTGGATTTTGGCGGAAGACCTTGGTTGGTTTGGGAAGCAGATTTTAAACGTGAAATGATTGGAGATATGCCAACAGAAATGTTTTTACACTTGTTTAAGTCTTTTACAGATGGAGCAAAATGTAATTTAAACATTAAGGCAGAAGGAGATAATGAGCATCACAAAATAGAAGGTATTTTTAAAGCATTTGCAAAAGCGATGAAAATGGCGGTAAAAAGAGATGCAAATAAAATGTTTTTACCATCAACAAAAGGAATGTTATAATTTAGCGATTAGCTTTTAGCAGTTGGCTTTTAGCTAATTGCTAAGAGCAAAAAGCAAAAAGCTATAAAGATGAAATTAGTAATTATCGATTATGGAGCAGGAAACATTAAAAGCATTCAGTTTGCTTTTAAACGTTTAGGTGTAAATGCTGTTTTATCAAATAATATTGATGAAATAAGAGCTGCTGATAAAGTAATTTTCCCAGGAGTTGGTGAAGCAAGTTCTGCCATGAAAATGTTGCAAGAAAGTGGATTGGATAAAGTGATTCCTACTTTAAAACAACCTGTTTTAGGTATTTGTTTGGGTATGCAATTGATGTGTAATTCATCTTCTGAAGGAAATACAAAAGGTTTAGGTATTTTTAATGTAGATGTGAAGCGTTTTACAAATGCTGTAAAAGTGCCACAAATGGGTTGGAATGTTATTTATAACTTAAAATCTGATTTGTTTACAGGGATTAAAGAAAAAGAATTCATGTATTTAGTACATAGTTTCTATGCAGAAAACTGTAAAGAAGCAATTGCAACCACAGATTATGAAGTTGAATATGCATCTGCTTTACAAAAAGATAATTTTTATGGGGTGCAGTTTCATCCAGAGAAAAGTGGCGTTGAAGGAGCAAAAATATTACAAAATTTTTTAGACTTATAAAATTAATATAAAATATTAGAAGTTAAATATTAAAAGTGAGCTTTGAAAAATCAAATATTATTTAGAACAAAAAAGTTTGCTTTAGATTGTTGGAGATTTTGTTTTAAAGTTCCAAAGTCAAGAGAATATAATGCTTATGTAAATCAATTAATTAGAAGTTCAAGTTCTGTTGGAGCAAATTATAGAGCATCACAAAGAGCAAAATCTACAGCAGATTTTATTAATAAACTAAAAATTGTTGAAGAAGAAGCTGATGAAAGTGTATTTTGGTTAGAGATATTTGAAGAAGTTATACCAGAACATAAAGAAGAAATTTTAAAATTAAAGAAAGAAGGTTCTGAATTATTAGCAATAATTGTAGCGTCAATAAATACAGCAAAAAGAAATCAAAAAAAATAAATAAGTTAAAATAAACTAAAAAGTTAGGTATTAGATTTTAGAAGTTTTAAATAACCTACTTCTATTTTTACTTTTTAAATCTAACTTCTAACATTTAATATTAAAAATTATGTCAAAAAAATTAATTAGTTCAGGTTCTCCTTTTGAGGATGAAATGGGATATTCAAGAGCAGTAGTACAAGGAGATTGGGTTTTTGTATCTGGAACAACAGGTTTTAACTATGAAAACATGACCATTTCAGAGGATGTTGTAGAGCAAACCGAGCAATGTTTTAAAAATATAAAAGCGGTTTTAGAACAAGCAGGTTCTAGTTTAGATAAAATAGTACGTGTGACTTATATTTTACCTACAGCATCAGACTTTAATTCAATTTTACCCGTTTTAAAAAAATATTTGGGAACTGTAAAGCCAGCAGCAACCGTTTTTGCAGCAGCTTTAATTGATGATAAAATGAAAATTGAAATTCAGGTTACTGCTTTAAATAAGTAAAAATAGCTTTTAGCTCTTAGCAATCAGCTATTAGCTAAAAGCCAACAGCTAAAAATATGAGAATAATTCCAGCTATAGATATTATTGAAGGTAAATGTGTTCGTTTAACAAAAGGCGATTATAACACTAAGAAAATCTATAATGAAAATCCGTTAGAAGTTGCCAAAGAATTTGAAGATGCTGGTATTGAGTATTTACATGTGGTAGATTTAGATGGTGCAAAAGCGAGTCAGATTATCAATCATAAAGTATTAGAGCAAATTGCATCTAAAACCAATTTAAAAATTGATTTTGGTGGTGGTTTAAAGTCTGATAAAGATTTAGAAATAGCTTTTAATTCGGGTGCAAATCAAATTACTGGAGGAAGTATTGCTGTAAAAAACAGTGAAATTTTTGAAGGTTGGATTGAAAAATATGGATCCCAAAAAATTATTTTAGGAGCCGATTTTTATCCCGATAATTCTGGTGGTAAAATTGCAACTAATGGTTGGCAAGAAGAGAGTTCTTTAGAGTTGATTCCGTTTATTTCTGAGTATCAGCAAAAAGGGATTCAGTATGTAATTTGTACAGATATTTCTAAAGATGGCATGTTACAAGGGCCAAGTTTTGAAACCTATACCAAAATTCTTAACGAATGTCATGTTGAGCTTGTCGAAACATCTCTTAAACTAATTGCTTCAGGAGGAATTTCTACTTTTGATGAATTGCCTAAATTAGCAGCAAATGGCTGTGAAGGTGTGATTATTGGCAAAGCTATTTATGAGAATAAAATTAGTTTAAAACAATTGGAGAATTTTATAATAAAAAAATAGCCATTAGCTTTTAGCGGTTAGCAATTAGCAAACTGCAAAAAGCGAAAAGCGAAAAGCGAAAAGCAAAAAGCTATAAAAGAATGTTAACAAAAAGAATAATACCTTGTTTAGATATTAAAAACGGAAGAACTGTAAAAGGTGTCAATTTCGTGAATTTAATTGATGCAGGAGATCCAGTAGTTTTAGCAAAACAATATGCAGATTTAGGTGCAGATGAGTTGGTGTTTTTAGATATAGCAGCAACATTAGAAAATAGAGGTACTACATTAGATATGGTTTTAAAGATAGCAGAACAAGTAAATATTCCTTTTACAGTTGGTGGAGGTATTTCTTCTGTAGCCCATGTAGATAAATTGCTAAAATGTGGTGCAGATAAGGTTTCTATAAATTCATCCGCAGTAAAAAGACCTGAATTGGTCAACGAATTGGCAGAGAAATTTGGAAGTCAATGTGTGGTTGTTGCTATTGATGCAAAACAAATTGATGGAGAATGGCTCGTGCATTTGGCAGGAGGAACAATACCTACTGAGCTAAATTTGTTTGAATGGGCAAAGGAAGTTGAAAGTCGTGGAGCAGGAGAAATTTTATTTACTTCTATGAATCACGATGGTACAAAAGCAGGTTTTGCAAATGAAGCTTTGGCAAAATTATCATCAGCATTAAATATACCAATTATTGCTTCTGGAGGTGCAGGAAACATTCAGCATTTTGCAGATACTTTTACCAAAGGAAAAGCAGATGCAGCTTTGGCAGCAAGTGTTTTTCATTTTGGCGAAATACCTGTTTTAGAGTTAAAAGAAGCATTAAAAGAACAGAAAATACCTGTAAGAATATAATAATAGTTTTTGGTTTATAGTTGATGGTTATTGTACCAAAAACTACCAACCAACAACCAACAACCAAAATATGAACATAGATTTCAATAAAAATAACGATGGTTTAGTACCAGCAATCATTCAAGATGCAACTACAAAAAACGTATTAATGTTGGGTTACATGAATGAAGAAGCTTTTGCAAAAACACAAGCTACAAAGTTGGTTACTTTCTTTTCTAGAACTAAAAATAGACTTTGGACTAAAGGTGAAGAAAGTGGAAATGTGTTAAATTTAGTAGATATAAAACTAGATTGTGATAATGATAGTTTATTAGTTTCTGTAAATCCAAATGGGCCAACGTGTCATAAAGGTTCTGATACTTGTTGGCAAGAAGAAAACACGCCAAATTATAGTTTTTTGTCTACTTTAGAAAATGTGATTGCTGAAAGAGTAGCGAATAAAGACACTCAAAAATCTTATGTAGCAAGTCTGTTTTCTAAAGGAATTAACAAAGTAGCACAAAAAGTAGGAGAGGAAGCTGTAGAGACTGTAATTGAAGCGATGGATAACAATGATGAGCTGTTTTTGTATGAATCTGCAGATTTATTATTCCATTATTTAATGTTATTACAAGCAAAAGGTTTCACTTTAAAGGATATTGAAAAAGAATTAAGAGGAAGGCATAAATAGATCTTTTCTTATTCCAGTCAAGATAAGAATATATTTCATGTATATCAATCCTAAAGTAACTAAATAAATAGCTTGTTTGGTTATTTTTACAATTCTATTTGAGAGTATTTTAGATTAAATGTTTTTTTAAGGTTTTATCAAGTTTTGAAAATTTACAGAGGTTCTACCTATTTTAATAGTACTTTCGCAAACTAATTAAAATTTGATGCTTTTTAGAAACTCTAAAGTGCTTGTAATTCTAGCATTTATATCTATTTATGTGATTTGGGGCTCTACTTATATGTTTAATAAAGTAGCAGTAACAGAGCTTCCGCCATTTTTTTTAGCAGCCATTCGTTTTTCTACTGCTGGTATTATAATGCTAATTATTGCAAAATTGGTTGGTTTTAAAATTGAAGTAACTACAAAACAGTTTATAAATTCTGCAATTGCTTCTTTGTTTTTTCTAATTTTAGGAAATAGTATTTTTGTTTGGGCATTAAAATATGTAGATAGTGGTTTTGCAGCTTTAATAGCCTCTACTCAACCTTTGTTTGTATTGCTAATACTTAGGTTTATTGATAGAAAACCAATGCAAAAAAAATCTATAATTGGTGTTTGTTTAGGTCTTTTTGGGATGTATTTGTTAGTAAGTCAGCAAGAGTTGGTTACTTCAGAAGAAACCTTTTTAGGAATTTTAGTAATGTTTGGTTGTATTATAGGTTGGAGTTATGGTAGTGTTTTTGTGTCTAAAGCAGATTTGCCTAAAAACTTTTTTATAGGTACAGCAATACAAATGTTATTTGCTGGTTTTATTTTAACGGTGCTTAGTCTTATTTTTCAAGAAAATTGGACATCTCCATTAACTTGGACTTCCAACGTTCAAATATCTATGGCTTTTTTAGTTGTTTTAGGGGGTATTGTTGCTTTTACAGCTTTTAATTATCTTTTAAAAGTAGTTTCTACAGAAAAAGTAGCATCAAATGCCTATGTAAATCCTGTTATAGCCTTATTTATGGGATGGTATTTTTTAAATGAAAAAATAACCAATCAATCTATGATTGCATCTATAATATTGTTAACAGGTGTTTATTTTATCACTTCAAGAAAAAAAAGATAACATTATCTATATGAATCCAAATAAATTTTCTTTTATCAACCCAAAAAAATGGCCTTTTTTTTATGGTTATGTTGTTTTAATTATAGGTAGTATTGGTGTTTTATTTAGTATTCCTGGGCAAACAGTTGGGGTTTCTGTTTTTACGGATCCTGTAAAAGATGCGTTGGGTTTAACAAGAAATCAGTTTAGCAATGCCTATTTAATTGGTACTTTATTAAGTGCTTTTTTTGTAACAAAAGCTGGAG
Source organism: uncultured Polaribacter sp. (assembly GCF_947497695.1). Taxonomy (GTDB): domain Bacteria; phylum Bacteroidota; class Bacteroidia; order Flavobacteriales; family Flavobacteriaceae; genus Polaribacter. Next base: position 391,379 of record NZ_CANMHM010000003.1, on the reverse strand, counting down.
TTTTGTTTGATAAATTTGGAGCAAGATTTGTTGCTTTTTTTGCAGCTTTCTTTTTGGCAGTTGCCCTCATTATTTTTTCTTATGCAGCAGGAATTAGTGAAAATTTAAAAGCAGGATTACAAATTACCTCTTGGATGATTCCGTTTTTACTGCTTTGTGTCTTGTTCTTTTTAGTCCGTTTTTGCGGACAAGGAGTGTTAACAATGGCATCAAGAAATATGGTAATGATGTGGTTTGATAAAAACCGAGGAAAAGTAAACTCTATTAGTAGTATTGCTGTTTCATTAGGTTTTTCAAGTTCTCCAATTTTGTTTAATTATTTAATTGATGAAAATGGATGGGAGGTAAGTTGGCAAATTTTAGCTATGTGTTTGTTTATTTTTAGTTTTTTAATTCTTCAATTTTATAGAAACAAACCAGAAGATTTTGGTTTTATTCCTGATGGATATTTAGTTAAAGTAAAGAAAAAAATAAAAAAAGAAAATACTATTGAAGTCAATTTTACTTTAAAAGAAGCAAAAAATACAAGAGCATTTTGGATGTTTGGCTTGGCACTTGCTTTTAACAGCTTTTTTAGCACTGGCTTTACCTTTCATGTGGTTTCTATTTTTAAGGCTCAAGGGTATGACAAAACAACTGCAATTGCAGTTTTTTTACCTATTTCTATCATTGCAATTTCGGTTTCTACGTTGGCAAATATTTTAAGTGATTATGTTCAGCACAAAATATATCTTTTCATCATGCTTTTTAGTGGTGTTTTAGCGGCTGTTGGGCTTTTAATCTTAGACAATGCAATTGGAATTTATTTATTAGTAATTGGTTTAGGTATTTATAGCGGACTTTTTGCAGTTGTAAATGCAGTAACTTGGCCTCGTTATTTTGGTAGAGATTATTTAGGGGCAATTACAGGTAAAGTAATGAGCTTTTTAGTCATTGCAAGTGCTTTAGCACCAAGTTTGTTTAGTTATTGTTTTACAACTTTGGGGAGCTATCATTATATAAGCTATATTTTATTGCCTTTTCTATTATTTCTTTTAATGGGGTCTTTTACGCTTAAAAAACCTGAAAAATAGCATGAGTTGAAAAGTACTATTTAACCAAAATAGAAATACAATATAGTTTTAGTTTTTAAATAGTTCTTTATATCTTTCACGTAAAATAAATTCATTGCAAACCACTACTATTTTATATGTTATTCTTGCCCTGTTGTTGAGCATTTCAGTAGCTTTTTTTCAGTATTTTTATAAAACTAAGAATAAGAGTAAAGTAAATGTTTTACTTTTTTGTTTAAAAACACTGAGTCTTTTTTTGTTAATTTTACTACTAATAAACCCAGTAATTAAGAATAAAGAACTAAAAAACATAAAACCAGTGCTCTCTATTTTGGTTGATAACTCTAAATCTATTTCCTTTTTTAAAGAAGATAAAAATATTGAAGCTTTTGCAAATAAAATTAAAGAAGATAAAAGCATTAATGAAAAATTTGATGTTCATAACTTTACTTTTGGAAGCCAATTAAACGATTTAGATTCTCTTTCTTTTATGGAAGCTGAAACTAATATAAGTAAGTCTATTGTATCTGTAAATCAATTATATACAAATACTATTGCTCCTGTAATTTTATTAACAGATGGAAACCAAACAATTGGTAATGATTATGAGTTTGTAAACTCTAAACAAAAAATATATCCTATTGTTTTTGGGGATACAACTCAGTATAAAGATTTAAAAATAACGCAGTTAAATGTTAACAAGTATAGTTATATAAAAAATAAGTTTCCTGTAGAAGTGTTATTAAATTATGAAGGAAAAGAAACAGTTTCTTCTCAGTTTACAATTACTAAAAAAGGAAAAACTGTTTTTACAAAGAGAATTAATTTTTCTGAAACGGATAAATCCAAGACAATTACTACCAATTTAGTATCTACTAATGAAGGCTTACAGTATTATACAGCGTCAATTCGTAAATTACAAGGAGAGAAAAACATCAAAAATAACACCAAAAGCTTCTCTGTAGAAGTGATTGATGAACAAACAAAAGTGTTAATTCTAACCTCTGTTTTACATCCTGATTTAGGTGTGTTAAAAAAATCGATAGAAAGTAATAAACAACGTTCTGTATCTATTTTTAATATAGATAATTTTAAAATACAATTAAATGATTACCAGTTAGTTGTTTTATATCAACCAAACAATAAGTTTAATTCTGTTTTAAATCAAATTAAAACAAAAAATAGTAATTATTTTCTAATTTCTGGTGCAAATACAGACTGGAATTTTATCAACAAACAACAATTGGGAATTACAAAAAAGGCAATCAATCAAACAGAAAATTATGGAGCTACTTTTAATGCTTCATTTTTAACTTTTTTACAAAAGGATATTGGTTTTAATCAATTCCCTCCATTAAAAGATGTGTTTGGAGAAGTTGTTGTTTCTAAAGAATCTCAAACATTATTGTATCAAAATATAAAAGGTTTACAAACCAAGCAGCCTTTATTAGCTACTTTAGAGTCTAATGATCAGAAAATAGGAGTTCTATTTGGCGAAGGTTTGTGGAAATGGAGAGCAGCAAGTTTTTTAAGCAACAACTCTTTTGAAGATTTTGATGAATTTATGGGTAATTTTATTCAGTATTTGGCATCCAACAAAAAAAGAAGTCGTTTAGAATTGAATGCAGAGAGTATATATCCTGCAAATTCAACAATTGAAATATCAGCATTTTACACAGATAAAAATTATTTGTTTGATGCAAGAGCTTCTTTAGAAATTACAATTACTAATTCAGAAACAAAACAGCGTATAAAATTTCCATTTTCATTAGTTAACAATTCTTATCAAACTGAAATAGAAAACCTTACTTCTGGAGATTATAGTTACAGCGTTTCAGTGATTGGTCAAGATATTAAAAAACATGGAAAATTTAAAATAACAAAATCTCAAATAGAAGAGCAGTTTACCAATGCAGATGCTAAAAAACTTTTACAATTAGCTAACAAAACAGAAGGAAAATTGTTTTATAATAACGAGTTTAACCAACTAAAAAAATCACTTTTAGAAAATAAAGCGTTTTATACCCTACAGAAATCAACTGTAAAAGAGCAAAATTTAATCGATTGGAAATGGATTTTATGCATTGTAATCGCTTTATTGTCAGTAGAATGGTTTATCAGAAAATATTATGGTAAAATTTAATATCAATTCTGTAGAACCTTTTATATTTTACCAAATATTTAGGAAACTTCAATTGTGTTTCATAAACATAAATTGTAAATTTGAATAAACTTAAAACAAACAAAAATGGCGAGTAATCAAACAGAATTAAAACTTCCAAAAGGAGGAATGTTTTTTATCATTATAGCAGTAATATTAATTATTTTATTCTCTAAGTCTACAGTAACTATTGGACCTGGAGAAGGAGGAGTTATTTTTGAAACTTTAGGAGATGGTGTAAATACAGAAAAAACGTATGGAGAAGGTTTTCATATTGTTGCTCCTTGGAACAAGATGATTGTAAGAAAAGTACGTCAGCAATCTATTTCTGATGAAATGAATGTACTTTCTGTTAATGGATTAGAAGTTAAAGTAAATGGTACAATTTGGTATGAACCAGAGTTTATAAACTTAGGGAGTTTAATTAAAACAAAAGGTGAAGATTATGAACGTGAATTGCTAGATCCTGCAATTAATGCTGCTGCAAGAAGTGTGGTTGGACGTTACACACCAGAACAATTATACTCTAGTAAAAGAGATGTAATTGAGCAAGAAATTTTAGACGAAGTAACCAAGTTATTAGCAGGCCAATTTTTAACTGTAAAAAGAGTTTTGGTAGAAGATGTAAAACTACCACCAACAATTAAACAAGCTATTGAAAGAAAGTTAAAGCAAGAGCAAGAATCTTTAGAGTATGAATTTAGATTGGTAACTGCTAAAAAAGAAGCAGAAAAGGTTAGAATTGAAGCTCAAGGTAAAGCAGATGCTAATAAAATTTTAAGTGCTTCTTTAACAGATAAAATTTTACAAGATAAAGGTATAGAAGCAACTGTTAAATTATCTGAATCTTCTAATAGTAAGGTAATTGTAATTGGTTCAGGAGATTCTGGAATGCCAATAATTTTAGGAAATCAATAAGAATATTTGTATTATAATTTTAAAAATCCAGCTTTTGCTGGATTTTTTTTTGGTTTCTGATCTTGAATTGTAAAGAGTAGATTGATTCTTTGTAAGTGTCTTTGTACAATAAAAGTTGTAGATTAATTTGATAGATAAAAATCGAACGATGAAATTTTAAAGGAATTTTACAAGTAAGCAAAACCATTAATAAAGTTATATAACTCAAGTAAGTAGTTTAAATTTACCATGCTTTATTTGAGAAACTTAGAAATCCATTTCTTAATTTCATCTATTTTTGTGGCTTTGATTTTTTATATTTGTAGAAATATTAGAAGTTAAATTTTATAAAATATTCTTATCATAAAAATAGTTTTTCCTCTTTTTGGGATGTGTCTAAAAGACAAAATATAATGAGTAAAGAAATTGAAAATAAACTAGCAAAAATACCCATTGTAAACCTTTTGGTAAATTTTGGTCAGAGAATAAAAATTCCAGGTTTAGAGGGCATGTCTTTATATGATGTGCTAGAAATGTACATTTTAGGTATTGTTAGAGGAGCATTAACCACAAGAGCAGGAGGAATTGCATTCAGTTTTTTTATGGCAGTTTTTCCTTTTTTACTATTTATTTTAACCTTAATACCTTACATACCAATAGAGGGTTTTCAGCAAGGTTTATTTACATTTATTAAAGAAATTTTACCACCTCAAACTTTTGATGCTGTAAATACTGTTTTAGGTGATATTATTAACAATCAATATGGAGGCCTGCTTTCTTTTGGTTTTTTGTTATCCATTTTTTTAATGACAAATGGTGTCAATGCTATTTTTGGTGGTTTTGAACATTCCTACCATATTACAGATGTTAGAAACGTTTTTAGGGCATATTTTATTTCTTTAGGGGTTTCTTTATTAATGTCTTTCTTTTTAATTGTTACTATTACCACACTTATTTTATACCAAGTAGCATTATCTAAAATTGATGAAATAGGTTGGTTGAATACTGCTGATTTAAATTTATTTTACATTGGTAAAAATGTAGTTTCTTTAGTGATGATTTTTACCATAGTTTCTTTACTTTTTAGGTATGGAACCAAACAAGGTAAAGAAACAAAGTTTTTTTCTGCAGGTGCAGTTTTAACAACAGTAGTTACTTTGTGTACCTTTTATTTATTCGGAATTTATGTGGTTAAATTTGCACAATACAACCAATTATATGGTTCTATTGGTACACTTTTAATTTTGATGGTATTTGTGTGGTTAAACGCAATTATATTATTGCTAGGTTTTGAATTAAATGCTAGTTTGTATGCCTTAAGACAAAGAAATAAATTCAATACAAAATCCTAGATTTATAAGTTTTTCACGATATTTGCCGACGTAAAAAGCAATTATCATTTAACAATTATCAGTGTTCTGATGAATTGATAACTGATAAATGAACATTGATAACTGATTTATATGAAACCAAGCATTCCAAAAGGAACTAGAGATTTTTCGCCAATTGAAGTAGCAAATCGTACATACATAATAAACACGATTAAAACTGTTTTTGAAACTTATGGCTTTCAGCCGATTGAAACTCCGAGTTTTGAAAATTCATCTACCTTAATGGGTAAATATGGAGAAGAAGGAGATCGTTTGATTTTTAAGATTTTGAATTCTGGGGATTTTTTAAAAAAAGCAGATGAAAAATTATTATCAGAAAAGGAAAGCATAAAAGTAACTTCTCAAATCTCAGAAAAAGCATTACGTTACGACTTAACAGTGCCTTTTGCAAGGTATGTTGTACAACATCAAAATGATATTACTTTTCCTTTTAAAAGATATCAAGTGCAACCAGTTTGGAGAGCAGATCGTCCTCAAAAAGGACGTTTTAGAGAGTTTTTTCAATGTGATGCAGATGTTGTTGGAAGTAAGTCTTTATGGCAAGAAGTGGAGTTTATTCAGTTATACGATACTGTTTTTACCAAATTAGGTTTGGCAGGTACAACCATCAAAATAAACAATAGAAAAATATTATCTGGTATTGCAGAAGTAATTGGTGCACAAGATAAATTAATCGATTTTACAGTGGCTTTAGATAAGTTAGATAAAATTGGTAAAGAAGGCGTTGTTAAAGAAATGTTAGCCAAAGGAATTACAGCAAAAGCAATAGAAAAAGTGCAACCTTTGTTCAGTTTTAATGGTTCTAATTTAGAGAATTTAGCTTCTTTAGAAAGTATGTTAGCTTCATCAGAAGAAGGAATAAATGGAGTAAAAGAGTTGCGTTTTGTTATCAATAATATTACAGAACTAGGTTTAGAAACTGCTGCCTTAGAAGTAGATGTTACTCTTGCACGAGGCTTAAATTATTATACAGGGGCAATTTTTGAAGTTGCTGCACCAAAAGGTGTAAAAATTGGTTCTATTGGAGGTGGAGGAAGATATGACGATTTAACGGGAATTTTTGGTTTAAAAGATGTTTCTGGTGTTGGTATTTCTTTTGGATTGGATAGAATTTTTTTAGTTTTAGAAGAGTTAGGATTGTTTAAAGCAGTCAATTTACCAAAACCAAAAGTAATTTTCTTAAATTTTGATGCAACTACCGATAGTACAAAAATGAAAGCCTTGAAAGTTTTAAGAGAACATCATATTAAAAGTGAATTTTATCCTGATTTGGGTAAAAGTAATAAGGCACAAAAACGACAATGGAAATATGTTACGAATAGAAACATAGAATTTGTTGTTTCTAAAGTAAATGAAGATGTTTTTACTTTAAAAAATATGATTTCTGGAGAGCAATCAGATTGTTCTTTATCAGATTTGGTAGAAAAATTAAAATAGTCTTCGACAAGCTCAGACTGACAGGTGTAAAATTAATAGACATTCAGAATGTCACACTGAGCCTGTCGAAGTGTAAGTTTATCGAAGCATAATTATAATAATACGTTGCAAACACGTAAATTTGCACTTTAATTAAGATTGAAATGTTTGAATTGAGCAGCAAAATGAATGACGAAAGAATTGAAGAGTTAGGAGAAGATCACATTGGCACATCTGCCATAACGCCATTAAGAGCAGATGCTTTTGATATTTCTAACGAAGAAAAAATTGCAAGAATCCAAGAAAGTGTAAAAGATATTTTAATCACTTTAGGAATGGATTTAACAGACGACAGTTTACAAGGAACTCCTAAAAGAGTTGCAAAATCTTTTGTAAATGAAATATTTATGGGGTTAGATCCTAAAAATATGCCAAAGGCGTCTACTTTTGACAATAATTACAATTATGGTGAAATGTTGGTAGAAAAAAACATTGTTGTTTATTCTACTTGCGAGCATCATTTATTACCAATTATTGGTAGAGCTCATGTTGCTTATATTTCTGATGGAAAAGTAATTGGGTTGTCTAAAATGAACAGAATTGTAGAGTATTTTTCTAAAAGACCACAAGTGCAAGAACGTTTAACCATGCAAGTTGTACAAGCAATGCAAGAAGCTTTAGGAGTACAAGATGTTGCTTGTGTTATTGATGCAAAACATTTGTGTGTAAACTCTAGAGGTATTAAAGATATTGAAAGCTCTACTGTAACTGCAGAATTTGGAGGTAAATTTAAAGAAAGAGATACCAAAAGAGAGTTTTTAGATTATCTAAAAATGGATACTGATTTTGATTGATTTACGATAGTTTATCAAAATATATTATAAAGCAATTGCCTCCAAAAAGTTTGAAACTTGTTGGAGGCAATTATATTTTTACTGAATAATGTTTTAAGAAAATTTATTTCAAATCAATTTTAGAATTGCTATTTTCAAGTAAATCTAAATAATCTTCCGTTTTAAAAACTTTACTACTAAATCTAGAAATTCTATTTTTACCTTCACTTTGTCTTGTAATGCTTCTTGCAAAACGTCTTACTTGGTCTTTACAAGTTAAAATAATTCCTGGTACAGCAGCACCATTACCATCTTCATCTTTTGCTACCATTGTAAAATAAGAAGAATTACAATGTTTTATTTCTCCAGATCTAATATTTTCAGAGGTTACTCTTAAACCAACAACCATAGAAGTTCTTCCTGTAAAGTTAATAGATGCTTTCATGGTTACTAGTTCACCAACTTCAATAGGGTTTAAAAAATCGACTTTATTTACAGACGCAGTTACACAATAATGCCCAGAATGTTTAGAGGCACAAGCAAACGCAATTTGATCCATCAAATTTAAAATATAGCCTCCATGAATTTTACCACTAAAATTAGAGTTTACAGGCTTCATTAACTCCATAATTTTTACTTGTGATTCTTCTATGTGTTTAAATTTTTTCATTCTATTTTTTATTGATCTCTTTTAAATAAGAGTTTTTTATGTTTTTTAACCTTAATTTTTACCTTTTAAAGCCGTTTTTTTCCTCTTTACAGTGTTTTTCTTTCTCAAAAGCGAAATTATAATTTTATTTGGTGAATCAAATCATAAAAGAACATTATATTGTTGTGTATTTAATTAAGAAAAATAAACAACTATTTTTGTGATCATTTTCTATTTTATTCGTCTATAATTACTAACAAATTTAATTTATCATTATGAAAAAACACTACTTTTTAAAATTTGTATTATTATGTATCCCAATTTCAGCTTTTTTATTAATGTCTAGCTCTGGAGGTAGATCAGATGGAAGATCTGGTTCTCCAGGAGATGGAGGTAATACTTGTGCAGCTTGTCATTCTGGGGGTAATTTTAATGCTTCTGCTACAATTACATCAAATATACCTGCTACTGGATATTTGTTAAACACAGACTATACAATTAGTGTAAACACAACCTCTTCTTCTTCATCACATGGTTTTCAGCTGTCAGCAGAAAATAGCTCTAATACAAAAATAGGGACATTTACAGCAGGTAGTGGCTCAAGAGTATCAGGTAATACAATTACACATTCCTCTCCATCAAGTTCTGGAAATTGGACTTTTACTTGGAAATCACCAGCTACAGATTTAGGTAACGTTACTTTTTATACAGCTGTAAATGCTGCAAATGGAAACGGTCGTGCCTTTGATGATTCAGATCAAACAGTAACAGCAACTTCATCTTCATCTTCTTTAAGCACTTCAGAGGCTAGAAAATTAGATTTTGATACGTTTCCAAATCCTGCAACAAATCAAGTAACTATTCAATTGCCTTTTGGTTCTGAAAAAGCAACCGTTCAATTTTATGATTATATTGGAAGATTGGCTTTGACAAAAACAATTTCTTCAGCAAATGAAAAAATTAATATAGAAAACTTAAGCACTGGTGTTTATATTCTAAAAGTAATTGCTGATGATAAAATTGGAAGTCAAAAGTTTCTAAAACAATAATAGAAATCAACAATAAATAAAAAAAACCGATTGTAAATTTTACAATCGGTTTTTTTTGTGCCTATTTTAAAGTAGATTTGCCATACTACTAAAAAGAAAAAATGAATTATATTTTATTTGATGGTGATGTTAGAAAATCACTACTGCCTTTTACCTATACAAGACCAGTTGCAGATATTAGAATTGGTATTTTAACCATTAGAGAAAAGTGGGAAAAACGTTTAGGCCTCACAACTACCACAATTACAGAGGAGTATTTGGAAGAAAAATATCCGATGGTAGAAATGGAGCAAAATATTTTAATCAATGCTTCTTTTTGTCCGACTAAAAATTTGGTTGAAAAAGTAAAGAATTTATCAGAAAATGAAGCTATTTTTAAAGGTGATGATGTAATTGCTTTTTATACAAAAGACTCTCAAGAAGAAGTAAATTTTGATGCTTACAAACAAATAGAATTTGAAGAAGAGTTAATACAAGTAAAAAATACTTGGGATATTTTCTCTTTAAACTATCAAGCAATTCAGCAAGATTTTGATATACTTACAGAAGGTAGAACATCACAACCAATCCCTGAAGGAACAAGATACATCAATAAAGAAAATATATTTATAGAAGAAGGAGCAGAAATTACTTTTGCAACTCTAAATGCTTCATCTGGCCCAATTTATATTGGTAGAGATGCTGTTGTTTTAGAAAATTCTGCAGTAAAAGGCCCATTTGCAATGTGTGATCATGCTGTTTTAAAAATGGGGGCAAAAATATACGGAGGTACAACTTTAGGCCCTTATTGTAAGGTAGGAGGAGAGGTTAGTAATGCTGTTTTATTTGGGTATTCTAGCAAAGGACATGATGGTTATTTAGGGAATTCTGTTTTAGGAGAATGGTGTAATTTAGGTGCAGACACTAACAACTCTAACTTAAAAAATAATTATGCCGAAGTTAAACTTTGGGATTATGAAACTGGTCGTTTTGCAAAAACAGGTTTGCAATTTTGTGGTTTAATGATGGGTGATCACTCTAAATGTGGTATAAATACTATGTTTAATACAGGAACTGTAGTAGGGGTTAGTGCAAATATTTTTGGAAGCGGTTTTCCAAGAAATTTTGTTCCTTCTTTTAGTTGGGGAGGTGCATCAGGTTTTACAGAGTATAAAACCAATAAGGTTTTTGAAGTTGCAGAAGTGGTAATGAAACGTAGAGATATTGTTTTTGATGAAAAAGATCAAAAAATTCTAGAGCACGTTTTTGAAGAAACCAAACAGTATCGAAACTATTAATTTAGTCTCAGTTTTCAGTTGCAGTAAACAGGCCAGTTTTGTATTGTAAACTGAAACTGAATACTGTCAACTAATCTAATACGCATCTACATCAATAATAAACCTGATTCGTCTATAACCTTTAACAGCTTCAAAAGTAATTTTAATTTTTTAAAGTTGTTTTTTAGTATTTGCTAAACTTTGTTTTGGTGTGATTTTTATAAATAGATAATAAAGAGCAAGCATATTATATTGCCAATGTTTAAAAAACGATTTTTTTGAGAATTTTATTTTAAGAGTTGCGCAAAGTATATTTTAAACTATTTTAACAAAAAAAAATGCTAAAAATGAAAAAATATCTAATATTTACGATAGTTTTAATTACCTATTTTAATTACCTATTTTAATTCTCATGCACAATCTTCATTTGAAAAAGGATACTTTATAAAAAATTCTGGAGAAAAAATAGAATGTCTTATAAAAAATCTAGATTTACTCAATAACCCTAAGAGTTTTACATATAAATTATCTTCAGACGGTGAAAAAATTAAAGCTACAATAGATGATGTAAAAGTTTTTGAAATATATAATATTTCTAAATATGAAAGGCATTCTGTAAAAATTGATAGATCTAGTGAAATAATAGATGAAATTAGTACTACAAGAAAAGTTAAATTTAACGAAGAACGTTTATTTTTAATGGTATTAATAGAAGGAGAAGCTAGTTTATACCAATATTCTGAATCTAATTTTTTACGATTTTTTTACAAAAAAAATACTTCTGAGGTTAAACAATTAGTTTTTAAAAGTTTTACAACTGGGTTTAGTTCAACTATAAAGAAAAATGAATACTATAAACAACAATTGTTAATTAATTTAAACTGTGAAAAAATAAAAGCAGGAAAACTGAAAAGTTTAAAATATCGTAAGTCAGATTTAGTAGATATATTTACACTATACAATACCTGTGCTAAATCTAAAATGATAAACTATTCTTTAAAAAATTCTAAAAAATCTAAAAGTATATTCAAATTAAATATTAAGTCTGGTGTTAATTTTTCTTCATTTTTTTTAGGAAATGATATTGCAATTAGAAATCTAAGTTTTGAAAATAAACAACCTCTAAGGTTTGGTTTCGAATTAGAATATTTATTTCCATTTAACAATAATAAATGGGGTTTAATAATAGAACCCACATACAATTCTCCTTATAAAGATTCTAAAGAAGATACTATTGCTAGAGAAACTACAATCGAATATTCCTCGATAGAAATACCTTTGGGTTTATTTTTATTTAAATAAAAATTCAAGTTTATTTATTAACACATCTTTGGTTTTTGATATTCCTTTAAACTCTAAGGTAACTGGAGAAAATAATTATGATATTAGCACTGTATTAAATTACAGTCTTGGTATTGGTTATAAATATAAAGATAAAATTAGTTTAGAAATTAGAACGTTTACTAATAGAGATCTTCTTGGGTATTCTGCTAGAGTTGGAGATTTTCAATCTTCTTCTTTAATACTTGGTTATACTATTTTTTAGAAGCTAAATTTTTAATATGCATCCACATCAACAATAAACCTGATTGGTCTAAAATCTTTCACAGCTTCAAACGTATTTCTAATTTTAGTTACTTGATTTTTTGTATTTGCTAAACTCTGTTTTGGTGGAATTTTAATCACAATATTCTTAATATATTGATTCCGAATTCTAGAAACTGCAGGAGCAGTTGGTCCTAAAACGTTTTCTCCAAAAGAGTTATACAATGCTTTAAATAACCAATTTACACCAGTATCTACTTTTGTATAATCTCTATGTTTTAGGGTAATTTTTATCAATCTATAATAAGGAGGATATTTATATTGCCAACGTTCTTGCAATTGTTCTTTATACATTTCTATATAATTAGTAGTAGACACTTGTTGCAATATTTGATGGTAAGGATTGTAAGTTTGTATGGCTACATTACCTTGTTTTTTACTTCTACCAGCTCTACCAGAAACTTGTACCATCATATCATAAGCACGTTCATGGGCTCTAAAATCTGGGTAGTTTAACATAGAATCTGCACTTAAAACGCCTACTAAAGATACATTTTCAAAATCTAATCCTTTAGATAGCATTTGTGTACCTACCAAAATATCTATTTCTTTGGCTTCAAAAGCAACAATTATTTTCTGATACCCAAATTTTCCACGAGTCGTATCTAAATCCATTCTCCCGATGTTAAAATCTGGAAAGAGTTCTTTTAATTCTAACTCAATTTTTTCGGTTCCAAAACCTTTATTGTCTAAAGTATTGCTGCCACAAGCTCCACAACTATTTGGCATTGCACGTTGATAATTACAATAATGACAGCGTAATTCATACCTGAATTTATGGAATGTTAAACTGACATCACAATTAGGACATTGAGGCGATACTCCACAAGTTTTACACTCTACAACTGGCGAAAATCCACGTCTGTTTTGGAATAAAATTACTTGCTCTTTTAAATCTAAAGCTTCTTGAATCAATTTTAACAATCGATCAGAAAAATGACCTTTCATTTCCTTTTTTCGTTGTTTTTCTTTTACATCAATCAATTCAATTTTAGGCAATTGTACATTTCCATGACGCCTATTTAAAGCAACAAAACCATATTTTTTTTGTTGTGCATTAAAAAAACTCTCTAAAGATGGTGTAGCAGAACCTAATAAAATTTTTGCACTGTGTAATTTTGATAAAACAATAGCAGCATCACGTGCATTGTATCTTGGAGAAGGTTCAAATTGTTTGTAAGAAGTTTCGTGTTCTTCATCAACAACAATCAAACCTAAGTTAGAAAAAGGTAAAAATATACAAGAACGAGCCCCTAAAATAATTCTTGCTTTTGGTTTGTTTTCTAAGATGTTATTCCAAACTTCTACACGTTCATTCATAGAATATTTAGAGTGAAAAACAGAAATTTGTTCGCCAAAATAAAACTGTAAACGAGTAATAATTTGGGTAGTTAAAGCAATTTCTGGTAACAAGAATAATACTTGTTTACCAGCGTCTAAAACTTCTTGAATTAACTTTGTATACACTTCTGTTTTACCAGAACTTGTAATTCCGTGTAAAAGTGTTACGTCTTTTTCTTTAAAAGTTTCTTTAATTTCAGCAAGTGCTTTTTCTTGAAATTCATTCAGTACTTTTAAATCATTGGTGTCTCCTTTAAATTGAACCCTATCAGTTTGAATATGATAAAATTCAAAGATGTTTTTAGTTACCAAAGATTTTAAGATAGAAGAAGAAACAGCTGCTTTTTCTTCTAAATCTTTTGCTTTTATTGGTTTTTTAGTAGATAATAATTGAAAAAACGCTAAAACAGCTTCTCGTTGTTTTTTTGCTCTAGAGAGTTCTTCTAAAAGAGCATTTAAAGAATCGTCTGAAGAATAATTTGCATGTAAACGAACATATTTTACCAATTTTGGTTTGTATTGTTCGTAAATTTCTTCTTTAATAGTAATTGCTTCTTTTTTAATCAAAGCATTTACAATAGGCATTACTTTTTTCTTCCCTAAAATATCAGAAACCTGATGAATTGTTAACTGAGATTGATGTTGTAAGGCTTCAAAAATTAAAAATTCATCATCAGCAAGAATAGATTCGTCTGTAAAGCTTTCATTTTTATTAATAATAGTTTCGCTTTCTAATAAAAAAGCAGAGGGTAAAGCAGCTCTATAAACATCACCCAAAGAACACATATAATAACTAGCAATCCATTGCCAATGTTTTAATTGTAGTTCGTTAACCAAAGGAATTTCATCTAAAATTTGATGAATATCTTTGGCTTCATACAACGTTGGTTTTGTTTGATGAATATTTAAAACCAACGCAGAATACATTTTAGATTTCCCAAAAGAAACAGCAACTCGCATTCCTTTTTGTAGAAAATTGGCTTCATCTTCAGTAATAGAATACGTAAATGTTTTCTGAATAGGAATGGGTAATATGACGTCTATAAAGTGAATAATAAATTAATTTTTAATTGAAATCAAAACTACATAAAAACCTGTAAATCTTCATTAGAAAATTAGAAACAATGTCTTTTAAATGCTTTAGAATAATAGTACTATATTTAGTGATACGTAAAAACTAAATATCTTTAATTATTGAATATGAAAAAACAGCTCACAATTTTATTTTTTGTAGCATCATTATTTACAATTACACAGTGTAAACAAGCTTCTAAAAGTCCTGAAAATACAAAGACTCTTAAAACTACTAAAACTTCAGGAATTCCTTTGAAAATTTAAAAACTCAATTAGCAGCCAATACACAACACAGTAGTACTGTGATTTTAGAAAATGAAATTAAAGGAATTCATGTAGATCATGTTGCTGTTACAGGAGAAAAAGGATTAGAAGATTCTTTTAGTGATGATTACAAAACAATTTTCTTATTTGTAAAAGGTAAAGGAAATGTAGTTGCTGCAGATTCAATTTATGAAATTGTACCTGAAACAATTTTATTACCTCAATCTCTTAAAAATATAACGATTAATGCAGCAAAAAATGATACGTTACATTATTTAAGAATTAAGAGTTTATTAACTGCTCAAGATAAATTAGATTTAGAAGTCTTTTTAGACGAACGTACTCAAAATGTGTACTATGCAAAGTTTACAGATTGTAAATCTTATACAGAGCCAATTAAGAGCCCAAATACTGTAAGTAGAACAATTTTACCTAACAAATATATACCAAGAATTGCTATGGGAACTGTGCAAACAACAGGACCAGATAGAGTTGGTTTTCATGAACACCCAATGTTAGAACAGTTGTTTTTAGGTTTGTCTAATAATAATACAATTGTATATGCAGATAAAGATCAAATAGATTTTCCAGAGTTTTCTGTACTTCATATTCCTTTAGGTTCGAGTCATTCTGTTTCTGTAGATAAAGGAAAAGTGATGTATTATGTTTGGATGGACTTTTTTAGAGATGCAAAAGGAGAAGAATGGTTAAAAACCCATAATACAGATGAATAATTAAGTTTTTTTTAAAGAAACTTAAAAACGCTAACTATTTAACTTGTTAAAGTTTTTTTAGAAAAGAGAATTGTTATAAAATGTTTATAAATGAAATTGAATTTTATAAAGTGAAATACTGTTTTATTGTATTTTAGCATTAATCATAAATATTTTATCGTTATAACTAACTAAAAACCAAAAGATGAAACAAAAATTAACTATTTTAATTGCACTTTTTTTTACTTTTAATGCATTATATTCTCAAAATAATTCAAGTACTAAAATTCCAAAAGGATTAGCCGCTTTAAGTTTTGTTGCAGCAGATGCTGATAGAAAAGCAATATCAAAAGAAATAAGTCAGTTTAGATCTAAAGAGTACATTGTAAAATACCTAATTAAGCAAACAGCAGGAAAAGAAGTAAAATTTGAAACAGAAAATTTAGCAGCAGATGATGATGCTGGTTTAATTTCTACAGCTTTTAATTGTAATGCAGTAAAAGAAAAAGGATTGCTTTTGGCTTTTTTTGGAAATAATAGAAATGAATCTGGAGTAATAGGTACAGCTTATGGATTTAGATATATTCCATTAGATACAGCAAAAGAATTGTTGAATAAAATTGAAAAAATAAAAGAAACGCATAACAAGTATATATCTTCTGCAAGTGAGGTAAATAATGTTTATTTAGAATTTGAAGATATCAAATTTATTATTTATAAAGACGGAGGTACAAAAGTACGAACACTTTGGAATGGTTTTGAAGTAATTTGGGAAAGAAATACTTTTGATCGTACCAAAAGAAGGTTAGAAAAATGGTTTGAATAAATTATATTATAAATTAAAAAAAGCTTCTAATAAAGAAGCTTTTTTTTTTGATGTTTTATGAGTTGTCATTAGCTTTATTAATTATATTTTCTGGAATTGCTTTTTTTGCTTTTGCCCCCATTTTCTTCAATTTTTCAACACTCGTAATTAGGTTTCCTCTGCCGTCAAAAAGCTTGTTCATAGCATTAGAATATTCTTTTTTACTATCGTCAATTCTTTTACCAATACCAATTAAATCTCCTAAAAGCCCTTGAAACTTATCATACAAAGCACCTGCTTGTCTGGCAATTTCTATAGCATTTTTTTGTTGTTTTTCATTATTCCACATAGAATCTATGGTTCTTAAAGTAGCCAATAGAGTAGTAGGAGTAACAATAACAATATTTTTTTCAAAGGCTTTGTTATATAAATTGGTATCAGTATTAATAGCAACTGCAAATGCAGGTTCTATAGGTATAAATAAGAGAACAAAATCTGGCGATTGAATTCTATAAATATCTTCGTATTTTTTTTCACTTAACTGTTCTACATGTCTTGTAAGTGATGCTATATGATCTTTTAAAAATTGCCCTTTTAAAGTTTCATCTTCCTCGTTTACAAATTGTTCATAGGCAGTTAGTGATACTTTAGAATCGACAATCATTTTTTTATTATCTGGTAAATGAATCACAACATCTGGCAATACTCTTTTACCATCATCGTTTGTAAAGCTTTGTTGTACAAAGTATTCTCTATCTTTTTCTAAACCAGATTTTTCTAAAACACGTTCTAAAACTAATTCGCCCCAGTTTCCTTGCATTTTATTATCGCCTTTTAAAGCTTTGGTAAGGTTTAAAGTTTCTTTACTCATTTGTTGGTTTAGCTCTCTTAAACCTAAAATTTGCTGGCGTAAAGCAGCATGATAATCGATACTTTCTTTGTGAGTTTTGTCTACTTTGTCTTCAAAACCTTTAATTTTTTCTTGTAGAGGATTTAAAATTATTTTTAAGTTTTCTTTATTTTGGATGGTAAATTTATTCGATTTTTCTTCAAGTATTTTGTTAGCCAATACTTCAAAATCATTCGTAAATTTTTCTTGTAATTTTTCTACTTCCTTTTTATTAGTTTCTAATTTTTCTTTTGTGTTTTTAAACTCGGTTTCTAAACGTATTTTATCAGAAATTAAATTTTCTTTTTCTTTTTGAATAAATTTTAATTCACTTTGTAAATCATCTACTTTACTATCTGCTTTTTTAACGGTTTCATTTAGTTTAGAAATTTCAAATTCTAAAGTATTTTTTTCTTTTTCTGAGGTGCTTTTTTCTTTCTGATAATTTAGTTTTCCTAGAAGTTTTCCAATAAAAAAACCTATAATGCTAAAAAACAGTGCTATTAAGAAGTAAATAATTAATTGGTTCATTATGTCAGTTTAAGTTCATAAATTTATCACTTTAAATTATAAAATAAAACCTTTATATAAGGATTTTGTAAAGATTGATATTCATCGTTTATGAAAACAATTTCAAGATTTATATTATTTACCATTTTAGGCTGGAAACTAGAAGGAGATTTTCCAAAATCGCCTTTAAAGTATGTTGTTGTTGTTGCTCCACATACAAGTTGGGTAGATTTTCCTATTGCAATATTAACTAGAATGGCTTCAGGTACAATGATTCAATTTATTGGCAAAAAGTCTTTGTTTAAATGGCCCTTTGGTTTTTTCTTTAGAATGTTAGGAGGCACACCAGTAGACCGATCAAAAAGCAATAATTTTGTAGATGGAGTAGTAGCTACTTTTAACTCTAAAAAAGAGTTTAGATTGGCATTATCTCCAGAAGGAACCAGAAAAAAAGTAGCTACCTGGAAAACTGGGTTTTACTATATTGCTAAAGGAGCCAATGTGCCAATAGTAATGGCAGCATTAGATTTTGGTAATAAAAAGATAAAATTTTCTAAACCTTATGACACAACTAACAGTGAAAAGGCTGATTTTAAGGTATTTTATGCTTTTTTTAAAAATATAAAAGGAAAAAAAACTAAAAATTGTTGATAAGGTATGTTGTTTGTTAATAAAAAGTGCTATATTTGTTATCTGCAAAATATTATTTTAATAGAGATTAGGGGCTTTATTATTATTGATTGTAGAGAGTTATAAATGGGCTTCAGTTTTCTGAAGCCTATTTTTGCTTATATTTAAGCAGTTATTCATAATTATCTAATTCAATTCGCTTAACAATCTTCAATTAGAAATGAATAAACAATTTAGAATTTCAAAAATTATTATAGATTATTATTTATTTAATATTTTTAAGGATATTAACTTCATAAATTTTACCTCTAAATTCATTTTAAAGATAAGACTCTTTTATTAAGTTTATCAAATTCATTTTTATTTAGAGAGTGTAATCTAAAGATTTAGGGTGTAAATTCTGACTATAAATCTATATAATATTTTTAAAGATAATATAATGAGAATTTTATGTGAATTAATAATTTATAACATAATGATTTTCAAAACATTCATTATTATATTGAATTAATTTATGAAAAAAGTTAATTTTTGTTGATAAAATTTGTTATTTGTTAATAAAAAGTATTATGTTTGTAATGTTCAAATAATTTTAATAGAGATTAGGGGCTTTATTATTAATAATTGTACAACAAAAAAAGGCTTCAGTTTTCTGAAGCTTTTTTTTATGTTTTTTTTAATCAAGAAAAAAAACATTTTAGCGTTATTTGTTACTTATTCATATTTAATATCAAAAGTTTTTAAGCAAAGCCAAATTATTAATTATTACAGTACACAATCAATTTTTATTGATTGATATACTCTATAGTAGTAGAATAAAATAGAAATAAATAAACAGTGTTTTTTTTATAAGTACTAACAACTTTGGGGAAATAAATAAAACATATTAGTAAGAGTAAATGTGTATAAAGTATTTTTGATTCATTGTTAAATAAAAAGTGACTTTAAATTTAAACCTAAATATGTTTAGTTTTATAAATAAATTATTTTGGTATTAAAAATCTAATTCTTAACAGGTATTTTATCACGTTCAATCTTACCTTTTTTAAGAGCTTTGTAGTTTTCATAACAATCTAAAACAGCTTCAATCATTTGTAAATCAGAAGCTTTTTTGATAAAATATTCAGAATAATTACAATCAGATAATAATTCTGTGAGTTCTTGTCTGTCCATTTGCAAATATTCCATCATTACTTCTCTGTCAAATTTACCAGCTAACATTTTACGTAAATCATCTTCGCCTTTTAATTTTTGTAGCTTTTCTAATTGCTTTGGTTTATTGCCAAATAGATTGTAAAGGAAATCAACAGGTTGAAAAATAGCAGCAATAGGAGAGGAGAGGTTTGCACCTTTTGGTTTACCTACTTCATAGGTTTGTGGCAATCCATTAATTTTAATTCTTGTAAACCTATCTTTTGGCACTTGTTTGATATCAATTTCTAAAACACCAATTAATTTTGTAGATTTTATAACTACTTCTTTAATTTCTTGAGGTTTTTCATACAAAGCAATTAATAGTTCGTTTCCCTTTAGTAAATCGTTTGTTACTTTTACTTTTATAGATTCATATCCTAAATAAGAAACTAAAATAGTATCATTTGCTCTCGTTGGAATTTCAAAAAAACCTTCATCATCTGTAATTGTACCATTTACACTATTCAAATCTAAAATGTGTGCTGCACTTAAAGGTTTTTTGTTAACCGCATGAATAATTTGGCCTTTCAATTTTTTAACACGAATTGTATCGTTTTGAGAGAATATGCTTAAGGAAAAACATAAGCATAAAATAGAGAGTAGTTTTTGCATATTGCAATAATACTAATAAAAGGATTTAGAAAGGTTAATTTTATCTAAAAGCATTTTATTTATTTGAAGAAGCTAATAAAAGGGAACATTAAAAGTGCGCACGAGAAGATTCGAACTTCCACAAACTTGCGTTTACAGCCCCCTCAAGGCTGCGCGTCTACCAATTTCGCCACGTGCGCTTTATTTAAAAATAAAAATCAATGCTTAAAATAAATAGTTCTAATTTTAAGCTAACAATATTTATTCAAAATTTTAGATTGACAAATATACATCAATTCGAATATCATCTTTCATTTTTTAATTTCATTTTTTTAAATATCTAGTTTCTTTTGTTTAAAATATTTTTATAAGGTTTCATTATTTTTAAGATAAAAAGCAACAAGTTTAATAGATGTTTTTTTGAATTTCACTATTTTTATAAAATTAAATAATGATTATAAAATATGCCTAAAATACTTAGTCTCAAAGGAAAAATTAAAAATTATATCTGGGGAGGCTCTAATTATATTCCTGATTTACTAGGTATTAAATCAGAAAATAAAAAGTATGCAGAATATTGGCTGGGAGCTCATATAAATGCTCCTTCTTTTGTGGTAACAGATAAAGGAGAATTAAATTTAGATGAGTTTTTAAATAGTAACCTTATTAAAGGGTTGGGAGATAAAACAGCAAAGAAGTTTGGTAGATTGCCCTTTTTATTTAAAGTGCTAGATGTTTGTGAAATGTTGTCAATTCAAGTTCATCCAACTAAAGTTGGAGCTGAAAAAGGTTTTAAGCGAGAAAATGATTTAGGAATACCTCTAAATGCTTCTTATAGAAACTATAAGGATAACAATCATAAGCCAGAAATAATGGTGGCTCTTAGTGAATTTTGGTTACTGCATGGTTTTTTGCCCAAAGATAAGTTGGTAAAAGTACTTTCATCAATCCCAGAATTTTCAATTTTACAAACAGTATTTAATGAAAAAGGGTATTTAGGATTGTATCAAAAAGTAATGAGTCAAACAGTTGAGGAAACAAACCAAATGCTGCGTCCATTGATAAAAAGAATAGTACCTTTAAGTAAATCTGGTAAATTAAATAAATCTGACCCTGCTTTTTGGGCAGCCAAAGCTGTTATTTCTGCTACTAAAGAAGCTGATTTAGACAAAGGTATTTATTCTATTTATTTTTTTAACCTTGTAAAGGTTGATAAAGGAGAAGCCGTTTTTCAAGATGCAGGAATTCCACATGCATATTTAGAAGGTCAAAATATGGAGTTAATGGCTAATTCTGATAATGTTTTACGTGGTGGTTTAACATCTAAACATATTGATGTGCCTGAATTATTAAAACATATAGTTTTTCAAGAAACCATTCCAAATATTATTAAAGGAAAAATACAATCTAATGGTTTGGAGTTTGTTTATAAAAGTCCAGCTCTAGATTTTGAACTGAGTCAGATTAGATTATCAGGTAATAAAGAGGAGGAGTATCAATCTAAATCAAATAGTGCTCAAATTATCATTGTAATTGAAGGAAATATCACATTACAAGAAGAAGATAGTCTCTCAGATTTAATTCTTAATAAAGGACAATCAGCTTTTATTATGGCAGATTGTGATTATAAAATTTCATCAACAACTTCTGCAGTTCTATATAAAGCAACGTCACCATAAACTCACTACTTTAAAAAACGGAATATTAGTTTTTTACAAGAAATTTTAATTTAAGCCATAAAAAAAATCCACTTTAATTATTTCCTCTAAATTTTGAAAAGATAAAAAGTGGATTTCATTTATTAAGTGTTATAAATTTAATAAATTAATAACATTTAGTAGTCTTACATATTCTTTATTTCAGCAACTAATTCTGTAATCATTTTTTTAGCATCACCAAACAGCATAGAAGTTTTATCATTATAAAATAGTTCATTTTCTATACCAGCATAACCAGCTTTCATACTTCTTTTATTTACAACAATATGTTTGGCGTTTTCTACATCTAGAATTGGCATTCCATAAATAGGACTTGAAGGATCATTATGAGCAGCAGGGTTTACAACATCATTTGCACCAACAACTAAAACAACATCTGCGTTATTAAATTGAGGATTTATGTCTTCCATTTCTGCCAAAAGATCATAATCTACATTAGATTCTGCTAATAAAACATTCATATGTCCAGGCATTCTACCTGCAACAGGATGAATTGCATACTTTACATTTACCCCTTTACTAACCAATAATTCTTCTAATTCATGAATTACATGTTGTGCTTGTGCAACAGCTAAACCATAACCAGGTACAATAATAACGTTTGTTGCATAATTCATCATTATTGCAGCATCACTAGAAGTGGTACTTTTTATTGAACCTAAAGCTTTGTTGGTTCCTTCTGGTCCTTCACTTGCTGTAAAAGAGCCAAAAATAACAGAAAACAAAGTTCTATTCATGGCTTTACACATGGCAACTGTTAAAATAATACCAGCAGAACCTACTAAAATACCTCCTACAAGCATTACCATATTACCATATAAAACTCCGGTAATTGCTGCTGCAATACCTGTTAAAGAGTTTAATAAAGAGATTACTACAGGCATATCTGCACCACCAATTGGCAACACAAATAAAATACCATACAATAAACCAGCTGTTAAAATAGCATATAAAAATATTGGGTTGTCTATGCTACCAGCAACTAAATAGGTAGATGCAGCAATAATTGCTATAATTACTAAATTGTTTATAATATTATATTGAGGTATTTTTACAACACTTTTAACAGAACCATTTAATTTTCCCCAAGCAATTAAACTACCAGAAAAAGTAATAGCTCCAATAACAATGGCAGATAAAATGGTGGCAACAATAGTTGCACTTGTAGTTTTAATATCAGAATTTCCAAACTCTACAATACCAATTAAAGCAGCACTTGCTCCTCCAAATCCGTTAAATAAAGATACCAATTCTGGCATTTTTGTCATTTCTACTTTAATAGCTATCAACCAACCAATAATAGAACCTATTACTATTGCAATACCAATTAGTACATAAATAATTGTTGGTACTTGTAAATCGTGTATAAAAATAGTGCCAATAATAGCCAATCCCATTCCTGTAGCTGCAATTAAATTTCCAGATTTAGCAGTATCAGGATGTCCTAATTTTTTTAATCCAACAATAAAAGTTACTGTTGCAATTAGATAAATAATACTTAATATAACACTCATTATTTTTTCTTTTTAAACATTTCTAACATTCTGTTGGTAACTGCAAAACCACCTACCACATTTAATACACCTAAAACTACAGCTGTAAAACCAAGACCTAATGCTAAATAATCTGTAGGGTTAGAGTGTAACATTACTAAAATTGCCCCAACAATTACAACACCACTTAAAGCATTTGCACCAGACATTAAAGGTGTATGTAAAACAGCAGGAATACTTTTTATAACTTCTATACCAACAAATATTGCTAAAATTATAATGTATACAATTTGCAAGTTGTTATTAATAAACTCTATAAGTTCTTTCATTTTTATTATTTTTTACGTTGAACGCCGTCTTTAATTATTAAAGTTTCGTCTGTAATTTCTTCTTCTAAATCCCATTTGAAAATTTGGTTTTCTGTAAGATGCATCATAAAATTATAAACGTTTTTTGCATATAATTCACTTGCATTGGTAGCAACACTTTCTGGCGACATGGCTGTACCTATTACTTTTACACCATTTACAAGAGTTGTTTCGTCTAATATACTCACTTCACAATTACCTCCTTGAGCAGCAGATAAATCGATGATAACAGCACCATTTTTCATTTGTTGTACTTGCTCTTCTGTAATTAATACCGGTGCTTTTCTACCAGGTACACTTGCAGTTGTAATTACCAAATCAGCTTTAAATAAAGAGGCATTAACCGCTTCTTTTTGTCTTTTAGCATAGTCTTCAGATGCTTCTTTAGCATAACCTCCTTCAGATTCTTCATTGGTGTTTTCTACTGATATAAATTTAGCACCTAAAGATTCTGTTTGTTCTTTTGTTTCTGATCTAATGTCTGTTGCTTCTACAACAGCACCCAATCTTTTTGCAGTAGCAATTGCTTGTAAACCTGCAACACCTACTCCATAAATTAGCACTCTAGCAGGTGTAATTGTGCCTGCTGCAGTCATCATTAATGGAAATATTTTTGTCATTTCATAAGCCCCTAAAATAACGGCTTTGTAACCTGCTAAATTATTTTGAGAACTTAAAACATCCATATCTTGTGCTCTAGAAATTCTAGGCATTGCATCCATAGAAAATGCAGTTGCACCCTTTTCTGATATTGCTTTGATTAATTCTGGATTAGATTTATGATACAATTGACTTATTAGAATATGATTTTTATTGATCAATTCTAAGTCTTGTTCATCAAAAGGGTTAATTTTAATAAGTACTTGTGCAGTTTCAAATATTTCGTTTCTAGTTGCAATGGTTGCTCCAGAAGATTTGTAGTCAGAATCTTTATATAAAGAATTATCTCCAGCTCCTGTTTCTACAAAAACAGAAAAACCATTTTTTTCTAATTTTTTTGTAATAAAAGGAGAAAGTGAGACCCTTTTTTCTCCTTTCTTTAATTCCTTTAGTATTCCTATTTTCATCTAATAAAGTTTAGTTGTTTTCTTATGTGATTATAGGTTACATAATTACTTTTATTATTTTGTATTACTAACCTGTACTAACTTGATTTTAATTATTTTTTTGTTGATTGTATAACTATTTAGGATACTTTTCTTTAATTTTATCTAAACTTAAATTATGAATACTCCCAACATGTGAATGTTGTTTTCCTAAATCTGGCTTGTAATTACCTGCTTGTACTTGGCCACCAATTTTTTGATAGGCTTCTCTAAAACTCATACCTTCAACTACTAAATTATTGATAGAATCTACTGTAAATAAATATTGATATTTTTCATCATTCAAATCAATATCTTTTACAATTACTTGCTGAATTGCATAATTAAAAATGTCTAAAATATCTTTTACATCTTCAAAAGCAGCAATAATATTTTCTTTTAATAATTGAAAATCTCTGTGATAACCTGTTGGTAAATTATTGGTAATCATCACCATTTCTGTATGTAAAGCCTGAATTTTATTACATTTTCCACGGATCAATTCAAAAACATCAGGATTTTTTTTGTGTGGCATGATGCTACTTCCTGTTGTTAATTCATCTGGAAAAGTGATAAAGCCAAAATTCTGACTCATATACAAACATACATCCATTGCAAAACGAGACATGGTATTACACAAACCTCCTAAAGCAGAAGCAATAGAACGCTCACTTTTACCACGACTTAATTGTGCAGCAACCACGTTGTATTTTAAAGTAGCAAATCCTAACTCTTTGGTAGTTAGTTCTCTATCAATAGGGAAGGAGCTACCATAACCAGCAGCAGAACCTAAAGGATTTTGGTCTACAACTTTAGCTACAGCGTTTAACATATATACATCATCAATTAGCAATTCTGCATAAGCAGAAAACCACAATCCAAAAGAGGATGGCATTGCTACTTGTAAATGTGTATAACCAGGTAATAAACTTTCTTTGTGCGTTTCTGCTAAACCTAAAAGTGTATCAAATAACGTTTCTGTTTTACTATTGATAATTGCCAAATTCTCTTTATAATACAATTGTAAGGCTACCAAAACCTGATCGTTTCTAGAACGAGCTGTATGAATTTTCTTACCAACTTCGCCTAATTTTTTTGTCAATTCCCACTCAATTTTAGAGTGTACATCTTCAAAAGAAGGTTCAATTACAAAAGTTCCGTTTTCAATATCAGTAGCTAATTCTTGTAAGCCTCTTTTTAAGTCTTTCAATTCATCAGCACTAATAATACCAATAGATTCTAACATTATAGCATGAGCTAGAGAGGCTTGCACATCATATTTTGCAATATGTATGTCTATTTCTCTATCATTACCCACTGTAAATTTTTCTATTTGTTGATCTATAGTAAATCCTTTATCCCAAAGTTTCATTTGTATTTTGTTTTATTGTGTAATTGTGGCTCGTTTATTTCCAAAATTCTCACTGTATTTTATCTTTAATATTTATAAGAAATCTCAATCAAAATTTTTAATTTTTGTCTTGTTTCTTGTTTCTACTTTTATCGTGATTCTTGTCTCTTTTCTTTTGTCTTGTTTCTTGTTTCAACTTTTTTATCTAAACAATTACACGATTTAACAATTCAACATATATTTTTATTCCTTCTTTAATCTCAGCCAAATATATAAATTCATCAGCAGAATGTGATCTTGTACTATCTCCAGGACCTAATTTTAAAGACTGGCAATTTAATACTGCTTGATCAGATAATGTAGGAGAACCATAGGTTTTTCTTCCCATTGCAATACCTGACTTTACCAATGCATGATTTGTATCGATACAAGAAGAATTTAATCGTAAACTTCTTGGAGTGATTGTTGTGCAAGGCGATTGTTCTTGTAAAATATCATTGATTTCTTGGTTAGAATAGGCGTCATTTACACGAACATCAATCACTAAATTTGTGTGAGCAGGTACTACATTGTGTTGTGTACCAGCATTAATTTGTGTTACTGTCATTTTTACATCGCCTAAAGCATCAGAAGTTTTATCGAACTTAAAATCTTTAAACCATTGTAAAACTTCAATGGTGTTGTAAATTGAATTGTTATCATTTGGATGTGCTGCATGACTAGGAGTTCCTGCAATATCTGCATCAAAAACTACCAAACCTTTTTCTGCAACTGCTAAATGCATTAAAGTAGGCTCACCAACAATAGCCACATCAATTGCTGGTATGATTGGCAACATAGAATTTAACCCATTTTTTCCAGAATTTTCTTCCTCTGCAGATGCAACAATTACTAAATTATATTTTAGATTTTCGAGAGCATAAAAAGTAGCAAAAGTAGCCATTAAGGAAACTAAACATCCTCCTGCATCATTTGCCCCTAAACCATATAGTTTTCCATCTTCAATAATTACTTCGAAGGGATTTTTTGTGTAGGCAGAGTTTGGCTTTACAGTATCATGATGTGAGTTTAGCAATAGTGTTGGTTTGCTTTCATCAAAATATTTGTTAGTTGCCCAAATATTGTTTTTTGTTCTTTGAAACGGAATTTTATTTTGAACAAACCAATCTTCAATAAGTTTTGCAGTATTTTCTTCTTCTCCAGAAAAAGAGGGTGTTTCAATCAACTTTTTCAGCAATGAAATTGCGTTTTCTGTTAACTTTTCTATATCCATTGTTATAATGTAATCGTTGTAAAATTGTCGTTTTTCTGTGTTAACATAGCAGTGTTACCTATGTGAACTTGATGAACTCCATTATTTAAAGCATCAAAACAATTATCAATTTTAGGAATCATACCATCTGTAATAATTTTAGCCTCTAACAGCTCTTTATATGTTTTAGTATTGATGTTTTTTACTACAGATTTTTTATCATTAAAATCACTTAAAACCCCATTCAATTCAAAACAATAATAAATGGTTGTTTCGTATATTTTACTCATTCCAACTGCAATTGTACTTGCAATGGTGTCTGCATTTGTATTTAACAATTGTCCTTTTCTATCGTGCGTTATTGCACAAAATACAGGCGTGAAATTGGCTTTTATTAGTTTATCAATAGACTTAGAAGCAATTTCTTTTACATCGCCCACAAAACCAAAATCGACTTCTTTTACAGGTCTTTTTTCTGATTGTATACTGTTGATGTCTGCACCTGTTAAACCAATAGCGTCAATTTGTAAAGCTTGTAATTTAGCCACTATATTTTTATTGACCAAACCTCCATAAACCATCGTTATTACTTCTAAAGTTTCAGCATCAGTAATACGTCTACCATTTATCATTTTAGACTCAATCCCTAATTTTGATGCAAAGTGTGTAGCACGTTTTCCTCCTCCATGAACTAAAATTTTGTGTCCTTCTAGATTAGAGAATAATTTTAGAAAAGCATTTAAAGACGTATCATCTTCAATAATATTTCCTCCAATTTTTATGATTGATAGTTTTTCCATTCTTTAGCTATTAGACCTTTGCTTTTAGCTTTTAGCACCTAAATGCAAAAAGCTAAAGGCTAAAAGCCAATTATAAATTTTCTAATATCTTTTTCAAAACCAATTGTGCAGCAAACGTTCTATTATTTGCTTGTTCAATAACTAAAGAGCTATCAGAATCTAAAACAGCATCTTCTACAACTACGTTTCTTCTTACAGGCAAACAATGCATAAATTTAGCATCGCCAATTTTATTTTTTGTGATCATCCAATCTGAATCAACCTCAAGAATTTTACCATAATCATCATAAGAACTCCAGTTTTTTGTATACACAAAATCTGCATCTTTAAAAGCTTCTTCTTGGTTGTGATAAATAGGCGTATCTTTAGTTATTTCTTTGCTTAAATTATATCCTTCAGGATTTGCAATTACAAACTCAACATCCATTTTTTGCATCGCTTGTGTAAAACTATTCGCAACTGCATGAGGTAATGTTTTCACATGAGGAGCCCAACTTAAAACTACTTTTGGTTTCTTTTTAGTCGAATTTTCAGCAAGAGTTATGGCATCTGTTAAACCTTGTAAAGGATGCCCTGTTGCACTTTCCATGCTTACAATTGGCACAGAAGCAAATTTTACAAACGAATTTAAAACCTGTTCAGATTCGTCTTTTTCTTTATCAGTTAAACTAGGGAATGCTCTTACTGCAATTACATCACAATATTGAGAAACTACTGCTGCAGCTTCTTTAATATGCTCTGCAGTGTTACCATTCATTACTGTTCCATCGCCAAATTCAATTCCCCAAGCATCTCCAGAAACATTCATTACTATAGGATCCATTCCTAAATTTAACGCTGCTTTTTGCGTACTCAAACGCGTACGTAAACTTGAGTTAAAAAATAACAATCCTAAGGTTTTGTTTTTTCCTAATTTTTTATTTTTTAAAGGATTTGCTTTAATTTCTTTGGCTTCTTCAATCCAAGAATTGATATTTTCAATGTCGTTTATGGAGGTGTAATTTTTCATATTTTTATTTTGACAAGGGGTTTTCAAGCCCTTGCTTATTTTGTGCTCAAGGGGTTAAAACTCCTTGTAATTTATGGCTTTATTTAACTTTTGTAAACGGAACAGTATTATTCATAGCATTTTCTATAAAATTATCTTCCAAACCATTTACAATCCATGTTTCAATACTGGCTTTTTTAGCTAAACTAGCAGCTTCTATTTTAGATGCCATTCCACCACTTCCGTGGGATGATTTAGAATTGACAACTACGTTTTTTAAATCTTCTAAATTAGTAACTTCTAAAATAGTTTCTGGCGTATTATTTTTAAAGGATTCTTTGGTATAAATTCCGTTTGTATTTGTAGCAATGATTAATAAATCTACCTCTAATAAAGTTGCAGTAAGTGCAGCCAATTTATCATTATCGCCAAACTGAATTTCATCTGTTGCAACGGTGTCATTTTCGTTAATAATAGGAATGTAATTATTGTTAACCAATACATTTATGGTGTTTACAATATTGGTTTTACTCTGTTTTTTTTCAAAATCTGAATAGGAGAGAAGGCATTGAGAACTTAACAAACCATATTCTCTAAAAATTTCTTGATAAATTCTTATTAAATGAGGCTGACCAATAGAGGCCAATGCTTGTTTTACAAAAACATCTTCAGATTTACTTTCTAATTTTACAAACTGTTTGGCAACTGCAATAGCACCAGAGCTAACAATAATAAACTCACAAGTATCTTTTAAATTTGCAATCTGATTTGCAAGATCTTCTATTTTTCCTCTAGAAATATTATCGGTTTCTTTAGTAAGTGTGTTAGAACCTATTTTTAGTAAGATTCTTTTCTTTTTTTGCATCTCTTTTAATTACGAATTATTAATTCTAAATTATGATTTTGTACTCTTTTATTGCCAACTGCCAACTGCCAACTGTGACTGAAAACTGCCCTCTGAAAAAACTAACCTCTTGTTTGTCCATTTCCATGAACATACCATCTATTGGTTACCAAATGTTGCAAACCAATTGGTCCACGTTGGTGTAATTTGTCTGTACTAATTGCTAATTCTCCACCCAAACCTAACTGACCTCCATCTGTAAAACGAGACGAAGCATTATGATACACAACAGCTGTATCTACGTTTTCCATAAAAACTTTAGCTTCAGCTTCATTTTTGGTAATAATTACGGATGAATGTCCGCCAGAATATTTGTTAATTTCAGCAATTGCATCAGCATTAGAACCAATTTTACCAATTAAAATTTTATAATCTAAAAACTCTTCATACCAAATTTCATCCGAAGAAAAATTCTTACCTTTTAACACTTCAATATTTAAAGCCGTTAACTTTTCTATTAATTGATTTACAAATTCTATTCTATTTGGTAAATTTTCATCAATTAAAACTTTATCAACTGCATTACAAGCAGATATTTTAGATTTTCCATTCAGAATAATATCTAAAGCAATATCTGTATCTGCTTCTTTAGCAACGTACACAAAATTGTTTCCTCTACCACTAATAATAACTGGGCAAGTTGCGTGTTGTTTTACAAAAGCAATTAAACGTTCTCCACCTCTTGGAACAATTAAATCTACTTTTTGTGTTGGTTTTTCTAAAAATGCTTGCGTTTCTGTTCTATTAAACTGTAAATATTCTACCCAATCTGTAGATGCACCATGCTGTTTTAGAGCTTTGTGCCATAATGCTACAATTTTTAAATTGGAGTTTAACGACTCTTTACCACCTTTTAAAAGTATTTTATTTCCAGATTTAAATGCAATTCCTGCAGCTTCTACAGTAACATCTGGTCTAGACTCATAAATAATTAAAATCGTACCAAAAGAGGCTGTTTTGTTGTAAACTTGCATGCCATTATCATGCTTAAAACTAAAACGCTCAACACCTACAGGATCTTCTTGAGAAGCCAAATGTTTTGCAGCAGCAATCATCTCATCTACTTTTTTGTCATCCGCTTTTAAGCGATCAAACATAGAAATATCATCGCCTTTATATGCTTCTAAATCTTTTTTATTGATAGCTATGATAGCTTCTCTTTCTTCATCTAAAAGTGTTGCCATTGTTAATAAAACAGCATTTCTAGTTTCTATGGATAATAGTGTATTCATCTTTTCAGTATTCAAGTATTCAGTCTCAGTCTCAGTTTTCAGTAGCGTTAAAGTTTCAGTATCAACTTAGAAAACTTTTGCGAATAAACTTTGTGTCTTTGCGTTTAATTATTCTATTCTTCTAAAGCATCAACCAAAGCTTCAAAAAACTGATTGATATGCTCTTTTTTTACAGTTAATGGAGGTAAAATTCTTAGTACTTTTTTATTTGAAGCACCACCAGTAAATATTTGATAGTCGTAAATTAATTTCTTTCTTAATTCACTTACTTCAAAATCGAATTCTAACCCTAACATTAAACCTCTTCCTTTAATTGCTTTTACTTGCGGAATTGTTTTTGCTATTTTTATAAAATATTCAGACATTGTAATCACATTGTCCATTAAGTTTTCTTCTTCAATAGTCTCTAAAACAGCTAAACCAGCAGCACAAGCCAAGTGATTTCCACCAAATGTAGTTCCTAACATTCCATATTTTGGCTTAATATCTGGATGTACCATAATACCTCCAATAGGAAACCCATTTCCCATTCCTTTGGCAATAGAAATAATATCTGGTGTTAGGTTATAATGCTGATAGGCAAAAAACTTACCAGATCTTCCATAACCAGATTGTACTTCATCAGCAATAAACATCGTATTATTTGCTTTACACAATACATCTACTTGTTCAAAAAAGTTAGCAGTTGCTTGGTCTAAACCTCCAACACCTTGAATAAATTCAACAATAATAGCACAAACATCTCCTTTTTCTAGTTCTGTTTTAACGCTATCAATATCATTTAAATCTAAAATAGTTACTTTTTGTTGTGCGTTAATTGGTGCAATAATATTTTTGTTATCAGTGGCAGCAACAGCAGCAGAAGTACGTCCGTGAAAACCATTTTTAAAAGCAACAACTCTAGATTTACCCGTTTTAAAAGAAGCCAATTTTAAAGCATTTTCATTTGCTTCTGCACCAGAATTACATAAAAATAATTGGTAATCTTTACAACCAGACAAAGCCTCTAATTTATTGGCTAATTTAACCTGTAAAGGATTCTGAATAGCATTAGAATAAAAACCTAATTTAGCAACCTGTTTTGTAATGGCTTCTAGGTATTTTGGATGTGCATGTCCAATAGAAATAACTGCATGACCTCCATATAAATCTAAATATTCCGTTTTATTTTCATCATAAACATACACTCCTTTTGCTTTTACAGGAGTTACATTATAAAGTGGATAAACATCAAATAATGGCATTTTAGTTCTTTTTAAGTTGATTTAATTTTTCGAAAGACGCTGTAATTCCCTGCACCAAAGCAGTACTCATTCCTTTTGCTTCCATTGCATTTAAGCCTTCTATGGTACAACCTCCAGGAGTTGTTACTCGGTCTATTTCTGCTTCTATATGATTGTCTGTTTCTTGCAATAAACTAGCAGCACCCAAACAGGTTTGCAACGCAATTTTATCTGCTTCTTCTGCTTCAAAACCTAATTGAATTGCACCCTGAGTTGTTGCTCTCACTAAACGCATCCAAAAAGCAATACCGCTAGAACAAATTACAGTAGCAGCTTGCATTTGCGATTCAGGAATTTCTAAAGTAGTTCCTAACTCGTTAAAAATAGTTTTAGCAACTTCCATTTTTGCCTCACCATTGGCATTTCCAGACAAACACGTCATCGATTTACCAATAGAAATTGCGGTATTTGGCATAACTCTAATTACAGATTTATTTGTACCAACAATACGTTCAATTGCAGAAATTTCAAAACCAGCAGCTACAGACATTACAATATGATTTTCTGTAATTATAGAAGATAACTCCTCTATAACAGTTGCTATAATTTTAGGTTGTAACGCAAAAATAACAACCTCTGCAGCCTCAATAGCCAAACTATTATTATTAGTAATCGTAACATTTTTAGTGTCTTTATAAACATCAACTTGGTGTGTGTTTTTATCACTTAAATACAACGATGTAAAAGCTTTATTTTTAATAAGCCCCTTTGCAATGGCACTTCCTAAGTTTCCTGTTCCTATAATTGCTATTTTCATAAATATTGGTTTTTGGTTTTCTGTTTTTGGTTGCTGGTACTAAAAACTAACAACTAAAAACTAAAAACTATTTTTAAAAATAATTTGCTTTTAAATTTAAACCTAACGTTTCTTCAAAACCAAACATTAAATTTAAATTCTGAATCGCTGCTCCAGAAGCTCCCTTTAATAAATTATCTATAGTACTTGTAATGAGTAATTTGTTACCGTGTTTTTCTAATTGTATCAAACACTTGTTGGTGTTTACAACTTGCTTCATAAAAATACTTTGATCAGAAATAAATGTAAATGCAGCATCTTTATAATACGCTTTGTACATTTTGGTAGCTTCCTCTAGTGTACCATCAAACTTTGTGTAGGTTGTAGCAAAAATCCCCCTAGAAAAATCACCTCTATTGGGCATAAAATTTACTTCTGCATTAAAATCATTTTGTAATAGAAGTATATTTTGGTTGTACTCACCTAAATGCTGATGATTAAATGCTTTGTAATGAGAAAAATTATTATCTCTCCACGTAAAATGTGTCGTTGCAGATAAAGATGTTCCTGCACCAGTAGCACCTGTAACAGCATTGATATGGATATCATCCTTTAATAAACTATTAGCAGCTAAAGGTAAAACAGCTAATTGAATAGCTGTAGCAAAACAACCAGGATTTGCAATGTATTGAGCCTTTTTTATGGCTTCTTTATTTAATTCTGGTAAACCGTACACAAAATCCTTTCCTTCAAAATTCTTATCTGCTAATAATCTAAAATCATTACTTAAATCAATGATTTTAGTAGTATCAGAAAAGCTGTTTTTCTCTAAAAAAGCAGTAGAATTTCCATGTCCTAAACATAAAAATAAAACATCAACTTTATTATTAATTTCACTTGTAAAGCTAATGTCTGTGTCTCCAACTAAATCTTGGTGTACTTTGTATAATTTGTTACCAGCATTAGAAGTACTAAATACAAAATTTATATTTGTATTTGGGTGATTTAACAACAATCTGATCAACTCACCAGCTGTATAACCTGCACCTCCAATAATTCCTACTTCTAATTTTTTCATCTTTTAAAAAGTGTAAATGTTTAATTGTTTAATTGTGTAAGTGTGAGTTACACAATTAAACAATTACACGATTAAACCCTATTTCTAATACTATGAATTTACTTGTCTGTAAATTTTGTTCTGATTTCCAATAATCTTAATAAATCCTTTTGCATCATCAGCAGTCCAAGCTTTATTTTCTTCTCCATACGTACTGAAAGCACTTGACATTAAATCGTGGTCAGAAATGATACCATCTAAAGAAAAATGATACGGTTTTAAACTAACTACAACATTACCAGTTACTTTTTCTTGCGAACTTTGTAAAAAAGCTTCAGTATCTCTCATTACAGGATCTAAATATTGACCTTCATGCAAATGCATTCCGTAAAAACTAGACAAATACTCTTTGTGTTGTAACTGCCATTTAGTTAGGTTGTGCTTTTCTAACAAATGATGTGCTTTTACTGTAATTAAAGCAGCAGCAGCTTCAAAACCAACTCTTCCTTTTGTACCAACAATAGTATCACCTACATGAATATCTCTACCAATTGCATACTTAGAAGCAATATCATTTAGCTTTTCAATATTAATTTCAGGAGCATTTTCTTGTCCGTTTAAAGCAATAAATTCCCCTTTTTTAAAGGTTAGTGTTACTTTTTCTTCTCCTTCTTTTTCTAATTGAGAAGGATAGGCTTCACTTGGCAAAGGCAATTCAGATTTTAACGTTTCTACACCTCCAACACTTGTTCCCCAAAGTCCTTTATTGACAGAATATTTAGATTTCTCCCAATTCATGTCAATTCCTTCAGACTTTAAATAATCTATTTCTTCTTGTCTCGCTAATTTTTGATCTCTAATTGGCGTAATAATTTTAATATTAGGTGCTAATGTTTGAAAAATCATATCAAAACGAACTTGATCATTTCCTGCACCAGTACTACCATGAGCAATATATTCTGCATCAATACTTTTAGCGTATTCTATTATTTCGATGGCTTGTATAATTCTTTCTGCACTTACAGATAAAGGATAAGTAGCGTTCTTTAAAACATTACCAAATATTAAATACTTTACCACTTTATTATAAAAAATAGAAACAGCATCAATATTTTTATAGGTAGAAACCCCCATTTTATAGGCGTTACTTTCAATATTCCTTATTTCTTCTGATGTAAAACCACCTGTATTTACACTTACAGCATGTACATCATACTCTTTTGATAAACTTACTGCACAATAAGAGGTATCTAGGCCTCCACTATATGCTATTACTAATTTTTTCATTTATTTTATTTATACAAATTATTTATTTTAATTGTCTTATTTCTGCTTCAAAAGTTGCGTTTACAAAATACTTATAGTGTATTTCGTCTCTTAATTTCCCTAATTTTTCTAACTCTTCTACTAATACTTTAGACATTTGAGCTAGTGTAACATGTGTCATTCCTAACATTTGATTATAATGATGCACTTTAGGAGTTTGTGCAATCGAAATTAAAAAACTTTCTGTAAACAACTCTGTCATTCTACTCATTAATAACAAACCCAAATTATAGTTTCTAAAATCTCTATTTACCCATAAACAAGCTCTTTCAAAAACAGAATGTCCTTTTACCAAATGTTCGTGTGCAAAAATATGACCTAATATTTCACCATCTCTAATCAATATAAAACAACCGTTTTTAATTCTTTTACGAAGCAATTCTACACTAACAAAATAGAGTGTAGGAAGCTCTTTAGATCTTTCAGAAATAATTTCTAATTTATTTTCTGAAAGTTTAAAAACAAGTTCAATATCTATTCCTTCTTCTTCGCAATAGTTTTCTGCCTTATTTATAACACTTAAAAAATTGGTGTTTAATTTGGTATTCATTATTTATTATCCATAAAACTTTAAAAAAGCTTTAATTTTAAATTGATTAATAGTTGATGGTTTCTATTTTAAAATAGAAATTAACAACATGTATTTTATATAAAAACGAAAAGCGAAAGTGAATTACTTTCTTAAAATGAATAGCCCCTTTTAGGGACGAGTTTTAGGAAAACGCAGAACAACTGTTTTAGTATTTGCTACTAAAACAAAGGAGATAAGAGATATGTTGTTTTCTGTTTTCACTGAATAACTAACTTAACTATTAACTCTAAATCGTCGGCAAAAGCCCCTTTCGTTAATATATGCTACAAAAGTACATTATTTTATGAATTAAACAATCATTATATATTAAAAAATCAGGTTTGGTTTTGGCAATGAAAAAATATTGAAGTAAAGGTTATTACTTATTTTTTTGATTAAAATTTTTTAAATCAATAAAAGTAAATATCAATAAAAAAAGTTGAAGCAATATTTAAAAATGCAATTAATGACTACAGTTTGTTTCTTTAAAATAAAAACTCCAAATTTGTAATTAATCAATAAACTAAAGATAGACCTTTTTAATTTGCCTAAAGCTTCAAAACCATTATAAAATGACTAAAAACACCCAGAAAATTACACCCAAAAAAATGCAGGATATACTTTATAAACTATTTTTAAAATACAAGTTTAGTAAAGAAAAAGCTCAGTTAATGGCGAATGTGCATACTGAAAGTACATTGTTAGGTGTACATTCTCATGGAATTAATAGAGTGCCACTTTTTATTGAATATGTTAAAAAAGGTATCATTAAAATAGATGCAGAAGCTGAAAAAGTAGAAAGTTTTGGAAGTATAGAAAGGTGGGATGGTCATTTTGGTTCAGGTGTTGTTAATGCTTCAAAATGTGCCAATAGAGCTGTAGAATTGGCTAAATTAAATGGAATGGGAATGGTAGCTTTACGCAATACCAATCATTGGATGAGAGGTGGAACGTATGGAAGGCAAATAGCAGATGCAGATTGCATTTCAATTATTTTTACAAATACACAACCTAATATGCCTGCTTGGGGAGGAAAATATAGTAGAATTGGTAATAATCCGTTTGTTGTTTCAATACCAAGAAAAGAAGGGCATGTTGTGTTAGATATGTCGATTTCACAATTTGCATTTGGAAAAATAAACAATTACAAACTTCGAGGAGAAAAGTTACCTTTTGTTGGTGGTTGGGACAGCAATGACCAACTTTCTAATGATCCAGAAGAAATTTTATTAAAAGAACGTGGTTTACCTATTGGGTATTGGAAAGGATCTGCTCTTTCAATAATTTTAGACATGTTGGCAACTTTATTATCTGCTGGAGATTCTACTTACAGAGTAGGTTTAAATGAATATGAAACAGGTGTTTCTCAGGTATTTCTTTGTATTTATCCAGAAGTTTTTAATGATAAAGAGCTGCAAGAAAAACTCATCAACGAAATAATTGATTATACTCATGATGTAGAACCGATGAATCCTGGAGATAAAACGTATTATCCTGGAGAACAAAGTTCTAAAACTAAAACGAAAAACCTTAAAGAGGGCATTTCAGTTAATAATAGTGTTTGGGAAAAAATAGTAGAGTTATCAGAGTAAATTGCGAAAAGAATGTTTCTTGCATTTTTTTAACTAATGATAGATAAAGTTTAGTGATCAAATTTCCGGCGAAATTTTAGGGTTAAAAATTCGTGAATTATCGATGATTTTTACTTGAATTTTTAAAAACTTTCTTTGTTACTTCAATATTAAACCTACCTTCGCATTCTTAAAAAGAAGATTCAGTTGTTATAGTTTATAGTAATTATACAAAACACCATACATGAATATTTACAAACAAATAGAAGCAGCAATACAAGCTGCTTCAAATATCGTTATTACAGCACACAAATCTGCAGATGGAGATTCTATTGGTTCTTCTTTAGGTTTATTACATTTTATAGAAAAATTAGGGAAAAAAGCAGTGGTTTGTCATCCAGATAAAGCACCCGATTTTTTAGATTGGTTAGATACTACTTCCATTATTTTAATGGATGAAAATCCTGAGGAAGTAACTGCACAAATGCAACAAGCAGATTTAATTTTCTGTTTAGATTACAATGCAACCAATAGAGTAGGACCAGAAATGCAAACCTTGTTAGAAGCGGCAACTTGTAAAAAAATAATGATCGATCATCATTTAAATCCTGAAGAATTTCCAACAATTACCCTTTCAGAAACTACAGCATCTTCAACATCACAATTAATTGTAGATTTAATAGAGCAATCTGACAATTTAGAGCTGTTAGATGAGAAAATAGGAACTCCTTTATACTTAGGTATTTTAACAGATACAGGCAGTTTCAGATTCAGTTATGTAAAACCAAGAACACACGAGGTTTTAGCAAAACTTTTAGAGGCAGGAGTGGAACATCATCTAATTCATGAAAAATTAAGTGATAATAATACAGAAACTCGTTTGCGTTTGCAAGGATATGCCATGAGTAAAAAATTAGAAATTTTGTATGAAAATAATGTAGGGATTATTTCCTTATCCAAAGAAGAGTTAGCTGAATACAATTACAAAAAAGGTGATACAGATAGTTTGGCAAATACTGTTTTATCAATAAAAGGAATGAAAGCTGCTATTGTGTTTACAGAAAGAGACGGAATTATGAAAATTTCTTTCCGATCTAAAGGAGTAGAAAACCCTGTAAACGTTTTGGCAAAAGAACATTTTAATGGAGGAGGACATGCAAATGCTTCTGGAGGAATGAGTGATTTAACTGTTGATGAAACTTTAGAGAAGTTAAAAGGATTGATTCCACAGTATTTTCCCAAAGGATAAGAATTATACTTTTAAGTTTATGAGCTATTAGTTCACTAATTATAAGAACGTCTCAATTTTGAGCTTAATATAATTCGTGAATTCGTGGCTTTTTTTACGCCGATGTTTTTCATTCAGAATTTGAATATCAACTTCCAACAAAAACTATTTTCAACAAAATCTTCAAATAATTTCTTAACTCTTAAACTTTGATTATTTTTATCGAAATTTTACAAGATGAGTCAGCAAGAAGAATTTTTTGAATACATTAATGATGGTTATAAAACCAAAGGAGATTATGTGGCTTTGGGAGCTGCAATGTTGGGCGAAGAAACCATTACAGATGCCATTGTAAAAGTTCCTTTAAAAACATTAAATAGACATGGTTTAATTGCAGGAGCAACAGGAACAGGAAAAACTAAAACTTTACAAGTATTAGCAGAAACGCTATCAGATAAAGGAATTCCTGTTTTGTTAATGGACATTAAAGGAGATTTGTCTGGTTTGGCACAACCAAGTCCAGGACATGCAAAGATTGATGAACGTCATGCAAAAATTGGTTTTCCTTTTACAGCACAGAAATTTCCAATAGAAGTGTTGACCATTTCTGAACAAGATGGCACAAGAATGCGTGCAACAGTATCTGAATTTGGACCTGTTTTATTATCAAGAATTTTAGATTTAACAGAAACTCAAAGTGGTATTGTAGCCATCATTTTTAAATATTGTGATGACAATAAATTCGCACTTTTAGATATTAAAGACTTTAAAAAGGTTTTACAATATGTTACCAATGAAGGTAAAGAAGAAATACAAGCAGAATATGGGCGTATTTCATCTTCCTCTACAGGAGCAATTTTACGTAAAATTGTAGAAATAGAACAACAAGGAGGCGATTTATTCTTTGGCGAGAAATCTTTTGAAGTAGAAGATTTAACAAGAGTAGATGAAGATGGAAAAGGAATTATTTCTGTATTACGTTTAACAGATATACAAGACAAACCAAAGTTGTTTTCTACCTTTATGTTGCAATTATTAGCTGAAGTTTATGAAACGTTTCCAGAACAAGGAGATGCAGATAAACCAGAGTTAATCATTTTTATTGATGAAGCTCATTTGGTGTTTGAAGAAGCTTCTAAAGCCTTATTAAATCAGATAGAAAGTATTGTAAAATTAATTCGTTCTAAAGGTATTGGTCTTTATTTTGTTACGCAAAACCCTAAAGATGTGCCAGAAGATATTTTAGCACAATTGGGTTTAAAAATTCAACATGCATTAAGAGCATTTACTGCAAAAGATAGAAAAGCAATTAAGTTAGCGGCAGAAAATTATCCAGATTCTGTATATTATGAAACCAAAGATGTGCTAACACAATTAGGTATTGGAGAAGCATTTGTATCGGTTTTAAATGAAAAAGGAATTCCAACTCCATTGGCAAGAACCATGTTAAGAGCTCCAATGAGTAGAATGGATGTTTTGACTGATAAAGAGCTGAAAAATGTTATTAACAATTCGCGTCTTTTCTATAAATATAACGAAAATTTAGACAGAGAAAGTGCGTACGAATTATTAAATGCTAAGATTGCAGGAATTAATAAGGCAGAAGAAAAAGCAATACAAGCTGAAGCAGATCAAAAGGAAAAAGAAAAATTAGCTAAAGAAAAAGAGAAGGAAAGACAACGAGAAGAAAGAGCGTCAAGAAGTAGTTCAAGAAGGCGAAGTACAGCACAAAATCCTATTGTAAAAGTATTAACCAGTGCTACTTTTATTAGAGCAGCATTTGGTATATTAAAAAAAGTATTAAAGTAAAAAATTGAAATAAAACACGTTTAAACAGATATTAAAACCTATATAATGATTAAAAAAAATCTTGTACCAATAATTGCAATCGTATTTTCAGCATTTATAATTAGTTGCAGTGGCAATAGTAAGTTTAAAATAGAAAAAGGTGTGGTTGGTAATGTTACTACCAAAACTACCATACAAGAATTAAGTGATATTTTTAAAAACGATTCTATCGTTAAAAATTTAAGCGAAGGAGCACAAGGAGATAATTATTTTCAAGAAGATGATGAATATTATATTTTTGAAAAAGGAGGGAAGCTTTTGTTAACCATTTTGCCAAAAGAACAATTAGACTCTACATCAACAATAAAAAGTATCGAAATTCATGATGCACGTTTTAAAACGGAATCTGGTATCAACATCAATTCTAATTTTATAGATATCAATGCAAATAATAATATCAATAAAATAGAACGTACTTTTTCTTCTGCAACCTTGTTTTTAGATAATT
This sequence comes from uncultured Polaribacter sp., assembly GCF_947497695.1. Classification (GTDB taxonomy): domain Bacteria; phylum Bacteroidota; class Bacteroidia; order Flavobacteriales; family Flavobacteriaceae; genus Polaribacter. Next base: position 349,800 of record NZ_CANMHM010000003.1, on the reverse strand, counting down.
TAAATACCACAATTACTATTGATAATGAAGAATTAGGTTTAAAAGAATTCAATACTCAGAAAGTAACCATAGAGCAAATTCCAGATTTAGCAAAGATGAAAACGTTTATTGTTTGGTTTAATTAAAGTCTTTTTTGGGCGTATCACGCATAAAAATGCGTGACCACGCTTTCAATTATATCTTTTTATGCAGAAATAATTTAAGTGTTTTTTGCATAAAAAGGATGCCATTTCAATCGCTTACGCAAAACCAATCATTTATGAAAAAAAAATATACGATTCAAAAATCGCCATTTGTAGTTCCAACAACAGATGGTAAATTAATAGAAGAACATTTTGGAAATGCAACAGATGGTAATTCTCAATTAAGTTTAGCACATATGGTTGCTCCTCCAAACTGGAAAGAGCCTTTTCAAACTCCAGAATTTGACGAGTACACTTACATTATAAGAGGAAAAAAACAATTTATCATAGAAGAAGAGATTATCGTTTTAGAAGCTGGTCAATCTATTAAAATAGAAAAAAATACAAGAGTGCAATATTCAAATCCATTTGAAGAGACTTGTGAATATATTGCTATTTGTTTGCCTGCTTTTTCTATGGATTTAGTAAATAGAGAAGATGAATAATTTTAAGTAGGCCGATTCGTAAGAAAAGAATATTTATTTTTTACTAGTATTTACTGAGTTATTAGATAATTTTTTATTTTTCTTTTTATCAATATAATGTCTTAAAACACCACCTTTAACGTTATTTACATCAAACTCAACAATAAAGGCCTCTGTATCTATTTCTTGAACAATTTTGTACATTTTTTTAATATCTATTCTGTTTACAATAGAGTGTATAATATCAAAATCTTCTACTTTTCCTTTATTTCCAAATCCAGATGCACCTTTATAAATGGTTAAGCCTACACCTAATTCCTCTAAAATAGCGGTTTTGATAGCATTATGGTTTTTAGAGACAATGGTAACTCCAATAAAATCCTCAAAACCTTCTATCACAGTATCTGTAACTTTTGCAGCAATAATATAAGTTAAAATAGAGTAGAGGGCCACCTCTACAGAAACAACAAATGCAGTTATACCAAATAAAATAATATTAAAAAAAAGTACAATTTTACCAATACTAATGCCAAATTTATCGTTTAAATAAATACCTAAAATTTCTGAGCCATCTAAAACAGAACCATTTCTAATAGCGATTCCAATGCCTGAACCTACTAACAACCCACCAAAAATAGAGATCAATAATTTATCACTAGTAATGGTTTGAAAATTTTCGAAATGTATAAAAATGGCAACTCCTATAATGCTAATAATCGATTTGATTACAATCTGTTTAGAAACCGTAAAATAGCCCAAAATTAAAAAAGGAATACTAAAAATAACCAACAAATAAGACATGTTTACATCTATTTGCGTTCTTACCAAGATAGCAATACCTGTAACACCACCATCTAAAAAACCATTAGGTAATAAAAAAGCTTTTAAACCTAAACTGGTTAAAACAATACCAACAAATATTTGTAAGTATTCACTTATATAATTTGTGGTTGTTTTTGCATCCATCTTTTAGTTATTTCTTTGGCAAGCTAATAAGGTGTTTTTTAGTAACATTGCAATGGTCATTGGTCCAACGCCTCCAGGAACAGGTGTTATAAATTCAGATTTTGCAGCAACTTCATCAAAAGCAACATCACCTACTAATCTAAATCCACTTTTTTTACTTGGATCCGCTAAACGCGTAATACCAACATCAATTACAGTAACATTTTCTTTAACCATGTCTGCTTTTAAAAACTCAGGTATACCAATGGCAGCAATAACAATATCTGCTTGTAAAGTAATTTCTTTTAAGTTTTTAGTTCTACTATGGCACATGGTAACAGTTGCGTTACCAACCTTTCTTTTTTGAGATAACAAAATACTCATTGGGCTACCTACAATATGACTTCTACCTAAAACAACAACATGTTTACCAGAAGTTTCTACTTGGTATCTTTCTAATAATTCTAAAATACCAAAAGGAGTTGCAGAAATAAAAGTTGGTAGGTTTAACGCCATTTTTCCAACATTCGTTGGATGAAATCCATCAACATCTTTATCAGGGTCTACAGCCATTAATATCTTTTGTTCATCAATATGTTTTGGTAAAGGTAATTGAACAATAAAACCATCAATATCTTTATCAACATTTAAGATTGCTATTTCATTCAATAATTCTTCTTCTGTAGTTTCTTCTGGTAATCTTATTAACGAAGATTCAAAACCAACACGTTCACAGGCTTTTACTTTTGCATTAACATAAGTAATACTTGCACCATTACTACCAACTATGATTGCTGCTAAATGAGGTGTAGCAAGACCTTTGTCTTTTATTTCTCTTACTTCTAAAGCAATTTCTTCTTTAATATCTGCTGATGTTTTTTTCCCGTCTAATAAAATCATAATTTAAGTATGTTTTAAATTTCAATAAAAGTATTTTGTACTAGAAATTTTATGCTTTTTTAAATATTTACTTTAAGTTTCAAAGTTTTTCATTTTTGCTAACTGCTAACTGCTAACTGCTAACTGCTAACTGCTAACTTAGACTCATACTTTACTTCATTCCTTTCATCATTTGCATCATCTTTTTGCCACCTCCACCTTGCATCATCTTCATCATTTTACTCATTTGGTTAAACTGTTTCATAAGCTGATTTACTTCTTGTATTGATGTTCCAGATCCTTTTGCTATTCTTTTTTTTCTACTTGCATTAATAGTTGTTGGTGTGCTTCTTTCTGTTGGGGTCATAGAATGTATAATTGCTTCTATGCCTTTAAAAGCATCATCATCAATATCTACATCTTTCATAGCTTTACCAGCACCAGGAATCATACCTACCAAATCTTTCATGCTACCCATCTTTTTTATTTGTTGAATCTGACTTAAAAAGTCATCAAAACCAAACTGATTTTTAGCAATTTTTTTCTGTAATTTTCTGGCTTCTTCTTCATCATATTGATCTTGAGCTCTTTCTACCAAAGAAACAACATCTCCCATTCCTAAAATACGATCTGCCATTCTATCTGGATGAAAAACATCAATAGCATCCATTTTTTCTCCAGTACCAATAAATTTAATTGGTTTGTCAACAACAGATTTAATAGAAAGTGCAGCACCACCTCTTGTATCTCCATCTAATTTTGTAAGAATAACTCCATCAAAATTTAAGATATCATTAAAGGCTTTTGCTGTATTTACAGCATCTTGTCCTGTCATAGAATCTACTACAAACAAGGTTTCTTGTGGTGTAATTGCTTTGTGAATGTTAGAAATTTCAGTCATCATTTCTTCATCAACAGCCAAACGACCAGCAGTATCAATAATCACTACATTTTTACCAGTTGCTTTTGCATGTTTGATGGCATTCTGAGAAATTTCTACAGGATTGTTGTTGCCAACTTCTGCATAAACTTCAACACCAATTTGTTCTCCAACAACTTGTAATTGATTAATTGCTGCAGGTCTGTAAACATCACACCCAACTAATAAAACTTGTTTAGATTTTTTATCTTTTAAATAGTTTGCTAATTTTCCTGAAAAAGTAGTTTTACCAGAACCTTGTAAACCAGACATTAAAATAACGGTTGGTGAACCACCTAAATTAACTCCTACAGTTTCTCCTCCCATTAAGTCCGTTAGTTCATCTTTAACTAACTTTACCATCAATTGCCCTGGATTTAACGTTGTTAAAACGTTTTGTCCTATTGCTTTGGTTTGCACTCTTTTGGTAAATTCTTTGGCAATTTTAAAGTTAACATCTGCATCTAATAATGCTCTTCTAACTTCTTTTAATGTTTCTGCAACATTTACTTCAGTAATTTTACCATGCCCTTTTAAAGTATGTAAGGCTTTATCTAATTTATCGCTTAAATTATTAAACATAATTTGTCTTTTTTTAGGAAAGACAAATATAAGTATTAGAGACGATTTGTAAACTGATTAAGAATACTTTTTTAAATAGATTTTATTTTTATTCAAAAAAACAAAAAGTTTACAGAATTTTATAATATAGGTTAAAGTTTCTCTTTATTCTTTAGCAATAAAAAGTAAAGCAGCACCATTAATGCAATGTCTTTTACCTGTTGTTTTTGTTGGACCATCATTAAAAGAATGTCCTAAATGACCATCACAAATATTGCATTTTAATTCTGTTCTTGCATACCCAATTTTATAATCTACATCTAATGCAACATTTTCTTTAACAGCCCTATCAAAAGAAGGCCAACCAGTACCTGAATCAAATTTATGTTCAGATTTGTAAAGTGGTGTTTTGCAGGCAGCACAAACGTAAGTTCCTTTCTTTTTATTTGAGTTTAAATCACTTGTAAAGGGTCTTTCTGTTCCTGCTTCTCTTAAAATATAATACTGAATTGATGTTAATTGTTGTTTCCATTCAGCATTTGTTTTTGTAATTTTATTTATTTTTTTTTCTTTGGATGCTACTTGTGCATTGCTAGAACAGCTAATCAAAAAAAGAAGAGATAGTATAGATAAAATATTTTTCATAAATTTAAGATGTTTATATTTTTGACGATTTTTTGATAGAAAAATTACAAAATGAAAGTTAAAAATAAATATATTTTTTTGATAAAGCTAGATTATGTAATTTTATAAAATCATAAAAATTGTTAAATAGTGACAATTTATAAGTTTTTGTGTCTAATAAATGTTAACATAAAATAGAAATAGATGAAAAAAATAGTTTTTTTAGTTTTAACAGTTTTCCTTTTTGTAGAATGTAGTACTGTACCAATTACAGGTAGAAAACGTGTAAATTTTGTAAGTGATGCACAGGTATTACCAGCTAGTTTTGCTCAATACAGTAGTTTTTTACAAGAAAATAAAGTTTCTACAAATGCAACAATGAGTAACCAAATTAAAAGTGTTGGTAAAAATATTTCTGCAGCTGTAGATCGTTTTATGCGTGCCAATAATATGAGTGCAGAAGCAAATTCTTATAAATGGGAATTTAATTTAATTGATGACGAAACTGTAAATGCTTGGTGTATGCCAGGAGGAAAAGTTGTTTTTTATACTGGTATTATGCCAATTTGTGCCAATGAAAATGGCGTTGCAGCAGTAATGGGGCATGAAGTTGCACATGCTTTTGCAAAACACGGACAAGAAAGAATGTCTCAAGGACAAATGCAACAAATTGGTGGTTTAGCTGTTGCTTTAGGTACATCAAATAAAGACCCTAGAACACAACAATTATGGAATACTGCATTTGGAATTGGCTCTGGCTTAGGAATGTTAAAGTTTAGTAGAGTTCACGAACAAGAAGCAGATAGATTAGGTTTAGTTTTTATGATTATGGCAGGTTATGATGGAAGAGAAGCAGCTGAAGTTTGGGTAAGAATGAGCCAAAGAGCTGGAGGAGGAAGTTCTCAGCCAGAAATGTTAAGTACACACCCTTCTAATGCCTCTAGAATAGCAGATTTAAGAAATTATTTACCTACTGCTAAAAAGTTTGCAGCACAATATAATGCAGGAAAATAACATTTAGTTAATTTAATAAAACTAAAAATATTAACAATCATTAACTCTGTTTTAGGGTTAATGATTTTTTTTGCTATTTGTTTATTTTTTATCAATAACCATTTATAAAAACAAAGGAAATAATCTTTCTACAAATTTTTTATAAGCTATTTTTGATGGATGCAAATTGTCATTTGCAACCAATTCTGGCTGGTTTAAACCATTTTCAGTGATGTCAGTAATATTTAAAAATTGAATTGAGTTACTTTTACAATATTCTTTGGCAAAAGAATTATATATTTTTAGTTCTTCACTAATTTTTATGTTACCATTGCCAAAAGGTGTATAAGCATAATCTGGAATTGAAATAACAACTAACTTTGTTTTATCTCCTTTTACAGCTTTAATAGCTTTGTTTACCAGTTCTGGAAATTCTTTTTTATAAACATCAAAATTTACTCTTTGATATTGATTATTTACACCAATTAATAGCGTTACAAAATCATAATCAGTAGATAAGTTTTTAGGAATATTATTCATCAAGTTAGTGGTTGTCCAACCTGTTTTTGCAATTATTTTTAAGTTGATACTGCTATTTTTTATCTCTGTTTCTGTTTTAGATTTTAGTTGTTCAGGAAAACTACAAGTAGTACAAACTCCTTGTCCTATAGTGTAACTATCTCCTAAAGCTAACATTTTATATTTTTTTTGTTGATTAGGTTTTATAGAATCTTTAGCATTGTTATTCTCAATTTTGGGTTCAAGAGATATAGAATCATCAATATTATTTTCAGTACACCCAAACAAACTGTTAGAGCTAACTATTAAGAAAAGGTAAATATATTTTGTCATCATAAAATAGTTTTTAGTTACAATATATACGATACAGTGCTTAAATAGGTTTTAAATAGTTCAAAAATAATTATAATATGTAATTTTTATAGAACCAATTTAGGTTTCGCCATTTTTAAAATTATCAAACAAGTAATCCACATTCCAGATTTTTTATTCTTTAATAGAAAAGAAATAGATTTACTATATTGTGGTCGTTCCAAAATAAATTTTGGAGGGTTATTATAAAACTGAATTTATGCTAAAAATAGGAGATAAAAAATTAATAAATGCTTGGGCTTTTTATGACTGGGCTAATTCAGTTTATTCTTTGGTGATAAGTACCGCTGTTTTTCCATTATTTTACAGTGCAATTACAGAGGGTAAAACGGTTGTTTTTTTAGGGATGAAATGGGATTATCCAGATACATTATATAGTTATGCACTCTCTTTTTCTTTTTTAATTGTGGCATTTATGTCGCCAATTTTATCTGCCATAGCAGATTACACAGGCAACAAATTAAAATTTATGAAGTTTTTTTGTTGGTTAGGAGGTTTGTCTGTAATAAGTATGTATTTTTTTAAAGATATAAACACTGCTTGGATTGGTATTATTTGTACCATTTTAGCAAGTATTGGTTTTTGGTCTAGTATTGTTTTTTACAATTCTTATTTGCCAGAAGTTGCACATCCAGAACAACAAGATGCTGCAAGTGCTAAAGGTTTTATACATGGTTATATAGGTTCTATAATACTACTTTTATTTTGCTTAGGGATGATTTTAGCTCCCAATACTTTTGGTTTCGATTTAAGTATTTCTGAAACGATTTTAGCAAGTGGTAACGAAGCCGAAATTGCACAAGCTACAGAAACAGCTAAAAACTTAGCATCATTAAAAGCAATGCGAATTTCTTTTGTAATGGTAGGTTTATGGTGGATTGGTTTTGCACAAATTACCTTTAAAAAACTACCAAATAACGTATTCAACAGAAAACCAGAAAAAGATTTTATATGGAAAGGTTTTAAAGAATTGAAAAAAGTATGGATTGAGCTAAAAAATTATCCAACATTAAGAAACTTTTTAATAGCTTTCTTTTTACTGAGTGTTGGTGTGCAAACTATTATTTTATTAGCAACTATTTTTGGATCTTCAGAGTTAGGTTTGGGTACTACTAATTTAATTGTAACTGTTTTGTTAATTCAGTTTGTAGCAATTTTAGGGGCGTATTTGTTTTCTAATATTTCTAAAAAATATGGTAATTTTAAAGCAATAAAAATGACACTTTTCATCTGGATTTTAGTATGTTTTTCTGCCTTTATGTTACAAAAAGAGTTGGCAAACGTGCAAAATTACTTTTATGCTTTGGGTGGTTTTTTAGGCTTGGTTTTGGGAGCTATACAATCTTTAACACGTTCTACCTATTCTAAATTATTACCAAAAACAGAAGACAACGCCACTTATTTTAGTTTTTACGATGTTACAGAAAAAATAGCGATTGTTATAGGGACCTTTGTGTTTGGTTTTTTAATCTATTTAACAGATTCTATGCAATGGAGTGTACTTTCTTTAGCCTTATTTTTTGTAGCTGCATTGGTTGTTTTAAGCAGGCTAAAAAGCACTGAGCATGTGTATTAGTAAAAAGCTATCTTATCAAAAGAAAAATTATTACAAAAAATCCAAAAAAAAATAGAAAGAAAAAATGTACCCATCCTTTAACTAAAAATAGGATAATAATTAGAAGTTAAAAACTTAAACTAGTTTAACGTTAAAACTATAAACCAATTTAGAAATAATTTTTTCAACTGTAAAGTTGTTTAATTTTTAAATAAAAAAAGCGTTACAATTAAGTAACGCTTTTTACAGTATTTATTTAAAATAAAAGAGCAAATCTTTTATTTTAGAGTTTTTACAGCTTCTAGAACAGCTGCACCACTAACAGAAATATTTTTAAAGCTAACTTCAGTATCTGTTGTGCCAGCACCAGATAAAGCATCTGTAATTGTACCATCATTTGGCTTTTTAGCTTCATGAATTACAGAGATTGTTAAAGAACCAGAACCTGCATTTGCTGTTGTTGCTGTGTTTTCAAATCCTAGAGCATGTCCATTTGCGTCTTCATCTGTAGTAGTAAATACCAAACCAGCTATGTCTGTTGTGTAAAATACCTCATGATCTTCTGCATCCATTTCTATAATTTCTGCACTTACATCTTCATTATCTTCAAGGTTTTTTAATTTTAAAACACCTGTGTAAGAAGTATTTGCTTTTAAAGATCCTACAACATTAGGAGTTCCTTCTGCACCACCTTCACCATCTTCATCCGTAAAAGTAAATGTTACAGTGTCTTTAGCATCAGAAGTGTTGGTAAGTGTATAAACTACTTGTGTAATTTCATCTTCATGTTCATGATCATCGTGATCATCATGGTCATGATCATCAGAACAAGCAGTAAAGCTTAAAGCTGATATAAATATAATTGCTACTAATTTGATTGTTTTTTGTGTGTTAATTGTTTTCATTGTAATTGTTTTTAAATTTATTTTAATAATTGATTTTAAATTTTAAATTAAAGTTTCTTCCCAATTCATCTGCAAAATAACGCAGTCTATTTAAGTAATTTCTATAAGAAACATTAAATACATTTTCTATATTAAAGGCAATATTTAAGTTTGTTTTTTTAGACAACTTAAAATTGGCTGCACTATTAAAATTAAAAAGTGTAAATGTTCTTGTAGGTGAACTTATATCTACATAAACATCTTCTTGAGAAATTGGGTTAAATGTAAAAAAGTTATCATCAGGAAACCTATTTTGTCTTAGCACTGTATTTTGTGTAAAACTTATAGAAAGCTGATTCAAACTTTGGTTTTTATATGCCAACGTATTAGAAAAATTAGTTGATGGCATTAGTATTAATGGTCTGTTTTCAGTTAAATTATCACCTTGTAAAAGACTAATATTTCCTTTATAATTAAATAGCTTAGATAGTTTTTTATTGATATCTAAATCCAAACCAAATATTTGTGCATTTACTTGGTGATATTGCCACTCAATAAAAGCACCTCTAATGGTTGTTAAAGCTTCTCCTGCTGGTTTTAACTGAATAAAATCATTCATGTAATTGTAATATGCACTCATAGAAAAGCCAAAGTTTTCATTACTTCTTTCTAAAGAAGCTATAAATTTGTTTGCTACTTCTTTTTGTAAGGTTAAACTTCCTGTTTCTATTCTTGCTGCACTATGGTGTAATCCATTACTAAATAACTCTGAAGCGTTTGGCATTCTTGAAGCCAAACCATAATTAAAAATAAGATGCAAATCATTATCCAAACTTTTTGTCAATCCTAAACTGGCAGAGATATTATGAAAGTTGAATTTTGGGTTTGTTTCTATTTGAAAATTATTGATAACACCAGAAGTGAATTCTGGAAATAATTTATCATAATTATTTTCTTCCCAATCAAATACTTTGTATTCTTTTTCAGCTTCAATTCTTGAAAAATCATATCTAATACCTCCACTAATTTCTGTAGTTGTATTTAAATGATAATTTGCAATAGCATAAAAACCCGATTCGTATTTATCATAATCTGGAATTAGAGGAATTCTAACACCTGTTACTTCTGGATCTGTAGGATTACTATTTTGTTGATAACGGATTAGAAAACCTGTATTTACTTCTAAATTATCAACAGCATCTATTTTTAAATTAGGCTGAAAAGAGGTTGTAAATAGCCTAAAATCAGCTGCAGGGTCATCTACAAAACTAGACCTTCTTCTATCAAATTCTTTTCTTCTATTAAGTTGAAAATCGTATTGTAACGTTAATTTACCAAGACCTTTAAATCTTTTATAGGCTTCAATTTTAGCTAAGTGATGTATGACATTTTGTTTAGGATTGTCAATTGCGTAAGAAAAATCATCAATAAATGAGGGTTCTTTACTATTAATTGCTCTAACCAAATCATTTACATTACCTACATGGGCAGCTCTAATAATACCAATATTATTGCTAACAAAACTATAATAAGCATCAAAACCTTTTTCAAAACTATTATAACCAAATCTAAAAGAAGCATTTACATTTTTAATGCCAGAGTTAGAAAGGTTGTAATCTGCAGTATTAAAATCTCCAAACTGTTTGTAACTTGTTTGAATTTTTGAATAATAACCAGATTTATAGGTTTTTACAATATCTGCATTTATAGTACCACCCAAACCATTGCTATTAAAGGTCTGCAAAGCACTCCCAAAAAGGGAATCTTTTACAACATATTTTTTAGGTTTTATTAATATTAAACCTCCAATAGCATCACTTCCATACATTAAAGTGTTTGCTCCTTTAATAACATGAATGTTATTACTAGCATTTATGTCTATATTAGGTGCATGTTCTGCTCCCCAATCTTGGTCGAATTGACGAACATTGTTGTTAATGATTAAAAGTCTACTACTATGCAAACCATGTATCATTGGTTTTACAATACTATTTCCTGTATTTAAAGAAGATACTCCGCTTAAAGTATTTAAAGCATTACCCAAAGATTTATCACTAAAATTATCGATAACTTCTTTTTTGATGTTTTGCTCAATACTCGTTTTTTCTAATTTAGAACTTGTTTTCAAAACAATTTCATTCAATTCATTTAAATGATGCTCTAAAAACACTTCTTTAAAAAGGTTTCTATCAAGATTGATTGTAATTGTTTTAGAATCACAACCAACATGTTGAATTTTAAGTACTAATTTTTGCACACATAAATTTTTTATTTCAAAAAAACCATCACTATTAGAAGTGGTGAATTTGTTTAAATTTATGGCATGAATCGTTGCATCACTAATAGATGTATTGTCATGAAAATCAGTAATTTTTCCCTGAAAAGTTAATGTGCAGTCTTGTGCATTTGTAAATGTGACTAAAAAGTACACAAAAACAAACGCTAAAAATTTTTGAATCATTTTTTGCTTTGATAAATTAAATAAATATCTAAATTATTTAACTAAAAAGCAGGGGGACCTCTTAAAGAAAAAGGTAATTGATAATGGTTTATTAAAAATGTGTAGTAAAAATTAACCTCTTTAGAAATTTTATTATCGATAGAAATATCAACATAATTATTAACTAAAATAGGTGTATTTATTGTGTAAACATCTAATTTACAATCAATCTCTTTTTCATGAAAATGTTTGTCAATTTTAGAAGTACAAACACCATGCTTATGATCGCTAAAAGCGTGAGCAGAAAGTACAAAAATTGGCATTAAAAATAATACCAATAATAGTATACTTATATGTTTGTGTAAATGTTTGATGTTTTTCTGGGTATGGAATTATTTTACAATAATATGAATATCTACTTCAATTCTTCTCTTTTTTTTAAAATAAGTTTCATCAAATAGCAATTGATAAACAATTATTTTATTTTATAAATAATACCATCTGTTTTAAATTTACTAAAACCAATTTTTGCAGTAAAATTATAAGAGTTATCTTTAATTTGAGTGATTTGCACATAAATTGGATCTTTATCGATTTCCCTTTTAGGAGATTTCATTTTTAGAGAATAAAAGAAGTTATTTTTCCATTTAATGTATAAAGTATCAATTTGTTTTATTCTTTTTTCTGATGTTAATCCATCCTTAACAACACTTACAATTCTTTCATATTCTTCAATTTGAAGGCTATCAATTCTTGTAATTGTAGTTTTACTATAACTATCTCCTGCAGGAACTTCAAAAACCCCCACTTTAAAACGATCTGAGTTGTCTTTAATTTCTGATTTACAGGAACTAAGCAGAAAGCAGAATGCAGTAAGCAGTAAGCAGTAGGTAAACCTATAATTGTTAATTTGTAATTTAAAATTCATAATTATTTAAATCCCTGTATAATTTGCAGGTGTAATTGCTTTTAATTCTTCTTTAATAGCATTAGAAACTTCTAAAGTATCAATAAAATCAGCTATTAAATTTTGATCTATTTTTTTATTCGTTCTTGTCAATCCTTTTAAAGCTTCATAAGGATTTGGGTACGCTTCACGTCTTAAAATAGTCTGAATTGCTTCTGCAACAACTGCCCAATTATTTTCTAAATCTTGTGCAAACTTTTCTCTGTTTAATAATAATTTATTCAATCCTTTTAAGGTAGATGTAAAAGCAATAATAGTATGACCAAAAGGCACACCAATATTTCGTAAAACTGTACTATCAGTTAAATCACGTTGTAAACGAGACACTGGTAATTTAGCAGAAAGATGTTCAAAAATAGCATTTGCCAAACCTAAATTTCCTTCTGAGTTTTCAAAATCAATTGGGTTTACTTTGTGAGGCATTGCAGAAGACCCAACTTCACCCGCTTTAATTTTTTGTTTAAAATAGTCTGTAGAAACATACGTCCAAAAATCTCTATCTAAGTCTAAAATAATGGTGTTGATACGTTTTAAATTATCAAACAAAGCAGCCATGTGATCATAGTGCTCAATTTGAGTGGTAGGAAAAGAGTGGTGTAAACCTAATTTTTCTTGTACAAATTTAGTACCAAATTCTTTCCAATCAATTTTTGGGTACGCTACTTTGTGTGCGTTATAATTACCTGTTGCACCACCAAATTTTGCAGCACTTGGTATGTCGTTTAATAAATTAAATTGTTCTTGTAAACGTACTACAAACACATTTAATTCTTTACCTAATCTTGTAGGAGAAGCAGGTTGCCCATGAGTTCTGGCAAGCATAGAAATATCTGCCCATTCTACAACTAATTCTTCTATTTTATCTACAAGCAGTAAATAATGAGGTACATACACTTCATTCATTGCTTCTTTAATAGAAAGCGGAATTGCAGTATTGTTAATATCTTGAGAAGTCAAGCCAAAGTGGATGAATTCTTTATGAGCTTGTAAACCTAAAGCATCAAACTTTTCTTTAATAAAGTATTCAACGGCCTTAACATCATGGTTTGTAATACTTTCTATATCTTTAATTTTTTGAGCATCAGCAGCAGTAAAATCAGTATAAATTTTACGTAAATCGTCAAATAAATCGGCATTAAAATCTGCTAATTGTGGTAAAGGAATTTCACACAAAGCAATAAAATATTCAATTTCTACACGAACTCTATATTTTATCAAAGCTTCTTCAGAAAAATAATCTGCTAATTTTGCTATTTTACCTCTATAACGACCATCAATAGGAGAGATGGCATTTAATTTTGTTAATTCCATTTTTTAGATATGTTGTGATTTGCAAAAGTAAGGAATTCAGCAGATTTATGATGTTTTTTTATACACGAATTTCACGGATTTCATAAAAATAAATTCTAAATTTTAGAACTAAAAAAAGCAACGAATTCACGAACTTTTTATTTTTAATTCAGTTAATGTTTAAATCAGTGAAATTCGTGTCTTATTTTACAAATACAAACATATTTTTCTGTGAATTTCTGTGTAATTCTCTGCGAAACTCTGTGAAATAACTTTTTTGAGTCCGTAAAATTCGTTTCTTATTTACTTCGCTTTTCAATCAAAGCCAAAATCTGTTTTCCACGAGCTTTACAACCTTTGCTTTCGTGAATAATTTTAGTTTCTATTAAGTGTTTTAATTCTGGATGAATCCACTCTTTATCCAATCCAAAAAGATATAAAGTATTCATAGAGTAAGCTCTAACTGCAATTTTTTGTGGTGTAATTAACCAATCAAATCCAGTTTCTATCATATTATCAATATGCGTTTCTGTTAGGTTTTGTTTGATAAAACGATTGTTTTTTACATAATAAGCGTTTGCTAAATGTTCGCAAATTTTAGCACAAGGTCTTATAGCACTATCAAATTTTAAAGTTGCTATTTTTTCTGAAAATTCACCTAAATGAGGTGCCATCCAATTTAATTGATGATGGGTGCAAATCCATTCTAAAATCCAAGCTGCTTTTATAGATACTTTAAGATTAGCATCAAAAGTAATCGTAACCAACTCTTTAAACAATTTTTGATTTTCTAACACAATATTTGCCACTCTTTGTCGGTTTTCTCTTGTAGGAGTTAACATATTATTGAGTTGGTCTGTTAAAAAAAGTAAATTATTTTTTGGCACTATTAATGTATCTTTGTTTTAAAATTTTGATAGAAATGATAAATATAAAAAGACTGTTTTTTGTTTTCGCTTTTTTGACTTGTTTTTTTTCAAGCACTTACATAAATGCTCAAAAAATTAATCAGTTTGATGAGAATAATAAAAGAACAGGTATTTGGCAAAAAGAGTATCCTAATAAAAGTATACGTTATAAAGGTCAGTTTTTAAACGGAAAAGAAGTAGGCGTTTTTAAGTTTTACGATCAATCATCTTCTAAACAGCCAACTACTGTAAAAACATTTTATAAAGATTCAGATTCTTTATTTGTGCAATTTTACACAATTAAAGGTAAAATAGCATCAGAAGGAATGATGAAAGGCAGAGAAAGAGTGGGTAAATGGAAATATTTCTATCCTAAAGGGACTTTAATGTCTGAAGAGAATTATAAAAATGGCAAATTAAATGGCGAACAATTTATTTATTATGAAAACGGAAAAATAACAGAATCTGCTTATTATAAAAATGGTTTAAAAGACGGTATAATTCGTAAATTTTCTAAAGATGGAATACTTTTAGAAGAAATGACTTTTTTAAACGGAAAAGCCAATGGAGTGTCTAAGTATTTTGAGTTGAATGGAAAATTAAAAGAATCTGGGAGTTATAAAGATGGAAAAAGAGTAGGGAAGTGGCTGTTTTATAAAGATGGTAAAGTAGTTGCAGATAAAGAGCAAAAGAAAATTTATACGCTTAAAAAAGGAAGATAGTATTCAGTTTTCAGTTTCAGTTGGCAGTAAATAATTATTTACTTTAAAATTTTAGAATCATCAAAATACGGTTATAAATTTCTGAGTTTCTTCTTAATTTCTCAGTGAAACAACCATCAAAATTTATACCTTTGCATCTTCAAAAATAAAAAATGAAACGAGTAGTTGTTGGTCTTTCTGGTGGTGTAGATAGTAGTGTAACTGCACATTTATTAAAAGAACAAGGTTTTGAGGTGATTGGGCTTTTTATGAAAAATTGGCACGATGATTCTGTAACTATTTCCAACGAATGTCCTTGGTTAGAAGATAGTAATGATGCAATGATTGTTGCAGAAAAATTAGGAATTCCTTTTCAAGTAGTAGATTTAAGCAACCAATACAAAGAACGTATTGTAGATTATATGTTTGATGAATATTCTAAAGGAAGAACACCAAATCCAGATGTACTTTGTAACCGAGAAATTAAGTTTGATGTTTTTATGGATATCGCTTTAAAACTTGGGGCAGATTATGTGGCAACAGGTCATTATTGTAGAAAAGGCGAAGAAATTATCAACGAAAAACCAGTTTATAAGTTATTGGCTGGTAAAGATGTGAATAAAGATCAGTCGTATTTTTTATGTCAATTATCTCAAGAGCAACTTGCCAAAGCATTATTTCCAATAGGCGAATTGACAAAGCCAGAAGTAAGAGAAATTGCTAAAAATGCCGATTTAATTACCGCTGAAAAGAAAGATTCTCAAGGTTTATGTTTTATTGGTAAAGTTCGTTTACCTGAGTTTTTACAACAAAAATTAGCTCCAAAAGAAGGTGTAATAGTTACAATTCCTACAGAATTTCATCAGTATACAAAATCAATTCCTGAGTTTGAAAACAAAGAAGCTGAATTGGCTTATTTTGCTACAAAATTCACTTATAGTAAAGATGATGGAAAAATTGTAGGCAAACATCAAGGAGCTCATTATTTTACAAAAGGACAACGTAAAGGACTAAATGTAGGAGGTACAAAAGAGGCTTTGTATGTGATAGAAACTGATGTTACAGAAAATGTTATTTATACTGGCGAAGGCAAAAATCATGCTGGTTTGTATAGAAATGTGCTATTTGTTGCTAATGAAGAAATTCACTGGATTCGTGAAGATTTAATTTTGAATTCAGGAGAAACAATGCAAGTTGAAGCAAGAATACGATACAGACAAGCATTAGATAAAGCAACTTTATACAAAGTAGAAACAGGTTTGTATATAGCATTTGAAAACAAACAATCTGCCATACAAGAAGGTCAATTTGTTGCTTGGTATCAAAATGAAGAATTATTGGGTTCTGGGGTTATTTCTTAGATTTGATATTATATAAAACGCTGAAGAATTAAGCCACGAATTCACGAATTTTTCTTTTCAAATTTTATCATTATAATTTCACTGACGTAAAATTCAAAGGATTTTTAAAAATTAGTTGAATCAATAAAAGGTAAAAATATTCTTTTTAAGGAATTTGTGAATTCGTGGCAAAAGAAGTTTAACTTCTTTTACTGAGTGTAATTTCTTCATAATAATTTATATAATCATAAAAAAGTAGTAATTTCGGAGTATGAAGAAATTACTGCTTTTTTTCTTTTTAATTCCTTTTTTTCAAGCGAAAGCTCAACAAGAAGATGCTTGGATTTATTTAAAAGACAAACCTAATAAAACTACTTTTTTAAATAATCCATTAACAATGCTTTCTCAAAGAGCATTAGATAGAAGAGCTAAATTAAATATTTCTTTAGATTCTATAGATGTTCCTGTTGATAATAGTTATTACAATCAAATTAAAAATACGCCTAATATTACTGTTTTAGCCAAATCTAAATGGTTAAACGCAATTCATATTCTGGCAGAAGTTGGTGTTATTAATAATTTAACATCCACATTTAGCTTTATTGATCATATTGAGTTTGCAAACAAATCTTTACCTACAAATGTCAATTTAAAGTCAAAATATAAGGTAACAACAAGCAATCATTTAAATAAATTGAATCAAACTATTACTAGTTTTAATTATGGTGATGCAGACAATCAAATTAAAATGTTGAAAGGAAACTATTTACATGAGCAAGGTTTTACAGGTAAAGGGCAAGTAATTGCAGTAATTGATGGAGGTTTTGCAAATGTAAATACATTAGCTGCTTTTCAGAGAATTCGAGATAATAATCAAATTTTAGGAGGGTATGATTTTGTTAATAAAAGTGATGATTTTTATAGAATTATTACAAATACTGAAGGTAAAATCATAAACAATCATGGTACTAATGTACTTTCAACAATTGGTGCATATATAGAAAATACTTTTGTAGGTACAGCACCAGATGCTTCTTTTTATTTATTTGTTACAGAAGATGTTACTAGAGAAGTTCCTTTAGAAGAATCTTTATGGGTAGCTGCAGCAGAAAAAGCAGATAGTTTAGGGGTTGATGTAATTAATACCTCTTTAGGTTATACAACTTTTGATAATTCTAATTACAATTATACGTATCAAGACATGGATGGCAAAACCACTTTTATTTCTAGAGGAGCAGAAATTGGTGCTTCTCGTGGTTTACTTTTGGTAAATGCAGCAGGCAATAGTGGTAATAGTGATTGGAAGTATATAGGAGCACCTGCAGATGCACCTTCTGTAATTTCTGTAGGAGCTGTAAATGCTTTAGAAGAAATTGCAGCTTTTAGTTCTTTTGGGCCAACATCAGATGGAAGAATTAAGCCAGAAATTTTAGCACAAGGAAGAAATGTAATTGCTATAAACCATAATACCAACTTAACATATACAACAAATGGAACCTCGTTTTCATCACCAATAATAGCTGGTTTGGTAGCGTGTTTAAATCAAATTGAGCATCCGTTATTAAAATCGTTAAATTTACCAGACCATAATTTAAATCAATTATTAAAACAAGCTATTTATCAATCTGCAGATAATTTTTCAAGTCCTACTGCACAATATGGTTATGGAATTCCTGATTTTGAGAATGCTTATAATGCCTATACCAGTAGTTTGGCTACTATTGATGATACTTTAAAACCAGATTTCACAATTTTTCCAAACCCAGCAAAGAATTTTATTGAAATTTCTTCTGATACTTTTATTTTAAACGATAGTACAATTCAGATATTTACTATTTTAGGTAAACAACTTCTTGAGAAATTGTATTTATCAACCAAAAAACTTGATGTTTCTTTTCTGAAAAGTGGTATTTATATTTTAAAAATATCCTATAAAAATCAGCAAAAAACACTAAAGTTGGTCATAGAATAAATACAAATTGGGAATTAATTCATCCAATAATACCCTAAAAATATTTTAAAAATATAAGAATTAAAGTTTTTTCTTACTTAAATACCTGTTTTTCAGTGATTAATAGATTTATTTAAATAAAATAAATATTTATAACATTTTAAATTTAATGGCATTATATTTGCAGTTCAATAAACGTTGTTTGTAATTAAACAAACAACACATTTAATATTATCATTATGAATAAAGGTACCGTAAAATTTTTCAACGAATCTAAAGGATTTGGATTTATTACTGAAGAAGGAACAAACAAAGAACATTTTGTACATGTGTCAGGATTAGTAGACGAAATTCGTGAAAACGATGAAGTTGAATTTGACTTACAAGATGGAAGAAAAGGATTAAACGCAGTAAACGTAAAAGTATTATAATATATTTATTACTAGTTAAATTTTATTTTAAAGCCTATCAATTTTTGATAGGCTTTTTTAATTATAAAACTGTTTTTTATGGTTGATGGTAGGCAAAGAAATAATATTACGATTGGTTTATTGGTAAAAGTTGTTCAAAAACAACATCAAAGATCAGGACAATTAACAGTAGGTATTGTTGCTACAATTTTAACAAAGTCTAACACTCATCCTCATGGAATAAAAGTGAAATTAAGTTCTGGTATTGTAGGTAGAGTTAAAGAATACTAGCAATTGTTTATAAAGGAACTTTAATGTGATACACTTTTCTACTTCTATTATTAAGTTTATTTTCTCTTAACCAAGGGTTTAGTATTTTAAAATCTTTGTAAGATAATCCGTAATTTTTTGCAAAAGTTGTAATATTAACAATTGGTGTATCAATAGTTATTGTTCTTGTTGCAGGCAATGTATATAAATCTTCATTATCATAAACAAAACCATATTTTTTAGGATTAGAAATTACTTCTTTTAATGCAATAATTCTAAACACATATCTTTCTGTTTCATCAGGTAATTTAGCATCATAATAATTATTTACTTCTTGTGCTTGTAACCTTTTTGCAACACCGTAATTTCCTGCATTATAAGCAGCAGCAGCTAAAGTCCAAGAGTTAAATTGGTTTTTAGCTTTTTTTAAATATTCAGCAGCAACTCTGGTAGATTTTTCAATATTGTATCGTTCATCAACATTATCATTTATTTCTAAACCATATTCTTTACCTGTAGCTTTCATAAAATGCCACATTCCTGCAGCACCAACAGACGATGTTTCATCAATAAAGCCACTTTCTGCCATGGCTAAAAATTTAAAATCATCTGGTAAACCATATTTTGCTAATAGAGGTTCTAAAATAGGAAAGTATTTATGAGCTCTTTTTATCAATAATAGTCCATTAGATTGCCAATAGGTATTTACCAACAATTCTCTATCCATACGTTCTTTAATGTCTGGTATTTCTAAAGGAACCCTTTCACCTGCAAGATTTAAATTTGCAGGTAACTTTAAGGCTTTAATTTTATAGGTTTCATGTGTATTTGTAGTGGGTGCTACTTCAGTTTTATTAATCGCATTAAAAAAGAGAAGTGTAATTACTAACACACTAAAAAGTGATAAAAAACGAAATGATGTATTATTCATAAATAGTGTAATTTTTTATTTTTTTGTTGATAATTATGCTAAGACAGTATCAATAATTTCGCCTATTTTTTTTGCTTTGGTAATGATCATTGCATGAGTGCCACCCTCAATTTTCACACAGTTTTCTATGTTTTTTATAGGAAAAACATGGTCTTTTGTACCATGAATGTGTACTATGTTTTTAGTACATTTTTCTTGTTTCCAATTAATTACATTGTTTACAGACCAATTTAAATAAAGTTTAGTTCTAACAGAAAGATATTTTTTGTAAAACTTAGCTTTTCTTTTTAAAGAATTCCCCATAAAATATTGAGTGTAACTCTCAAAGTTAGCAACAATTTTTGCAGGAAAAAGTTTGTAAGCCTTGGTAAATTTAGCTAATTGAAATCTTCTAGGAAGCTCTTGATGATGTTTTATACTAGAAATAATAATAATTTTTTGAGTATCAATATATTTGCTCATTTCATTGACCATAATTCCACCAAAAGAAACCCCAACTAAAACGGGGTTTTTATCTTTAACCTCTAAACTCATTCTCATGGCATAGTTAGCAATGGTTTCTTCTAAAGCTAAAGGCTCTTTCCAGTTTAAATAATGAAGGTCATATTTTTCTTCTGATAACTTTAGGTTTTCAAAAATTTCTGGTCCAGCTGCTAAACCAGGCATAAAATAAATAGGAATTTTCTTCATTTATTATTCAATCAATTTTTGTTCAAATAAAATTTCTTCAAAAGTTTCAAAAGCTAAAGCAAGTTCTAAGGGTACTTTTTTCCAAAGTTTAATTTCTATTTGTTTGTTTTTGTGTGTTATAAAAGTATTAGGAAAATCTATCAAAGATTTATCAACATAACTATCATTATAATTGGTAAATGATGTTTTTTTAAACATTTCTTCTACTCTTTTCATTTTACTGGCAGAAATTTCAAATTCATGCTTACCATGCATCAACACATTTTTAATGCCATTAAAAAGTACTGTTCTGTTTTTTAATAAAGTTACATCATACACAGGACAATCTCCAAAACAAGATGTTTTACTAACTTGTACAAACGTATCCTCCGATAGTTGCTTAATATATGCAATACTTTTATGTGTTTTAATAGCTACAGAAGAAAAAATATTTGATGCTTTTAATCGATGTATCCAAAAGTCTTTTTTTTCTTCAGGTACATTAATAACCGCTGCTTTTATAGAAGAATTATCAATCACTAATCCTGACCAAATTAAGCTACTATTTTCTATTAAGGCCTTTGCATCAGTAACATTAACAGAACTTTTTAAAACTACAATTAAACTTTCTTCTGGTATTGTAACCTCTTCTTTTTTTATTACTTCTTTTAGTTGATTACAGCTTAAAGCCATTAAAAAACATACAGTTAAAAGTTGTTTCATAGGGATTTTTTTATTGTGTTATTTGTTCTTTTACAAACGTAAATCTTACCAAGCCATCTTCATCAATGTTGCTAAGAGTAATTTTGTGTAAAGTATTTATTAAATTAGGGTTCCATGGCGTTTTTACTTTTACATAATTTTCAGTAAAACCATTTATAAAGCCTTCTTTATTTTCGTTTTCAAACAAAACAGTTAACGTGTTTCCTAACTGACTTTCGTAAAAAGAACGTCTTTTTTTAGCTGATAAACCTCGTAACATTTTACTTCGTTTTGCACGTACTTTTTTCGGTACAATTCCATCTAACTTAATGGCTTCTGTATTTGGTCTTTCAGAATAGGTAAATACATGCAAATAAGAAATATCCATTTCATTTAAGTAATTGTAGGTTTTTAAAAAAAGCTCCTCTGTTTCACCAGGAAACCCAACAATAACATCTACCCCAATACATGCATTGGGCATTACCTGTTTAATTTTTTTAACTCTATTTGTGTAGGTATTTGTTAAATATCTACGTTTCATTTTCTTTAATAAATCATCACTACCAGATTGTAAAGGAATATGAAAATGAGGTACAAAAGAGGCAGATTTTGATACAAAATCTATAGTTTCATCTTTTAATAAATTAGGTTCTATAGATGAAATTCGTAAACGATGAATTCCTTCTACTTTATCTAACTCCTCTACTAATTCTAAAAACGTGTGTTCGTGTTTTTTATTGCCAAACTCACCTTTACCATAATCACCAATATTAACACCTGTTAAAACAATTTCTTTGATTCCTTTACTTGATATTTCTTTGGCATTCGCAATTACATTTTCTAAAGTATCACTCCTAGAAATACCACGAGCTAGAGGGATTGTGCAATAAGTACACTTATAATCACAACCATCTTGTACTTTTAAAAAGGCACGTGTTCTATCTCCAATAGAATAAGATCCAATATAAAAATCTGCATCAGAAATTTCACAAGAATGAACTTCTCCGATATCATTTTTGGTTAAATCGTTAATATAACTGGTAACGTTAAATTTTTCTGTTGCTCCTAAAACTAAATCTACACCATTTACAGCAGCTAATTCTTCTGGTTTTAACTGTGCATAACATCCAATAGCAATTAAAAAAGCATCTTCATTTTTCTTTAAAGCATTTTTTACAATGGTTTTAAAGCGTTTGTCTGCATTATCTGTAACAGAACAGGTGTTAATTACATACACGTCTGCTTTTTGGTCAAAATCTACACGATCAAAACCTTCACTCACAAAATTACGAGCAATGGTTGATGTTTCTGAGAAATTCAGTTTACATCCTAAAGTATAAAAAGCAACTTTTTTGTCTGCATTCATTTGTATCCAATTAAGGCATGCAAATTTACAATTTTATTGATGATTTATAAAACTGAAACAAGAATTGTTATACACTTATTTTAAAAGACTTATAAGTATTTAAAGAATTAGAATTGGGGTAAAAATGAGTCTTAAAAGTTTGATTATCAATTAAAAGAGTTTCTCTCTAATTTTAGACTTCAATTTTTCTGCAACATTGGTAGGAAAAGGTTTTTCTCCATGCAAAATAGCGACCATTAAATCACTAAAATGCTGTCCGTATTTTTTTAAAATATAATTTCTAGCAGGATTGTTATGATAAAAGAATTTTGATAAAGTAACTCCAGATTGTAATTCTGGTAATAGTTTAATTTGTAATTTTTCTAAATACAATTTTTCTGCTAATTGTAAATTTAAATTACTTTCAATAATGGCTTCTGCAACATATTTTCCACTTAAAATAGCATTAGAAATTCCTTCTGCTGTAATTGGTTCTGCAAAACCTGCAGCATCACCAATTAAAAAAACATTTTTTTTTACAAATCCATCTGTTCTTGGAGCAATAGGTATTTGAAATCCATGAGCTTCCTCTTTTATTATTTTGTGAATTCCTAATGTTTTTAAATATTTTTGATAATATTCTTTGAGGTTTATTTTCCCTTTTTTAGTAGTTAAGACACCTAAAGATAAATGATTTTTCTTGGGAAAACTCCAAGCATAACCATAAGGAACAGCATCAATATCAAAACGCACTTTTGTAGATAATCGTTTAAAGTCTTCTTTAGAAACTTCAACTTCATATTCTAAAGCAGGTATTAGTTTTCTGGTTTCTTTTGTCCAACCAGCCATTTTTGCAGTAGCACTTAAAACGCCATCTGCTGCAATTATAAAATTTGCAGAAATAGCTCCTTGAGAGGTTTTTAAAATGGAAGTATCAGCAGAAAAATCAATACTTTTTAACGTATGGTTTTCTAAAAGTGTTACACCAAATTCTTTTGCTTTTTGTACAATTAAATTATCAAAAGCATCTCTCATAATCATTGTTATGATTGGTTTTTCTTTGCTAGATTGGTAATGTATTTTACCATTATTAAAATAACTATCAACAGCAAAAAACTCACTTTCTACAACCTCATTTATTTCAAAAGGCATATTTTTTCTGCCTCTGTTTACAAAACCACCACCACAAGTTTTATAACGTGGTAGTGTTTCTTTTTCAATGATTACTGTAGAGATACCTTGTTTACCTAAATAAAAAGCTGTGGTTGCTCCAGAAGGTCCACTACCAATAATTGCTACCTCAAAATGTTTCATAAATTTATTTGTAAAAAGTAAATATTATTATAATGAATTTACCAGTTTATTTTTGCTTGGATAGGGAAGTGGTCTGAATATTTTTCTGAAAAAGAAGAAAATTTATTAATAATAGCATTTTCATCTGTTAAAATAAAATCGATTCTCATAGGAAACCAATAATCAAATGTTTTACCAAAACCTTTACCAGTTTCTATATGTGCATCTTTTTTGTTTTTGGCAATTTGATTGTATACCCAAGAGTAACTTGTGTTATTAAAATCACCACAAATTATTTTTTTTCCTTTCCATTTTTTTTCGTGATTTAAAAATTGTTCAGTTTGCGTTGCTTGTATTTTAAACGAGTTGCGAACTCTTTCAAGTAATTTCTCAGAATTTTGTTGTCCAAAATTTTCTTCATCGGTCTTTAATCTTAAAGACTCTAAATGAATATTGTAAATTCTAATGGTATCTTTTTCTTTTAAAATATCAGCATAAATAATATTATTTCCTTTACTTTTTAAATCTAAAGAGCCAGCATTGATAATTTTATATTTAGAAAAAATAGCCATTCCAAACTTGCTTTTTTTATGGCGTCCTTTTATGTATTTGTACGGATGTTGGAACTTAACTTTTTCAGATTTATAATATTCTTGTAATACCAGAACATCTGTATCTTTACTAGTGATAAATTCTGAGCCAGTTTCTTGGAGCGATTGATTGTTAAATAAGTCAAAGCTTTTTACATTATAACTCATCACTTTTAAATCGTTATTAAAAGATGAATTATTACCAGATAATTTATAAAAAGGGGGTAAAAAAAACCAACCAATAACCAAAACAAATATCGACAAAAGCAACTGTTTTTTTAGTTTAATTAACCAATAAATTGCAAAAACCAGATTTATAATGATTAAAACCGGAACAAAAAGGCTTAAAACAGCAAAAGCAGGAATTGTTGATGGAGATATAAAATGAAGTAAATAGGATAATAACAACAGTGTTGCCAACACTGAATTTATCAAATATAAAAGTTTGTCTATTAGGGATAATTTTTTCATGTTCTATTTTCTACCTTGTTTAAACAAAAAATCTTTTTCTGCTTTAGTTAAAGTATCATAACCAGATTTACTAATTTTATCTAAAATAGCATCTATTTGCTGTTGATTTAGAGACGATTTTTGATTCGTTTTTACTGTTTTTTTAGCAGATTTATAAACCGTTTTTAAAGGTTTTTTTTGAATGGTAAAAAGTGATGAAATTTTATCCCAAATTTTTATTTCTTTATTAGAAGCTTTATTTACATACAAAAAGCCAAACAATGATCCCCCTAAATGTGCAAAATGTCCTCCTGCATTTCCTCCTGATAAACCTAAAAGATCTAAACTGATCCAAATTGCTGCAAAATGCCAAAGTTTTACAAAACCAATAAAACGTACTTTTAATTGATAGTTAGGGATGTATGTTGTAATACCAATAAAAATGGCTGAAATTCCTGCAGAAGCGCCAACTAAAGGAAGATTATTTCCTTCAAATAGTGGGAAGTAATTATGACTTAACATAAAAAAAACACCACCAAATAAAGTTCCTAACACATAAAAAGTTAGTAATTGTTTTTGGGTAAAATAATCAATAAATAAATTACCTATAAAATATAAGGTTATTAGGTTAAATAAAATATGTAAAAAACCTGCATGTAAAAAACCATAGCTAATAATGGTCCAAGGTTTTGTTAATAAAGTTGAAAAACGATCATCTAAAGAAAACCATTTTACAATAAAATTCACGTCTCCTTTATACAATTCTTGAAAAACAGAAGTAAATAAAGTTACTATAAATATTGCCAAATTTATGTAGATGAGTTTTTCTACAATATTTCCGCTTTTATAGCGTGATTTTATGTCGTCTATAAAGCTCATTAATATGTTTTAAATTGATTTTTTTTCCAATACCAAGCCAGTAAAAATCCTATTAAAGCTCCTCCAACGTGAGCAAAATGAGCAATATTACCAATAGAATATTTAGTCATTCCAAAAAATAAATCTCCTAAAATAATTACAGGAATAAAATATTTTGCTGCAATTGGCACAGGAAAAAAGATCAAAGCTAGTTTTGCATCTTTAAAATACATACCAAAAGCAACTAAAACGCCATAAACTGCACCAGAAGCTCCAACTGCAGGTGTATGATATAAGCTATAAAACTCAATCATTTGTTTATTAGATAATACAATTCTTGTATCATTATAACTCCCAGAATTTAAAATATTTTGTATTTCAGTACCTGTAAGTCCAAAACTTAATAGTTGTTCATAAATTCCATTAAATTGGAAGTAGTTGGCAAACGTATAAATAAGTCCTGCACCAATACCTGCAGAAAAATAGAAAAACACAAATTTCTTTTTTCCCCACATTTGCTCTAAAGGAGTACCAAAAGCCCATAAACCATACATATTAAATAAAATATGACCAAAACTACCATGCATAAACATGTGAGTAATATATTGCCAAACACCAAAATGTTCATTTTTTGGATAGTGTAAAGCCAAAATATTGGTAAAATCTAATTTTAAAAGTTGGGGAGCAACAAATAAAATTACATTTACAATAATTAAATGTTTGATAGCTTCTGTAAGTTTATTATTCATTTTTAGCTATTAAATAGATTATCTATTTCGTTTAATGTTAATGTTTTAAAAGTGGGTTTTCCAAAAGGAGAAATTGAAGGTTCTTTACAAGAAAATAAGTCGTTTACCAAAGCTTCTTGTTCTCTTTCAGAAAGTTGTGTACCTGTTTTTATAGACAATGTTTTGGCAAACGATTTTGCCATTACATCAAAATGACTAAAACTTGCATCTGGTACTTCTAAATCAATATCGCTTAACAATTCTTCTAAAATTATTGTTATTTTGCTTTCTGTAACAGAAGTAGGAATCCCTTTTATAGTAACACTATCTTTGGTAAATTCATCAAAAGAAAAACCAGCGTTTTCTAATTCTGTTTTTATGGTATAAATTATTTCTATTTCTGAAGATGAAAAAGAAATTTTTACAGGAAATAATAATTGCTGACTATTGGCTTCTTTTACAGTAATACTTTCTAAAAATTCTTCATATAAAATACGCTGATGTGCTAAAGATTGATGAATTAACACAGCACCAGATTTTATAGAACTCAATATATATTTACGCTGAATTTGAAATGTTTTTTGTGTTTTTACTTCTTGCTGATTGTCAAATAATTCAGATTGTTTTTCTGCATCAGTAACAGCTGTAGAAGTGTATAAAGACTCCCAACTTTCAGTGCTTTTTTGTGGTGTAAAACTTACGTTTGATGTTCTTGTATTTTCTTCTTTAAAAGGATTATAGTTATGGTCTACAGAAATTTTTGGTACTTGAGTAGATTTTGTATTAGAATTTAAGTGATAAGGTGTATCTAAGTTGGCATCTCTATTAAAATCTAAAAGAGGAGCAACATTATATTGCCCTAAACTGTGTTTTACAGTGGCTCTAAGCATTGCATACAAAGCCTTTTCATTATCAAACTTTATTTCTGTTTTTGTGGGATGAATGTTAATATCAATGGTGTTTGCAGGCACTTTTAAATATAAAAAATAGGAGGGATGTGCTCCTTGCTCTAGCAAACCATCAAAAGCATTTACAACTGCATGGTTTAGATACGAACTTTTGATAAAACGATCGTTTACAAAAAAGAATTGCTCTCCTCGTTTTCTTTTAGAATATTCAGGTTTAGCAACAAAGCCTTCAATAGTTAAAATGTCGGTTGTTTCATCAATTGGCACTAATTTTTCATTCATTTTAGCACCAAAAACACTTACAATTCGTTTTCTTAAATTACTACTTTTTAAATGATATACTTCATTGTTATTATGATGTAACAAAAAAGCAATTGTTGGGTGTGCTAATGCAACTCTTTGAAATTCATCAATAATATGACGTGTTTCTACTGTTTCAGATTTTAAAAAGTTTCTTCTTGCAGGTATGTTGTAAAACAAGTTTTTAACAGCAATACTGGTTCCTTTAGTAGTAGAAATAAAATCTTGAGAAACAATTTTGCTTCCTTCAATTTTAATAGAAGTACCTAATTCTTCGTTTTCTTGTTTAGTTTTTAATTCAACATGAGCAATGGCTGCAATAGATGCTAAAGCTTCACCTCTAAATCCTTTTGTAGAAAGGTTAAATAAATCTTCTGCTTTTTGAATTTTTGATGTTGCATGACGCTCAAAACACATTCTTGCATCTGTACCACTCATTCCTTTACCATTGTCAATTACTTGAACTAAGGTTTTACCAGCATCTTTTAGTAACAGTTTTATGTTGGTTGCTCCAGCATCAATTGCATTTTCTAATAATTCTTTAACCACAGAAGCAGGACGTTGAACGACTTCTCCTGCAGCAATTTGGTTGGCAACATGATCTGGTAAAAGTTGAATAATATCTGACATTAATTTCTTTTGAAAATAGAAAGATCAAAATCTATGATGTACAAAAAGACAAATACTAAAATAGAAATGATAATTAAAAGTGTTTTATTAACGCTTTTATCAGGGTTTTTTAAATCATGAATTGCATCACTAAGCTTGCCTTTAATGCCTTTATTTTTACCTGCAGTGGTTCTAAATTTGTCTAATTTATGCTCAATTTTAAAAGGGTTTCCTTCCCCTTTATAATAACGAGGTTGATAATCGAATTTATTATGTGTACGTTTTAAAAATCCCATAGTTTTAAAAATAATTGGTTTATAATTTGTAAAAGAAACCAAGTATTACGCCAATTGTATTAGCATTTCAAATTTACAGAATTAAAAGGGATTCTTCAAAAAAAGATGTTAAAACTATTCTTAAAACCATTGATTTTAAGTTAAACGCAAAGAGGCAAAGTTTTTTAGAAAAGTTCGCAAAGTAAAAAAAACGGATGTATTAATCTTTGCGAACTTTGCGTATTTTTTTTGCACTTTTGTGTTTATTTAAAACCCAATACTTTCTGTTTTGGTATCAATATTTTTTAATGCGGCCATTTTTACAGCAGCAACAGCACATTCAATACCTTTATTACCATGTATTCCACCAGATCTCTCTAAAGATTGTTGTTTTGTATTATCTGTAAGTACACTGAAAATTACAGGAATATCGTATTTTATATTCAAATCTACAATACCTTGTGTAACCCCTTCACAAACAAAATCAAAATGTTTTGTTTGCCCTTGTATTACATTTCCAATGGCAATAATTGCATCCACTTGTTGTGATTTTATCATTTTTTTACAACCATAAACCAATTCAAAACTTCCAGGTACTTCCCAAGAAATAATATTGTCTTTGGTTGCACCACAATCTAATAAAGTTTCAATTGCCCCTTTTTGTAAATTTCCTGTAATTTCAGGATTCCATTCAGAAACAACAATCCCAAATCGAAAAGACTTCGCATTTGGGATTGTTGTTTTATCGTAATAAGATAAATCGGTTGTTGCCATTTGTTGGTTTTTAGTTCTTAGTTTTTAGTTGTTAGTTACAAAGTTTAACTAAAATTTTATAACTTAAAACTCAAAACTATTTATTGAGCGAACTTTGCAGCAGCTATATATTTTTCTACATCTTTACCTTGGTCAGATTTAGAGTAGTTTTCTTTAATTTGAGTAAATAATTTTTCAGCCTTACTAAAATCTTTTAATTCCATTGCAGTAATACCTGCTTTGTGCAAAAATAAAGGCGTTGTAAAATCGTTACTTTTTCCATTGGCTGCTTTTTCGTAATATTCTAAGGCATCTTCTAGTTGGTTGATATCTGCAAAAGCGTCTCCAATAGCTCCGTTTGAAACAGCACCTAAAACAGCATTTTCCGAATCAAATTCACTTAAATACTCAATTGCTTTATCGTATTTTTTTAATTTTAAATAAGAAATACCAGCATAATAGTTTGCTAAATTACCTGCATCAGTTCCACTAAATGATTCTGCAATATCTAAAAAACCATACTTTCCATTTGCCCCCTCTAAACCTAAAGTTAATAGAGAATCTACCCCAGAAGCTCCATTTTGTGCTTCGTTAAAATATTTTCTAGGAAAAGCTAATTCGTTAGTAGCTTCTGTTTCATTTGGTGCAACAACATAGTTTGTGTATGCAAAATAGGCTAAGAAAAGTACAACAATACCCACTAAACTATAAAACAAAGGTTTGCTGTTTTTTTCAATCCATTGCTCAGATTTTGACGCAGTTTCGTCTAAAGTATTTAATACTCCAGCAGTTTCAAATTCAGATTCGTCTATTTGATTCTCTACCTTTTTACTCTCTGCTTTATATTTTTTCTTGTAAGTTGCCATTGTTTTCTTAAAAATTAGTGGCGACAAAAATAGTTTTTTTAATTGGATTTTAAAAGCGGATAATTCCCTAAATTTTCAATAATTTGCAAATCTTTTTCAATATCAAAACGTATTCATGTATTTACAGAAAATTTCTTTACTTAATTTTAAAAACATTACCTCTCAATCTTTTGATTTTCAGCAGAAAATAAACTGTTTTGTTGGCGATAATGGTATTGGTAAAACCAATGTTTTAGATGCCATTTATTATCTGTCTTTTACAAAAAGCTACTTTAATGCTGTCGCAATTCAGAATATTAGACATGGTGAAGGTTTTTTTATGATTGAAGGAGATTATGTTTTAAATGATAGAAACGAAAAAATTGTATGTAGTCTTAAAAAAGGACAAAAGAAGGTTTTAAAAAGAAATGGAAAAAGTTACGAGAAGTTTTCTGAACATATAGGGCAGTTGCCTTTGGTAATTGTTTCTCCTGCTGATAGAGATTTAGTAACAGAAGGTAGTGATACTAGAAGAAAGTTTATTGATGGCGTAATATCACAACAAAATAAAAACTATTTACAAGATTTATTGTCTTACAACAAAGTGCTAAGTCAAAGAAATGCTTTGTTAAAATATTTTGCAGCAAATAGAACTTTTGATGCTTTAAATTTGAGTGTTTACGATGAACAATTAGCCAATTATGGTACTAAAATTTATGAGGTTAGAAAAGCTTTTTTAGAAGAGTTTATCCCTATTTTTAATGAAAAATATCAGATAATTTCTGGGGATAAAGAAAGCGTTAATCTTTTGTATAAAAGTCAATTGCATGATTTTTTAATGAAAGATTTATTGCAGAATTCGTTACCTAAAGACAAGCTGATACAATATACTACTTCAGGCATACATAAAGATGATTTAAGTTTTGAAATAGGAGAGTACTCAATTAAAAAGTTTGGTTCTCAAGGACAACAAAAATCTTACTTGATAGCTTTAAAGTTGGCTCAATTTGAATTTATTAAAAAACAAGCCAATTTAACTCCTATACTATTACTAGATGATATTTTTGATAAATTAGATGAAAAAAGAGTTGCTCAAATTATCGATTTGGTTAATAATGATGAATTTGGACAAATATTTATTACAGACACACATTCTGATAGAACAGAAAATATATTAAAAGAGGGGAGTGCAGATTATCAGATTTTTAAACTTTAAAAAAGTAGTGAAACTTTATAAAATGATACTTTTCATTAATTAAAAACTCATTATTGTCTGATAAAAGAGACAAGAGTTTTCCGTTAAAACAAGGCAAAATAATCTTGTTTCATTAAAAACAGCTCTTATTTTTAAAATTTTAGCTGCCAATATACTTTCAAAAAAAAATCCCCATCATTTTAATATGATGAGGATCGAGTAATTTTATAAAGTTGATTAACTTTCTCTACGCTTTCTTCCAAAACCTGCAGAAGATCTTCTTTCACCAGATCCACTTCCAGAATTTCTACTAGCTCTGTCTGGCCTATCAGAAGAACGTCTGTCTGATCTTGCTCTAGAAGAACCTCCTTCAGATCCTCTTCTTCTTCCAAAACCACCATCTTTTTTACCAAAAGGTTTTCTACCTCCTCTTCTGCCACCACCAGAACGTTCTTTTTTAGTAATTTCTATGTTTACTGAGCGTCCACTAAAATCTGGCTGATTGCTAGCAAATGCTTCTAAAGTTTTGTCTTCAAAGTTTTTGTCTAATTCAAAGAAAGAAAAAGTATCTAAAATATCAATAGAACCAATTTCCACTTTGTCACCAATATTTTGGTCGTTAATTAAACCAATTAATTTACCTGGGTTTAAGCTATCTTTTCTACCAATATTGATAAAGAAACGTGTCATGTTTTCATTCACGGTTCTTGCTCTAGAATTGTCTCTAGAAGATAAATTATTTAAATCTTTAGAGTTTTCATAATACTTTAACATGGTATTAAACTCTAAAGAAACAAACTTTTTAATTAACGCCTCTCTATCTAAATCTTCTAGTTTTTCGTAAATACTAGGTAAAAATTCTTCCATTTCAGATTCATTTACTTCCGTATTTTGAACCTTATCAATTAAATTCATTAATTGATTTTTTATAATTTCTTTACCAGAAGGTACTTTACCTTCAATAAATTTACTTTTAATAATTCTTTCTATCTGTCTTAATTTTCCTTTTTCTTTTCCGTTAACTAAAACAATAGAAATACCTTTATTACCAGCTCTACCAGTTCTACCACTTCTGTGGGTATAGTTTTCTATTTGATCTGGTAATTTATGGTTTAAGACATGTGTTAATTCGTTTACATCTAATCCACGAGCAGCAACATCTGTAGCAACTAGTATTTTAATTGTTCTTTTTCTAAATTTACCCATCACAGAATCTCTCTGTCCTTGAGATAAATCTCCATGTAAAGAATCTGCACTATAACCATCTCTAATTAAATTGTCTGCAACTTCTTGTGTTTCTCTACGAGTTCTACAAAAAATAATTGCATAAATATCTGGGTTTAAATCTGCAATTCTTTTTAAAGCAGGGTAACGTGTTCTTTCTGTTACACCATAATATTCATGTGTTACGTTTTCTGAACCAGAATTTTTTTCACCAGAAGTAATTTCTACTGGTTTGGTCATGTAATTTCTTGCAATTGCCTCAACTTCTCTTGGAAAAGTGGCAGAAAACAATAAGGTTTGTTTAGATTCTGGTGTTGCTTCTAAAACTTTATCTAATTCGTCTTTAAAGCCCATGTTTAACATTTCATCAGCTTCATCTAAAACTAACCATTGAACGTTTCCTAATTTTAAAGCTCTTCTTTTAATTAAATCTACAGTTCTACCTGGAGTACCAACCACAATTTGAGCCCCTCTTTTTAAAGCTCTAATTTGATCTTCCATACTAGAACCTCCATAAACTGTTGCTACTTTAACATCTGGTAAATATTTACAAAAGTCTTTAATGTTATTACCAATTTGAACGGCAAGTTCTCTTGTTGGTGATAAAATAATTGCTTGTACATTACTTTGACTTGAATCTAAAAGTTCTAATATTGGCAAACTAAAAGCAGCAGTTTTACCAGTACCTGTTTGTGCAAATGCTTTTAAATCTTCTGTTGATGAAATAATTTGAGGAATTGCTTTTTCTTGAATAACAGTTGGTTTTTCATATCCTAAATCTGTTAATGCTTTGTTGATAGGTTCTTTTAAACCTAATTCTAAAAATGTTGACATACTGTGTTTTTTGTAGATTCACAGAACGCCCACCTGCAAATCCAATTATAAATTCGGACTGATTCTTAATGAGTTAACCTCAAAATTAAAATCGGGCAAATTTACATAAATTAATTGGACTAGCGTAATGAATTAGTATTTAGTTAATTCTTGTAAGTCTCTATTTAATTTTCTTGAAGAAATAGTGGCAAAACCATTGGTTACAATTCCTTTTTTATTAACAATAACAACTCTAGGCATTTTACTTGTTAAAAATTTATTTGCCTCATTTTCTTGAGTTATAAAAAATTGATTTTTAGCTTCTAAATCGTGAATTGTATTATTCTGACTCCCGTTTATTTCAATTTCAATAAATTGAACCTCAGGAAACTTATTGGATAAATAATTAATTCTTTTTGCTATGTAATTAGGTGTAATATAATCTCTACTCCAAAAGAACAAAAAAGTATTTTTATTCCTAATAACTTCTTCAATACTTTTAAATTCACTATCAGATTTATGAACAGTAAAGTTTTTAATTCTATGACCTTTGTGCAAGGCTTCATTATCTAATAATAACTGTTTTACATGGTTTTTATCATCAGCATTTGTACTTAAATTAAAATAAGTATTAAATGCTTTTTTGTTAACTTTACAACTAGATTTTTTAAAGAAATGACCAATAACTGTTTGCTTTAAAAAGGCATTTTTAGACTCTTTAGATTTTATATTTTTATCTATAGTATTTAATAAATCTACTGTAAAATCAGAAGAGTATTCGTTAGTCATTGGTTGGTGTCCTAATGCATAAGTGGTATTGTATAAAAAATTTCTTACATACTGAGAGTAAGGAGGGTAATACATTAAGGCATCATTATTAATGTTGATTGATTTTCTATGTGTGTAAAAAGAGTCAGTAATTCTATGAAAGGCTTCTTTCTCATTTTTTTTAAAATGAACAATAGGATATCTTTCAATTCTAGAAAAAAGAGGGTAAGTAAGTGCTATTTTTAAAACATTTTTAAAATCAATGGTTTCATTTGGATGATTTTCAATGTATTTTTGATATGCCTTTTCTTTTAAAGTAATCATTTTATTTACTTTATCTAAAAAATTATTTGGTTCTAATTTATATAATTGATAAAACTTTTTATTGTCTTTTTCATTTTCTAAAAAACAATCAATTAATATGTTATTTCTTTCAGCACCTTTGCCAGCAAAGACAATAGATTCATCAAAATCCCAAGTGTTTAAACGCAACATTAAGCTATCTTTAGGTTCTAGATAAATAGATTGATTTTCTACACCATGTTTAAAATAATACAAACCTTCTTTAACATTTTCTAGTTTTCCAAGAAACTTGTTTTCAGAATCTATAAATAAAGTATCAATTACTTTATCCATATAAAATAATACCACAAATTTAGATTTAGGGTTTATAATTTTACCTCCAAAATATGTTGTAGTATCATTAGAATTGTTATCACAACTTACAAAAGCGGTAATAACGATTAATAAGAGAAGTCGAATTAAATATTTAATCATTCTATACTCGTTGAAATATCTAATACAAATCTAGGTATTCATTAGTGCTATTGTTGTTAATTCGTTGTTAAAAAAGTTCTTAAAAAAGAGCTAAAAAAGTTAGAAATATTTTATTCAAAAGCATTTACAAACCAAGCATAAAAGATAAATCAAATTTGTACTTTTGCACAAATTTAAAAATTAAAGTATGTTATCAGTATCTAATTTATCTGTTCAATTTGGAAAACGAGTATTGTTTGATGATGTGAATACCAAATTTCAAACAGGCAACTGTTATGGAATTATTGGTGCAAATGGAGCAGGAAAATCTACTTTTTTAAAGATTCTTTCTGGTGTGCAAGAGCCAACTTCTGGTCAAGTACATTTAGAAAAAGGAAAAAGAATGTCTGTTTTAACCCAAGATCATTATGCTTATGATGAGTTTCCTGTTTTAGAAACAGTGGTAATGGGTAATAAAGAACTTTTTAAAGTTAAAAAGCAAATTGATGATTTGTATGCAGATTATACTGACGAAAATGCAGAAAAAATAGGAGAACTTCAAATAGTTTTTGAAGAAATGAATGGTTGGAATGCAGATTCTGATGCTGCAGCAATGCTATCTAACTTAGGTATTGCAGAAGATTTGCATTACACTTTAATGAAAGATTTAGATGGTAAACAAAAAGTACGTGTGTTAATAGCTCAAGCACTTTTTGGAAATCCGGATGTTTTAATTATGGATGAGCCTACCAACGATTTAGATTTTGAAACCATTGCTTGGTTAGAAAATTTTATAGCAAATTTTGACAATTGTGTGATTGTGGTTTCACATGATAGGCACTTTTTAGATGCTGTTTGCACCCATATTTCTGATATTGATTATAGTAAGATTAATCATTATTCTGGTAATTATACTTTTTGGTACGAGTCTAGCCAATTAGCAACCAGACAAAGAGCACAACAAAATAAAAAAGCAGAGGAAAAGAAGAAAGAATTAGAAGAATTTATCCGTCGTTTTTCTGCAAACATGGCAAAATCTAAACAAGCAACTTCTCGTAAAAAAATGATTGACAAGTTAAATGTTGAAGAAATTAAACCTTCTAGTAGACGTTATCCTGCCATTATTTACAAAAGTGATAGAGAAGCTGGGGATCAGATTTTAAATGTAGAAGAATTATCAAAAGAATTTGAAGGAGAAAAATTGTTTGATAACGTACATATCAACTTAAACAAAGGCGATAAAGTTGCGGTTATTTCTAAAAATTCTAGAGCTGTAACTGCTTTTTATCAGATTATAACTGGTAACGAAAAAGCAGATACTGGTAAATTTGATTGGGGAGTTACTACAACACAATCTTATTTGCCATTAGACAACTCTTCATTTTTTCAGAATGGAGATTTAAACTTAGTAGATTGGTTAAGACAATATGCTCAAACAGAAGAAGAACGTGAAGAAGTTTTTTTAAGAGGATTTTTAGGGAAAATGATTTTTTCTGGAGAAGAAGCACTTAAGAAAAGTAACGTGCTTTCTGGAGGAGAAAAAGTACGTTGTATGTTGTCTAGGATGATGATGAAAAGAGCCAATATTTTAGTGCTAGATGAACCAACAAATCACTTAGATTTAGAATCTATACAAGCCTTAAACAACTCGTTAATTAATTTTAAAGGTACTGTATTGTTTACAACACACGATCACGAGTTTGCAAATACAGTTGCTAATAGAATTATAGAATTAACGCCAAAAGGCGTTATTGATAGACATGCTACTTTTGATGATTATTTATCAGACCCTAAAATTAAAGAATTACGAGATTCTATGTATTCTTAAAAAAGTAAAAAAAGGAGGCTACTTGGCTTCCTTTTTTTTATGCTTTGTTTTAAATAATTGATAAAATATCTTCTGGTGGTCTGCCAATAACAGCTTTGTTATTATTGATAACAATTGGGCGTTCAATCAATTTAGGATTGTCAAGCATCGCTTTTATAATTTCAGCATCAGACATTTCTTTCCCTTTGTAGTTTTCTTTCCAGATTTTTTCTGTTTTACGTACTAATTGAATAGGAGTGATGCCTAATAATTGAATAATATTAGTCAATTCTTTTTCTGATGGAATTTCATCTAAATATTTTACAACTTTAAACTCTTTTTTTGAGTTTTCTAAAATTTCTAAACCTTCTCTAGATTTTCTACATCTTGGATTGTGGTATATTCTTATCATTTTTTTTAGTTTCGTAGTTGAGAAATTTCTTTTTTGAACGTTTGGTGTATGGTTTGTTGCGTGGTTTAAGTACTAAAGTTAGCAAATAAAAACCGAATAGAAAATCCGCTAGGATTTTCGTAAGTAGGCTAAAACTAGCAATAAATTATATATGGTGTTGCCAACAGTGCTTTTACCTTTCTTTATTAGCTATTTCAATTAATTTGTCAAATTCGGATATAACATTATCATTTAAGAATTTGTTTTTATAAAAATCAGCTACTGTTTTGATTAATACTTCTATTACTTTTTCCATATAAATTTTCTGAGTAAATAAATTTTTAAAATCATTTAGTTTACTTTCAGAATCTTTATAATATGTCGTTAACTTAAAGAAAATATCATCGATAACAGCTTCTCCTTCAAAGTTTTCAGGTCTTGTTACATCTTCTGAATTTAATTTGTTTATTTCTGACTCTCTTATTTTTGCCAATTTTGTAGAATATTCTAATCCCACATCATCATTTGGATTTAATACAATTGATAATGTGTCCACAAGAGAATATGTGTTTTGTATTATATCATCAGAAATTAATGCTAATAAATTTTCTGTTACTGTTTCAGAATTTATAGAAAATTTTAAGATACTATAAACATCAACTAGTTTATTTGGCGATAACATCAGCCAATCTTGAGATTTTGGAAATTTTTTATTATAAGCTACGTGAGATTCGAAAAACGCTCTATCCCAAGTTAGAAAAACAGGTTGAAGTGGATGAACTTCTACATCGTCATCAGCAAGAAACTCTAACATAATACTATCATTACTTTGAGTAAAACTTGATTTTTGTTTATGTAATTTTAATAATGAGTCACTGAATATTTTGTTAGCTTCCTCAATATTGTAAACTTTTTCTATTACTTGTTCTTCTATTTGAATTTGAGAAAGAGAATTAAGAATTATAGATTGAAAAGACTTTGAGCCACTTCGTTCTCTAAATCCAAATTTTTCAAGAAAATCTTTAAAATTTATATTATCATCTATATTATCTGTTTTTTTTAAAAAATTAAAAAAGTTGTAGAAAATATTTCTTGAAGAGCCAAGATGTTCAAATTGAGGTATTAATGTAAAAGGAACTAAGTTGAAAGCATCATTTATTTGACTTTGCATTTCCCATACATATCTTTGAGAAATATATAGTTTAATATTTTCATTCTTAGCAAACTCTATTAAGTTTTTTGTTGCTCTATAAAAATAATTTTGATAATCTATTTTAGGATTAAAAAAATAGCATAAACTATTTAATCCAATAGCTGTATCTATAAAAATTTTCTTTTTGTTATTTAAATAATTTTCAAGGCGAGAATTATCAATTCTACTAGAGTAAACTTTACTCGCTGCAATTTTTTGTATAAACTTATTATTTACACAAAATTTTAAAAGCTCTTTAGATAACTCTTTAGCTTTAGATTTATTCTTTATTTTGATTTCAATAAATTTAACAAAATCTCTACACATACTAAATATGTGAAATTCTTCGTCATTTTTTAAAGCATCGGATAAATCTGAATTAAAGTTATCTATATAAAGTTGTTTTAATTGTATAATATAATTGTCAACGTCTTGTTCTTGATTGTACTTTGTAAGTATTTCAATTACATTTTTAATGAATAATTTTTTTTCTAGTTCAAATTCTTTATTTCTTGAGTCTAATCTGTTTTTTTCATCACTTGTTAAACTATAATTGCCTAAAGTTTTATTTTTTATAATTCTTTTTTCTGATAAAAACCTATTTATTAATTTATTGTAAAAAACATCATTTTCTTTTACTTGAAATTGATTTTCACAAGCTTCCTTAACTTCTTTCTTTTCAAGATTTTCTTTTATAAAGAATAGCTGTAAAACAAATGAATCAATGATTTGGGTTTTAAACTCTGTAGGTTTACCAAATGATAATAGGTCATAAAGTAAGTTGTTGTCAAATGAACTATTATCAACTTTAAATTTATCTAACTCGTTAATCTTATAAAGTTCAGATTGAATTTCAATTATGTTTTCAGCTTCTTCAGCAATGCGATTAGCGTCTATTATCTCAAGGTTTATAGAATGCTCTTTAAATGCAATTCCTTGTAAGTTTCTAATTCTCTTATTTGTTAATTTTTTAGAATAAAAGAAAATAAGTTTGTCTTTTGAATCAAATTCAGAAACATTAATTTTAGCTTTTTCGACATCTTCAATTACTTTTTTTGTAAATGAATACATTTCACTTTGACTTTTCGACTTCTGTACCGTTAATTGGTATTGTATATTCTGACCTTCAAAATCAAAAACTCTAATATCTAGTCCAACATCATCTTTACCGTCAGTAAAAACAACTTTTTTAAATCCATATTCTTTTTGTAAATATATTTTAACAATTTTATCAAATTCTTTTTTATCGAGTGAATCAAGAAGTAATATAAGTTGGTTGGTTTTCGACATTATAATATTTTATTTTCGTAAAGTTAGTTGTTTTTGCATTGTTGGCAACTAGTTTTAAAACAAGTTTTTTTAATAACTACTAACTATCTTTTTGCCCATTCAGCATTAAATAAGACTTTAAAAACGGATTGATATCTCCATTCATCACATTATCTACATTACCTGTTTCATGAGCAGTTCTAACATCTTTTACCAATTTGTAAGGATGCATTACGTAGTTTCTAATTTGGCTTCCCCATTCTGTTTTTAATTTGCCAGATTCAATTTCATCTCTTGTAGCTTGTTGCTTTTGCAATTCAATTTCATATAATTGAGACTTTAGCATTTTCATGGCTGTAGCTCTATTATCGTGTTGAGAACGTGAGTTAGAGCAAGAAATCTGAATTCCTGTTGGCTTGTGTGTTAGTTGCACTTTGGTTTCTACTTTATTTACATTTTGTCCTCCAGCACCACTAGAACGTGCTGTTACAATTTCTATATCTGCAGGGTTTATTTCTATTTCTATAGAATCATCAACCACTGGAAAAACATAAACAGAACCAAAAGTAGTATGTCTTTTTGCATTAGAGTCAAATGGTGAAATACGTACCAATCTATGCACTCCATTTTCTCCTTTTAGCCATCCAAAGGCATAATCACCTTCAATTTCTATAGTAATGGTTTTAATACCAACCACATCACCAGCTTGGTAATTGAGTGTTTTTAATTTAAAACCTTGTTTTTCTGCCCACATAGAATACATTCTAGACAGCATTTCTACCCAGTCGCAACTTTCTGTTCCTCCAGCTCCAGCATTAATTTGTATGGTTGCAGATAAAGAATCTCCTTCATCAGAAAGCATGTTTCTAAATTCTAAATCTTCTAAAAACGTGCTTGTTTTTTCAAATTGCTCTATAATTTCATTTTCATCAACTTCATCTTCCTTAAAAAAATCATACAGTATATTTAAGTCGTCATTTAAAGTAATGGTTTTATAATAATCATCTACCCACTTTTTTTTAAAACGCAATTCTTTCATTAGAATTTCTGCGGCTTTTGGGTCGTTCCAAAAATTAGGGTTTGCTGTTTTTTCTTCTTCGTTGGCAATTTCAATTAATTTTTTATCAATCTCTAAATACCCTTTTAATTTTTCAATTCTGGTACTAATATCTTTAAGTTGGTCTTGTGTAATCATAAGTTATGCAAAAATAAATCAATTTTTAGTACTTCTTTATTTAAAATTGATTGTTATTTTAAGGAGCATTGTAATGTGCCAATTTCATTTATTTAAAAATATAGCTTTTAAATAGTAAAAACAAAATCAGCTTAAAACTATTAAGTATTTTAAATGTTTTCTATTGTAGAAAAGGTCAAAAGAAGAAACGTACTATTGGAGAGAATGCAGATGCATAAACACTTCTATTATCATTATATAAAACATCATATCTAAAACCAAATGCAAAAGGGCCTTGGTTATAAGCTGCCCCAATATACAATGCAGGGAAATTTATATTTTGACTTCCCAAACTATCGGTTTGGTTTGCAAATGAATATTCATATTCTCCCGAAAGTTGAATGCCTATTTTAGGAATTTGATACAAAGAAATAACACTTCCCCCATATACATTTGTAGAAAAATCACTAATTTCTGTGTATAAATAAGTGAAACCTGCCCCTAAAGAAAATCCGTTATCAAATTGATAAACAGCACTTGGTGAAATACCAATGGTTGTTTGATTACCAAAAGCAGCTGTAAAACCACCACCATATCTTACATGATCCCAAAAATTAGATTTTTCTTGGGCAACTACTGTAAAAGAAAGACTAACAAATAAAAGGGTCAAAATATATTTCATAACTGCATTTTGTTTAAGAAAACTAAAATAGCTAAAACTTTGTAATTAACTTTCGTTTTGTTAACAAGATTCTTAAAAAAATGACAAAACACATAAGTTTCAAGCACATTTTTAATCCTTATTAATTTGATGTATAATCAATTAAAAAAAATGAAATGTTATATTTTTAATAAAAAATACTATTTTATTAGTTTTTTCTTTAGATTTGTTCAACTAAAAATTAAATATTTTGAACAGTATTAAGCAAGATTTTACGATTAAAGATCTAGAAAATATATCTGGAGTTAAAGCTCATACTATTCGCATTTGGGAAAAACGCTATAATCTATTAGAACCCAAAAGAACCAATACAAACATACGCTACTATTCAAATACAAATTTGCTAAAGTTATTAAATATTGTTTTGTTAAATAACAATAATTTTAAGATTTCTAAGATTGCAAAAATGACGGATGAAGAGCTTCTTTTTCATACAAGAGAAATGGCTTTTAGTACAGCAATTGATGATGAAGCAATCAACGCTTTTAAATTATCAATGTTTCAGTTTGATAAAGTACTATTCAATAATACCTATAATAAACTGTTACATAAAAAAACGTTTAGAGAAGTATTTAAAGATGTTTTTATTCCTTTTTTAAATCATATAGGTTTATTATGGCAAACAGATACTTTAATGCCTGCACATGAGCATTTTATATCTAATTTGATAGCCCAGAAAATACAAATAAATTCAGAAAAATTAGAGTATGCTGTTACTACTTCAAACAAAACTTATGTGTTGTTTTTACCAGAAAATGAAATTCATGAGTTGGGCTTATTATACCTTAATTATGAATTGATTTTAAGAGGGAATCATACTATATATTTAGGACAAAGTCTTCCTTTAGATAATTTAGATTATTTTTTTAAGAATGGAAGAGAAATATGCTTTGTTACTTCCATGACTATAATGCCTTATGATGATAAAGTTCACGATTATTTTAAGGAAATTGATGCAATTTTAAAAGGCACTCCTCATCAATTAATTGCAATTGGTAGAAAAACAGAACTGTTAGATCAATTAAACTTTTCTTCAAAAATAATACGATACAGTTCTGTAAAAGACTTGTTAAAAGTATTATAATTTTTTCAAAAAACTTCAAATCGTTTAATTCTTTAGTATATTTGTTAAACAAAAATTAATATGAGTAAAAATATTTATATAATTGGTTCAGGTTTTTCTGCTTTATCAGCT
This sequence comes from uncultured Polaribacter sp., assembly GCF_947497695.1. GTDB lineage: Bacteria > Bacteroidota > Bacteroidia > Flavobacteriales > Flavobacteriaceae > Polaribacter. The sequence goes on along the minus strand of NZ_CANMHM010000003.1, from coordinate 306,904 downwards.
TCTTGCTATTTGGCAAAAGAAGGATATAACGTTACAGTATTAGAAAAAAATGATACTTTAGGAGGTAGAGCAAGACAGTTTAAAAAAGACGGATTTACGTTTGATATTGGTCCTTCTTGGTATTGGATGCCAGATGTTTTTGAACGCTTTTTTGCTGATTTTGGTAAAAAACCATCTGATTATTATACTTTAGATAAATTAAATCCTGGATATGAAGTTTATTTTGGAGCACAATCTTCGATGAAAATTTCAAGTGAATTAAAAGAGATTTATGATTTGTTTGAAAAAGAAGAAAAAGGAAGTGCAAAACATTTAAAGGCCTTTTTAGATTCTGCAAAAGCAAATTATGATACTGCTATTAAAGATTTAGTTTATAAACCAGGAGTTTCTCCACTAGAGTTAGTAAATACAACAACAGTTGCTAGAGTTTCTCAGTTTTTTTCTACTATAAGAAAACAAGTTAGAAAAAAGATTAAAAATAGTAAACTGATTAAAATTTTAGAATTTCCAGTGCTATTTTTAGGAGCAAAACCAAGTAATACACCAGCATTTTATAATTTTATGAACTATGCAGATTTTGGACTTGGTACTTGGCATCCAAGAGGAGGAATGTACAAGGTTATTGAAGGAATGGTTGCTTTAGCAAATAGTTTAGGCGTTCATTTTAAAACCAATGCAAACGTAGATAAAATTATTACAGACAGTTCTAAAAATGTTATTGGTTTGTCTGTAAATGGAGAAGAAATTAAAACAAATTTAGTTTTAAGTGGTGCAGATTATCATCATACAGAAACTTTATTAGATAGTAGTGTAAAACAATATTCAGAAAACTATTGGGCTAAAAAAACCTTTGCACCATCTTCTTTACTATTTTACGTAGGTTTAGATAAAAAAATAGAAAATGTAAGTCATCATACTCTATTTTTTGACACAGATTTTGATCAACATGCAAAAGAAATCTATGACAATCCAGAGTGGCCATCAAATCCGCTATTTTATGCTAATTTTACTTCCATTACAGATAAAACTTCTGCACCAGAAGGTAAAGAAGCTTGTTTTTTCTTAATCCCTTTAGCACCAGGTATTGAAGATACAGAGGCATTAAGAGAACAATATTTTCATAAAATTATAGATAGGTTTGAGACACTAACAAACCAAGAGTTTAAAAAACACGTATTATTTAAAAAATCATTTTGTGTAAATGATTTTAAAAGTGAGTATAATTCTTATAAAGGAAATGCTTATGGAATGGCTAATACACTTTTACAAACCGCTTTTTTGAGGCCAAAAATAAAAAGTAGTAAAGTAAATAATTTGTATTTTACTGGGCAATTAACAGTGCCAGGTCCAGGAGTTCCACCAGCTTTAATTTCGGGTAAATTAGCATCAGAATTAATCATTAAAAACCAATAAGTAAATGAAAGAATTATTCGATATAGTTTCTAATGATTGTAGCAAATTGGTTACCACCAAATATAGCACATCCTTTTCTTTAGCTGTTAAAATGCTATCAGAAAATATTAGAAAAGATATTTATAATATTTATGGTTTTGTCCGTTTTGCCGATGAAATTGTAGATACATTTCATGATTTTGATAAGGAAACCCTGCTTTTAAAGTTTGAACAAGATTATTACGATGCTGTTAAAAGCGGAATTAGTTTAAACCCTATTTTAAACTCTTTTCAGCAAACGGTTAATAGATATAACATTCCCCAAGAAATGGTAGATGCTTTTCTTAAAAGCATGAAGGCAGATTTATACAAAACAGAATATCAAACTAAAGAAGAATATGATGCTTACATTTATGGTTCTGCAGATGTTGTTGGTTTAATGTGTTTAAAAGTTTTTGTAAATGGTGATGATGATAAGTTTAACGAATTAAAAGATGCAGCAATGCGTTTGGGTTCTGCTTTTCAAAAAGTCAATTTTTTACGTGATTTAAAGGCAGATTATGAAGTGTTAAATCGTTCTTATTTTCCTAATGTAGATTTAGGTAAGCTAGATGCAAATTCCAAAAAAATAATTATAGACGATATAGAAGCAGACTTTGATTTTGCTTACAAAAACGGAATTTTAAAGTTACCTGTAGAAGCAAAATTTGGGGTTTATATGGCTTATAGATATTACAGAAGGTTGTTAAAAAAATTAAACAATGTTCCTTTTGAAGATATTATGGATACTAGAATTCGTATCTCTAATCCTATGAAAATAAACTTATTAGCAAGAAGTTATGTAAAATACAAATTAAATATTATTAAATAATTTATAATTTTAATTAACTTATTGTATTTGTTACAAATTTTAAAAAATACTAAATTGTGTATTTTAATAAATACCATATAAATTCAAAATCCCTATCGATTTTTAACCTCAAATAACATTTTTTTCATTAGAATAATATAAATTTTTACATTTTCATTTTGTAAATTATAATTAATTTATTTTTTTTGTTTATATTTAAAGATATTATAAAATTAAGTTATAAATTAATTAAGACTGAATGTATTAAGTATAAAATTGAGTGAAAAAATCACTACAAATACTTCGTTCTTTTTTAATCTAAAATTTTTATATTAAAAAATAGCGTCATAAATTGCGAGATAAATATTAAAATTAATATTAAAATCACTTTGACGTTAAAATAATATTAAAAACGGCATCATTTATTCAATAATTACAAATTTTAAAATATGAAAAAAATAATTACTTGTATATCTATTATCATTTGTTCATTAAGTACTTTTTCTCAGGAAAATAGTGGTGATGAATTTTATGAAGTTATTTTAGAAGGCCAAACTGCTTATGTAAATATTAAAACAGGAGAAATTGTAGAGTCTATTCCTGAAAATTCTAAACAGAAATCTTATAGCCCTATTGTTGCTGCAAGCCCTAGTCATAGTAATGCTGTAGATGCAACTAGTGATAATTTTCATATTGTAGCAAAAGGAGAAACTTTTTTTTCAATTTCGAGAAAGTATGGCATTTATGTAGGAGAATTAAAAAAGCTAAATCCTAATATTGATTATGGTTTGATAAAAGTAAATCAAAAAATTATACTAAATAATGGTTATGTTAATGTAAGTTCTAACTATAATGAAAACTCTAATGAATATGTTGTACAAAAAGGAGATACATTGTTTAGCATATCTAAAAAATTAAACGTTTCTATTTACGATTTAAAAAGATTAAATAGCTTAGGTTCAAACATCATATATGAAGGTAACACTTTGGTAATAAGATAATAAAAGTAATTTTACACAATATATTTAAGCCTTTTAAGTTGATATACTTTATCAATTTAAAAGGTTTTTTTATTAATAAGTTTTAAATTGGTTAATATCAGTCCAAAATATTTTTTTCTCTTTTGATTTAAAAATATTCTTCAAAAAACTAACTTAAATTACGTGTTAAAAACATCTATTTTTAATAGTTCTTAACAAACACTCTAGTTGCCAGTTTACAAAAACAAAACTTTATCTTTCTCACTTTATTTTTTAACATTATTATTGTTGATAAAATTACTTTTAAATTAAGTTTTGTTTGTAAGAATATAGATTTTATAGAGACTTAAAAAGAACAATTTAAATTAAAAAAAATGAACTCTCTTTGGTTTTTTGATAACGTAAATTTATTCAATCTTATTTGTCCTCATAAATTTAAAAAGCATAAAAAATGTCACACTTTTGATGCTTATAAAAAAAGCGATTATATCTATTTTGAAGAAGATTCAGCTAGTAAGGTCTATTTAATAGAAAAAGGAAAAGTAAAGCTTGGTTATTATACAGAAGATGGTAATGAAGTTGTAAAAGCAATTCTTACCAAAGGTGAGTTGTTTGGAGAAAAAGCAATTTTAGGCGAAGAAAAAAGAAATGAATTTGCACAATCTGTAGATGCATCCACTTCAATTTGCCCAATAGGAGTGGAGACAATGCACGATTTAATGAGAGATAATAAAACCTTTAGTTTAAAGATTTATAAATTTCTTGGTCTTCGTTTTAAAAAATTAGAAAGAAGGTTACAACTTATTTTATTTAAAGATACCAAAACTCGTTTCTTAGAATTTATGAAAGAATTATGTGAAGAATTTGGACATGATTGTGATAAAACAGGAGATAAAGTAATAGAACATCCTTACACACAAAAAGATATTGCCTCATTAATTGGCACTTCTAGATCTAACTTAAACGTTTTAATGAACGAGTTAAAAGAGGAAAATTTAATCACTTTTAATAGAAAAGAAATAAGATTACTTCAAAATATTGCATAAGTGTTCGCTAGCTAACATTTTGTTACTCTTTTAACTGCTAATTTTGTCATCAACATTAACATAAATATTAATAAAGATGAAAAAAATTTTAAATTTAGCAATCGCATTTACATTTGCAACATTATTTGTAGCATGTAATGATAACGACGAAACAGTAGCAACCACAGGAAGTTTAACAGTAGACTTAACAGGCCTAGAAGCATTAGGTTCTAATTACGTTTATGAAGGTTGGTTAATTGTAGATGGAAGTCCAGTAAGTACAGGTACTTTTACAAGCGTATCTTTTCCACAAAGCTATACTGTAGCTATTAGTGATTTACAAACTGCTTCAAGGTTTGTATTATCTATTGAGCCAGCAGGTGAAACAGGAGCAGCAGCATTAGCACCAGCAGATACTAAAGTTTTAGCAGGAGATTTTTCTGGAAATACTGCAAGTGTTTGGGTTGCCCCAGTAACTACAGATGCCAATAATTTTAATGATATTTCTGGAAAATTTTTCTTAAGAACTCCTACAGATGAAGTTGCAGGTTCTGGAAATAACGGAAATGATGCTTATGGTATTTGGTTTGGAACTCCTGGAGCACCACCAACAGAAGGATTAAGTTTACCAACATTAGCTGCTGGATGGAAATACGAAGGTTGGGTTGTTGTAGATGGTGTGCCAATTTCTACAGGAACATTTACAAGTACTACAGATAGAGACGATTCTAACGGGTTTAGTGGAACGCAAAGTAATGCTGGTCCTCCTGTTCCAGGAGAAGATTTTTTCTTAAATGCACCAACAGGAGTTACTTTTCCTTTAGATGTTAGAGGTAAAACAGCTGTAATTAGTATAGAACCTTCTCCAGATGATTCACCTGCACCTTTTGCTATAAAGCCTTTATTAGGTGTTTCTGGTCAAGAAACTGCACCAACAACACACGCATTAAATAAAAATTTATCTACACTACCAAAAGGGACTGTAACTAGATAATTTAACTAAAATAAGATAAAATCTACTATTTTGTTAATGGTTGATTGAATCTAAGGGTAATTCATAATTTATGAATTACCCTTTTTAGTTTTTTATAAATATATAATCGATATAGATTAAAATGACTGCTTTATTACTTGTTTAAGAAGTGTTTTTGGTTGATTCTAATAAACTAATGCAATGGAAAATAAAGAAAAAAGACGTCTTTATTTTTTTTGAATACACATATCTTCAATACTCTTTAAAATAATTTTACATCCTTTTATAATTTCGTTATCAGAAATTGTGAGTGGTGGTGTAATTCTCATCGCTTTGCCTTCAAAAAGTAAAAAGAATAAAATTAATCCATTTTCTAAACATTGATGAATCACTTTTACGGCTAAATCTGGAGTTTCTAAAATTGCTGCTAACATCAATCCTTTTCCTCTAATTTCTAAAATTGCAGGATGGTTTAAATGTTTTTTAATTAATTTTTCTTTTCTAAGTGTATCCTTAATTAAATGAGTCTTTATAATTTCTGTAACAGTTGCCAATCCTGCAGCAGCAATTACAGGATGACCAGCAAATGTAGAAATATGTCCTAGTTTTGGGTTGTTTTTTAACAAATTCATCAACTTAAAATTGGCAATAAAAGCACCAATTGGCATTCCTCCACCCAAACCTTTACCAGTAATTATAATATCTGGAGTAACATTGTAATTTTCAAATCCCCAGAAAGTACCTGTTCTTCCAATTCCTGTTTGTATTTCATCTAAAATTAAAAGTGCACCTACTTGATCACAGCGTTTTTTTACTTTTGATAAAAAATTATTTGTTGGCTCAATAAAACCAGCTCCTCCTTGTATGGTTTCTAATAGTACAGCAGCCGTTTTTGTTGTTATTTTCTCTAAACAGAAATCACAATTAAAAGCTATAAACTTTGTACCAGGTATTAAAGGTCTAAAAGCAGCATTTTGTTCTTCTACTCCAGATACACTCATTGCACCCATTGTATTGCCATGATAAGAGTTTTTGGCAGCAATAATTTCTGATCTTTTTGTAACTCTTTTCGCTAATTTTAAAGCACCTTCTGTAGCTTCTGTTCCAGAATTAGTAATGTAAACTGAGTTTAAGTTTTTAGGAGAATTTTCTACTAATAATTTGCACAATTCTACTTGTGGTTGCTGAATAAATTCTCCATAAACCATTACATGAGCATAAGTATCTAGTTGATTTTTAATAGCTTTGGTAACTTTTGGATGATTATGACCTAAACTATTTGCAGAAACACCCGCAACAAAATCTAAATATTTTTTACCAGAAGTATCATAAATATAACTCCCTTTGGCTTTAGAAATTTCTATAGCAAGTGGGTGAGGAGAGGTTTGTGCCTGATATTTAAAAAAATCTTTTTTCAAGCTTATTTATTTTGAGTAGAAATATTTGAACTTTCTAACTTTTGATTTTTTTTGGTTTTTGCAACTAATTTTTCATCAATAATTGCTGAAGATTTAACTTGTTTTGCACTTTCTTGTGAAGGAACCTTTTTTTTATCATCTTTAATAAAAATATCCTCCTTCTTTTTAGGTTGTTCATCTTCTCGCCAAATAAATCCATTTAGTTTTTTAACATCATCAGGTAATTTTGATGGAGGATAGGTATTTCCATCAGATTCTTTTAAATACTTAATAGTACTAATTTGGCCTTCTTCTAAAGTAAATTCTATATTACTAGAGCCTTCTTTTGTAATCGTTTCTAAAACTTGGGTTTCTTCATTTCTATTAAAATAAACAGATTCTGCATTGCCTTTTACTAAAAGTAAATGCAATTTATTATCTCTAAATTTACCAAACATATTTCTACCTTTTATTTGATTGAAATCGATGTTAGAAATAGAATCTATTGAAACGATAAATGAATTGTTTAACACTTTTAAAGAATCTAATTTTTCTGTTTCAATATTTGATGTTAAGTGAATTGTATCCCCTGTTATTTGGTTTCTATCAGACCAAATTACAGGGTTTTTAAACATTTTTGTAATTCCTGTTGCTTTGTTTGTGTGAATAGAATCGCATTTTCCTTGTAAATCAGATTTAAAAATTTTTACATGATGAAAAGTTCTTACAATTCTTTCATCAGGTTTACCTGTTACTAAAATAGTATCACCATGAATAAAGGTAGAATCATTATCTACAATTGAAATGGCAACCGCTCTTTTTATAATATATAGAGAATCTTTTAGTTCAAATATTTCTGCATAGTTTCCTTTTGTAATAAAGTTTTGAACAGTATCTATTACTTGTATATTGTTGGTTGCAGATGCAAAGCCTTTATTTTTATCATAATACAAACTATCACCTTCAATTGTTCTTTCTTTTAAATAGAGTTTTGCGTTTTTTACAAAGTGAGAAATATCTGTTTTTGTGTTGTAAAACCCTTTTTCACAATAAATTCTATTCGCATTTTGAGTATTTGTAATTGTTGATGGTCCATATAAATAAGTAAGACCAGAATTTGTATAATAATCTAAATGATTCGATTCTAAGTGATGTTTTGGGTTTACTACTGTAACTCTTGTAGTTGCTGTAAACTTTTTATCTTCTAAATAAAAGTTTCCGTTTTTACTTTTTAAAGTATTTGTTTGGTCTTTTATGGTAGCGTAACTTCTATAATATAACTTTTGATTTAATCGATCAAAATGCAATGTATCTGTAGTTAAAGTCATTGATGGGTCTTTTAAAACAACATTTCCCCAAGAAAGTGCTTGTTTAGAATTTGCATCATAATCTGTATAATCACTAGTCTGTGTAATGGTATCTCCTTGTTTTACAAGTACATTACCAATCGCTTTAAAAAAGTTTTTGTCTTTGTAGTACAATGCTTGTTGACTTGTTAATACAATTCCATCATGCATCATTTTAACATTACCAATTAACAGTGTTGCCCCAGGATATTTTTCTTCATCAGCATCTTGTAGTTCTGCATAATATTCTATTTTTCTCTTTTCTTGAGAAAATGACATAAACGAAAAAAAAATCAGCAATAAAAAGAATACTTTATTCAAGATGATAAATTTTTAGCAAAAATAATCAAAAGAAAATGGCTAGCTATTAAAGAAAAGTGAAATTTATAGGTAATTTAATTCTAGTGGGTTTATATATGAATAACCAAAATATGTTTGTTAATTAACTTTAGTGTAAATCATTTAATTTAAGATGATAATAATCATATTTTTAAGTTTTTTAAAGAAATACATTGCGTGCTTAATTAAAAAATTAGTTAAATTAAATGACAAAAAAAGCACATTCGTTTCATATTCCTGTTATGGGAATTGGTTTTACAATAGATTCTCCATTAAAAGTAGCACAGTTTGGTATCGATTCTGTTGTTTCTTTGGTTGATGATATCCTTGTAGAAAAAATGCGAAAATTATATAGTGAAAAATTTGAAATTCCCTACAAAGAAATCTCAGATAAAGTAGATGATTTTAGAGCAAAAAGAATCACATCCTATTTAAATTTATTACACGATCAAACTGAAAAAAAATTTAATCAATTAAAAAATAGTACTTCAGAAAAAAGTAAAGCTCTAAAAGAATATATGGATATGTTGCCAGAGTATTCTTCCTTAAAAAAAGAGTTTTTAAAATTGATAGAAGAAAAAGTTGATTTTTCTATAATTAAAGATTGGGTGCATAAAAACTTATCAATAGGTAGTATTGATGTGAATATTATGACCAAAATTGATAAAGGTAATTACCTTAATAAAGAATTATTACCTATAGAATATAATGATGCTCATGCAGCATTAAGAGGATTTTCTGAAAGTAAATTATCTTCATCATTAATACTTTCTGCAGGGATGAATCCAAGATTGTATACTTATATGAGTAGTTTTGATGATTTTTACCCAGATGAAAATGGAAATATTAAAAAGAAAATTATTTTAAAAGTAAGTGACTATAGGTCTGCATTTATTCAAGGAAAATTTTTGGCTAAAAAAGGCTTGTGGGTTTCAGAATACAGAATTGAATCTGGTTTAAATTGTGGGGGACATGCTTTTGCAACCGATGGTTTTTTAATGGGGCCAGTTTTAAAGGAGTTTAAAGAAAATAAAGAAACTTTAATCAATCAAACGCATCAGTTAATGCTGCAAGCTTTAAAAGATGCAGATAGAGCTTTACCAAAAAACAAATTAAATTTAAAAATAACAACACAAGGAGGAGTAGGTACTGATGAAGAACACTCTTTTTTGATGGAAGAATACCAATTAGACTCTGTAGGTTGGGGAAGTCCTTTTTTATTAGTACCAGAAGCAACAAGTGTAGATGAAAAAACAATGAATCAATTGGTAAATGCAAAAGAAAAAGATTTGTACTTAAGCAATAGCTCTCCTTTAGGTGTTGCTTTTAACACTTTAAAAGGAAATACAAAAGATGTGCATAGGCAAAAATTGATAAACAAAGGAAGACCAGGAACTTCTTGTCCGAATAAATTTATTCAATTAAATTATGAATTTAAAGAAACTGGTTTGTGCACAGCTTCAAGAGAATATCAGCATTTAAAGTTAAAAGAAATTGATGCTTTAGAAATTTCATCCGAAGAAAAAGAAAAAAGAGTAGAAAAAGTAACCGAAAAATCTTGTATTTGTGTTGGTTTAGGTACATCAACCTTAATACTTAACAATTTAAGTACCAAAAAAGTAGGTGATGGGGTTTCTGTTTGTCCTGGACCTAATATGGCTTATTATGATAAAATAATTAGTTTACGTGGAATTACAGATCATATTTATGGCAGAAAAAATATGATTACAAGAACTGACAGACCTAATGTATTTGTGAAAGAATTATCGCTTTATATTACTCATTTACAAGATAAAGTAGAAGAATTAAAACTACATTTTGATAAAAAGCAAGTAAGAGGTTTAAAGAAATTTAAGAATAATTTAGAGGCGGGAATTAGTTATTATAATGAAATTTTTGAAACTCAAAAAGAGTTTTTTGTATCTCAAAAAGAAACGCTATTAAAAGCATTAGAAACTGAACAGCATAAATTAGCTTTAATTGGTTTGGAAATAGAACAGTTTTAAGTAACTATTTTTAACAACATAAAAAAAGCATCTTTCAAATGAATGAAAGATGCTTTTAAATTCTATAAAAAAATAGATTTATCTATTAATTGTTTGTTTTCTATCAGGTCCAACAGAAACAATGGTAACAGGTACACCAGTTTCCTTTTCTATAAAAGCAACATAGTCTAGTAAATTTTTAGGTAATTGATCTGCAGCAGTCATTTTTGTTAAATCATCTTCCCATCCTTTAAATTCAGAATAGTTTACAGATACATTTTCTGGTTCAATGTTGTAAGGTAAATGACTAATTTCTTTTCCTTTGTAATTATAAGATGTACATACTTTTAAGGTGTCAAAGCCAGATAAAACATCTCCTTTCATCATCATTAATTGTGTAACACCATTTACATCAACTGCATATTTTAGGGCAACTAAATCTAACCAACCACAACGTCTTGGTCTACCTGTTGTAGCACCAAATTCATGACCAATTCTTGCCATGTCTTCACCATCTTTATCAAATAACTCAGTAGGAAAAGGACCAGAACCAACTCTAGTTGTGTAAGCTTTAAAGATTCCAAAAACTTCACCAATTCTGTTTGGTGCAACCCCTAAACCAGTACAAGCACCTGCAGCTGTTGTGTTAGAAGATGTTACAAAAGGGTAGGTACCAAAATCAATATCTAACAAAGAGCCTTGAGCACCTTCTGCTAAAATTGTTTTTTTATCTTTTATAGCTTGGTTTAAAAATTCTTCACTATCAATAAAAGCTAAGGTTCTTAATTTGTCTATTCCTCTACAAAATTCTGCTTCTAATTCTTTTAAATCATATTCTACTTGAACATCAAAGAACTCTAACATTTTTAGATGCTTTTCTGTTAAAGCATCATATTTTTCTTTCCAGTTTTCTAGTTCTAAATCTCCAACACGCATTCCGTTTCTACCTGTTTTATCCATATAAGTTGGACCAATACCTTTTAATGTAGAACCAATTTTAGCTTTACCTTTAGAAGTTTCTGATGCAGCATCTAACAAACGGTGTGTTGGTAAAATTAAATGTGCTTTTCTAGAAATTAACAATTTAGAGGTATAATCTATGTTGTGTTTGTCTAGATTTTCTAATTCTTTCTTAAAAATAACAGGATCAATAACCACACCATTACCAACTACGTTTAAAGCTGTTTTATGAAAAATTCCTGAAGGAATTGTATGTAAAACATGTTTATGTCCATCAAAAATTAGAGTGTGTCCTGCATTTGGTCCACCCTGAAAACGTGCAATGATGTCGTAATTTTTAGTAAGTACGTCTACTATTTTACCTTTTCCTTCATCTCCCCATTGCAATCCTAGTAATAAATCTACAGCCATTTTGTAATTATTGTGTAATTATTTAATTGTTTATTCGTTTAATTATTTAAATGTAAGCAAGGGAGCATGCTCCCTTGTTGTTATTTATTTTTTTTTGTTCCGTAAAAATAGAGTGAATGACTATGAATATCAATTTCAAAAATATCTTCTATGGTTTTTTTAATTACTTGTATTCTTGGGTCGCAAAATTCTTTAACATCCCCAGAATCTGTAAAAATAACATGATCGTGATTTTTATCAAAATAACTTTTTTCATAACGTGCCATTGATTGCCCATCAAACTGATGTTTTCTAACCAACCCACAATCTAAAAGTAAATCTATGGTGTTGTAAAGTGTAGCTCTACTAACTCTATAATTTTTGTTTTTCATTTTGATGTATAAAGATTCTATATCAAAATGTTCATCAGATGCATATATTTCTTGAAGAATAGCATAGCGTTCTGGTGTTTTTCTGTGCTTATTTTCACTTAAATAGGTAGTGAAAACTTTTTTTACTATTTCTTGATTTTCAAGAGAATTACTCATTTATAATTGATTTAAAACAAAAAACAAATCTACATTTATTTCTTAATAAATAAACACTTTTAATCAAATGATATTTATAAAGTATTAACACGTTCTACTTTTTTAACACCTTCAATTTTATTAAGGTTTTTTATTAACTTGTCTAACTGCGAACTGTTTTTAATACTAATAGATATTTTACCATCAAAAACGCCTTCATTTCCTTTAATATTCATGCTGTTAATAAAAACACTCATATTGTTAGAAATGGTACGTGTTACATCATTTGCTAATCCTTGATTGTCTACCCCAGAAATATGCAATATTACTTTAAAGTCTTGCTTTGTAGAGTCAATCCATTTTGTTTGCAGAATTCTGTAGGCATAGTTAGATTGTAAAGAAATTGCATTGGGGCAGTTCATTTTATGAATTTTTATCCCGTCATTAATTGTTAAAAAACCAAATACTTTGTCTCCTGGTATTGGGTTGCAGCATTTAGATAGCTTATAATCCAATTTTTCTTCTTCCTTACCAAAAACTAAGGCATCATATTTATCACTAACTTCTGTTGGTTCATTACTACTTTTTTCAGCAGTATTTTTTCTTAACTTTGTTTTAAAGAAATTTAAAATTTTACTATTACGTTGAGATACAAAGGCTTTTAACTGTGTATTATCTATGGCTCCATTACCAATTCTAAAAAATAAATCGAAACTAGTTTTTAATTTAAAATAGTTAACTAATTCATTGATATTTTTTTCATTAAACGCAATTTTTAAATGACGTAATTTACGCATTAAAACAGCTTTTCCTTCTTCTGCAATTAATTTTTGTTCTTCATTTAAAGCAGCTCTAATTCTTGCTTTTGCTCTTGCTGTAATAACAAAATCTAGCCATCTTGCATTGGGTTTGTTTACAGAACTGGTAATTACTTCTATTTGATCGCCACTTTTTAGCTGATGGCTCAAAGGCATTAATTTACCATTTACTTTAACGCCTCTACATTTTAAGCCAACATCTGTATGAATAGAAAAAGCAAAATCTAAACCTGTAGCATTTTTTGGCAACGATTTTAAATCGCCTTTAGGTGTAAAAACATAAATTTCTTTGGCATATAAATTCAGTTTAAAATTTTCTACAAAATCAACTGCATTTAAACTTTGCGTTTCTAGGGTTTCTTTTAATTTATTTAACCAACCTTCTAAACCACTATCTTCACTTTCTCCTTGTTTGTATTTAAAATGAGCAGCATATCCTTTTTCTGCAATTTCATTCATTCTACTAGAGCGAATTTGAACTTCTACCCATTCAGAACCAGGACCAACTACAGTAATATGCAAAGCTTCATAACCTGTAGATTTTGGTTGAGAAATCCAATCTCTTAAACGCGTTGGATTGGGTTTAAAGTAGTCTGTAACGATGGTGTAAATTTTCCAAGCATCAAATTTATCATCTTCAGAGCTAGGATTGTAAATAATTCTAATTGCATATTTATCATATACTTCTTCAAAAGTTACATTTTGACTAATCATTTTTTTTCGAATCGAATAAATAGACTTAAAACGTCCTTTTATTTCATAATCGAAATTTTCTTTATCTAAACCAGCTTTTAAAGTTTCTTCAAAACGCTTTAAGTAGTTTTGTTGATCTTCTTTGCTCTCTTTTATTTTACTAAGAATACCAAAAAACGCTTCTGGTTCTGTATATTTTAGCCCTAAATCTTCTAATTCTGTTTTTATATTATACAACCCTAATCTATGTGCCAAAGGAGCATAAATGTATAAAGTTTCTGATGCAATTTTAACCTGTTTATAACCAGGCATTGCATCCATAGTTTGCATATTGTGCAGTCTATCTGCAATTTTTATTAAAATAACTCTCACATCATCATGTAAAGTTAAGAGCATTTTTCTAAAATTTTCTGCTTGTATAGAGGCATCTTGCTCTTTATTTAAGCGAGATATTTTGGTTAAACCATTTACAATTTTTGCAATCGTTTCCCCAAAAAGATGCTCCATATCTTCTATGGTATACTCTGTATCTTCTACAACATCATGCAATAGGGCAGAAGCAATAGAAACAGCATCTAAACCAATTTCATAGGCAACAATTTTAGCCACAGCAATTGGATGATAAATATAAGGTTCCCCTGTTTTTCTTCGTTGCTTAGAATGTGCATCAAGAGCAATCTCAAAGGCTTTTCTTATCAGTTCTTTATCTTCTTTAGATAAAACCTCATAAGTACCTTTTAACAAATCTTTGTATCGTTTTGCTATTTCTTTATTCTCTTCTTCTATGTTTATAATATACTTCAAATGCAGGTTTCAAATTAGTGTGAATTACTAAGTGAAAGTAGTAATAAGTATTTGAACCAACAAGTATTTAAGAGGCTAAAATTGATAAAAAAAGGGCTGTTATTTTAAATTATAAAGCATTTTTTATGAATGAAATTACATTTAAAACATTTGCCACAAATTTACCAATTATTCATTTTGTGATAATTAGTCAAATTAGAGTTGTTTTTAAACTTCTAGATGCTCAATTCTTTCCAACAAAGTTGGATGTGAATAATGTGCAAAAACATACGCAGGATGAGGCGTTAAGTTACTCAAACTATTTTTAGATAGTTTTTTAAGTGATGTTACTAAAGCATTGCCTCCAAAAGTTTCTTTGGCATAATTATCTGCCTGATACTCAAATTTTCTAGACATATAATTCATAAATAAACCCGTAATTTCTGAAATTGGCGAATATAAAATGCCAAACGCAATTAAACCGATATGAAAACTAGGAATAGAAACCCCTAAAGCTTGTGATAAAAGAGGGGAATTGACAAATAATGATAAAATAAACAACGTTAAACCTGTTAATAAAATGGACGAAACAAGGTTAAAAATAATGTGTTTTCTTTTATAATGACCCACTTCATGAGCTAAAACAGCTACAATTTCATCGGTTTCTAAATCGTTTATTAAAGTATCATATAATGTAATTCTTTTTTGAGCACCAAAACCAGAAAAATACGCATTTGCTTTTGTAGAACGTTTTGAGCCATCAATTACAAAAATATTATTAATAGTAAAACCAACCTTATCAGCATATTTTTCTATGGCCGATTTTAATTCGCCATTTTCTAACGGACTTTGTTTATTGAATAAAGGTACAATTAGTTTTGCATAAAATAGATTCATAAATAAAGAAAAAACGGCGACTAAAATCCAAGCATAAATCCAGAAATTTTCTCCTGTAAATTGATAAAACCAGATGATTAAAGATAAAATTCCACCACCTAAAATAGCACTCATTAAAGTGCCTTTTATTTTATCTAACCAAAAAGTTTTTTTGGTAGATTTGTTAAAACCAAACTTTTCTTCAATCACAAAAGTACTGTAATAGGAGAGAGGAGTTGTTAATATTCCAGAACCTAACATAATAATGCCAAAGAAAATAAGAGCCACTAAAATAGGATGATTTGTATAGCTTCTTGCAAAATCATCTACATATTTAAAACCATCCAACAGAAAAAACAGTAATGTTAAAATTGTTGAAAAGAAAGAGGTAATGTTAGAAAATTTTGCAGTTGTCTTTTTATAGGCTTGAGATTTTTTATATGCCTCTTCATCATAAACATCTTTAAGTTTTTCTGGTATTTCAGCATCAAAACGTTTTTGATTTAAAGTATCTAAAATTTTATCAACTATAAAACTGATGATTAAGATTGATATTATTATGTAGAATAATGTTGTTGGTGTCATTTTTATGATATTTTCAATAAATTATAAAAGCTACAATAGTAAGTTAAATTAAAGACACATTAGTTATTTCTTACCCTTTTTACCTGCATAAATTGCAGCACCCACAATACCTGCATTGTTTTTAAATTGAGCCACTTCAACTGGCACATCTACTGTAAAATGTTCTTTAAATTGATCGAATTTTTTACTAATTCCTCCACCTAAAATGTACATTGAAGGAGTGTGTAAAATTTTAACATGATTTAGAAAAACATCAAACCTTTTAGCCCACTCTTTGAGTGATATTTGGTCTCTTTTTCTTGCAGAATCTGCAATAAATTTTTCTATAATAATTCCATTTGTATGGTAAATATGGCCTAATTCTACATTAGGTATCAGTTTTCTTTTGTAAAAAAGTCCAGAGCCAATTCCTGTTCCAATGGTTATCACAAAAACCTTTCCTTTTACGCCTTTTCCTGCTCCAAATTTCATTTCTGCAACACCTGCTAAATCAGCATCATTACTTACATAAAATTTAATTCCATCACATTCTTTTTTAAAGAGTTTATCAACCTTAACATTTAACCATTCTTCACTTAAATTACCATGATGTTTGCATTGTCCATCAACAATAATGGTAGGAAAACAACAACCCACAGGTCCTTTCCAATCAAAATGATGTACCAATTCTTTTACAACTTTAGCCACTGCTTTTGGTGTAGCAGGTTTTGGGGTTGCAATTCTGTATCTTTCTGTAAGTAATTTTCCGTTTTTTGTATTTACAATTGCCGCTTTAATTCCTGTTCCTCCAATGTCAATTCCTAGTACTTTCATTTTTTATATTTTAAACCCTCTTTGTCTTTTTGCTTCAAATAAAATAATTGCAGCAGATACAGAAACATTCATAGAGTCTATTTGTCCTTGCATAGGGATGTTTATATTTTGTGTGGCAGCTTCTCTCCAAATTTCAGTTAAACCAGTTGCTTCTGTACCTACTACAATTGCCGTACTTTGTAAATAGTTTTCTTTATAATATTCATTAGAATTTTGCAAAGTTGCAGCATATATATTGATGCTCTTTTCTTGTAAAAAAGCAATAATTTCTTCGGATGTTCCTACTGCCACTTGATTGGTAAAAACACAACCTACACTAGATCTAATAATGTTAGCATTGTATAAATCACTTTTAGGGTTGGCTATAAAAACAGCATCTACATTTGCAGCATCTGCAGTTCTTAAAAGAGCACCAATGTTTCCTGGTTTTTCTACACTTTCAGCAATTAAAATTAATGGATGTTCGTTCTTAAAATTAATGTTTTTTAAAGAGAAATCTTTCGATTTTACCAATGCTAATATTCCTTCTGTAGAATCTCTATAAGCTAATTTTTGATACACTTCTTTTGAAATGATTGTTCTATTTACATTTTCATTAAAAAGATGTAAAATTTCATTTTCTGAGATTAAATCAGGATCAAATAGAATGGTGTCAAACTCATAATTAGACGAAATAGCTAAAGATATTTCACGTTTTCCTTCAATAATAAATAAACCCTGTTTTTTTCGTTCACGAGATTTTTCTTGCAGTTTTAACAAGTTTTTTATGTACGAATTGTGAATGCTTGTTATTTCTTTCATCAGCACAAAGATACCTAAATTATAGGTCTTCCTTAAAATGTGAAACCAATTACTTTATCAATTTATTATAGTTATTTTTTTCTGATAAGAAGCCTCAAAATAACTAATTAATAAATTGACCACGTAATTATAAGATTGCACACCTTTGTCTTGTTTATTTGCTTTTAAATAAGCATTGTATCCTTTTTTGACTAAAGGCTCAAAAGGATTTTTGTACTGTTGCCAAAACTCATAACTTGCATTAAAATCTTTCTTAATTCCCTTATGTACAATTTTCCAAAGTTCTTTAGACAAAGTGTTATCTCGTTTTCTTAATTCGCCAATACAATAGGCAAATGCCATTCTATAACTAGCGTATTTAAAGTATACATTACCATTATAATTAGCCGCTAAAAAGCCTACGAAATTGGCTTCATTTTCTGCTGCAAAACCAATTTGATGTGCCATTTCATGACAGGTTGTTGTTGGATAGCCTGTTTTAGGAATTTTATCATTTACATGTGCTTCTCCTGTTAATGGATTTAAATATCCAGAAGTTCCGTTATACGTTTGTAACAAACTCATTAAAGAGCTTTTTACAGAGGGAAACTGATAGTTTAGTTGAGGAAAATCTTTGGCTAAATTGGCATAACCAGAAATGGCCATTTTATACATTTCCTTTTGATGATAAGGATTCTTAACTTTTAAAGTATCATTTTTAGTGATTCTTAGCTGATATATATTTAGTCTTTTTACAATAAGCTTACTCACTTTATAAAGTTGTGCTGTTGTATATTCTTGCTGATGATATTGTAAGTTTTTTGCCAAAGGCTCTCTGTAGTAATTTAATCCCCAGAAAAGATAAAAACAAAAATAAATAACCGATAAAATAGCTGTAAAATGAATAATTTTAGGAATAAAACTTCTAAATCGATTTTTTATCAAACGGAACAAAAAACGAATCAACAGCAACAATCCAAAAGCCAATAATACATCTCCTATTGAAAAGGGAATCCATCCCAAAATAATTCTAAAAAAAGCAGAAATCGAAGGATAAATTCCATTAGAATAATAACGTTCTATAAATTCAGGGTTTTTTGCTGCTAATTTTAACAGTAAAAACTGAACTGGCAATAAAATGGCTAAAACAAGATGTTTTTTATTTATAATCAAAGAATCAAAGGAATTAAAAGGTTCAATTATTTACGTAAAAATAGTTAAAATAAGTTTTTATTAATTTCACTACGTGGATAAAAATAACATTTCATTTTTTAAATTGACTGGTTATTAACAAGATAATAACATTTTTGTTTACAAATTTTGTTTACAAATTAAAGTGAAATTTTAGAAAATATTTTCAACCTAAAAAAGTACATTTGTGATCATGGAAAAAACGACTCCTGTAGTAGGAAAAAAGATAGATAAATCAAGATTAATTAATCTTGAAAAAGGGAAGATTCCCCCTCAAGCAGTAGAGTTAGAGGAAGCTGTGTTGGGTGCAATGATGATTGATAAAAAAGGAATTGATGATGTAATAGACGTCTTAAGTTCTGATGCTTTTTACGATCAAAAACACCAAGAAATTTATGGAACAATTTATCAATTATTTCAAAATTCTGAACCTATAGATCTTTTAACAGTATCTAACTTGTTAAAAAAGAATGGCAAATTAGAATTTGTTGGTGGCGATTTTGCTTTGATTCGTTTAACTCAAAAAGTAGCTTCTTCTGCACACATTGAGTTCCATGCCAGAATTATATTACAAAAATTTATTCAACGCAAATTAATTTCTATTTCTAGTGAAATTATTGAAAATGCGTATGATGAAAGTACAGACGTTTTTGAATTATTAGATGACGCTGAAGCAAAACTTTTTGAAGTTACGCAAGGAAACTTAAAGAAAAGTTCTGAAGCTGCAGGGTCTTTAGTAAAACAAGCCTTAAAAAAGATACAAGAGATTGGTAATCAAGAAGGTATGTCTGGTTTGGCAACAGGTTTCACCAAATTAGATGCTTTAACTTCTGGGTGGCAACCCAGTGATTTAGTGATTATTGCAGCAAGGCCAGGTATGGGAAAAACTGCATTTGTAATTTCGATGGCTAAAAATATGGCAATCGACTTTAATCATGGGGTTGCAGTGTTTTCTTTAGAGATGTCTTCTGTTCAGTTAATTACACGTATGATTTCTTCAGAAACGGGTTTAACTTCAGAAAAACTTAGAAAAGGAAATTTAGAAGCACATGAATGGGAACAATTAAACGTAAAAGTAAAACGTTTGTCTGATGCACCTATTTTTATTGATGATACTCCTTCTTTATCTGTGTTTGATTTGCGTGCAAAAGCTCGTAGATTGGTTTCACAACATGGGGTTAAAATTATTGTAATTGATTACTTGCAATTAATGACTGCTGGAGGAAAAGCAGGAGGAAATCGTGAACAAGAAATTTCTATGATTTCTAGAAACTTAAAAGCTTTAGCAAAAGAATTAGAAGTGCCTGTGATTGCACTTTCTCAACTATCTAGAGCTGTAGAAACACGTGGAGGCTCTAAAAGACCTTTATTATCTGATTTACGTGAATCTGGTGCCATTGAGCAAGATGCAGATATTGTGAGTTTTATTTTTAGACCAGAATATTATGGAATGACAGAATGGGATGATGATGAACATACGCCTTGTGAGGGACAAGGGGAATTTATTGTTGCCAAACATAGAAATGGTGGTTTAGATAATATTCGTTTAAAATTTACTGGGCATTTAGCAAAATTCTCAGATTTAGAAGAGGGCTTTAGTTCAGAATTTCAGTCTTCTATGAACGAGGAGTTTCCAGAAGATCCATTTGCTGGTCAAGGAGGTATTGATCCAAAAGATGCTTTTGGTGATGATGTGCCTTTTTAGACGATAATCGACATTATTTCAATAAAATAACTAACTACAAATACACAATTACTTTTAGTAATTGTGTATTCTGGTTTCATAAATATAATTAGAAAAATGCATATTTACCTTTTCTAGAATATAGATAAAAAATAAAGGAAGTTTTTGAAAATGGATACTTTAGTTTTAACTAATACGTAATAATTTATTATATTTGTACGTATAGTTATTTATTATGGATTCTAAACTCACATTAAAATTAGATACTGCTGTTATTGAACAGGCAAAAGCGTATGCTAAAAAAAATCAAATAAGTTTATCTCGTTTGATAGAGGGCTATTTGGCAACACTAACTCAAAAAAAGAAAAATACTTCTAAAGAAATTGAGATTACTCCGTTTGTAAAGAGTTTAAGTGGTTCTATAAAATTGCCAGAAGATTTTGATGAAGACAAAGCTAAATTTGACTATTTAATGGAAAAATATAAATAATTGAAAAATATATTTATAGATACAAATGTTATAATAGATTTTATAACTCAGAGAAAGCCTTTTGATATTGAGGCTAATAAAATATTTTCTTTAGCTGATAATAAAATAATATTTCTACAAACTAGTTCTTTGTCGTTAGCAAACGCTTACTATATTTTTTCAAAGTCTAAACTTAAAAATGATAAAGAATTAAGAAAAATTTTCATCAATTTAAGAACTTTAATTGATATTACTCCCATTACAAGTACTATTATTGACAGAAGTTTAATAGACGAATTGTTTTCTGATTTTGAGGATGGTCTACAATATTTTGCTGCTTTAAAAAGCAATTGTGATTGTATCATTACTAGAAACTTAAAACATTTTAAAAATTCTAAAATTTCAGTTTTTTCTCCTGAAAGATTCATAAAAGAAATTAATTTTTAGCAAATTGAAAAAAATCCTATCAATACTCACATTCCTACTCATTTCAAACTCAATTTGGGCATCTTTTATTTATGTACCTATGAGTCATGATAATCAGAAAAACCATTTAAAAGCTTATGGAATTGTCTACTTTTCATTAGAAGCAGGTTTAAAATCTAAATGGTTATTAAATTACGATGGTGGTGCGTTTTTAATAGAAAATAATAAAATTGTAGAAAACGAATGTAAAATTCGTGGTGTTTCTTATCAAGTAATTTCAGATGCAAAAGCACAACTTATTTTAGAAGAAATTGCCGCTCCATCTTCTAATCAAGATGCAGTTACCTTAGAAAAAGCACCCAAAATAGCAGTCTATTCTCCTAAAGATAAAATGCCTTGGGATGATGCTGTTACTATGGTATTAACGTATGCAGAAATTCCTTTTGATGTTGTTTATGATGCAGAAGTATTGGCAGATAAATTGCTGTTATATGAATGGTTGCATTTACATCATGAAGATTTTACAGGACAATATGGTAAGTTTTACGCCTCTTTTAAAACAACTCCTTGGTATATTGATGGAAAAAAAAGAGCAGAAAAATTAGCAAAAGAATTAGGATATTCTAAAGTATCACAACAAAAATTAGCGGTTGCTAAAAAAATTAGAGATTATGTAATTGGTGGGGGGTTTATGTTTGCCATGTGTTCTGCAACCGATAGTTTTGATATTGCATTGTCTGCAGAAGGTGTAGATATTGCAGAAGCCATGTTTGATGGTGATGGATCAGAAGTAAACTATCAATCTAAAATAAATTATAATAAAACATTCGCTTTTAAAGACTATCAGTTAGTTAGAAGTCCAACAACGTATGAGTTTTCTTCTATTGATATGACAAGCAAACGTAAAATACCTAAAACTTCCGATTATTTTTCACTCGTTGAGTTTTCTGCAAAATGGGATCCTGTACCAACCATGTTAACTCAAAATCATACCGTTTTAGTAAAAGGTTTTATGGGACAAACCACTTCTTTTGATAGAAACACCGTAAAAACAAATGTATTAGTTTTAGGTGAAAATAAAGTAAACAGCGAAGCTCGTTACATTCATGGAACCAAAGGAAAAGGAATGTTTACTTTTTATGGTGGTCATGATCCAGAAGATTACACACATAGAGTAGGAGACCCAAAAACGGAATTAGATTTACACCCAACATCACCAGGTTATCGTTTAATTTTAAACAATGTGTTGTTTCCTGCAGCAAAGAAAAAGAAGAAAAAGACGTAAATCAGATTGTTGTGAATACTAGTTTATACGTTTATTTGTTTACAAAAAAGTATGTTTTAAGCTTTTAAATCCACAAATCTAAAATTATATAAACGAATAACCCGATAAACGAATAAACCCTTTACACAAATAAACCTTTTTAACTGCATAAAAATCCAATCTCTTTTGTATTTTTGCCTCCAAATTAAAATAATACAATGTCAACAACACAAAAATTACAAGATTTTACGCAACAAGTTCGTAGAGATATATTAAGAATGGTACACAAAGTAAATTCTGGTCACCCAGGAGGCTCTTTAGGATGTGCAGAATTTATTACGTGTTTGTATCAAGAAGTAATGAGTTATTCAACAGATTTTAACATGGATGGAAATAATGAAGATTTATTTTTCCTTTCAAACGGACATATTTCTCCTGTTTTTTATAGTGTTTTAGCTCATAGTGGATTTTTTCCTGTTGAAGAATTAAACACATTTAGATTGTTAGATTCTCGTTTACAAGGGCACCCAACAACACATGAAGGGTTGCCAGGTGTTAGAATTGCTTCTGGTTCTTTAGGTCAGGGCTTGTCTGTTGCTTTAGGAGCTGCACAAGCTAAAAAGCTAAATGGAGACAATAAAATAGTATATACTTTACATGGTGATGGTGAGTTGCAAGAAGGTCAAAACTGGGAAGCAATAATGTATGCATCAGCAAAAAAAGTGGATAATTTAATTGCTACTATCGATTTAAATGGAAAGCAAATTGATGGTTCTACAGATGAAGTTTTAGCAATGGGAAGCATCAAAGCTAAATTTGAAGCTTTTGG
The DNA here is from genome assembly GCF_947497695.1 of uncultured Polaribacter sp. Lineage (GTDB taxonomy): Bacteria > Bacteroidota > Bacteroidia > Flavobacteriales > Flavobacteriaceae > Polaribacter. Next base: position 283,529 of record NZ_CANMHM010000003.1, on the reverse strand, counting down.
TTGGGACGTTTTAGAAGTAGAAAAAGGAAACGATATTGAAGCAATTTTAGCTGGTTTAGCAAAAGCAAAATCTATGACTGGTAAAGGTAAACCAGTTTGTATTTTACTATATACAGAAATGGGAAATGGTGTAGATTTTATGATGCATACTCATGCTTGGCATGGTAAAGCACCTAATGACGACCAATTAGAAAATGCATTATCTCAAAACCCAGTAACTTTAGGTGATTATTAATCTCACCTAATTTCTTTAAATTATAAAATATTTACGGAATAGTTTTCTTAAAATATCAGTAAAAAAAGAGTTTTTCTTCATAGAAAAACTCTTTTTTTATGAGTTCATTTTGATTGGTTTGTAAGATTAACTTTATATTTACAACCAAAGATATATTTGTTTTAATTCTTAAACTCTTTTTAATATATATGAAAATAGGCATTGTTTGTTATCCAACATTTGGAGGAAGTGGAGTAGTAGCAACAGAATTAGGAATGGCTTTGGCAGATAAAGGGCATGAAGTGCATTTTATTACCTATAATCAACCAGTTCGTTTAGATTTTTTATCACATAATTTACATTTTCACGAAGTACTTTTAGAAGAATACCCTCTTTTTCAATACCAACCTTATGAGTTGGCTTTGTCTAGTAAAATGGTAGAAGTTGTAGAAAAACATCAACTAGAAGTATTACATGTGCATTATGCAATTCCTCATGCTTATGCAGCTTATATGGCCAAACAAATGCTAAAAGAAAAAGGCATTGCTGTAAAAGTTGTAACCACTTTACATGGTACAGATATTACGTTGGTTGGTAGCCATCCAACCTATAAAACTGCAGTAGAATTTAGCATTAATAATTCTGATGTAGTTACTGCTGTTTCAAACGATTTAAAGAAAACTACAAACAGACTTTTTAATATTAAAAATGATATTGAAGTAATTTATAATTTTATTGATACAAATAAGTATGATAAATCACATCAACAAAAATGCAATAGAATAGCAATAGCAAAACCTAACGAAAAAATTTTAACCCATATTAGTAATTTTAGACCTGTTAAAAGGGTAGAAGATGTAATTAAAATTTTTTACAAAGTACATAAAGATATTCCTTGTAAATTATTAATGATAGGAGAGGGACCAGAAAGAGCTAAAGCAGAAAATTTGGCAAATAAATTAAAAATTAATGATGATATTTTGTTTTTAGGGAATAGCTTAGAGGTAGCAAAAGTACTTTGTTATACAGATATTTTTTTATTGCCTTCACAAACCGAAAGTTTTGGTTTAGCTGCTTTAGAAGCAATGGCTGCAAAAACAGCGGTAATTTCTTCAAATACAGGTGGGTTGCCAGAAGTAAATATTGATGGAGTTACAGGTTATTTAAGTGATGTTGGAGATGTTGATCAAATGGCAAAAAATGCAATTTCTATTTTAAAAGATGATCAAGTTTTAGAAACTTTTAAAAATAATGCTAGAGAACATACCAAAAAATTTTCTTTAGAAAACATACTTCCTGTTTATGAAGACATCTATAAATCTTGTTATAAGAGTAAAGTTCAATAATAAAAAAGCTCATACAAATAAATGTCTGAGCTTTTTTTTAATCTATAATTTAATAGAGCTGTTTTTATTTTCCAAAAAGACCACCTAACAAACCACCAAGTCCGCCAGATTTTTTACCACCTCCTAAAACCATTCCAGCAACATCATCTACAATGCTACCATCTCCATCAGCATCTAAAATTTTCTCTAAAAAACTTTGTTCATTTGCTGTATTGCTTCCACCTAACATTCCGCCTAATAAACCTCCTAATCCATTAGAATCAGTAACATTACTTTCGCGAGATTGTTTTCCTAAAACCCCCATTAATAAAGGAGCAGCAACTTTTAAAATATTACCAACAGAACCAGCATCTAAACCAGATTTCTGACCAATAACTTGCTCTACACCTTGTTGTTTACTTCCTAAAATATGACCTAAAATACCTGCTCCTTCTTGTTTAGCAGATTCATCAACTCCACCACCAAAAAAACCACCAAGGTTGTCTAAAATACTACCATCATGTTTGCCAGATAAAGCACCCATTAATCCTGCAGCACCTTCTGGTGTAGCAGCATTTCTTTCCATTGCTTTCATTAATACTGGCAATGCCATTGTTAAAACGCTACTTGTTTTGCTAGAATCGTTTCCTGTAGAACCAGAAACTCCCGAAATAATTTGTTTGCCTAAATCACTGTTTAAGATGTCTAAAATACCTGCCATTTTTATGTGTTTAATAATTAATATAAATAGTTAAAAATATGACCCAATATACAAATAATGTCACAGTATTTTTATTTTCTCAGTTTAAAAAAATCAAATTATAAAATAAAGAACTTGTAGCATATTATTAATCATAAAACTTTAATAATAATTATCCGTTTTTGTATCACAGTCAATTTATAACTTCCATCAAAAAAACATCCATAATTATACATAAAAGTTGGCTTGTTTTTGGGTAAAATGAAAATTAATAGTAACTTGTTTAATAAAAAAATCAAACTATTTATAATGGACAGTAATTGGACAAAAGAAGAGTTTAAGGCTTATGTATTATTATACGCTGCACAAAGTAACTATATAGAAACAGCTACTGAAAGCGACTATATTTTATCAAAAGTAAATGAAAAAACTTTTAATCGTATTCATACAGAAATTGTGCATGATAATGATTATCAATCTATGGAAAAAATTAAAGAGTATTTAACTGAAAATAAGTATTCTGTAGTTGATAAAGAACAGCTATTAAAAGATATTAAAAATGTTTTTTTTGCAGATGGTTCTGTAGATATTTTAGAACGAAATGTATTCATCTTTTTGAAGAAAATTATAGGGTAGTTAATAAATTTTAAAATTAGTTTGTTTGTCAAAATAAGAATACTTAACCCTTAAAAATGCAAAAATAACAAAAATTGATAAAATTTCTTTAAAACTTGTTTTTATCAAATAGGTTTTCATTATTTTTGATACTTCTTAAAAACATAACAACAATGCAATTAGATAATCAGATTTTTGACCTTATTCAGGAAGAAAAAGAAAGACAATTAAATGGTTTAGAATTAATCGCTTCAGAAAACTTTGTAAGTGATGAAGTGATGAAAGCTCAAGGTTCTATTTTAACTAATAAATATGCTGAAGGATATCCTGGTAAAAGATATTATGGAGGTTGTGAAATAGTTGATGTAATAGAGCAAATTGCAATAGACAGAGCCAAAGAATTATTTGGTGCAGCTTATGTAAACGTACAGCCACATTCTGGCTCTCAGGCAAATACAGCTGTATTTTTTGCATGTTTAAACCCTGGAGATACTATTTTAGGTTTTGATTTATCTCATGGAGGTCATTTAACTCATGGGTCTTCTGTAAATTTTTCTGGTAAATTATACAAACCAACTTTTTATGGTGTAGAAAAAGAAACCGGTGTTTTAAATTATGATAAAATTCAAGAAACAGCAACCAAAGAGCAGCCTAAATTAATTATTGCTGGTGCTTCTGCATACTCTAGAGATATTGATTTTAAACGTTTTAGAGAAATTGCAGATTCTGTTGGTGCTATTTTAATGGCAGATATTTCTCATCCTTCTGGTATGATTGCTAAAGGAATTTTAAACGATCCATTGCCTCATTGTCATATTGTAACTTCTACAACACATAAAACATTACGTGGTCCTAGAGGAGGAATTATTATGATGGGACAAGATTTTGACAATCCTTTTGGTTTGACTTTAAAAAATGGAAAGCCTAAAAAAATGTCAATGCTATTAAATTCTGCTGTTTTCCCAGGAAATCAAGGAGGACCATTAGAGCATGTAATTGCTGCAAAGGCTGTTGCTTTTAAAGAAGCTTTAACAGATGAGTTTTTAGAATACCAATTGCAAGTAAAAGCAAATGCTGCAGAAATGGCAAAGCTTTTTATTGAGAAAGGTTATAACATTATTTCTGGTGGTACAGACAACCATTGTATGTTAATTGATTTGCGTAATAAAAACATTTCTGGTAAAGATGCAGAAATTGCTTTAGGTAAAGCAGATATAACTGTAAATAAAAATATGGTGCCTTTTGATGATAAAAGTCCATTTGTAACTTCTGGAATTCGTATTGGTGTGTCTGCTGTAACAACCCGTGGTTTAGAAGAACAAGACATGTTGGCTGTTGTTAATTTTATTGATGAAGCAATACAACATGCAGATAATGATGAAGCTTTACATAAAATAGGTGAACGTGTTGCTCATATGATGAGTGCAAGAAGATTATTTGTTATGTAAATTACCTAGTGATTTTAGGCATTCCACTTTTGTGGATTTAATTATAAAAAAAAGCATCAAGTTAATTCTTGATGCTTTTTTTGTAAACACAACATAAAAGCTTTAGAAACTCCGATTTTCTTTTATTTTTTTCTTTTAAAACCTTTCTTAAAAAATGTAATGAAACCGAATTTATGAAGTTCAAGAATTCCTATAAAAAACAATAAAAGAGTTGATAAATATACTGAGCTTAAAGATGAATTAATTGCATCTTCAGGATTAGGTTATATATTACAATCTTTGTGGCTTACAGATTCTAATTTAAGAAAAGAAGGTGTAATTAAATCATTAGAACTTTTAATTAAAGCAGATCAAGATGTTAAACGTTTATCATCTACATTACCAATCTTTAAAAATTTAAGAGATGCAGATATTGCATTAATGAATTTCTTTTGGTTTTTCAATCATTTTAATTCAAAAACTCTTGAAGACACCTTAAAATTAGCATTTGACGATTTAAGTCAAGAATTAGACAAAATTGAGAATACTGGTTTGCCAAGTGACATAGTTAATCTAAAATATAAACTTTTCTGTATAGGAGCAACACTATCTTCTGATAAATTTGATAAAAATGACAAATTAGATTTATTTTATTCTAGGAAAAACACTTTATCAAACCCAATATTTGCATTATTATTTGACAATGGTCTTGATATAATAGACCCTAAAAATAAAAATGAATTAAAGAGTAGATACAAATTAAAAAACCGTCTTCAAAAAATGCAAAAGGGTATTAGGTATTATCTTGAAAATGGTGTTGATGTTACAAGATTTACTAGTTTAGAGACAATTAAACCTATAAAAGATGTAGAGATATATACTGAAGGAAAAACGGATGCTGTTTATCTTATGCAAGCTTTTAAAGCCTTGACAGGAAATACTGAACCATATTGGAATGTTGAATCATGTGAAATTAAAACAAAAAAAGAAGGAGGAGGAACACATGAATTAGCTAAAACATTAAATGGAATAGCTGAAGAAATGGATAATGGAAAGTATCAAAATAAAACAATTTTAGGTATATTTGATAATGATGCTTCAGGTTTTCAAGAGTTTAATGGTTTTAAAAGTGAGGATTTTGAAATTTTTAAAGCGGGTGTTGCAAAAAAGCATAAAACAAAAAACATTTATGCTATAATTCTACCAATCCCAAATGAATTATCTAAATACAATAAAGACAAACAAGAATTTAAATTTTTTGAAATTGAGCATTATTTTGAAAAAGAGTTTTTGGAAGAAAATAAAATGTTAACTAAATTAGAAATTGATGGTGTATATGAAATAACTGGAAATAAAGCCAATTTTGCAGATAAAATTAAAAAAATTAATGAGCCTCAAGTATTTAAAAGATTTGAAAACATTTTCTTTGTTTTTGATGAAATAAATAAAAAAGAGATTGTTTATTTTTAGTGTTCGACCTAATATAATTTTGGCAAAACAATAGGAGAGTAGAACGTAATATTTTAGACTACATAAATATAATTATCCTGTGGATGATTGTATTTGTGTATAAACTTATACTAAAATATTAATTAAAAAAAAATTTAACTAAAAATGTACTTTGGGTACATTTTCTTAAAGCTAAAAAGCCTAAATATAGAGAAACGAGCCGTAATTTTTTCCAAAATTATATGTGTTTCTTGATTTTTTTGTTTAGCTCACGCGTTTATATTTGTTGGTGTTCGTGAATCTCCTAAAAAAGTCGATTTCTTTTTTCATCAAGGAAAAAAAGAAAATAAAGAAAGATTAATAGTAACGATATTATTATCTATTTAACATAATATTAAAAGTACTAAACAAAAGAAGGTTCAATAATAGTTCCAAATAGAACAAGTGCATAGAATTTTATTTTTACTTACTTTTTTAATTAGTTCTTAAGATTTTAAAGGAGTTCTTGAATCTCGTAAAAACTCGATATTTATTTGTATGTTCCAAACTTTATAGGATATTTTACATAATAGAGAATTATTGCTATCAAATACAATCTAGAAGTTAATTAGCCGTAATTTCTTTTAACATAATATCTGACGATATAAACCTAAAGGTGTTATATCTGATATTATGTGTAAATAGCCGTAAAAACGGCTATACAGAAATTATTATACAAATGTACTATAATTTATATTATGTTAAATAGGATTTTTGAAAAGACACCAATACAAAACTAGTTAACTTACACTTACATATTCTGTGTATAAAAATTATAATCTTTTAAAACAACATCTATAAACTCTTTGTCAGTTTTATGAACAGATTTAATTTCAGTAACCTCTATTATTTTAGAACTTAGTTTAATCAATGTTTTATCATCATTAAATTTAGTAGCAGATTGAAACGTATCTTTAATAATACGCGCATCATTATCAGACAATTTAATTACATTTGGATATGTTGGCACATATTGATTTGAAATATTTTCTATAATAGTTTCAGAAAATTGTACATCGTCCTTTCTACTAATCACTACTGTATTGGCAATAATATCTCCAAAACGTTGATTATTCTTTGTAAATAGTATCAATAAAAAACCAATCATTTTTCCGAAGAAAAAAAGCAAGAAAAATAAAACATTCTCATTACCTAAACCTAAAGAAGAAACATAAACAACGAGTAACATAAACAGGTTAAAATCTACTACTCTTAAAAACCATCGCATTACAAAATCTGTGGTAGAGGGTTTAAAACCTTCACTATTAATTACTTTTAACTGCATTATTTTTTTACCAACTGTTTGTCCGTCTAACAACAACTCAGTATACAAAGAATAAAATGATACGGGTAAAAAAATAAGGATATCTATTGCTTTTATAGACCAAGTATCGCCATCAAAAGCAGTTTCAAAGGTTTTAAAATCTAAAAATTTAATAGCAAAATAAATGTAAGCAAACTTTAGTATATTATCTAAGCCAAATGCAAAAAGTCTTTGCCCAACGTTGGCTAGCGTAAAATTAATATTTACATTTTGTGCAGTTTTTATTTGGAGTCTTTTCATGCAATGGTTAAATTCGCTCTATATGAGAGAGGTCGCTTTTATAAAGCAAAATAAAGAAAAATGGCTCGAATTTGAACAAGGTTTTTCAAATAAAGAGAAAAAAAGTCCTGATGACCTAGCCAATTTGCATATAAAAATCATGAATGATTTGGTATATGCACAAACCTACTACCCAAAAAGCAAGGTAACAAAATACTTAAATAAGCTTGCAAAAGCTAGTTTTGATAAGGTCTACCACTCAAAAAGGCGTAATAAAAATGTGCTTTTATATTTCTTTTTTGATAAAGTGCCACTACTCTCCTATCAATACAGAAAATATATTTATTTATCGTTTATCATTTTTTTTGCGTGCTTTTTTATAGGCTTATTATCTACTTTTAATGATGCATCTTTTGCACGACAAATTTTAGGAAACAGTTATATAGATCAAACTTTAGAAAATATAGAAAGTGGTGATGCCATGGCAATTTATAAAAGTGGCAGCAATTGGGGCAGTTTTATTGGTATTTATGATAACAACCAACGTGTTGGCTTAAAAATGTTTTTATCGGGTTTATTTGTGGGTATTGGCACAGGTTTTTATGTGGTGTATAATGCTATTATGGTAGCCGTTTTTCAAGCTTTCTTTTATCAGAATAACAGTTTTTTTGATAGTGTTAAAGGAATTTGGATTCATGGAACCTATGAAATTTTTAGCATGATTATAGAAGCTGCTGCAGGCTATATTATTGGAGCAAGCATGCTTTTTCCTGGAGCCTATAAACGTTTTGAATCTTTTAAACGCGGAATGAAACATGCGTTTTACATTTTTATGAGTACCATACCTTTTACACTTTTAGCAGCTATTTTAGAAGGTTATATCACTAGATATTCTAATACATTGCCTACTATTATTTGTTTTGCAATTATTATTTTTAGTCTGGCATCAATCAGTTATTATTATTTAATTCTTCCTTTTAAGGTGGCAAACAAACACAATTTACGTTGATAAAAAAAAGGCTTTTTTTACTTTTAATTTGTTTTGTTGCTATTGTTTTTGGGCAGGTAAAAACGCATCAAATTACTTTTTCTGGTTCAAACAACTTTCAATATGCAAAGTCTATTGATCATGAAGAAAAAAGAGCTTTTGAAGAAGATTTAAAAGAAAAGTATGCTGATAAAGACTTTATATATACTGAAGAAGAGGAAAAAGAGGAAGAAGAAACAAAAGAACCATTCCAAATAAATACCGCTTTTTTAGAAGCATTTGTGTTATTTATGACTAAAATATTCCCTTTTATTTTAGGCGGAATTATTATTTTTATCATTCTTAAAACTTTTTTAGGGATGGATGTTCATTTCTGGAACTTTAAAAAATCAAAAAACAAAATCGCAGAAAAGTTAGTCTATCAAGATGAAGATATTCATGAAACAGATATTGAAGGTTTGTTACAAAATGCCCTCAACAATAAAGCATACAGATTGGCAATTCGTTACTATTATTTATCAGTTTTAAAAACGCTTTCTAACCAAAAACTAATTGAGTATCATAAAGATAAAACCAATTCAGAATACCTTTTTGAAATTGAAGATACAGCAACAAGAACTGCGTTTGCTTACCTTTCTTATGTGTATTCTTATGTTTGGTATGGAGATTTCCCTATTGATGAAACCAACTTTAAATTGGCAGAAAAAAAGTATCAATCTTTTAAAAACGATTTAAAATAATGGGATTGCAACAATTTAAAATATATGCTCCTCTCCTGCTCTTGCTCGTTTTATCAAGCTGTAATAAAACAGATTGGGTTGAAAATTATAAAGAAAAAGAGAAATCTCCGTTTGGAAATTATATCATTTATAATGAAGGTAAAACTCTTTTTAAAAATAACAATGTTACTTTATTAAAACAGAATATCTACGATTATTTGATGGCTAATGATGATATAGATAGCATTGAAAAACAAAACTATATCTGTATAAAACATGCTGCAAATAAACTTACAAATGAGGGAGTTACAGAACTTTTAAACTTTGTTGCTAAGGGAAATAACGCTTTATTAGCCTTTAATTTTTTTAAAGATAGTTTGCAAACTTCCTTAAAATTTAAGTTAGATTCTCTAGACCAAAATGTGTATGCAGTAAAAGATTTAAAAAAGTTAAAAGGGACTTTTAGGTTAGAAAATAACCTTTTTTCTACTACTTCTTTTACTTTTGATAGAAATATCCGCAAAAATTACTTTTTAGAATATAATAAAAAGACAACTACTGTTTTAGGAAATGTTGAAATTAATGGCAAAAAACATCCTAATTTTATTAAGATTTTTTATGGTAAAGGTGCTTTCTTTTTACATACCCAACCTGTTGCTTTTACCAACTATTTTTTATTAAATGGTAACGAACAATATGCTGCAAATGTATTTTCATATCTACCAAATAATGATCTTATTTGGGATCCACAGATAAAATCGAGTATTTATTCTGATAAAAAAGAGGACAATACTTCTGTATTTAAATTCTTTTTAGAACACAAAACCTTAACATGGTTTTTAGTGATTTCTTTAATAGGATTATTATTATTTATGATTTTTAATGCTCGCAGAAAACAAAGACCAATTCCTATCATTAATCCTTTAAAAAATACAACAGTCGCATTTACACAAACCATTGCCAATTTGTATTTAAAAGAACAAAATCATAAGAATTTGGTTGATAAAAAAACGGCTTATTTCTTAGAGAAAGTTAGGGTAAATTATTTGTTAAATACTAACAATTTAAATGCCGATTTTATAGAAAAATTAGCGGCAAAATCTGGAAACGAACTACAAAAGACAAAATATTTAATTCATACAATTATTACTTTAAATAAACGAACAGAATGTTCTGAAGAAGAATTAGTTGGATTGCATAAAATGATAGAAAATTTCTTAAATAAATAAGCGATGGAAATACCAAATAATGAACAACCACAAGAAAATTTAGAGTTTAAAAACAGACTCAATTTATCTGAATTACAAGCCAGTGTTATCAACATAAAAAAAGAGCTACAAAAAGTAATTGTGGGTCAAAAAGACATGATGGATTTATTGATTGTTGCACTTCTTGCAGATGGTCATGTTTTAATTGAAGGCGTTCCTGGAGTTGCAAAAACAATCACCGCAAAATTATTAGCAAAAACTATTGAGGTTGGCTTTAGTAGAATACAATTTACACCAGATTTAATGCCGTCTGATATTTTAGGAACTTCTGTTTTTAATGTAAAAACATCTGAATTTGAGTTTAAAAAAGGGCCTATTTTTTCTAGTATGATTTTAATTGATGAAATTAACAGAGCACCTGCAAAAACACAAGCTGCTTTGTTTGAAGTGATGGAAGAAAAGCAAATTACAATTGACGGACAAACCTTTAAAATGGATGAACCTTTTGTAGTTTTAGCAACACAAAACCCAATTGAACAAGAAGGAACGTACAGATTACCAGAAGCACAATTAGACCGTTTTTTATTCAAAATAAACGTAGAATACCCAAATGCTGATGAAGAACTAGAGATTTTGTTAAAAGAACAGGCTTTAGAAAACAAAACAAAAGCAAGTAAAATAGCAACCGTTATTTCAGGAGCTAAAATTATGGAGTTTAGAAACTTAATCAGTCAAATTAAAATTGAAGAAAATTTACTAAAATACATTGCCAATATTGTAGTAAATACTAGATCTAATTCGTTTTTGTATTTAGGTGCTTCTCCAAGAGCAAGTATTGCAATTCTTGTTGCATCCAAAGCTTTTGCAGCTATTGAAGGTCGAGATTTTGTTACGCCAGAAGATATAAAAAGAGCTACAATACCTGTTTTAGAACACAGAGTAATTGTAACACCAGAAAGAGAAATGGAAGGTTTAACAAGCAAACAAATTATAGCGCAAATTATTGAGGCAGTTGAAATACCAAGGTAAAAAAAACGTTATTTCGATGTATTTTTGTCATTTCGACTTCAGGAGAAATCACATAACAGTGAGAACGAACTGTGAACTACTTTATGCGATTTCTCCCAAAAGGTCGAAATGACAAAACATAAGAAAAACGGTTTATTTGTCATTCCTGCGAAAGCAGGAATCCATAAGTGAGCTAGAAAAAACAGAAAAAGTCTTCGATAAGCTCAGACTGACATTTGTGAAATGAATTGAAATTCTGATTTTAATATTTTAAATATGAAATATTAATTTAAAAAAACCAATGTCACACTGAGCTTGTCGAAGTGAACACATTAAAGTATTTATTAGATATTAAAAGTTAAAAAACATGTTTTTAGATATAATTTTTTAACAATTTGTAAACATATATGCTTAAAAATAAGTTAGTTTAGATTCCTGCCTTCGCAGGAATGACAAAACAGAAAAAGTCTTCGACAAGCTCAGACTGACATTTGTGAAATGAATTGAAATTCTGATTTTAATATTTTAAATATGAAATATTAATTAAAAAAAACAATGTCACACTGAGCTTGTCGAAGTGAAAACATTAAAGTATTAGATATTAAAAGTAAAAAAAATATGCTTTTAGATATAATTTTTAGCAATTTCTAAACATATATGCTTAAAAATAAGTTAGTTTAAATTTTTGCTTTTCATAGGAATGACAATACAGAAAAAACACAATTAAACGATTAAACAAACACGATTTGTTTGTCATTCCTGCGAAAGCAGGAATCCATAAGTGAGCTAGAAAAAACAGAAAAAGTCTTCGACAAGCTCAGACTGACATTAGTGAAATGAATTGAAATTCTGATTTTAATATTTTAAATATGAAATATTAATTAAAAAAAACAATGTCACACTGAGCTTGTCGAAGTGAAAACATTAAAGTATTAGATATTAAAAGTAAAAAAAATATGCTTTTAGCAATTTGTAAACAGATATGCTTAAAAATAAGTTAGTTTAGATTCCTGCCTTTGCAAGAATGACAGATAATAAAAGACAATTACACAAATAAACAGTTAAACAATTACACATTTTTTGAAACACTTCTACAACACATTATTTTTAAACAACCGATTTTTCTATTACTTAGGAAGTATTGCACTGCTTTTTGTGGTTGGTTTTTTTATTCCTGTTTTTTTTGAAATTTCTAAAGTGTTGCTTTTTATTTTGATTGTTTTGGTTTTGGTAGATGTTTTTATACTCTACAACACCAAAAAAGCAATTACTGTCAATAGATATTTACCAGAAAGATTATCTAATGGAGATGCAAATAAAATTTCCATGCAATTAAAGAGTTTGTATGGTTTTAATGCACATCTTTCTATTATAGAAGAAATTCCGTTTCAGTTTCAAAAGAGAGATTTTATATTTGACATCATTTTATCTACCAAAGAAGAAAAAACCATTCATTATAATTTAACTCCAACAGAAAGAGGTGTTTATTTATTTGGTAATATCAATATATATGCATCTTCTCCCTTGCAATTAGCAACAAAAAAGTATGTTTTAGGACAAGAAAAAGAAATTAAATGTTATCCATCCTTTTTAAAATTAAGAGAATTCGATTTTAAAGCTTTTAATAATGATGCTATTTCTTATGGAACCAAAAAAGTAAGAAGAATCGGACATTCTTTAGAGTTTGAGCAAATTAAAGAATATGTTTCTGGCGATGATATTCGTTCTTTAAACTGGAAAGCAACTGCTAAGAGAAATCAGTTAATGATCAATCAATATGTAGAAGAAAAATCACAACCTGTGTATGCTATTATCGATAAAGGACGTGCTATGCAAATGCATTTTAATAATTTAAGTCTGTTAGATTATGCTATTAACGCTACTTTGGCAATTAGCAATGTCATCCTAAGAAAACAAGACAAAGCAGGCATGCTATCTTTTTCAACAAAGTTAGAAGACTGGGTAGTTGCAGAACAAAGAAACTCGCAAATAAGTTTAATTTCAGAAGCATTACACAATATAAAAACAGATTTTTCAGAATCTGATTTTAGCACTTTATATGCCGTTGTAAAACGTAAAATAACACAAAGAAGTTTGTTAATTTTATACACAAATTTTGAAACAATGGATGGTTTAAAAAGGCAGCTCCCTTATTTAAGAGCGTTGGCAAAAAACCATTTAGTATTGGTTGTTTTTTTTAAAAACACTGAATTAGAAGCATTAACCAATTCAAAAAATAATGATATTTTAAGTGTTTATGACAGTATTATTGCTGAAAAGTTTCTGTATGAAAAGAAAAGCATTGTAAAAGAATTAAAAAAATACGGAATACAATCTGTATTAACAAAGCCTGAAAACTTAACAGGCGATACCATTAACAAGTATTTAGAATTAAAATCAAGAGGACTTTTTTAATTATTAACCTATATTTGTTTCTAATCAATTAACTAAAAACAGTAAAAATATGAATTGGTATTTAAAAGTATTAAGAGAACATTATTTAGACTTTAACGGCAGAGCAAGACGTCAAGAATTTTGGATGTTTACCCTGATAAATACAATAATTTCTTATGCTTTATCTGGTTTAGATTGGGTTTTTGGGTTGACTGTTTTTAGCATGATTTCATTGATCTATTCTTTATTAGTTGTGATTCCTGGAATTGCAGTTTGTGTAAGAAGATTGCATGATGTTGGTAAAAGTGGTTGGTATTATTTATTAATATTGATACCAATTATTGGTTGGATTTGGTTGATTGTTTTATTTGCTACAGAAGGTGAGCATAAACCAAACCAATGGGGAGAAAACCCAAAAGGAATTGGCAATGATTCTGCCATCAGTCAAATAGGTAAAGAATAATTAATTACATTAGCTACTTATTAACTAAAAACAGTAAAAATATGAATTGGTATTTAAAAGTATTAAAAGAACATTACGCAGATTTTAATGGCAGAGCAAGACGTAAAGAATATTGGATGTTTACTCTTTTTCATATAATTATTATCATAGCAATAATGTTGTTATCATTTGTTTTATTAGGAGGAGAAAATTATAATAATGAAGAACCAAATCCTTTTGTATTTATTGGGTTAGGTATTTACATATTAGCAACTTTTATACCATCACTTGCATTATCTGTTAGAAGGTTACATGATGTAGGAAAAAGTGGCTGGTTTTATTTAATTACTTTAATACCTTATATAGGAGGACTTATATTATTTGTTTTTGCTTGTAAAGATTCTGAAAATGGTGCCAATAAATGGGGAGAAAACCCAAAAGGAATTGGTAACAATGAAGCCATTAATGAAATTGGTAGAGAATAGCATTTACAGCATATAAAATATTGAGAAGGTTACTGAAAAGTAGCCTTTTTTTTATGGATTTATTATAATAGAAGATATTGGTGTTTTTTAAGTTTTTACTTTTAACAGTTATAACAATATATCTTAAACAAAAAAATAGACGAATTAAATTAAATATTTCATCAAAAAGTTAAGTAAGAAAGGGAATTTTACTACAATTATAAGGCAATAATTAGTGTTATTACGTCCCGTTTTTTTTTATATATTTACAAACTTTAAAATTATTTTTATGTACAAAATATTGATTGCTCTAAGTATTGGGTTAATTCTTTTAAGCTCTTGTAATTCAGAGAATAAAAAAAATACTGATGTTGAATCATTTACAATTAATGGTCATGTTTCAAACTCAAATTCTTCAACAATCTATTTATTAGATAGCAATAACGTAAAAATAGATTCTTCTGAGGTTGTAGAAAATAGCTTTCTTATAAAAGGTAATTTAGCAACTCCTAAAATGTACAACCTTCAATTAAAAGATCAAAAAAAAACACACGCTATCGTATTGGAAAACAGTTTGTATAATGTTTTTGTAAATGATGAAATGCTAACAATTTCTGGAGGGATTTTAAACGCTAAACAAGTTCGTTTTAATTCTTTAAAAGATCAATTAAACTCTAAAAAATTAGTTTTGGTTGATGCCTTTGTGTTAGGTAAAATTACTTCTAATGTATTAAAGAAATCTATTCAAAAATTAAATACGCAACAAAAGAAACTGGCTACCAATTATTTAATAGACAACGCAGATAACATTCTGTCTACTAGCCTATTTTCATCAACAAATAATTATAGCTTAAAGGAACTTAACAATATTAAAAGTAATTCTAAAATTGCAGATAATAGTCCTTTCATAGTTCTTTTAGACAAAGAAATTACTAAAATTAAAAGTAAACCTGTAGTTGCTATAAAACCTGTTGTTGAAGTAAAAAAGGTTGCCAAAGTTAAAAAAGTGGAAAGAAAAGCTGCAATTCTTTTTTCTGGAGATGGTTTAAATAATGATTTAGTTTCTTTAAAAGAAATTATTAAAGGAAAAAAAATCACTTTAGTAGACTTCTGGGCAAGTTGGTGCACTCCTTGTAGAGAAGCGACTCCTAAAATTAGGCAATTATACAAGAAATACAAAAACAAAGGCTTTACAGTAGTTACCGTTTCTGAAGATAAGAATAAGGAAGACTGGAAAACTGGTATTGAACAAGATAATATGTTAGATTGGCATCATATTTTTGATGATTATGGTAGAATTTCTTCAATGCATGGAGTTCGTGCAATTCCTTATATGATTTTAATAGACGGTGAAGGTAAAATTATCAAAGAAAAAGCATCTTTATATGAGTTAGAGCGTCTTCTAATCAACTTGAAGTAATTGTTGTAATGGAAATTTCTATTATTTACCAAGATGAATATATAATTTGTGTTTCTAAACCTAATAATGTATTGGTGCATCATGCACATCACTCTAGAAATGTTGCCGATGAAAAATCTCTGTTACAACTATTGGATGAACAACTAGGAGGTAAATTTTATCCGATTCATCGATTAGATCGTAAAACATCAGGTATTATACTCCTCGCAAAAGAAACGCAGTTTGTTTCTAAGTTTCAAGAATTATTTACAAATAAAGAAATTGAGAAAACGTATTTTGGTGTGGTTCGTGGCTTTTCTCCAGATACAAAAATTATTGATTCTCCTGTAAAAGGAAGAGATGCTACTACACATAAAGAAGCTTTAACGCACTTAAAAACATTAGCACAAATTGTACTTGATATCCCTGTAAAACCTTATGATTCTTCTCGCTATAGTTTGGTATCGATGTTGCCAGAAACTGGTAGAATGCATCAACTAAGAGTACATTGTAACAAAATTAGTCATCCTTTAATTGGCGATACAAAATATGGGGATAAAAACCACGACCTAATGTTTGAAGAAAATTTTGGATGGAAAAATATGTTTTTACATGCAGGTAAATTAGCGTTTAAACATCCTTTTTTAAATGAAAATTTAACTTTAAAAGCTCCTTTCTCTAATGATTGGATTGCTGCTTTTGAGAAGTTTAAATGGACAAATCCATTAGATTAGATGATTTCACAGATTTTCGCAGAGAAAAAACATTGAGATTCTCAGAGAAAATATTTAAAATCTTCGTGAATCTCAGTGAAAAAAATCTGTAAAACTTTGCGTAACAACACCTATTGCTCAATTGATTGAGATGAAAAAGCAATCAACTCTCCTTCTTCAAAAATAGGTGATATTTCTATAGGATTACAACAAACTTCACAATCTTCTATATACGTTTGTTGAGCAACACTTTGATCTAAAATCATTGAAATTTCTTGCCAACAATGTGGACATTGAAAAAAATGTTCTAATTCCACTATTCTAGAACTTTTAAAATTAGTTTTCCATTTTTTTCTCCTGAAAATAATCTATGATAGGTTTCTTGAAAATTTTCGATTCCTTGGTAAATATCTTCTCTAGATTTCAATTTCCCTTCTTGCATCCAAATTGTCATTTGTCTGGCTGCTTTTCCAAAATCTTTGGTATAATCCATCACAACCATTCCTTTCATTGTAGAACGAGTTACCAATAAGGACAAGTAATTGCTGGGACCATTTATTTTTTTCTTATTGTTGTATTGAGAAATTGCTCCACAAATTACAACAGTGGCATGCATTCTTAATTTGCTTAATGCAGCATCTAAAATAACGCCTCCAACATTATCAAAATATACATCAACACCTTTTGGGCATTTTCTTTTTAAGGCTGTATATATATTTTCTGATTTGTAGTCTATAGCACCATCAAATCCTAATTCATTTATAATATAATCACATTTTTCTTTTCCTCCTGCAATTCCAATTACAGTACAACCTTTAATTTTAGCAATTTGCCCTACAATACTACCAACTGCACCTGCAGCTGCAGAAACCAAAACAATATCTCCATCTTTAATTTTAGCAACCTCTAAAATACCAAAATAAGCTGTCATTCCTGGCATTCCTAACGTGCTTAAAAAAGCAGGCATAGGTGCTATTTTTTCATCAACTTTAAAACATCCTTCTCCATTAGAAATAACAAATTGTTGTACGCCTCCCCAACCAGAAACACAATCGCCAATTTGAAAGTTAGGATTGTTTTTGTTTTGAATTACTTTACCAATAGAACCTGCACGCATAACACTATCTAAAGCAACTGGTGGTATGTAAGATTTGGTATCATTCATCCAACCACGCATTGCAGGATCTAATGAAATATAATGTTGCTGAATTAAAATTTCGCCTTCTTGTAGTTCTGGAATAGAATTTTTTTCTAATTGCCAAGTAGCACTATTTGGTGTTCCTTGAGGTCTATTTTTTAAGATAATCTGTTTATTAGTCATTATAAATTATTAAACAATAAAAATAATGAATTTTAAGAATCAATCAAACTTAAACTATTTTTTTTTATGAATTTCTTATCTAATCAACGAAAAAATCCTTATCAAAAATGATAAGGATTAAAATAGCTAAGCAGAAGTAATTCTACAATTCCTTAAAAATTGCGTGCATCATTCTCTTTTTGTCATTGATGCTTTCTTCTAAAGCAATCATTGTTTCTGTTCTGTTAACTCCAGGTATATCATCTATTCTGTAAATAATATCTTTGGCATCATTAGTTCCTTTTGCTCTAACTTTACAGAAAATATTATATTTGCCTGCAGTTACATAAGCTACAGTAACATTAGGTATGCTTTTTAAATCTGCTATAACACTTTGAGTCATAGATGATTTTTCTAAATAAACACCAACATGTGCTATAAAAGAATAGCCCATTTTTTCATAATTTAATGTTAGTGTAGAA
Organism: uncultured Polaribacter sp.; assembly: GCF_947497695.1. Lineage (GTDB taxonomy): Bacteria > Bacteroidota > Bacteroidia > Flavobacteriales > Flavobacteriaceae > Polaribacter. The sequence continues at coordinate 265,100 of NZ_CANMHM010000003.1, read as the reverse complement.
CCTTGAATAATCCCTTCATCTTCCATTTTCTTAACACGTACGTGTATTGTACCTGCAGAAACTAATAATTGCTTTGCAATATCAGTAAATGGAGTTCTAGCATTTTCTATTAGGACATCTAGTATTTGATGATCGATTTCATCTAAAATAAATTTTTTCATTTTTACGTATTATTCAATTTACAAAGCAAATTTATGGATTTAATTTAATTAAACAAGTATTAAAATGATAAATACTTAAATTTTATTATCGTCGAAATTTATTTCTGAATGTCCTAACTTAGATTTTAGCGAAAATTCGTCTACTTTATTGAGTTTTGAAACAAATTTATTGTCAATAATTTTATCTTCAAATTGATAAGCAACATCTTTTGCAGAGTCTGAATATCGATGAATTACATCATAAAAAATCTTATCGTTGTTTGGTATGTCAAAATACGCTTCATATTCAGTGAAAATTGTAGAATTTGTAATGTGATGCAAACCTTGTAATATTGAGAAAAAAGTATATTTACGAGCTTCTTCCCTGCTATAATCATTTGGGTAATGACCAGATTCTATCAAAATGGTATTATAGCCCAATTTCTGAAAATTATCTCCTGTTGCAGTTGGGTAAAATTCGTCTGTATATCTACCAACAAAATTAGGAATGCTATTTTGAAGCATTGTATTCATACTTACAATCACATCCATGGTTGCAATTCTCCCTTTTGTAAGTGCCCTTGTAATTTCTTCTGAAGGAGCTAAAAAAGAAATTGTAGCAGGGTTTTTAGTACCTTCTACCCCAAAAATAGTTCTTTGGTCGTGCAAATTAAAACAAAACTGCGGATTAAAATCTTCTAAAACAGATCGTAAAAGCTTGCTTTCCTTTGCAACTCTATCTACAGCATCTCTATTTAAATCAATATCATTTGCATTTACCCTTGTAAATACTTGAGCTCCATCAGGATTTAGCATTGGTATAAAAACCAACGTACATTCGTTTACTATTTTGGTAAGTGTAGTTTCTGATGTATTTAAAAAACAGTTAAAAAGATCAAATAAGGCTTTTGTACCTGTACTTTCATTTCCATGCATTTGAGACCAGAGCAGTATTTTTTTAGCTCCTGTACCAATCTTTAATTGCATAATTGGTCTATTTTCTTCGGATGAACCAATTTGAGAAACCACAAACTTAGATTCGTATTTAGAAAACAATTTTTCGATGTCTTTATAAGTAATCCATTTTCCATGCAAAGAAGTTTCTTTTTCGGCTTTGTAAATAGATTCTAAAAAATTGACTGATAATGTATTCATTATGACTAAAAATATTTTTTCAAAAATAAAGAAATTTTAAAAGTTACGGGCAAGAAACAGAAATCTATTCGTCATTCTAATTTTATTAAATAGGATGCAACTATAATTCGAAAACTTTTTACATTTTTTTAATAGATCATTTAAGGCATCACTACTAATTGAAACCTCAATTTATTTTCAATTTTACAGTTTACAATTGTCATCAAGCTTTTGTGTTACAATTGTAAATTTCAATAATGTTACAAATGTAAATCGGTAGTTTTGTTTTAAATGTTACTTTTGTAAACTATAAATATTAAAAGCTAAACTTACTGTTATTGAGATACAGACGCTATTAAACAAACTTGTTTTATTTATTTTAAAACAATCAAATTCAACATTTTAAGAAGTTTAATTAAACTTATACTTTATGTTTAAATTTAGATTTATAAACTTTTAAGGCAATACCCTTTGATGTTGTTTTAATATGGTTTACATTTGTACACACAAGCAATATTACAATGGTAAACATAACCGAATTTACATCTAGATTAAAAAAAGTGATGGAATTTCATCAATTATCAGCCTCTTTATTTGCTGATAAAGTAGGTGTGCAACGCTCTAGTATTTCTCATATTCTTTCTGGAAGAAACAAACCTAGTTTAGATTTTATACTAAAAGTAACTTCAGAATTTAATGATGTAGATATCTATTGGCTGTTAAATGGAACTGGGAGTTTTCCTAAAAGCACTAAAACCAACCCTACTTCTACTCCAACTATTTTTGATTCTAACTCAGAAAGTCATGGAAAAACAATACAAAGAATTGTAGTTTTTTATTCTGATGGCACTTTTGATGAATATCAGAAATAATGAAGCTATTTTGTTTGTTGTTTTAATAATTAAAAAATGATTTCACTATTGTTTATAATGACAAATTGAAACGCAATAACGATTTGTGCTTAATAATACAACCTAAAATCTAACAATTTGCAAAGTGCATAGTGTTTTTGGTGCAGCTCTTCTACAACTTCAAACATATTGTCATCTTCTTTAAACAAGTTAAAAAATACTTGATCTAGCTGTAAACTGCTAATTCCGTTAAATTCATTGCCATAACCAGAAATAGCTTTTGCACCAGTAATGTCTAAAAAATACTGTGCTTCATCTTGATCTAAGTCTAGTACTTTTATATTCGAAAAATGTAGAATCTTTCCTTTTAATCTGCCTTCAAAAATTTCTGCAATTTCTTGCAGACTGTAGTAATAATTATTCAAACAAATACTATTTGCTTCCCCTGTAATTACCAAATAAATAATTTCGTAGTCTTTAAAATGATGATCATCTAAAACCAATGCATTTAAACTAGCTTCTAAACCTTCTACAGTATCGCAGGTTTTGTAAATACTTGCCACACCAAATTGCATAGTTAAATGTTCTAAGCTTGTTTGTGTCTTAGTAATTGTAACCACTTCTACATCATTTACTGCCTCTAAACAGTAAATAAAATAATCGATATCTGTAAATTGTTCCTGTGGTAGATGTTGTTTTTTCTCTAACAAATTGTAAGCTTTATAAAAGTATTTGAAAACAAAATTAAAGTAACTTTTTAATTTTTTCTGCCATTTTGTATGAAATTTAATACTTTTATTTCCAATTAAAATATCCGCATAAAAACGAACAGTTTATGGTACTAAAAATTGCCCACTCCAATCATTATCAACTTTAGTAAACAAAGCTCTTAAATGATTTGGACGCTTTAAACGCAAGTATTCAATAGAATTAGGGACTAATTTTATGGGGCAAAAATAGTTTTTATCTGGGTTGTAATCTACATTGTCTGGATTGTTAGTTGGCGTTCCTGGAGCAACATTTGTGGTGTAATCTTTTTTAGAGGCTTGTTGCACTGTGTGCCAATAGCTAGCAATTTGCTCTTTATCTGTAATAATTGCTGCTTTGCCTTCTACTCTAATTTGTAACAATTTTTTAGCATCGTAAAACAAAGCACTAAATGCTGCATTATTTTCAATTGCCTTTACTTTTGGGGTTCTTTCGTCCGTAAAAAACACCAAACTAGAATCTGCCAAAGTTTTTCTTAACACAACTGTGCGTTGTTTTGGTTTGCCATTTTCTAAGGTTGATAAAACGAAATAACGAAACGGATGTCTTTTTTTTACATGTCCGTTTATAAGTTCTTGTTTTGCTTCTTCTAATAGTTGATTTATCAATTGTATTGGTTTTATAAAAGTTATTACATCTAAAAATAGACAAATAGCACTACTATGCTATCATTAAGTACCATCAACAAAAATATTTTTCTTTTTTTATTAAGGGTAAAGTAATCAATTAACTAAAAACACTTAAAGTGTTTACTATTAATTCGTTGAAGATAAATTACCTTCTCCTTCCTCCAGAATAAGTCATGGCTTCACCTTTACCAAAACCATAACTAATACCTAAAGTAATAAAACGCCCACGTTGACTAAAACTATAGGTTTCAAATGCTGGTTGAGAAACAAATTGTTCTGAAATTCTAGATTCAAATAAATCTCTAACACCTATATTTACAATGGCTTTTCCTTTAAATATTTTTTTTCTGACTCCTAGGTCTAAAAAAGCATAGCCAGTTATATCTCCCTGTAAATTTTTAAAACCAGATCTGTAATTCCCTGTTAATTCAATATCAATATCTGCAGGTAAACCTATTTTAGAGCCTAACCTAGAAGACCATTGGTTACCTGTAAAATCAAAAACTTGTGTTTCAAATGTGCCTATTCTATCAAAATAATTAAAATTAAAATCGCCTGTAAATGTTAACCAATTATTTAAGCTATATTTACCATTAGTCTCAAAACCAATGGTTGCATTAGTACCAATATTTTGGGGTGTTGTTGTTGTAACATCATCAGCAAAAGTAGCAACACGTTCTACAACTTCTGCTGTATATCTATGATAAACGCTAGAACTTAAAGAAGCTTTACCAATTTTGTAAATACTAGTAAACTCATAAGAATCTGTAAATTCTGGTTGTAAATTAGGGTTACCAACTCTAATATTAAAATTATTTCTAATATTAAAAAATGGATTCAAATCCCACAATCTTGGCCTAAAAATACGCCTAGAATAACTAGCTTGTAAAGAAAAATTTTCTGCTATTTTGTAAGAACTACTAAAAGAAGGAAATAAGTTTGTAAACTCTTTTTCGTTACCTTCAATAGTAGTTGTTAAAAGTGTACTTACATTGGTTTGCTCTACTCTAAGCCCTGCTTTTACGCCCCATTTTTCTTTTTCAAAGGCTAAAGTGCTATAAACTCCTAGTACTTTTTGGTCAAACTCAAAATTATTGGTTAAGTTTTCATCTGCAACAAAAGCATTATCTATAAAATCTCTCACTTCAAAATTGTTCCCAACATCATTAATAACATATTGTGCACCTGTTTCTAGCGTATAATTTTCTGTAATTGGGTTTACATAATCTATTTTAAAAGTATAATCTGCCTGTAAAAAATGTGTTTCAGTTTGTTGGTCTCTATTGTTATCTGCTCCAAAAACAGTGGTGTTTGTAAATTGAGATTTTAAATCTTTACCAAAAAAACTACCTAATGCACTCAGTTGCAAACTATGCTCTTCGTTATTTTCAAATTGTTTTTTATAATTCAATTCATACCTATATTTTGGGTTGGTAGCATCTGTAACTTCATTTCTAACCCAATTAGATAGCAATTGATTATCTGCATTAAACCTTCTAAAATTAGTTTCAGAGGGTTGCCCTTCAACTTCATAAGCAAAGTTTCCAGATAATGTTAAAACATTTAAATCATTTATATGGTAATCTGTACCCAATGTTATATTGTAAAAAGTTTCATCTCTATATTCAATTCCATCACTAAAAAGACGTTCATTGGTTTCTAAATCTGTGTTAATAGATTCTCTTTCTCTAGGTATAGATCGATGACCAGCACCTAATTGAGCAAATAAATTAAAATTTTCGGTTCTTCTGTTTAAACTAACACCTATACTATGATTGTCTGGTATACCTGTATTTAAAGATACAGCACCATTCCATCCCTTTTTTTCTTCTTTTTTTAAGATGATGTTTAAAATTCCTGCGGTTCCAGAAGCTTCATATTTTGCAGAAGGATTAGTAATAATTTCAATACTTTCAATCATATCTGCAGTAATAGTTCCTAGAGCGTTGCTAGATTCGTCTGCCAAAACAGATGGTTTTCCATTAATTAATATTTGCACGCCAGCACTTCCTCTAAGACTAATAGCTCCTTCAATATCTACATTTACAGAAGGTACATTATTTAGCACTTCTAGAGCACTTGCACCAGTACTACTAATATCTTTACCAACATTAAAAACACGTTTATCTAACTTAAAAATAGTTTTAGAAACTTCACTCCTAACTATTACTTCTTCTAAAGTTTTATTATTTGCCTCAAGTTGAACGATTCCTAAATCTATTTTTCCTTTTAAAATATTAAATTTAGTGATGGTTTTTGTTTTAAAACCCATAAAACTAATTTCTAAATAAAAATTAGGGTTTGATGCTTTTAAATTAAATTTACCATTATCACTAGAAGTTGTCCCTGCAATAATTTTTTTTGTTTCTAAAGTATACAACACAACACTTGCATAAGGAACTGGTTGTGCAGTTTCTTGCTCTACTAATTGCCCTACAATTTCGATGTTTTTTTTCTGAGCGATGCTATAACTACTAATTAAAATACAGCAAACAATACAAAAGTAATTTTTAAATAATAACATTATGAGTTGTTCTTTTATTGTTAAAATGGTATTGTTTGATAATTTATACACTAACAAAAATAGTTTAAAGTATAAAGTAATAATGATAAAGAACTCTTAAAACTTATTGATTATTTTAGTTTAAAATAGCGAATAGATTTACAAGAATTTGGCTAAATTATTTTTATGTTTTTTACTAATTTATAGCCATGGCCAATACTAATTATTATTGTTTAGATTTCTAAAATTAAGCAAACCTATTTTTTGTGATATTTTTATAATTTAATTATTTACAAATTTTGTAAATTTATTTTTATGGAAACAAAAAAATATACTGCTGGCGTTTTACAATACATCCCTTTCTTTTATGTGATTTGGGCTGATGATTTATTATCTTATTCTGAAATTTCTGTTGTTAAAAAAGCAATCGAACAAGATAATACCTTAAAAAAGCAAGACTACTTATACTTGTTAGCTTGTTTAGATGTTAAAAATGCACCAACTAACCAAGAATTTAAGCATTGGAAAAATGTAATTTCTAATTCACAAATAAAATTGGTAGAAAGTGATACTTATCCCCTTGCTACTTTTAGTCAAAAAATGATTTGCCATCATTTTGCAGAATGTCCTTTTAATCCGCATTTAAAAGACATAGAAATTAATTTAGGAATTCAGCCAAACCATTACAATCACTTATTTGAAATAGATATTATAAAAGAAGCTACTTCAGACTTTTACAATGCCATCGAAATAGACAAACTTTTAAAAGGAAATAAATCTGTTGTTATTGACGAATTTAGACATGTTTTAAAAAATCCAATTTTTAATTGGAACATCAAAAGAGACAAAGAATCTTTTAGAGAGCACGTATTAAAACAAGTCGAATTTTTAGCAAAAGAAGGTTATGGTGCAATGTCTTACGATGCAGTTTATGGAGGTACAGAAGATATGATTGGTTATGCAGCTATTTTTGAAAACATGATGTATGTTGATGGTAGTTTAACTATAAAATTTGGTGTGCAATTTGGTCTTTTTGGAGGTAGTATTCAAAAACTAGGCACAAAAAAACATCATGACATGTATTTATCTGAAACAGGAAAAGCCAATCTTTTAGGTTGCTTTGCAATGACAGAAACTGGTCATGGGTCTAACGTTAGAGGTATTAAAACAACAGCAACGTATCATAAAGAAACAGATAGTATTATTATTCATACGCCTGGAAAAAATGATAATAAAGAATATATTGGGAATGCCTTACACTCAACCATGGCTTCTGTATTTGCTCAATTAATTGTTGATGGAAAAAACCATGGAGTGCATGCTATATTAGTAAATATTAGAGATAAAAATCATAATTTAATGCCAGGTGTAACCATTGAAGATAATGGCTATAAATTAGGTTTAAATGGTGTAGATAATGGTAAAATTTGGTTTCATCAAGTACAAGTACCTAGAGAAAATTTATTAAATAAATATGGAGATATTACTTCTGATGGAAAATATCACTCTGATATAGAAAACCCAAGCAAACGTTTTTTTACCATGTTAGGTACTTTGGTTGGTGGTAGAATTTGTGTGGCAAGAGCAGGACTTGGAGGTGCAAAAAAAGCATTGGCAATTGCAGTTAAACATGCTTTAAAAAGAAGACAATTTAATGATAGTATAAAAATACAAGAAGATTTATTGATGGATTATCCAAGCCATCAATTGCGTTTAACACCAGCAATTGCAAGTTGTTATGTGTATGATGTTACTTTATCACATATAATGAAAGTGTATAGTGATAAAAATTTGTTAGACAAACGAAAAATAGAAACTCAAGTAGCTGGCCTTAAAGCTATGATTACTTGGTTTGCAAATGATACCATACAAGAGTGTAGAGAAGCTTGTGGAGGAAAAGGGTATTTATTAGAAAATCAAATTGCAGATTTAAAGGGAGATGTTGATATATTTACCACATTTGAAGGCGATAACCATGTATTGTTGCAATTAGCAGCAAAGGGTGTTTTATCAGATTTTAAATCTGAATTTAATAGTGCTGGTTTTACAGCAGTTCTTAAATTATTGGGTGCAAGAATTGGAGATAAATTCAATACAATTAATCCTGCATACACAAATAATACAGATTCAGAACATTTATATAATGCTAAGTTCCATAAACATGCTTTCAATTTTAGAACTAGAAGATTAACCGATACAGTTGCTATGAGAATTAGAGATTATGTTAAAAAAGGAATCCCTTCTTATCAAGCTTTTTTAAAGGTGCAAACTCATTTGTTAGCATTAGGAAAAGCCTACAGTATAGAATTGGCTTACAGTACTTTTGTAGATTTTACAAATACTATTAAAGATGAAAAAAATAAGAAATTATTCCAAAAAATAGGCAATTTATATGCCTTGCATGAATTACGTAAAGATGCTACTTGGTATTTAGAGCAAGGATATATTAGTGGTACCAAATCAAAAGCAATAAGACAGCGTGTAGAAAGACTTTCTACAGAATTAAGACCTCATATTGGCGTTTTAGTAGATGGATTTGGAATTCCAGAACATTGTATGGAAGCACCAATTGCTAATTAAAAATTAAAATAGAATTACACTATTTTATAAAGCTATAAAGAGATAAAATAATGACAACTAAAAAACAAACCTTAAACGTTTTAGGTACTCCTTTAAAAACCTGTTCTTGCAACCCAAAAACAGGTTATTTACGTGATGGTTTTTGCAATATAACACCAGATGATTTTGGCACACATGTAGTTTGTGCCGTTATTACGCAAGAGTTTTTAAACTATTCTGCTTCCAGAGGCAATGATTTAATGACCCCTATTTCACATTGGAATTTCCCTGGTTTAAAACCTGGGGACAAATGGTGCTTATGCGTTTCTAGATGGAAAGAAGCAGAAAAAGCTAACGTAGCTCCGTTTGTAGATTTAAATGCAACACATACAATTGCTTTAAAACATGTTTCTTTAGAACTTTTAAAACAATATGCAACCATCAAAAATTAGTAATGTTTGCAGTTTTAAATTTAAAAACATAAAGTTACTGGTTAAATAAATGCTTTTTTTGTGGAAATAATTATTTTTTTTGATCCTTTAAAAGTGTAAAATAAAAAGTTGAACCCAACCCTTCTTTACTTTCTAACCAAATAGTACCATTATAATAGTTTACTATTTTTTTTACTATAGAAAGACCTATACCAGAAGAAGAACTTTCACTTTCTAGCTTAGTAAAAACTTTAAATATTCGATCAAAATATTGTTCTTTAATACCAATACCATTGTCTTTCACAAAAAACTCAACATGGTCTTTTTGGTCTGTAAAGCCTATCTCTATTTCTCCATTTTCTTTATCACTATACTTAATAGCATTGTGAATTAAATTTTGAAAAACTTGCTTAAACCTCCATTTGTTTCCATATAAATTTGGTAAATTGGGTTGTACTGAAATCTTTATGTTATTGGGTATTAAAAGCGTTTGTAAAACCTCTTGAATTATTGAATCAATAGAAATTTTTATGTCTTTAGACTCTAATCTATCAACAGAAGAATAATCTAAAATTCCTTTAATTAGATAATCCATTTTTTTAACATTAAACAAAACTAAGTCTAAATTTTCTAAATCGCTTTTATTTAAAATTTCTTTATTATCATCTAAAAACCAAGTAATTAATGTGTGTATATTAGAGAGTGGTGCTTTTAAATCGTGAGAAACTGCATGAGCATATTCATTAAGAGCTTCATTTTTTTTAGACAGATCTATAAGCAATTCTTCTTTTTTCTTTTCTTGTAATTTTATATGTTCTTCATTTTCTTTTCTTTTGATAACATTTACAAGCATATTTGCAAAAACAAATAAAATATCTTTTTCTGTTTCAGAATATTTATTAACGGTTTTTACAGAGTCAAAACCTACAAAACCAATTAGTTCGTTATTTTTTAGTTTAGGAATGGTAATTAAACTTTTTATGCCTTGTGGCTCTAAAATATTTCGCAAACCATTTTCACCATCTTTTGGTAAAAGGCTTACATCTTCTACATAAAATGCTTCACCTTTTTTGTGAGCATCTACCCAATAAGAAATATAATCGATAGGTATATCTTGTAAATTATCTATTTCTGGTGTAATCCCTTTAGAACACCACTCATAAGAATTAGAAGTTGTATTTTTTTTAAAATCATAATAAAAAATATAACTTCTATCTGCATCTACAAACTCCCCAATTTGCTTTAAAGATTTTCTAATTATTTTATTAATATCAGATAAATCAGCATTAATATAAGTATTAGAAATACTAATTAAAAGCTGTTGAAAACGAAGTTGTCTCTTTATAATGCTATCTTTTTCTTGTTTAAATGACTCTTTTTCTGAATTACTTGTAGGCTTGGTATTGTTGGTCATAATGCTTATAATGTAAGTATTTTTTATATATTAAGCTAATATTTACATATCAAAAATAGAATATATTCTTCAATTTTATAACTATTATAAGAGAATTATTAGCACTTTTAGAAAGTTAATTTTGTTCTTTTTAAGGTGAATAGCTTGCCTGTTGTAAAGATTAAAATCAAGTTTAATTTCTTTTTTTTTAAATCAATAAAAAAATAAAAGTAGAATTTAATTTCCTTTGTAATTGCTTTTGTTACCTTAATAAATAAAGCTATTTAATTGTATCTTTGCACCCATTTTATATTGATTATTTACGATTATAGATACTATGCCTTTTAAAAAATTACATTCTTACATAAAAGAAAAACTAGAAGTATTAGAAATAGATACTCCTACTCTATTTCAAAGTAAAAGTATTCCTGTAATAAAAAGTGGGGCAAATGTTTTTTGTTTAGCACCAAAAGATAGTGGAAAAACAACCTCATTAATACTTACAACCCTACATAAATTAAAATGTAGCCAAGTTGGTAGTGCACCTAGAGCATTAGTTTTAGTAGAAAACTCAGAAAAAGCATTGGCTTTACAAGATAATTTTATAAAACATTGTAAGTATGATACTTTAAGGGTTTATGCATGTGATGAAAGAGAACATATAGAACTATTAAAATCTGAAATTTTTGAAGGTGTAGATATTTTAATTGCAACACCTAAAACTATGAATAAGTTATTGTTATTAGAAGGCGTAAATACAACGCAACTAAAGATAGTAAGTATTGATGATGCAACTTTTTTAGTAGAAAAAACTGCTTATGCTGCTGTTTTGGCTATTACACAAAGTATTCATAAATGTCAGTATGTTATTTATTCAGAAAAAACAGCCCCTTTTTTAAAGCGTTTTGAATCTTATTTTATGAAATATCCTAAAACAGTTTCTGTTTAGAAATTGACTAATTTATAGTTTTCAATACTTACATCTACTAAAATAAATAAAACATTTTAATGATTCCTAAATTACATTATATCTCTCAAGGTAATACTCCCAAAGAACATTTAGAAAACATTCAAAAAGCTTGTGCTGCTGGTGCTGAGTTAGTACAACTAAATTTACAAATTTCATCAGAAAAAAAATATTTAAAGTTTGCAAAAGAAGCTAGAGAAATTACATCTCATTTTCAGACAAGGTTTATTATAAATAACCATTATAAAATAGCCAAAGAAGTAAAAGCAGATGGAGTTCATTTAGTAGATATAAATTTTTGTGCTACAATTGCTTTAGAGTATCTATTTACTTGGCAAATTCTTGGAGCTTCAGCAAATACTTTACAAGAATGTAAAACCTTAATTGAAAAAAAAGTAGATTATATAAACTTAGGCCCTTTTAGATTAGAAAGTATAAATAATTTAAATGTAAAGCAATTAGGTACAAATGGTTACATTACATTAATTGAAGCTTTGAATACAGACACTCCAATTATTGCTACAGGAGGAATTACCACAAAAGACACTCAAGATATTTTAAAAACAGGGATTTCTGGAATTGCTGTTTCAGATCAAATTACACAAGATTTTAATAATATTAAAAAGTTTAATCAATTATTAGGTGCCTCTTCTATTGATGAAAAAAGACACACTTTTTAATAAAATTAATATCCTTTTTAAAGGATGCTACTTTTTTTAGCATTCAAAAAAAATACCTACTATTTTTAATGAAAGTAATTTAGTATTCATTTTTTTAATCTAAGTATTTCAAAATATTTTCAGTAAATATTTGATAAGTCCTAAATTCTAAGAAAGTTCTTTGTTAATATTTAAATTACTATACTATTACAAAAAATGATAATTGAACTCACACCACTTTTAATTCGTTGTATTTATAAATTTTAGATTGAGTAGAATTATTAGAATTAGCCTTGATTTTCTAAGTAATTATATTTTTAAAAATCACTCTACAAGATTACTCTATACTCTATTTTACTTGAACGTAATAATTTATTAAAAACACGGCTATTTACTTTACTTAAATGTCAAATGAATGGCATAAAAAAAGCTTCAGTAAACTGAAGCTTTTTTTTATGTGTACATCGTTAAAAACAAAGCCCCTAATCTCTATTTAAAATTTTGTACACAACAAATATAATTGTTTTTATTAACATAAACAACTATTTGTAAACAATTTTTAGTTTTCTAATTTTTTTTTTTATAAAATTAAAATTTAAGCTGTTTTTTTAATTTTTAATATATAGATAATTTGTCTATATAAAGCTTTGTTTACAAGTGTTTTATAAATAATAGTTCACAAAAAAAGGTCTATCAATTTCTTGATAGACCTTTTGTAAAACTTAAAGTATATTTCTTAGATAACTTTTACGTTAACTGCGTTTAATCCTTTTTTTCCTTCTTGTAAATCGAATTCAACTTCGTCACCTTCTCTGATTTCATCTATTAAACCAGAAACGTGTACAAAATGATCTTTGTCTACTCCTTCTTCAGTGATAAATCCAAATCCTTTTGTTTCGTTAAAAAATTTTACTGTACCTTGACTCATAATAATGTTATTAAATTTATATTTACTAATAATTATGCAAATATGATTCCATTTTTTTGATTATCAACTATATAATTGAAATCTTTTTCGTTTTCATTTAATTTACAAAGATATTTTTATATTTTCTAATTCAATCTATACATCTTTAACTGATATCTTAATTACTTTTAGATTAGAAAAAGTTGTGGTTTCAATTTATATATTAATGTAAACACTTCATATACTGCAAGTAGCAGTTAAATTTCACTATTTATAAAACTAAGATTTTTGCTACTATTTTTCTATATATGATAATGTATCAAATGTATCAAAAGAATTTTATACAAATTCCATTCCTATAATCTTTAACAAAGTTTAAATACATTTTTTATCTATACAAATTTAAAAGAAGTACTTATAATTTATTGAATGATTATGAATCTACTTTTTCAAAATAAGATTCTAAAAAAGCATCTACTTTTTCTTTTAAAGTATTGATAGAACTACCTTCTTCTCTATAGATCGTTACATTCTCTTCCATTCTATTTCTACTCATACTTTCTTGTACTTCAACCAAACGAACACCATTAGTGTTTTCCAGTAAATTCTTTAATTTTTCTCCTAAAGAGATGTCTTTTAAGTAGATTTTTAAGGTTTGTTCTTTAGGCGAATTTCTAATTTCAGTTCTGTATGGCAACATAATTGTATAAATTTAAAAGGTTCATAAAAAATGTTACATCAAAGTAACTGCCCTAAATTACTATTTTAGTTTGATTCATACAAATAAAAAAAACGCAACTAAAAATAGTTGAGCTTTACATATGATTTAGCACAAAACGGTTAAAAATTACTCATTGAGAAAATCCTATTTCCTATATCTTTTAGTGAAGCGTTTTGGTTGTTAAAAAAAAACACAAATAAAATCTACCAATCAATAGGAAAATAATCTTTTAAGAATTTACCACACCAATGTTTACCAGTGTTGATACCATCAATTAACGGATCCATAACTCTGGCTGCTCCATCTACAATATCTAAAGGAGGTTGAAAATCGTGTGTTTCTGCTTTTTTCTTTGATAATTCTGCAGGATCTTCATCTGTAACCCAACCAGTATCAACAGCATTCATATAAATACCCGATTTTGCAAATGTAGAAGCAGATGTATGTGTCAACATATTTAAGGCAGCTTTTGCCATATTTGTATGTGGATGTCTGTCTACTTTTTTAAATCGATGAAACTTCCCTTCCATCGCTGTTACATTGATAATATGTTTTTTACCTGTGTTTTCTTTCATCATTAAGTTAGATAAACGATTACACAACACAAAAGGAGCAACTGCATTTACCAACTGTACTTCTACCATTTCTGTGGTTTCAATTTCGCCCAAACGCAAACGCCAACTATTGGTTTTACGTAAATCTACTTGTTGTAAATCTGCATCTAATTCGCCTTCTGGAAAAACTTCTGATGTTTGTAAAGAATTGTCAAAACTATAAGGAATTTGAGATAATTCAGCTGAATTTCTCAAACCAATTCCTGGTTCTGGACCATGCCAAGTAACTGGTAAAACGTTGTTTTTATCGGTTTTAGAGGTTGAAACACTTAAACTAGACAATTCTTCTAAACAACTTTGGTGATCTTTTAATAAAGTCTGAGCCAATTTAGGTAGTTGATTGATGGGTTTCTTTTCGTTTTCCATCAAATGAAAATAAAAACCTGAAGGTCTTCTTACTGTTTGTGCTGCATTATTGATTAAAATATCTAATCGATCATATTTTTGCTCAATATAATTACAAAAAATTTCTACACTGGGTATGTGTCTTAAATCGAGTCCATGAATGTGTAAGCGATCGCTCCAATCTTTATAATCTTCTTCTTTTGCAAATCTTATAGCAGAATCTGCAGGAAAACGTGTTGTTGCCACAACTGTAGCGCCAGAACGCAAACACATTAAGGTAATATGATACCCAATTTTTAAACGAGAACCTGTAATTACTGCAACTTGTCCTTTTAAATCTGTAGTTTGAAAACGTTTCGCATAATTTAAATCGCCACAATTTGTACACATGGTATCATAAAAATGGTGCAATTTGGTAAAAACAGTTTTACAGACATAACAGTTTCTTGGAGATTCTAATTCTGGTGTATCTTTATTGATAACAGCTTCTCCCAGTAATTTTGGAGCTTCAAAAATAGCATTTTCTCTTGCAGAACGAATTCCTGTTGATTTTCTAGCGTGTTTATCACTTTCAATCATTTTGCGTTTTGCGGCTTTTTTAGCGTCCTTTCTCCTTCGCTGAAACTCATCTCTGTTTGGACGAGATAATTCGCCAGCAACTTTAAATAAAGCTATTCTTTGGGCTTCTGGAATTTCAAAAAGCTGATTTGTATCGGCTAACAATTGCTGTAAAGTAGCAATACAAGTCGTTACTTTTTCATTTAGGTTCTGCTCACTCATAAATTAGATAACTACATATATTGTTGGCAAAGATAATGACACTTTTTGGAGTGATTCTCTAATTTTAGAAGTTATTAATCAGAAAAAAGAAAACTTCAAACACTATTTCTTATATTTGAGAGCATCTCAACAAATTGAACATGAGCAATACTATAAATTTTTCTAGAAGGGAATTTACAAAGCTTTCTGCTACGGCACTTGCAGCAATTCCTTTACTTTCTTTTCAAAATTCTATGAATCTATTTTCATCAAAAAATAACACTATTAATGTACATCTTTTCTCTAAACATTTACAGTTTTTAAATTATGATGATATGTCTGAAGCTGCTGCTGATATTGGGTTTGATGGACTTGATTTAACTGTAAGAAGAAAAGGGCATGTACTGCCAGAAAATGTACAAGAAGATTTACCTAAGGCTGTTGATGCGATGAAAAAATTTGGTTTAAATCCTAAATTAATGAGTACCAATGTTTGGGATGCAACTTCTACTACAAACAAAATGGTTTTAGAAACTGCGAGTAAACTTGGTTTTAAATATTACAGAACAGATTGGTTAAAGTATCCTGAAAGTAAGACAATTACAGAAAGTCAGCAGTTATTTGGAGAACAGGCGAATGAATTAGAAAAATTGAATAAAAAACATGGTTTAATTGGTGGATATCAAAACCATTCTGGTAAATATGTGGGGGCTCCTGTTTGGGATTTAATCCCTGTTTTAGAAGCTACAAAAGGCGAATTTATAGGTGCTCAATATGATATTAGACATGCTGTTGCTGAAGGAGGACAAAGTTGGGAATTGGGTTTTAAAAGAATACAACCCTTTATAAATACCCTAGTAATTAAAGACTTTAAATGGGGAATTGTAAAAGGAAAATGGAAACCTGTAAGTGTGCCTTTAGGAGAAGGAATGGTCGATTTTAATCGTTATTTTTCTTTGCTAAAAAAACAGCAAATAAATGTGCCTATTTCATTGCATGTAGAGCATGATTTAGGAGGTGCTGAAAGAGGTTTTAAAAACATAACAATTTCTAAAAAGGAGGTTTTTGCTAGAATTAAAAAAGATTTAATTTTTTTAAGAGAAGCCTGGGAAAAAACTGAGTAATAAGACTTCTTTTATTGATTTTTAAACCAATACTACTTTAATAAGCAGTTTTGTCATTTTGATAAAAGGAAAAAATCACATAAAGTAGCTAATATTTTGTGCTTTTCTGGTGTTATTTCTCCCAAAAAAGGTAGAAATGACAAGACTTTGAGGTAAACTAAAATCCAGTTTAACTATACGAATCCTGTCATTTCGAACGGAGAGAGAAATCACATGAAGTTGCTAAACATTGTACGATCTTCTGATGTAATTTCTCCCAAAAAAGGTAGAAATGACAAGACTTTGAGGTAAACTAAAATCCAGTTTAAATATACGAATCCTATCATTTCGAACGGAGAGAGAAATCACATGAAGTTGCTCAATTTTGTGTTCTCCTCTTTATGCGACTTCTCATTCCATTCGAAGTGACAATTTGGTAATTTTAAAAACCTAATAATCAACTAAATTACAGTTTTTATCAATAGAAAAAATTAAGAATGATTTAGTTGTATCAAATCGTAAAAAAAGGTATAAGAACCGTTGATTATTGATTTCGTGACAAAAAAGTTGCATTTATGTATCAAAAAAATCACTTAAACACTAGTAACACGTACTTTTTTCTTTTTTAAACGCGTATTATTTAGTTTTTCTATCAATTGTGTTTTTAATGTTGATGGAACTGCTACAAAAGCACAATCTTGTTTTAGCTCAATAACACCTAATTGTTCTTTTGTCAATTCCCCTTGTTTTATAAACAAACCAGCAATATCTCCTTTAGAAATTTTGTCTTTTCTACCACCAGAAATAAATAATGTATCCCAAAAAACAGGTTTTCTATCTGCTTGTTTAGAAATATCTTGCACATTGGCGTTTTTAATAAACTCTGGCAAACGTTCGTCTTTCCATTTTAAAACAAACGCAGTTCCTTCTGCAGCAACTCTTGCTGTTCGTCCGTTTCTGTGGGTAAATTCTTCTATTGCTTGGGGTAATTCATAATGAATTATAAAACTCATTTCTGGTACATCAATTCCTCTTGCTGCTAAATCTGTTGCAATTAACAATTGATTGGTTCCGTTTCTAAATTTAATTAAAGAACGTTCTCTATCTTTTTGTTCCATTCCTCCACTAAAACAACCATGTTTTATGTTTTTAGACTCTAAAAATGCACTCACATTATTGATAGAATCTTTTAAATTACAAAAAATAATTCCTTGTTTATTTCCTAAATAATTTAGTAAATGCAATAAGGTATTTAGTTTGTTTTTAGCAGGTGAAACTACTGTTTTAATTTGTAGTTTAGAAGTGGTTGCTTTTAAGTAATTAACCGTGTTTGATTTTTGTAAACCTACAAATTCAGGAATCTCAACACCTTGTGTTGCAGAAGTTAAGATTCTGTTATCTAAAGTATTTAATTGATTTATGATGTTTCGCATTTCATATTCAAAACCTACTTCTAAAGACTTATCAAACTCATCTAAAATTAAGGTTTTTATATGGTCTTTAGAAAAACGATCGTTTGCAAAATGGTCAGAAATTCTACCAGGTGTTCCTATTAAAATTTCAGGAATATGTTTCAATTCAATTTTATCTTTAGACATGGGTCTACCTCCATATACTGCATTCACTTTAAAACCAGAACCCATAGAACGAATTACCTGCTCTATTTGAATAGCCAATTCTCTTGATGGCACTAAAATCAACGCTTGTACTTCTTGTAAATTAGGGTCTAAAAATTCTAATAAAGGTAAAGAAAAGGCCAATGTTTTTCCTGTTCCTGTAGGAGAAAGTAAAATTACATTATTGTTTTTTTTGATGGTAGCAATTGCCTCTTTTTGCATCGGATTTAACTCCTTAATCTGCAATTTGTCTAATATATCTTGTTGACTTTTGATGTTATTTGCCATACTTATTTCTTTTTTTTCTTTTTAGAAACCTCCGTTTTTGTTTTTGCTGATGCATTTTGAGCCAAATAATTCGCCAAAATCTTATCTACCAATTCTTCTTTAGTTAAATGATGAAAAACAGTTTTTATTTCTGCTTTTAAATCCTCAGAAATAGCCCGATTTGGCTTTGTTTTAAATATTTTTTTTGCCCATAAAATAGTATTATTATCTTCAATACTTTTTGCATCTGCCTTTTTATATTCCGTAAAAACCAAGCCTAAATCTTCTTCAAATTCAGGGATTTCTTCTACTTCTTCTTGCTGAATCACACTTAATGAAAGTCCTGTTGCTCCTGCCCTTGCAGTTCTACCACTTCTGTGCACATAGGTATCATATCTATCTGGTAAATGATAATTTACTACGTAAGATATTTCTTTAACATCAATTCCTCTCGCTGCTAAATCTGTAGCTACTAAAATATCAATATTCCCTTCTCTAAATTGCCCCATAATTCGATCACGAATTCCTTGGGTTAAACTTCCATGAATTGCACCAGAAGAAAACTTATTGATGGCTAAATTTTTAGCCAATTTATTAACTGCAGCTTTTGTTTTACAGAAAATAATACCTCGTTCTCCTTCTTTAGTTGCTAAAAAATGCATTAAAACATTCAATTTCTCAATCGGTTCTACCACCACATATTGATGATCGATGCCTTTATGCCCAACAGAATCCATATCTGTTTCTATATGTTCTACATGTTTAGACATATAGTTTTGTATCAATTGCTTTATGGTTCCTGGCATAGTTGCTGTAAACAATAAAGTTCTTCTAACTTTCGGAATTTCTTTGATTATAGCCTCCACTTCTTCTTTTAAAGCACTCACCATTTCATCTGCTTCATCTAAAACAAAATAGTTGATTTTTGTAATGTCAATCGCTTCACGTTTCATTAAATCTACCAAACGTCCAGGAGTTGCAATAACAATATTTGGCTTGTTTTTAATCGCTTCTATTTGAGGTTTTATTGGAGTTCCTCCATAAATAGCAATTATTCTTTCTTTTTGTTTATCCGAAGAAAAAGAAAGTATGTTATTGTAAATTTGATGCCCTAATTCTCTTGTTGGTGCTAAAATTAAAACTTGAATATGGTTTTCATCCGCTTTAATTTTTTGCAATAAAGGCAATCCAAAAGCAGCCGTTTTACCTGTACCTGTTTTTGCCAAAACCACCATATCTTTCTTTTTATGTAAAATAAAAGGAATGGTTTTTTCTTGAACTGCAGTAGGAACTGTAATTTCTAATTTTGCTAAACGTGCTTCTAATTCTTTATGAATACCTAAAGATGAAAAAGTTTTTGACATTAAATAAAGTTTTTGCAAAGATAGTCACACTTTTTTAGGGATTACTATCAATTTAAATTGTTATTAATTTTAAATAAAAAACACCTGCTATCATAACAGGTGTTTCAATTTTATTTTTTGTTGATGTTACAATCTACTTAACAATTCTGTTTTTTTAGTATTGAACTCTTCTTTAGACAAAATGCCTTTGTCTTTTAAACCTGCTAACTTTTCTATTTTATCAAAAATATCTTCTTCTAAACCATTGTTATTGGTAGTGAATTCTTGAATAGGCTCAGGTTTATTAGGTATTATTGGATTTTCAATAAAATCATTTTTAATCGGTTCTTGAAATTGTGCTGCTTGCTGATTGTTTTGTTCTCCAGAAATTATAGGCAACGAATTTAAGTTTACAGTGCCATATTGACTTGTAAAAGTTACAGCATAATTACCACCTTGTTGCTGACCAACACCACCAATTTGATTGTCTAAAGTATCAAAAACAGTCACTTGCCCGTTTTCTTGAATCGCTAAACGATTGATGTTCGAAAAAATGGCATAACTCGTTCCATTTTGGCTTCCAGTTGAATTAGGAAAACCTAAATCTCCCCACCAATTTGGAACAAAACCAGCTTCTCCTTTTTGAGGTAAAGGTTTGTATTGAATAGCTCCTTGATGTATTAAATTAGAAATTTCTACACAAAGTCCATCTACAGTAGATTTTAATTGGTTGTTAAACATATCTCCAACCATTGTCATTCCTCCTTGCATCCATTGGCCTCCACCACCTAATTCTGGTATATAAAATTGTGCCATGGTTCCATTACTATTCATTAACGCAATCGTTAAATCTGTAACAGCATTTGTACTTATTCCATATTTATTGGCTACGTTTGTCATGTTTTGAAAACTAACTTCTGTAAATAGTGTATTCATTATTTTGTATGGGTATTACTTTGTGTAACTAAAAAATGTTACTCTAACAATTTTGCTGCAAAAGTAGACTATACTCCTGTTAATTAGCTACTTTTAATTTTTATTTTCAATAATTTAACACTGTTTTATTCTGATAAAAGAATTATCAATATCTATTAAAAAAAATATGCTTTTATCAAGTTTTATATTTATTATCAATCTGTAGTTATCTATGTTTTTATATTTTTTATCCAATTAAAAAGGTTAATTCTACATACTCTAAAGAAGAAGTTAATATGATTTTTGTTTTTTAACTATTCGTTTCTTTTCTCAGCAAATTAAATTTAAAAAGAAAATAAAATAGTTGCTCTTTATCATCAAATTATCATTTTAATATTTTTTATTGAAAGTATTATTATAAAATCAATTTTATGGATTAATATATCTTAATTCATGACTCTTTTCTGTAGTTTTATTCCTAAATTTATAAAAAATAAAAGCATTGTAAAATGTTCTTAAAAATAAACTTAGTATTTAATTAAAATACATTAAAAAGTGTGTTTTTATTGACATTTTTAAGTATCATATTCAAATAATAAATACTTAAATTTGCCGACATTTTTTTTCGCTTTATTAAAAAAGGTTATTTAAAACTGACTAAATTAATTTACACTCTTAATATTCTGTATACATGGCATTAAAAATTGTAATTTCACACAAGACTACCTACAAATATGATCGTAAGGTTTCATTATCTCCTCATATTTTTAGGCTAAGACCTGCTCCTCATTCAAGAACACCTATAGAATCTTATTCCATAAAAATTACGCCAGAAGAACAGTTCTTCAATTGGCAACAAGATCCTTTTGGTAATTATGTAGCACGTTTGGTTTTTCCTGAAAAAACAGATGAAATGTCTATTGATGTTGAAATTATAGCCGATTTAAAAACCATCAATCCTTTTGATTTCTTTATAGAGGAATATGCTGAAGAATACCCTTTTGTGTATACAGAAACTGTAAAAAAGGAATTACAACCTTATTTAGAGATTACAGATAAAGGTATATTATTAAAAGAATTTATAAAAACAATCGATTATACGCCAAGAAAAACCATTTACTTTTTAATTGATATCAATCAGAAAATATATGAGTTTTTAAATTACAATATTAGAATGGATCCTGGGGTGCAAACCTGTGAGCAAACTTTACATCAGAAAAATGGCTCTTGTAGAGATTATGCTTGGTTATTTGTACAGACTTTACGTCATTTAGGCTTTGGAGCACGTTTTGTATCTGGGTATTTGGTACAATTAAAATCTGATGAAAAATCGTTAGATGGGCCTTCTGGTCCAGAAGAAGATTTTACAGATTTACATGCTTGGGCAGAAGTCTATTTACCTGGTGCTGGTTGGATTGGTTTTGATGCCACTTCTGGTCTTTTGGCAAGTGAAGGGCATATTCCACTAGCTTGTACACCTTCTTTTGAAAGTGCCTCACCAGTTTCTGGAATGACTGATAAATGTGAAACAGAATTCTTTTTCGAGAATAAAGTAACGCGAATTTTAGAATCGCCAAGAGTTACAAAACCTTATACAGATGAGCAATGGAAAGAAGTTTATAAATTAGGGAATAAAGTAGAAAAACAACTTAAAAAAGGCGATGTTCGTTTAACAATGGGTGGTGAACCTACCTTTATTTCTATAGATGATTTAGAATCTCCAGAATGGAATACAACTGCAGATGGCCCAAATAAAAGAAGATTAGCAGGAGAACTAACCAAAGGTTTGTATGATAAATTTGGGAATGGAGCTGTTTTACATCATGCCCAAGGTAAATGGTATCCTGGAGAACCTTTACCAAGATGGCAAATAGAAATTTGCTGGCGAAAAGATGGTAGACCTATTTGGTACAACCCAAAATACTTATCCACTTTTGCAGAAAACCCGATTGTTCCAGAAAATTCTGATAAACTATTTTTAGAAACACTTTCAAAGTATTTACGTGTTTCTAAAGAACATATTTTACCTGGTTTCGAAGATCCTTTTTATCATTTATGGGAACAGGGTAATTTACCTGTAGATATAGATCCTGTAAAAGACAAAGATGGTTCTTTAGCTCGTAAAAAAATGCAAGAGATTTATGAAAAAGGAGCCTCTACACCTGTTGGATATTTACTACCTTTAAATAAAACCAAAGATGCATGGTTTACAAGTGCTTGGACTTTTAGAAGACAACATATCTTTTTAACGCCAGGAAATTCTCCTATGGGATTAAGGTTGCCTTTAGATTCATTAATGTCTAAACCAGAACATGAAATTTTTCCTGTTTATGAACCCGATTTGTTTTCTAAAAAGAAACGTTTACCGAGCTTTAAAAATATTGTTAAAAAAAGATACCAAGAGTTTTTAGATTTTGGCTTAGACAACAACCAACCTAATTATTTTGTTAGAACGGCACTTTGTACTGAAATTAGAGACCAAAAGTTATACTTATTTTTACCGCCTTTAGAATCTGCAGAAATGTTTTTAGATTTAATTGCTGCCATAGAAATGACAGCAAAAGAACTGAATATTCCTGTTATTATGGAAGGTTATGAACCCCCAAAAGACAACAGATTAGAATCGCTAAAAATAACACCAGATCCTGCTGTTATTGAGGTAAATGTACATCCTGTTACTAATTGGAAAGACTTGTGTAAAAACACTTTCACTTTTTATGAGGAGGCTAAAAAAGCAAGATTAGGTACTGAAAAGTTTATGTTAGATGGTAAACATACAGGAACTGGTGGAGGAAACCATGTTACTTTAGGTGGTACAAGTCCTGCTGATAGTCCATTATTAAGAAAACCTAGTTTACTTAGAAGTCTATTAACTTTTTGGCAACATCATCCAGGATTAACCTATCTATTCTCAGGTTCTTTTGTAGGTCCAACAAGTCAAGCTCCTAGAGTTGATGAAGCTCGTTTAGATAATTTATACGAATTAGAAATTGCTTTTAGTCAAATTCCTAAAGATGGTGAAGTTCCTTATTGGTTAACAGACCGTTTGTTTAGACATTTATTAACCGATTTAACAGGTAATACTCACAGAGCAGAATTTTGTATTGATAAATTATATTCTCCAGATTCATCCACAGGAAGATTAGGTATTTTAGAATTACGTGGTTTTGATATGCCTCCACATCCAAAAATGAGTTTGGTACAAATGTTATTGGTTAGAACTTTGGTTGCTTGGTTCTGGAAAAAACCTTACGAACATAATTTAGTGCGTTGGGGAACAGAATTACACGACAAGTTTTTAATTGAACATTATGTTAGAAAAGATATTAAAGATATTGTAAATCAATTAAACAAAGCTGGTTATGATTTTAAAGAAGATTGGTTTGACCCTTTCTTCGAGTTTAGATTCCCATTACATGGGATGGTAGATATTAACAATATTCATTTAGAATTAAGAGCAGGTATTGAACCTTGGAATGTTTTAGGAGAAGAAATGACTGGTGGAGGAACTGCTAGATATGTAGATTCTTCCTTAGAAAGATTGCAAGTGAAAGTATCTCATTTTAACGAAGATCGTTTTGTTTTAAGTTGTAATGGTGTTAAAGTACAATTAAATAGTACTGGAGTACATGGAGAATTTGTTGCTGGAGTTCGTTATAAAGCGTGGGATCCGTTCTCTGCTTTGCATCCAACAATTCCTGTTGATACACCTTTGGTTTTTGATATTGTAGATACTTGGAATAAGCGTTCAATTGGTGGTTGTACGTATTTTGTAGCACATCCAGGAGGTAGAAGTTATGATGAATATCCTGTAAATAGTTATGAAGCAGAATCAAGAAGAATTAATCGTTTCTGGGAATTTGGACATACACAAGGGGAAATTAATCCTGTAGAAAACATCAACCCAAATACAGAAACAGTAAATAGAAATGTAAAAGAAAACACCAGTTCTAAACGTTTTAGATTTAAAGAATTACCTGTTAATTTTGAGTTTCCTTACACGTTAGATTTAAGAAAAAAGTAAAGATTTTTTTATAGGAAGTGTGCATTATGAAGACTGTTGATACCACAATTGAAAAGACAATTTTTGAAAATTATTTTTTAAATAAAAATAAAAATGATGAATTATTAAATTCTAAAATGGACAATACATCAGACTGGAAAGTCTTAATTGACAATTTACAGGAAATTGGCCCTAAAAAGCTAGCTTCTAAACAAGTTGAATTAAATTGGTTGCTATCTGAAAATGGGGTTACTTACAATGTTTATAATGATCCTAAGGGATTAAATAGACCTTGGAATTTGAACGTTGTTCCTTTTTTAATGCATCAAAAAGAATGGAATACAATTGAAAAAGGTATTCAACAAAGATCAGAAATTTTAAATCTTATTTTAAAGGATTTGTATGGTAAACGTACATTATTAAAAAAGGGAATTATACCTCCAGAGGTTATTTATGCACATAGTGGTTTTTTAAGAGCTTGTGATCAAATAACTTATAAAATAGACAAACAGTTATTAATCCATGCAGTAGATTTAGCAAGAGGTAAAGATGGCCGAATGTGGGTTGTAAATGATAGAACTCAAGCTCCTTCTGGAATGGGGTATGCTTTAGAAAATAGGTTTTCTACAAGTAAAACCATTCCAGATATGTTTCATAATATCAATGTAAAACAGCCTTCTACTTTTTTTAATGATTTTAACCAATTATTGTTAAACGTTGCACCTAATAATAAAGAAAACCCAACAGTAGTTATTTTAACGCCTGGACCTCATAATGAAACTTATTTTGAACATTCTTACTTATCGTCATTTTTAGGACATCCTTTAGTAAAAGGAAATGATTTGGCTGTAAGACATGGTAAAGTTTGGTTAAAATCTTTAAAAGGATTAAAACAAGTTGATGTTATTTTAAGACGTGTTGATGACAGTTTTATGGATCCTTTAGAATTAAGAGAAGATTCTTATTTAGGAGTTGCTGGCTTGTTAGAGGTAGTTCGCTTACAAAACGTAGCGATTGTAAACCCAATAGGAAGTGGTATTTTAGAAAACCCAGCACTTATCCCATTTATGGAAAACATTTGTAAATTTTTCTTAAATGAAAAGTTAATTCTACCTCAAATTGCTTCTTGGTGGTGTGGACAAGAAAAGGAAAGAAAACATGTTTTAAAAGATTTGTCTTCTTATGTGCTTAAAAGAATCGATAAATCTCATAGAGAAAACATTTATTTCTGCGAATTTTTAAGTAAAGAAGAACTTAAAAATCTAGAAGAAGAAATTTTAGCAAATCCAAATCGTTTTATTGCACAAGAAAAAATATCTTTCTCAACTGCTCCTAATTTTGTGAATACAGAATTAGAACCGCGTAAAATTTTATGTAGAACTTTTTCTGTAGCAAAAGAAAATGGGTATAGTGTAATGCCTGGAGGTTTGGTTAGAGTTGCAGCAGAAAGAGAAGAGTTATTTGTATCTAACCAACGAGGAGGCACTAGTAAAGATTTTTGGGTTGTAAGTGATGAAAAGCAAAATTACATGCAAAATTACTCTTGGAATAAAAGCCTTTCTAACCAAGCAGCTAGCATAAATGATGTGCCTAGTAATACTGCAGAAAATTTATTTTGGTCTGGTAGATATTTAGGTAGAACCTTAGTTACTGCAAGGTACTTACGTATGGTTTTAAACCAAATGACACACGTACAATATAATAACGATCGTAAATCTGAATCTGAGAGTTTAAAAATACTATTTCAATCTGTTACTAATATAACGTCTACTTTTCCTGGTTTTACAGGTAAAAATGAAGATGAGGCTCTTAAT
Organism: uncultured Polaribacter sp.; assembly: GCF_947497695.1. Classification (GTDB taxonomy): domain Bacteria; phylum Bacteroidota; class Bacteroidia; order Flavobacteriales; family Flavobacteriaceae; genus Polaribacter. The sequence continues at coordinate 238,659 of NZ_CANMHM010000003.1, read as the reverse complement.
AACCCATTAAAAGAAATTACAGCACTAACTTTAGATAGTCAAAAAATAGGGAGTTTTGCACAATCTATGCAAAGTTTTAAAAATGCTTATTTTTCATTAAGAAATCTATGGTCCAAAGATATGTGGCGTGTTTTTGATGGAATTGAAAAACATTTAAAAAATCTAAAAGAAGAAGAAACGCACTCTGTATATTCTTTATCTAAATTTTTTGATAAAATTATAACTAGATTAATCGCCTTTAAAGCATTAACAGAAGAAAGCATTTTAGTAAGACAAGGATTGCTACTCTACTTTATTGGTTTACAAGTTGAACAAGCTTCTATGACTATAGAAAAATTTAGATCGTTAATTATTGTGAATTATGATGATGAACTAGAATATGAAGTTTTAGAAGCTCTTTTAAACAGCCATGAGAGTTTAAATATTTATAGATATAGCTACAAATCTTACCTAAGTGTAGAAAATGTATTGAGGTTATTGCTTTTAGATAAAGAATATTCTCGTTCTTTAATGTATCAATTTCAAAGAATTAAAAAAGATATTAATATTTTACCTAAAGAAGATACCACAATAGAAATGACAAATTGTCAAAAAAACATTGATACAGTTATTAATAAAATTCAGAGTTTAACGCTTCAACAAATTTTAGAGATTGATAAAACCTCTAATATGCGTAAAAATTTAGACGAACTTTTATCAGATTTAAGCGATTTATTACATATTACTTCTTTGTCTATTTCAGATACGTATTTTAACCATTCTCAACAACAAAAACAGTTGGTAGATAGAAAAATTTCTAATTAATTATGATTTTTGATCTTTGGCATAAAACAAAATATAGTTATGAAAACGGAGCATCGTTTTGTCATAATATAACCACCTTAAAACCTAAAAGTTTTAAAGGGCAAAAGTTGTTAGAATACAATTTAGAAATTAGTCCTAAACCAACAGACATTTCAGAAAGACTCGATTTTTTTGGAAATACGGTTACTCGTTTTTCTATTCAACAAAACCATAAAGAGTTAATAGTAACTGCAAAAAGTAAAGTGGTAAGAGACTACAACCTGCAAGTTGAAAATGAAAATTTAATTGAAGGTAAAAAAGTTACGGTAGCAGCAGCTCTAAAATTAATGAAAGGTATTCAACCAGATATTATTGAAGCAAGACAATTTGTGTTAGCTTCTCCTTTAATTTTTGATATGAGTGCAGAAATTAAAGAATATGCATTGCTTTCTTTTAAACCAGAACGCTCTTTATACGATGCTTCTTATGAATTAATGCAACGTATTTTTACAGATTTTGATTTTGTTGCAGGTTTTACAAATATTGCAACACCTTTAAAAGAAGTAATGAAGGAAAAAAAAGGGGTTTGTCAAGATTTTGCACAAATAGCAATTGCTTGTATTAGAGCTATGGGATTGCCTGCAAGATATGTAAGTGGTTATATAGAAACTGTTGCGCCAGAAGGAAAAGTAAAGTTAATTGGTACAGATGCTTCTCATGCTTGGTTTTCTGTTTTTATCCCAACTTTTGGTTGGGTAGATTTTGATCCAACCAACAATCAAATACCAAAAAACCAACATATTATAGTTGCTCATGGTAGAGATTATTATGATGTACCTCCTTTAAAAGGTGTGATTTATAGTACAGGAAATAATAAAATGGATGTTTCTGTAGATTTAAGACCTGCTGTAGATTTAAATCAGCAACAACAACAGAGTCAGCAACAGCAACAGAGTCAGCAACAGCAACAAAATCAATATTATTAAATAATAAAACCTCACAATATTAAAAATTGTGAGGTTTTCTATTTAATTTATGTTATGATTTTTTACTTCTGAGTTTGAGTTTGCTTTTCAGGCTTTTCATCAACTTTAACATCATCTTCATTTACTGCTATTGCATCAGAAATATTAAAATAATTATCTTCTAATTTTTCTGCAATTAAAATCAATTTGCTAATTAAATCAGAAATAAAGCCTTCTAAGTTATTATCAATATCAGTAATTAATTTATATTCAAAATCAGCTTTTATTTTACCAATTAAAAAAGCAGCAGAATCATGTTTAATTTCTCTGTTTTTAGAAATAATACAAATGTATTTGTAAATTTCATTTAAACTATTCTTAATAGATCTTGGGCACTCTTCATTTAAGATTAAAAATTCTAAAGTAGATTTTCTAGCAGGTGTTTTTTTATAAGAGCGACGTTGCATATCATAAACAGAAACACATTTTAAAAGTGTAGCCCAATGATAGCTTCCATCATTAGTATCTCCATAAATCTCTTTGGCAGCAGCAACATCACTTAATTTAGAATTAATAATTCTAGCAACTTGTATGGCTCTTTCTAAATGTACACCTAACATTATAATAGCATGTACTTCATCATGTAAAAGTGTTGTTTTAATTTTACTTCTTATTTCTGATGAAGATTGAGATACTAAAGTTGTAAACTCATACAAGCCACTTTTTACAAACGTTTCAATTGGATATGCTTTTATGTTATGATTAATTCTATTGACACATTCAAACAATTCAGTTGAAATTAAATCTCTAGCACTTCTTGCATTTTCATGAGCATTGATAAATGTATTTACAATAGAATAAGGTTTTTCTAAATTTAAACCTACATTAAATAAAACGGCCTCTTCTTGTAAAGTAACATCTGCTTCAATAATTTCATTTGCAGACATATACATTACAGATCTTAGTACAAATTCTCTAGATTGAGATAATTCATCTGGTGCATCTAAAGAAGAAAAATAATTGACACTTAAAAACTTTGCTAAATGTTCAGAACGTTCAACATATCTTCCCATCCAAAAAAGGTTATTGGCTACTCTTGCTAACATATTTCTTTATTTTTTTAAAACCCAAGTATCTTTTGAGCCTCCACCTTGAGATGAATTTACTACTAAATTTCCTTTTTTAAGTGCCACTCTTGTCAAACCTCCTTTTAAAACAAAATCAGTGTCTTTACCTAATAATGTAAAGGTTCTTAAATCTACATGTCTAGACTCAAAAGACTCATTTTCATCAATATAAGTTGGGTGTGTAGATAAAGACATTATTGGCTGTGCTATATACTTTCTTGGCTCTGCAATAATTGTTTTTTGTACTTTTTTAATTTCTTCTTTAGTTAATTTACTACCTATAGAAATTCCATAACCACCAGATTCATCTACAGGTTTTACAACCAATTTATCTATGTTTTCTAACACATACTTTAACTCGTCTTTTCTACTGCAATGATAGGTGTGTACATTATTTAAAATAGGTTCTTCATCTAAATAATATTTAATAATTTGAGGCATGTAAGTGTACACTGCTTTGTCATCTGCAACCCCAGTTCCAGGTGCATTTACTAAAGTTACATTTCCTTTTTGATACACAGAAAACAAACCAGGAACTCCTAAAAGCGAATCTTTTTTAAACACTAATGGATCTATAAATAAATCATCTACTCTTCTGTAAATTACATCTACTTTTTCTGGACCATAAATAGTTCTCATATATACAAAACCATTTTCTACAAATAAATCTCTTCCTTCTACCAAAATAACCCCCATTTGTTTTGCAAGAAAAGAATGCTCATAATAAGCAGAGTTGTAAACCCCAGGAGTAATAATAACACAAACAGGAGCATCTACTCCTTTTGGTTTTACAGATTCCATAGTTTCTAATAAACGAGCTCCATAATCTACAACTGTGTGTGCATTATACTGATTAAAAACACCAAATAAAGCATGTTTAACTGCATTTCTATTACCAACTACATAACTTACACCAGAAGGGCATCTTATATTGTCTTCTAAAACATAATATTTACCATCTGAATGTTTTATTAAATCGGTACCAGAAATATGATTGTATATTTTACCTGGAGGATTTAAGCCAACCATTTCTGGCAAAAAATTTACTGAAGATGTAATTAATTCTTTTGGCACAATGCCTTGTTTTATTATTTTTTGATCATGATACACATCCCACAAAAAATGATTTAAAGCTTTACTTCTCTGTAAAACACCTTTTTCTATGGTCGTCCATTCTTTATTATTGATAATTCTTGGAAATAAATCAAAAGGAAAAATTTGTTCTTTAACTTCCTTTTCTCCATAAACTTGAAATGTAATTCCTAAATTAAAAAAAGAATCTTTTGCTTGTTTGTTTAAACGATTAAATTCAGTTACAGAATAAGAACCAAATAAATTATATAAGGTTTTATAAACTTCTCTTAATTCTTTATTTTTTTTAAAAAGTTCATCGTAAAACCTAGAATCTAATTCGTAAGTTGAAAATAGCGGCAGTGTGGTAGGTTTTTTCAAATCTTCTAATTTTTAGTAAATATAAATTTATTTTATGAAAAAATCAATGGTTTTTAAAATATGATATGATTATTGCAACAACCTATTAATTAAATTGATTTTTTTGTGATAATAACAAAAAAACACAGGATTTTTCTCAATAATACAAAAGGATACATATAAAAAAATATATTCTTTTATAAAACGTGTATTTTCCAATAAAAAAGGCAAAAATCATTAATAATTGAACTTTTTTTGTTGATTCTGAGTGAAATTACACTCTTTTTTATTGAAAACTTAGAAAAGATATGACTAATTATTTACATGAAGTCATAAAAAATAAGGTTTTCAAAATATATTTTTATTTAATTTATTAAAGCTTTCTTTTTCAATCATTTATCAAACAATAAGATTCATTTCTTTACTTTTATAAAAATAGTAATATTTAAAAGCTTCATTTTTGTATATTCTAGTATCTTCGCGCGCATTATGTGGATGTACTTAGGACTTTTAGCGGCTTTATTTTTAGGATTACACAATTTATGTAAAAAACATGCAGTACAAGGCAATGAAGTTTTTCCTGTTTTATTAGGAACTATTTCTGCAGGTTTTTTTCTGATATTTCCTTTCTATCTAGGATCAATATTTTACCCTGAATACCTAAAAGAAATTGGTTTTTATATTATGGCTATTTCTTGGCAAACACATGGTTTTATTTTTATAAAATCGATGATTATGGCATCATCTTGGGTTTTGGCGTATCAAGCTTTAAAACATTTGCCAATCACTATTGTAACTCCTATTCGTTCTGCTGGACCATTTTTTACGTTTATTGGAGCAATTTTTATTTACAAAGAGAGTCCTAATTTTTGGCAATGGATTGGTTTTTTTCTGATAATTCTATCTGTATTACTATATTCTAGGATAGGAAAAAAAGAAGGTATTAACTTTAAAAGAAATAAATGGATTTTTGCTATAATAGGTGCAACATTTTTAGGTGCTTGTAGTGGTTTGTATGATAAATTTCTTGTTCAAAGTTTACATTTAAACCCACAAACACTGTTGTTTTGGTTTTGTTTTTACACAACTCTTATTTTGTTAATCATTTTATCAATAAATTGGTTTCCTTATGCTGATAAAAGAAAGGCATTTAAATTTAGATGGTCTATACCAGCAGTTGGAATCTTATTACAAACTGCAGATTATTTTTATTTTAAAGCTTTGCAAGATCCTGATGCTTTAATTATGTTGTTATCAGCCATCAAAAGAAGTCAGATTATTATTGCAGTTGTAGTTGGTGGCTTGCTATTTAAAGAACAAAATAAACGAAAAAAATTAGTTCCTCTTTTTGGGATTATGCTAGGCGTTTTTTTAATATTATACTCATAAAAAAAGCCTCAATTAATTAAAATTGAAGCTTTTATATGTTTATAGATAGTAATTATTAGTTCATTCCTCCATCTACAGATAATGTTTGCCCTGTAATATAACCAGACATATCTGAAGCTAAAAACACACAGGCGTTTGCAATATCAATTGGCTGTCCTCCTCTTTTTAAAGGAATTCCATCTCGCCAACTTTGTACAGTTGCTTCGTCTAATTTTGCAGTCATTTCTGTTTCTATAAAACCAGGAGCAACAACATTGCTTCTAATGTTTCTAGAACCTAATTCTAAAGCAACCGATTTAGAAAAACCAACAATACCTGCTTTTGAAGCTGCATAATTAGATTGACCCGCATTTCCTTTGATACCAACAACTGAACTCATATTTATAATAGAGCCGTTTCTTTGTTTCATCATCGGACGAATAACTGCTTTTGTTAAGTTAAAAACCGATTTTAAGTTTACTTCTATCACTTTATCAAAATCATCTTCAGAAATACGCATTAACAAATTGTCTTTGGTAATACCAGCATTATTGACTAAAATATCAATAGTACCAAATTCTTTTAAAACATCTTTGGCCAATTCTTGAGCTGCATCAAAATCTGCTGCGTTAGATTGGTATCCTTTAGCTAAAACACCAAAAGCTTTCAATTCTGCTTCTAAAGCATTTGCTGCATCTACAGAAGAACTGTATGTAAAAGCCACATTTGCTCCTTGTTTTGCAAATTCAATAGCAATTCCACGTCCAATACCTCTTGTAGCTCCTGTAATAATTGCCGATTTATTTTCTAATAATTTCATAATTTACTATTTATTTGATAATCAAATATAAAAAAGAAATTCCCGTTTTCACGGGAATTATATCTAATTGTCATTACTGCAAAATCAATAAAGTTTTCTTTTTTCATCAAAAGATTTCTTTACTATCAATCGTAATGACGTTTTGTTTATTTTAAAACTTTTGCAATCATTTCACCAATTTTAGCAGGAGAACTTACCACATGAATTCCGTTTTCTGCTAAAATTTTCATTTTAGCTTGTGCAGTGTCATCAGCTCCACCAACAATTGCTCCTGCATGTCCCATTGTTCTTCCTGCAGGTGCAGTTTGTCCTGCAATAAAACCAACAACTGGTTTTCTGTTACCATCAGCTTTTATCCATTTTGCAGCTTCTGCTTCAAGGTTTCCACCAATCTCACCAATCATTACAATTGCTTCTGTTTCATCATCATTCATTAATAACTCAACCGCTTCTTTTGTAGTCGTTCCAATAATAGGATCTCCTCCAATACCAATTGCTGTTGTAATTCCAAAACCTTGTTTTACAACTTGGTCTGCAGCTTCGTACGTTAAAGTACCAGATTTAGAAACAATACCAACTTTTCCTTTTTTAAAGATAAAACCTGGCATAATACCAACTTTAGCTTCATCTGGTGTAATAACACCTGGACAGTTAGGCCCAACCAATCTACATTCTTTAGAATCGATGTATGCTTTTACTTTTACCATATCTGCAGTAGGAATTCCTTCTGTAATACAGATAATTACTTTAATGCCTGCATCAGCAGATTCCATAATTGCATCCGCAGCAAAAGCTGGTGGTACAAATATAATTGAAGTATCTGCTCCTACTTTATCTACAGATTCTTTTACAGTATTAAAAACAGGTTTTCCTAAGTGTTCTTGACCTCCTTTTCCTGGAGTTACACCTCCAACAACGTTCGTTCCATAATCAATCATTTGACCTGCGTGAAAAGTACCTTCACTACCTGTAAAACCTTGTACAATAATTTTTGAATTCTTATTTACTAAAACACTCATTGATTTGTATTTGTTTAGCCCATTTTCCTATCGGATTTTTCCTTGAAAGAAATTAAAATGGAGTTATATTTAAATTATAGAACAAAAATAGCTTTTTGTTTACTTTTATAAAAAACTTATTTGTTATTTATTTTTCTTTTAGCAGTCTTTTTAATCCTGCTAATTGTTTTAATTTTTCTCTTGATTCTTCTATGGGTGTTCCAAAATAACTTTTTCCTCCTGCAACAGATTTTGTAACGCCTGTTTGACCTAAAATAACAGCTCCTTTACCTATTGTAATTCCGCTATTTGTACCAACTTGTCCCCAAATGGTTACTTCATCTTCTATAATTACACAACCTGCAATTCCTGTTTGTGAAGCTATTAAGCACTTTTTACCAATAACAGTATCATGACCAACATGTACTTGATTGTCTATTTTTGTTCCTTTTCCAATCCTTGTATCTCCTGTAACCCCTTTATCAATAGTACAAGAAGCACCTAAGTCTACATGGTCTTCTAATACTACTTTACCTCCAGAAATTAATTTATCAAACCCTTCTGGTCTGTTTTTGTAATAAAAAGCATCTGCTCCTAAAACAGTATTTGCATGTATTGTTACATTATTACCAATTACAGAATTATCATAAATTGTAACATTTGGATGAATGACACAATTTTCACCAATAATTACATGATTACCAATAAAAACATTCGGTTGAATAATGGTATTTTCTCCAATGATAGCAGAATCTGCAATGTTTACTTTTGATGCAATAAAAGGATTAAAATGAGTTGTTATTTTATTGAAATCACGAAAAGGATCATCAGAAATTAACAACGCTTTTCCTTCTGGGCAATCCACTTCTTTATTGATTAATATAGTTGTTGCAGCAGAGTTTAAAGCTTTGTCATAATATTTTGGATGATCTACAAAAACAATATCTCCTTTTTCTACAACGTGAATTTCATTGATTCCTAAAATTTCAAAATTGGCATTACCTATTGATTTAGCTTCAATTATTTTAGCTATTTGCTCTAAAGTTTGTGGTTTTTTGAATTTCATATTTCAGTGGGCAGTATTCAGTTGGCAGTATCCAGTCAGACTGAATTACTTGAGACTGCTTACTGCAAACTCTTTTATTCTTTAATACGTTCTTGATAAGTACCTTTTGTAGTTTCTACTTTAATCTTATCTCCTTCGTTAATAAAAAGAGGTACATTAACAATGGCTCCTGTTTCTACTGTTGCAGGTTTAGTTGCATTTGTAGCTGTATTTCCTTTTACTCCTGGCTCTGTATGAGTTATTTCTAAAATAACACTTGCAGGCATTTCTACAGAAAGTGGCATATTATCTTCAGAATTGATGATAATTGTTACAATTTCTCCTTCTTTCATTAATCCAGGATTGTCTAAAGCTGCTTCTAATAAACGAATCTGTGAGTAATCTGCTTCATTCATAAAGTGATAAAACTCTCCATCGTGATATAAAAACTGAAACTTATGTGTTTCTACTCTTACATCATCAATTTTTCTCCCTGCAGGAAATGTATTATCTACCACTTTTCCATTGGTAACACTTTTTAATTTTGTTCTTACAAAAGCAGGCCCTTTTCCTGGTTTTACGTGTAAAAATTCTACAATTTTATAAATATCATTGTTATATCTAATACACAATCCGTTTCTAATATCTGATGTTGTTGCCATATTTTTATGTTTTATGCTCTTAGCTTTAGGCTTTAAGCATTGTGTTTTATAATTATAATTTTTAACTTGCTTTAAAATACCCTTTCATAATTCCTCTATGGGAATCTTTAATAAACTGCACTATTTCATCTCGTTCTGGAGTTGCCTCCATTTCTGCTTCAATAATATTGATTGCTTGGGTAGTATTGTAATTTTTTTGAAATAAGATTCTATAAATATCCTGAATTTCTCTTATTTTTTTTGTGGAAAATCCTCTTCTTCGTAAACCAACTGAATTAATACCAACATAAGAAAGAGGCTCTCTTGCTGCTTTTACATAAGGAGGGACATCTTTCCTAACCAAAGAACCACCTGTAACAAATGCATGGTTACCAACAGATGCAAATTGATGTACAGCAACCATACCAGCTAAAACAACATTGTCTCCAATAGTAACATGGCCAGCTAAAGTAGTATTGTTAGAAAAAATACAATTATCACCAACAAAAGTATCATGTGCAACATGGCAATACGCCATAATTAAACAATTGTCACCAATTTTGGTTTTCATTCTATCTATAGTACCTCTGTTAATAGTAACACATTCTCTAATAGTAACATTATCGCCAATTTCTACAGTAGTTTCTTCATCGTTATACTTTAAATCTTGAGGAATTGCAGAGATTACTGATCCAGGAAAAATTCTGCAATTTTTACCAATTATAGCACCTTCCATTATGGTCACGTTAGAACCAATCCAAGTTCCAGAACCTATTGTAACATTGTTATGAATGGTAGTAAAAGGTTCTATGACAACATTTCTCGCCACTTTTGCTTGTGGATGCACATAGGCTAATGGTTGATTCATACTTATTTAATTTTAGATATTTGTGCCATTAATTCTGCTTCTGCAACAATTTTTCCATTTGCATAGGCATAAGCTTGCATGTGACAAATACCTCTTCTAATAGGTGTTATTAATTCGCACTTAAAAATTACAGTATCACCAGGTAAAACTTTTTGTTTAAACTTTACTTTATCCATTTTCATAAAGTAAGTTAAATAATTTTCTGGATCTGGTACTGTGTTTAAAACTAAAACTCCTCCACATTGAGCCATTGCTTCTACTTGTAAAACTCCTGGCATTACAGGAGAACCTGGAAAATGGCCTACAAAAAAGTTTTCATTCATAGTAACATTTTTCATACCAACAACATGTTTGTCTGATAGTTCTAAAATTCTATCAATCAATAAAAATGGAGGTCTGTGAGGTAACACATCCATAATTTGATGAATATCCATTAAAGGAGTTTCATGTAAATTATAAGAAGGGACATTATTTCTTTTTTCAGCTTTAATAATTTTTGCTAATTTTTTAGCAAACTGCGTATTAATTAAATGTCCTGGTTTATTAGCAATTACTTTACCTTTAATTCTGATACCCACCAAAGCCAAATCGCCAATCACATCTAATAATTTATGTCTAGCAGCTTCATTTGCCCAGTGTAAAGTAAGGTTGTCTAAAATTCCATTTGGCTTAATTGCAATATCGTCCTTTTTAAAAGCTTTCTTTAGTTTTTCCATAGTACTTGTTGATAATTCCTTATCAACATATACAATTGCATTGTTTAAATCACCACCTTTAATAAGGTCGTTTTCTAAAAGCATTTCAATTTCGTGTAAAAAGCTAAAAGTTCTTGCAGCGGCTATTTCTTCTTTAAAGTTAGCTATTTTATCTAAAGTAGCATTTTGAGTACCTAGTATTTTAGTTCCAAAATCTACCATAGCTGTAACTTGGTATTCATCTGAAGGCATTAAAATAATTTCACTTCCTGTAATTTCGTCTTTATAAGAAATAATTTCTTTAACAACATACTCTTCTCTATCTGCATCTTGTTCTTCAATACCTGCTTTTTCTAGTGCTTCTACAAAATATTTTGAAGAACCATCCATAATTGGAGGCTCAGCATTGTCTAATTCTATTAAAAGATTGTCTATATCTAAACCAACAGCAGCAGCTAAAACATGCTCTGAAGTCTGAATTTGAACACCATTTTTCTCTAAATTAGTTCCTCTTTGTGTATTTACAACATATTCTGCTCTTGCAGCTATAATTGGCGATCCTTCTAAATCTATTCTGCTAAAAGCAAAACCATGATTTACAGGAGCTGGTTTAATTGTCATATTTACAGTTTTACCAGTATGAATCCCTACACCAGATAAACTAATTTCTTTTTGAATTGTTTTTTGCTTGTTACTCATTATGAGGTAGTTTTTTGAGTCTTCAACTCTTTTTCTAAGTTATTTATTTTTGCTGCTATTTTAGGTAAATTTCTAAAATAGACAGCACTTTTATTAAAATCTTGTATTTTAAATGCAGGTGAGCCATTAACCATTTCATTGTCTTTTATATTTTTAGAAATACCTGCTTGAGCTAAAATTTTTACATTATTCCCCACCTTTATATGACCCACAAAACCAACTTGTCCTCCAATCATACAATTTTCGCCAATTTTAGTAGAACCTGCAATACCTGTTTGTGATGCAATTACAGTGTTTTTACCAATTTCTACGTTATGTGCAACCTGTATTTGATTGTCTAACTTTACTCCTTTTCTTATCATTGTAGATCCCATTGTAGCTCTATCTATGGTACAAGCAGCACCAATATCTACATTATCTTCAATAATTACATTACCAATTTGTGGGATTGCTGTGTATTCTCCATTTGAAGTTGGAGCAAATCCAAAGCCATCACCTCCAATAATGGTTCCTGAATGAACTTTACAATTATTCCCCATTATTGTTTCCGAGTAAATTTTTACACCAGAAAAAATAACACAATTATTACCAATTGTGGTATTATCACCAATATAAACATTGGGATAAATCTTAACATTTTCTCCTAAAATTACATTCTCTCCTAAATAAGAAAATGCACCTATATATTCATTATTTCCAATTTTAGCAGAATCAGAAATAAAATGAGGAGATTCTCTACCTAGTTTATTATTTTTTACTTCATTGTAAAAAGCTAAAATTTTAGAAAATGCTTCATAAGCGTTTTCTACTTTTACAAGAGTTGTTGTAATTTTTTTTTCGGGATAAAAGTCTTTATTAACAATTGCTACAGAAGCATTAGAAGTGTATAAAAAAGAAGTATACTTAGTGTTAGAAAGAAAGGTTAAACACCCTTTTTCTCCTTCTTCTATTTTTGAAATTTTTGAGACTTCTACATCAGGATTCCCAATGATTTCGCCTTCTAAAATATCTGCTATCTGTTGTGCTGTAAATTTCATTAAATGCGAAAATATAAAATTTAAAATGATTTGGCTAATATCATTGTTATTTTGGGTAACAAATAAAATGTTTTACAACAGGATTTGTAAGTGTTTGTATATTAAATTGGTCTGATGCTTTTGCAATATCTTTTAAATCTCCGCTTTTATTTAGTATAAAAATTGGTTTTTCTTGTTGATATGCTTGGTTTTCTATCTTTTTAGTAAACACGAAGAATTGTGCTTCTGAGTAAGAAAGTTCTAATTTTTTTGCAATATTATTAATTTTATCAACAACTGCTGTTTCATCAAATTCATTTTTTTTCATTTCTATTCGTAATAATTTTCTATCAATAATCATTTTTGATAAAAGTGATAACACTTTGTCTTTATGATTTGACCATTCTTTAATGGCTGATAAAATATCATAATCATCTAATCTAGAAAACATATTAAGTGTTTCGTTATTAAAATTGACTTCAGAAATTTGATTGTACAAAAAATATTTTAATGCAGCACTTGCAAATAATTCTTCTCCTTTTTCAGCCAATTCCTTGGCTCTTTTTAAAACATTCACTAACATGTTTTCAGCCACTAAACCTGTTTTATGTAAATACACTTGCCAATACATTAAACGTCTAGCAATCAAGAATTTTTCTACAGAATAAATTCCTTTCTCTTCAATTACTAGTTCATCATCTTTTACATTCATCATGGCAATTAATCGATCTGATGAAATATTACCCTCAGCAACACCTGTATAAAAACTGTCTCTTTTTAAATAATCTAATCGATCAATATCTAACTGACTAGAAATTAATTGGCATAAAAATTTACGATGGTATTTTTTTTCAAAAATTTGAATTGCTACATCTAATACCCCATTAAATTCGTTATTTAATTTTTTCATAAATCTTAAAGAAATTTCTTCATGAGAAATTCCTCCAACAATACTATGCTCTAAAGCATGAGAATAAGCACCATGACCAATATCATGCAACAAAATAGCAAGGTATAATGCATCTTCTTCTTCGTTAGAGATTTCAACTTCTTTAAAACGCAGTCCTTCTACTGCTTTTTGCATTAAATGTATGCAACCAATTGCATGATGAAAACGTGTGTGATTTGCACCTGGATACACCAAATTAGAAAAACCCATTTGGGTAATTCTTCTTAAACGCTGAAAATAAGGATGTTCTATAATATCAAAAATTAAAGTATTGGGTATTTGTATAAATCCATAAATAGGATCATTTAAAATCTTTAATTTATTAGGCTTGTTTTTTTTCAAAAGATATTTTTTATCAACTTAAAACAAAAATACACATTATTATGAAACGCCTATATTTCTTTACTTTATTTTAAATAATTTCTTTAAACTATTAAAAATCATATTCTTTTATTTATTGTAATATTTCTTCTAATCTATTATTTTTTTTGGCAATATTTTATCATTTATAAAGACTAAAAAGTATAACAAAACATTACTTTTATCGTTAAATGTTAAAATTTAAAGATACTATATGAGCAGCATACAAATTTTATGGGTAGATGATGAAATTGAATTATTAAAACCTCACATTCTTTTTTTAGAACGTAAAAATTACAAAGTAACAACCAGTACAAATGGTGCTGACGCTATTGATTTAGTAGATGAAGAAAATTTTGATATTGTTTTTTTAGATGAAAACATGCCTGGGTTAACAGGTTTAGATACACTTGCAGAAATTAAACAAAAACAAGCCAATTTGCCTGTGGTAATGATTACCAAAAGTGAAGAGGAATATATCATGGAAGAAGCCATTGGCTCTAAAATTGCAGATTATTTGATTAAACCCGTAAATCCGAGTCAGATTTTATTGAGTTTAAAGAAAAACTTAGACCATTCTCGTTTAATTACTGAAAAAACAACTTCTAGTTATCAGCAAGAATTTAGAAAAATTTCGATGGATTTAGCCATGGTAAATTCTTATGAAGAATGGATTGAATTGTACAAAAAACTGGTTCATTGGGAATTAGAACTAGAGACAATTAGCGACCCAGGAATGCTGGGTATTTTAGAAAGTCAGAAACAAGAAGCAAACAGTCAGTTTTTTAAGTTTATTAAAAAGAATTATGAAGATTATTTAACAGCACATGATAAACCTGTTTTTTCACACACTTTATTTAAAGATTATGTAGTGCCTGAATTAAGTAAAGATCAAGGTGTTTTATGGGTTATTATTGATAATTTACGTTATGACCAATACAGAATTTTAGAACCAATCATAAATAATCATTATAAGAAAGACCAAGAATATTCGTATTTCTCTATCTTACCAACTGCAACTCAATATGCTAGAAATGCAATGTTTTCTGGTTTGATGCCTTCTGAAATGGAAAAACGTCATCCAAATTTTTGGAAAAATGATACTGATGAAGGGGGAATGAATCTGCATGAAAATGATTTTTTATCAGCACAAATAAAACGTTTAAGTTTAGATATTAAACACGAGTATTATAAAATTACCAACCTTAAAAATGGTAAAGATTTGGCTGATAATTATAATGGAACCAAACAAAACGATTTAACAGCTGTGGTGTACAATTTTGTTGATATGTTATCGCATTCAAAAACAGAATTAGAAGTAATAAAAGAATTGGCTGGTGATGATAAAGCGTATCGTTCTTTAACCTTAAGTTGGTTTAAAAACTCACCTTTGTTTGAGATTATACAAAAAGCACAATCATTAGGGCAAAAATTAATTATTACTACAGATCATGGAACTATTAATTGTAAAAACCCAACAAAAGTAGTTGGAGACAAAAATATTAGTGCAAACCTACGTTATAAAACAGGTAGAAGCCTGTCTTACGAAGAAAAAGATGTATATGCTGTTAGAAACCCTAAAGACATATTTTTACCAACTGTGGCAATGAATAGTCCGTTTATTTTTGCCAAAGAAGATTTATTTTTTGCATATCCAAACAACTTTAATCATTTTGTAAAATATTATAAAAACACCTATCAACATGGAGGCATTTCTTTAGAGGAAATGATTATTCCTTGTGTTGTTTACAGCCCTAAGTAAAAGAGTTGGCAGTTAAAGTGATATTTAAGAATAAGTATCTATTTAAAACTAAGAATTGTTTGTTAACTTAATTAGTTTATTAAAGTAACCATAAAGTTTTTTACGCTGTAAAGCATATCATAAATATAGTAAGAACATAAAATTTGACATCTGCAATTAATAATTTTTTAAGATTCTTTTAGAACAACAAAACTGTGTAGATAATTAGTTGATGTTATTTGACTAATAACAGATACTGAAAACTGAATACTTTTTCTATTTTTGCTTTTATGAACAAAAACTATTCTTTAGAAAATTTATCTGAAGTTGCCACAGAACTAATTGCATCCGTAGAAAATAAAACATTGTTGTTTTACGGACAAATGGGGGTTGGCAAAACAACGCTTATCAAAGAAATTTGCAAGCAATTAGGTATTTTAGACAACATCTCCTCTCCTACTTTTTCTTTAGTAAATGAATATCAAACTTCAAACGAAGAGCGTGTTTTTCATTTCGATTTTTATAGAATTGAAGAGGAAGAAGAAGCTTTAGATATAGGAATTGAAGAATATTTTGATTCGAATACTTGGTGTTTGATAGAATGGCCAGAAAATATCAAAAATTTATTACCTTTAGATGCTGTTCAAATTCATTTGTCTATTTTAGATAATCAGCAACGTAATATTCAACTAAAATAACCAAACTATGAGTTCATTTTCTCCTTTCAGTAAAGAAGAATTACTTCCACAAGAAGAAAAGTTAGAAATTAAAAGACATAAAGGAGAATTATTTATTGGTGTACCCAAAGAAACCTATTTAGGAGAAAAGAGAGTCTGTTTAACACCAGATGCTGTTTCTGCTTTGTGTGCTCATGGACACAGAATTGTTATAGAAACTGGTGCAGGAGATCATGCTAATTTTCCTGATAAAGAATATTCTGAAGCAGGTGCAAAAATTTCTTATGCAATAGAAGAAGCCTTTAAATGTAATATTGTTTTAAAAGTAGCCCCACCAACAGAAAAAGAAATTGAATATATAAACCCACAAGCAATTTTAATATCCTCTTTACAACTAAAAACACAATCTAAAAAATACTTTGAGTGTTTGGCAAAAAAAAGAATTACAGCCATTTCATTTGATTATATAAAAGATGAACACGATTCTTTTCCAATTGTAAAATCTTTAAGTGAAATTGCAGGTACTGCTTCTATTTTAATTGCAGGAGAATTAATGAGTGGTGTGCATAATGGAAATGGCTTATTATTAGGAAATATAGGAGGTGTGCCTCCAACAAGTGTCGTTATTTTTGGGGCTGGTACTGTTGGTGAGTATGCAGCAAGAACTGCCATTGGTTTAGGTGCAAGAGTAAAGGTTTTTGACAATTCGATTAGTAAATTAAGAAAATTACAAGATTGTTTGCATTCACCAATTTACACATCAACTTTACAACCAAAATCTGTTTTAAAAGCATTAATGCGTTGTGATGTTGCTATTGGAGCAATGAGAGGTAAAAATAGATCGCCAATTTGTGCCACAGAAGAAATGGTGGAAAAAATGAAAGAAGGTGCAGTAATTATAGATGTAAGTATAGACAGAGGTGGCTGTTTTGAAACCTCTAATATAACAACTCACAGTACTCCTACTTTTGTAAAACATGGTGTTATTCACTATTGTGTACCTAATATTCCTGCTCGTTATTCTAGAACTGCTTCTGTATCTATTAGTAATATTTTTACACCTTATTTACTTAATATTGCTGAAGAAGGTGGTTTTGAAAATACAGCAAGATTTGATAAAAGTTTGCGAAACGGCATGTATTTTTATCACGGAATTTTAACCAACAAAACAGTTGCAGATTGGTTTGATTTGCCTTTTAGAGATATTAATTTATTAATGCTTTAAAACAATAATGCTTAAAACATACAGTTACTACTGTTAATATTTTATAAAGTATCAACTAAATTATGCCCTTAAATTTGCTATTTAAAAGGATTAAAATTTTAATATCAATTTTTATTTTTACCTTAAATTCTTTTTCACAAACAATTCGTATAGATAATGTTTCTAATTCTAAAGAAGAATTAGTAAATTTATTGGTTAACAACCCTTGTATTAAAACTACTAATGTTCAAATTTCTTCAAATCAATCTATAGCTTATTTTAATAATAATGGAGGCGATTTTCCATTATCTGAAGGAATAATTATTAGAAATGGTATTGCAAAATACTCTGAAGGTTCTTATACAAACACCAACCTAAGCAGTGAAATATCTCAAAATTCAGATCCTCAATTACAAGCAATAATTAATCAAAATGGTCAAACTTCTAAAATAACTGATGTGGCTTTTTTAGAGTTTGATTTTGTTCCATTAGGCAATAGCTTTAACTTTAATTTTTTATTTGCATCTAATGAATATGGAGAGTTTCAATGTGGTTTTAGTGATGTCTTTGCCATCTTTTTAATAAATTTAGATACTGGAGAAACCATCAATTTAGCAACCTTACCTGAAAGTAATAAAAACATTTCTGTTCAAAATATTAGAAATAACCTTTATAATTCTAGCTGTAGCTCTATTAATCCAAATTTATTTGACACTTTTAATGATGAAAACTCAACCAATTCATTATTAAATATGAGAGGATATACAAAAACACTCAACGCAGTTGCAACTGTGGTTCCTAATAATTCTTACCAATTAAAATTTGCTATTGGAGATAATAATGATGCTGATTATGATTCTGCTGTTTTTATACAATCTGGGGGGTTTGACATTACTTTAGATTTAGGAGCAGATAAAACTATTTGTGATGGCGAAAAATTACTCATAGATTCTGGCTACACAAATACAACAGATTTTAAATATACTTGGTTTAGAAATGGAGATCCTATTTTAGGAGAAGAAAACCCTACAATAGAAATTAATCAAACAGGAGTTTATAGTTTAGAGGCTTCAATAACAAACTCTGGCTGTGTTTTAACTGATGAAATTACTATTTTTGATTTACCTGTAAATACACCTCAAAATCTTTACCAATGTACTGATAATAATATAGGTGAATTTGATTTAACAACAAACAATTTAAATAATTTAGGCATTGATGAAAATATATATAACATTTCTTATTACAATTCCTTAACCAATGCCATCATTAATAATCCTCTAGACTCAAGTGTTTTAACAAATTACCAATCTTCAGGAAACGAAACTATTTATATCAAATTATACAATAAAACAACCAATTCATTTTGTAATGCTATTTTAGAATTTAAATTACTATTTTTAGATGTTAAAGCAACCAAACCTAATAATTTTTCGATTTGTGAAAATGAAAACATCATTAATTTATCAACTTTAGTTGAAACTGAAATTTTAAATAATGCAGATTCTGTAAATTATACGATTAATTACTTTTTATCTGAAAGTGAAGCGAATAACAATGATAACAAAATAGCTAATCCTTTAGCATTTCAAGTACCTAATAATGTTGATGATTTTACAGTTTGGGCAAGGTTAATGAACAATAATTGTTTTGATATTGTTAATTTTCAAATAGATATTATTAAAGCTCCTATTTTAAATGAAATAGAAGATATTATTGCCTGTACAACTTATATATTGCCAAATTTAGCCAGTGGTTTTTACTATACAGGCCCAAATAAAACTGGTAATCAATTATTTTCTGGTGATGAAATTACAGAAAACACTACTCTGTACATATATAATGAAAATACTCAAGGTTGTTTTATTGAAGAAAACTTTACAATAACTTTAGCAAAAGATTTTTCTATTGATTTAGAACATTGCAATCAATATATTATTCCAGAAAGCCTTTTAGGAGAATTTTACACAGAAAAAAATGGCCCAAATGGAACTGGTAATTTAATAACTCCAGGAACAGCTATTACAGAAAGTTCAACAATTTATTTTTATGCTCAAATAGAAGATGTATTTTGTTCTGATGAAGAGTATCAGTTAATAATCTACAATTTACCTGTTGTAGATTCTAAAAACGATGTTGTAACTTGTAATTCTTACCAACTACCAAAAATTACAAATGGTAATTATTTCACTGAAAATAATGGTGAAGGAAATCTACTAAAAGAAGGAGATTTAATTACAAGTAGTCAAACTATTTATATTTTTAATGAGAACACAACTACTAACTGTACAAATTCAAATTCATTTACAGTAAGTATTATTGATCAAAGTGAATTTAAAGATATAGTTGCTTGTAACGGACAATACATAATTCCGAGTTTTCCTTTTGGAAATTATTACACAGAAAATAATGGATTAGGTAGCATTATTCCTTCAGGAACTGTAATAACAAATTCTCAAACAGTCTATTATTATGCTCCAGAAATTACAACAACAGATAACTGTACTGGTATTGAGTTAAGTATAATAGTTTACCCTATTGTACCAGTAGATGTATTAGACAACATCATAAAATGTGAAAATGATTTACCAACATTACCTGTTTTAACAAATGGAAATTATTTTACAGAAGCTAATGGAGAAGGAATAAACTTAACAGCTGGAGATTTAATTGATACAAGTCAAACAATTTATATTTATAATAAAACAAATTTTTGCGACAATGAATCGAGCTTTAATATCAGTATAAAAGAGATACCAACTGTAGATAATTTTACAGATATTTCTAGTTGTGAACCCTATACTTTACCAACTTTAAAAAATGGGCAATATTTTACTGAAACAAATGGGCAAGGAACAGAATTATTTGCAGGCCAAATAATTGAAACTACACAAGATGTATACATTTTTAACAAAGATAATGAAATAGGTTCTTGTAGTAATGAAAACGTTTTTAGAGTTAATGTTTATGGAATTATTGTAGACAAACCAGCAAACGTACTTGCTTGTGAATCTTACACACTTCCTAAATTAAATGTCGGAGAATATTACACAGAATCTGGTGGTAATGGAGTACAATTAAGTCATGGAGATGTTATTACAGCATCACAAACAATTTACATTTATGCCCAAAATGGAAATCGTTTTTTCTGTGAAGATGAACATGCTTTTACAGTTGATATTTTTGAAACTCCAACGATAACCATACCAAATTTAGAAACTTGTGGTAGTGTAACATTACCAAATTTATCTGATGCAGATATAACTGTAGAATATTACAGAAGCCCTAATAAAGAAGATTTTATAGATTTAAAAGACTATACAATTACAACTATAGGATCACAAACAATATACTTTCATGCATATCCTAAGGGCAATCCAAACTGTTTTCAAAACGGAAATTTTAATATCCATGTTTATCCATTATTAGATTTAGAAATACAAGGAGGAACAATTTGTGTTGATTATAAGACTGGTAATACTACAAATCCTTTTTTATTGCAATCAAATTTAGACGTAAATGAGTTTACAGTGCAATGGTTTTTAGAAGATGAGTTAGTAGGTACAGGTCCAGACTACAACGCATTCAAAGCAGGTACTTACACAGTAAAAACGATAAAATTACAACCAGAAATGCCTCCAAATTGTAATTATTATCCTACAGAAGTTGTTGTAGAAAGTTCCAATCCAAAGTTTGAAATTAAATTTTTAACCAATTATTTTGTTAATTTATATACTATAGAAGTTAATGAAACTAATTTTAGTTTTGGCAATTATATGTATGCTTTAGATGATGGTCCTTTTCAGGAATCTCCAATTTTTGAAAACATTGGTCCAGGTTTATATACTTTAAAGGTAAAAGATCTTACAGGTATTTGTGGAGATTATTTTGTGGAGTTTACAGCTTTTGATTATCCTAAATTTTTTACACCAAATGGGGATGGTATCAATGATACATGGAATATTACAGATATTAAAGACGACTTAAATGCTACCATAAAAATATTTTCTAGATATGGAGAGCTAATTACAGTAATAAAACCAAGTGAAAAAGGTTGGAATGGCTATAATAATTATGGCAAAAAAGCAAAACCATCTGATTATTGGTTTGTAGTAGAATACAAACAAGGAGATCGAATTGCCCAATTTAGAGCTCATTTTTCTTTATTAAATAAATAATATTCTTTTAAGCGATAAAAAAACTAAATTTGCAATTCAAAAATTAGAGATGCTCATTAAAAGAATAGGATATTATTTAGTAGGTTTATCATTAGGCTGCATTGGAGTTTATTTTTTCTGGCAAAAAAAACAAGCCACTTTTGATTATGGAATGGATTCTAGAACATTAAAATCTATCAGAATAAAAAAACGTTTATTTTCTGAGGATGCTACAAATGCAATGCAAAAATTTGATATTGATACTCTAAAAATAAAAACAATTTTATATACTGGTGATGTTGATTTTGGCAAAGGAAATCCTAGACAAAAGCCTTGTGCAGAATATTTTATAACAGGTTCAAAAGAATTAGAAAACATCAGTTTATTAGTAAAACGATGCGATTCTACTGCAACTATTCAGAAAATTATTGTGGAGTAAACTGATTAGAGAGATGAAGCAAGCTATCTTTTCTAATTTGAAATAGTTGTATCTTTATACAGCTTAGGTATGTCTTTTAATAAATATTCAGAAAAATAATTACACCTCTAAGTTTTGGTAATAATGCTTTTCTATTTTATCGACGTTTTTAATTGTTTTACGTACCCAATTGTAATACAAAACGTTTTTTTCTTCATCAGATAATTGCCAATCTACATCAGAATTTCTCAATTTTGTAGTTATATCTTGTAAAATAATAGCTGCTGCAACAGAAATATTTAAACTTTCTGTAAAACCAACCATGGGTATTTTTAAAAATCCATCTGCTTGTTCTTTCACATAATCAGAAACCCCCTCTGCTTCTACTCCAAATACAAATGCAGATTTTTTAGTCACATCAAAATCTTGCAATAAACAAGAATCGTTATGAGGTGTTGTTGCAATAATTTGATAGCCTTTTTTGCGTAAATTGTCTAAGCAAATTTTAGTGTTATCTCCATCTGCTTTATATCGTCTTGAAGTTATCCATTTTTGTGAACCTTTTGCAACATGTCTAGAAACTCTATTCGAATACTTATTTTCAATGGCATGTACATCTTGTACACCAAAAATATCTGCTGTTCTAATTACAGCACTAGCATTATGTGGCTGAAAAATATCTTCTAACACCACTGTAAAATGTCTCGTCCTATTTTCTAATACTTTTTTAAAGAGCGTTTTTCTTTTATCTGTTAAATAGCCTTCAAAATAGTTCAATAATTTTTCATCAATCATAGCTACAAACTTAAATTATTATTTTTATCTTTATAGAGGATTTTACAAAAATACTTCATCCAATTTATGAAAAAAATAGTCGTTTTAACAGGAGCAGGCATTTCTGCAGAAAGTGGCATACAAACTTTTAGAGATGCTGATGGTTTGTGGGAAGGACATGATGTGATGGAAGTTGCTTCGCCTGAAGGTTATGAGGCAAATCCTGAATTGGTTTTAGATTTTTACAACCAACGTAGAAAACAATTATTAACTGTTAAACCCAATAAAGCACATTTTAATTTAGCTGAATTAGAAGACAATTTCCATGTAGAAATTATTACACAAAATGTAGATGATTTGCATGAAAGAGCTGGTAGTGCTAAAATAACACATTTACATGGCGAACTTTTAAAAGTTAGAAGTTCTATTGATGAGAATATTGTGTTAGACTGGAAAAAGGACTTGTTTTTAGGAGATTTATGTCCTAAAAAAAGTCAATTAAGACCACATATTGTTTGGTTTGGAGAAATGGTCCCTATGTTAAACAAAGCTATAGAAATTGTAAAAAAGGCAGATATTCTAGTCATTATTGGTACTTCTATGCAAGTATATCCTGCAGCTGGGTTAATAGATTATATAAAACCAAACACGCCAATTTATTTTATAGACCCCAAACCTTCAGTTACTAAATATGATTTTGAAAATTTAACAATAATTGAAGATGTTGCTAGTTTGGGGACTCATAAATTATTAAAGATTCTTAACAAATAGTAATTTTTAACTCTCTGGAACACTTGCTTTATAGATTTCTACAGTTGTTTCCGTTTCAATTTTATAAGCAGTATTTGGACGAATAAATACAGATTGTCCTTTTTCTAAATGTGTTATTTCATCATTTTGAGTTACTGTAGCTGAACCTTTTAAAAGTAAAAGAATTTCTACAGAATTAGATATTGAGTTATGTTTTACCGTTTTTTCTAAATCAATTTTACTCAATTCAAAATCATCTGCTGTTGTCTTGTAAACAGTTTCTCCATTATCTTTACTGCTTGTTCCTTTTAATATTTTAGGGATTGTTTCTTCAAATTTTGTGTGTTTTAAAAGCTCATCAACATCTATATGTTTGGTTGTTAAACCACCTCTTAAAACATTGTCTGAATTTGCCATTAACTCAATATTTTTACCCTCTAAATATGCATGTGGTACTCCTGCATCTTGAAAAATAGCCTCACCTTTAGATAAATTTAAAATATTAAAAAAATAGATTGAAAAAATGCCTCTATCAATAGTATCAAAATTGTTGTTTTGTATGGCTTTTGCAGCCCAATATTCTGGAGAAGACTTCTCTATTCCATCATTTAAAAACTTTGGAAGTATTCTTTTTACCAATGGTTTTAAAATTACGTTTACTTCTTCTTGAGTAAATTGCATAACTTTTTTGTATAATTCTAAATATCCTTCTTCTAAAAAAACAGGTAATAAAAAATTTAATTCTTTAGTTTCAGATAGGTTTTTAATTATTTTACTTCTTTCTAAAAAACCATGCAACAACCAAAAATCACCCAAAGCAACCATTACTTCTGGTTTATGATTTTTATCTTTATAATTTCTGTTACTATCTGTTAATAAAATTCCTTTTTCATTTTCTAACTCAAAACCAATTTTAGCAGCCTCTTTTGTAGGATGCACTTGAATAGAAAGCATTTTATGTACATCTAAAACTTTAAATAAAAAAGGCAATTTTTTAAAAGAATTGGCTACTTTTAAACCTAAATTTTCGGTAGGGTTTTCGTTTAAAAAAAGGTCTAAATTCATGCTTCCTTTTTCTGTATCTATTATTGATGGAGCTTTAGCATGAGCACCTAACCAATATTCTGCAAAGTTGTTATCTGTACTATTTTTCTTTTTAATTAAGTTAGGTATAAAACTTTTACCTCCCCAATCGTAATTTTGTACTTTTCCTTTAATTTTGTAAATACCGCTATTTATATGAGTTCTTGTTTCCATTTTGTTATTTTTTATCGTTTAAAACTTCATTTAAAGAGTAAACAGATCTTAGTAAAACTCTTTCTTCCTTTTTAGAAATAAACTCTTGTTTAAAAACTGCTATTAACTTTTTAAGTAGCATTGGGTTTGCAATACTAATGGGTTGTGCATAAATAATGAGTTGAATATCTTCTTTGTTTGATAAAAATCGAACACCTGCTTTTACTGCTAATTTTATCGATGTTTCTTTTCTTAGGTTTACAATTGCAACATCATTATTTAATGGTTCTTTTAAACTTTGTATCTCTTTAAAAAAGTTGTCGTGATTTCCGTTATTTACCAAGCATATTTTAATTTTTTCATTAAAAAAAGTGCTAAAATTTAAAGTGTTTGATAAAATACCTTCATTTTTTCCAAAAATTATTATAATTCCTTTCTTCACATTAAACCTCTTTCAAGTTCTGAAAAACAAAATCACTTGTTTTGTAATTTCTATTTAGTGTTACAGTACTATTTTTCTTCTTTTTTTTAGAGTAAAACCATGCTATTTGTCCTAATTGAAAAACAATTTTCATAGAATCTTTCATAGATAATTTAGAACCATCTGCATGAATCCATCTTTTTAAAGGTTGTTCACACAACATTTCTTTTGCTTTTTGCAATCCAAAATGTAAAGTTATTCTTCTAAAAATTTCTACATCAAAAATCCACTGAGTTACAAATTTTTCTGCAAATGAAATTTCAATTACATCTTTATGAAAGATTTTTGCCCCACATTGTGTGTCTTTAAAATCCATTTTTAAAATCTTTCTAATGATAAAATTAATAGTCATACTAATAATTTTTCTTGCAGATTCTTTAGTAATATCTGCACCCATTCTGCTAATTCTAGAACCACTCACTATTTTATAATCAGAGTTTTCTATGGTAGAAACTAAAGCATCAAAATCTGTTAAATCTGTAGATAAATCTGCATCTAAAAACCCTATGTAATCTAAATCGTCATGTTTTGCCATGTGCAACATTCCTTGTCTTACTGCTTCTGCTTTCCCTCCGTTTTTTTCACAATCATATACTGTAATAAAATCTTCTCTTCCTTTTCTAAGATCGTTTAAAACCTCTAAAGTTTTATCTTTACTACCATCGTTTACAAAACATAAATGGTACCCAGAATTTTCATCAATAAAATTAGTAAACTCGTTACTTAACAATCTTTCTTCTTCATTATAACAAGGTATTACCACACCAACACATCTTTGTTGTATAATGGTGTTTTTAGAAGAGTTTGTTTGATTAGTTACAACAGGTGCTCCTATTAATCTTTTTACTCTTGCACAAACTTCTACCAAACTCAAAGGTTTTTTCATGTAGTCATTAATACCTAAATCAAAACCTTCAGTAATCATAGCATCATCTGTATTACCAGATAAAACCATAATTGGAGTGCTCGCATTTTTAGTGTTTCTAATATGTTTTACAACTTCTAAACCAGATATTAAAGGCATATTAATGTCTACAATTACCAAATCTGGCTGAAAAGAATCGTATAATTCAATTCCTTTTGTTGCGTTTGTTTCAGTTAAAACTTCATAACCTAATTCTTTTAATCTATTTTCTAATGGGATTAAAACTAATTTTTGATCATCTATTGCTAATACTTTCATACTATTTATTTTTATAAGTTTGTTGCTTAATTACACGTCAAAAGTACTTTTGTTTTAAAAACTAAAAGTGCGATATCGCTTTAAGCGAACTTTTGTATAGATGAATGGAAGTTTACTTACGTCAAATAAAATTTTGCTTACAATTTAAAAGATTTATATTTACAGTACTTTAAGTGAGTCCCTTGTTAATGAAAGAAAAATCTAATAAATACTTAATAACAGCAATACTACTTGCCTTAGTTTTTCATGGGTCTACCATATTTTATACTTTAGAGACTACTTATGATGCTTTAATTCACTTATTTTTTGCAGATCATTATGCAAATAGTTGGTTTGAACCTTGGAATTATAAGTGGTACACAGGTTTTACTGTACAAAGTTATCCTCCTTTAGTGCATCAATCTATAGCAGCTTTGTCTTTAATTGGTGGTTTAAAATTTGGGTTGTTTACAGTTGCATTAATTGCTATTGTACTTTTTATAACAGGAGCTTACAGATATTCTTTACTAATTACTGCCAACAGAACAGTTGCTGGCTATGCAGCTATTTTGGCTGTTTTTTCATCTTCTTTTGTAGAAACCTTGCATATTTTTGGGCAATTACCCAGTATTATTGGGGTTTCTGTATTAATGCATGCTTTGCCAGAAATTTATTTATGGTTAAAAACAGGGAAGTTTAAATTCTTTTTTACATCTCTTTCTTTAATTGCTGTAACAGTTACTTCTCATCATGTAACTCCAATTTTCGGAATGTTATTTTTTATATTCCCATTAATTGGTACTGTTATTATGGATGTTGCAAAAGAAGAAGTTGCTTCTTATAAAGAGGTTACGTTTTCTTTATTTATAAAAACATTTGTAAAACAATTAAAACGAAATTTAGGTTTTGGGTTTTCGTCTTTGTTTTTAATCATCTTTTGTATTTTTCCTTATTGGATGAATTCTAAATTAAACCCAATTACACAAGTGCCAATTCCTCATGGCTCTAGAGATAGTTTTATAGACGTAACTTCTTCTGGATTGGTGTTTTTTACCATTCCTTGGGGAATTTTATTATTTATAATGCCCTATATTTTTTACAGATATTTTAGCAAAAGATATTTATTTTTTGGCTTGTCTTTTACCATGTTGGTAATTTTAGGAACTGGTGGCACTACTCCAATTCCTAAAATGATATTGGGCGAAACTGCTTTTAATATTTTAACCTTAGATAGGTTTACACTTTGGGGTTCTATTATGTCTATTCCCATTTTTGGCGAATTTATCTACAGATTTGTAGAAGGAGATTTAAAAACGTTAATTCAAGAACGTTTTGGAGCTGTCTATCACAGATTATTGGGAGGATTTTTAGCGGCATTATATGTTGGTATGGTAATTTTTACCATGAGTTTAGGGTATTTTAGACCTTCTCAACCTCAAAAAATTAAAATGTTACCCATTGTGAATTTTTTAAGTCAAGATTCTCACGATCAATGGCGTTATTTAACACTTGGTTTTGGCGATCAAATGGCTTGGTTAGCAGCACAAACCAATGCTATGAGTGTAGATGGAAATTACCATTCTGCAAGACGTTTACCAGAATTAACCACAAGACCAATTGAACGTTTAGAAAATTCAAAATTTAAAGGTGTTGCAGGTATTGGCTCTTTACAGCAGTTTTTAACCACGCCAGAAAAATACAATTTAAAGTATATTTTTTCTAATGATAAATTTTACGATCCTGTGCTGTTTTTCTGTGGATGGCAACGTTTGTCTCAATTAGAAAACGGAATTATGGTTTGGGAAAAATTAAACGTCCCTCCTATTTCATCCATTTTACCAAAGGAAGATGTTTCTGCTTGGGTAAAAATAATTTGGGGAATTATTCCTTTTTTAACTGTGTTAATTGCTTTTATACTGAACATTCAATCTTTGTTTGTGCATAGTTTAAAAACAAAAGTAAAAGCTGCACCTGCTTATTTTAAATTTAAGGTTGCTTATCAGAAATTTCCTAAAAAAGTATTAAAAGCATTTCATATTTGGGCTGTAATTTTACTGGTGGTTATTGCTTATGCTTGTTATATGTTTTACATTAAAAATGATACACAAAGGTCTCCAGAAAATGTGGTAAAGGCCTATTATGATGCATTAGACTTTAAAGAATTGAATAAGAGTTTTACCTACATAGATCCTGAAGATATATTAACAAGAGATCAATATTTATTAGAAATATCTGTTACCGATGGTTTGTTAAGTTCGTATGCAAAATTAGACGCTATTTACACTGAAGTTTTAAAACAAACAGATAGTTTAACTACTTTAAAAGTAGAAACAAAATGGATTACTCCTTTAGAAAAACTATCTAAAACAGCTTACAAAACAACTGTTAAAAGAGCAGGAAAATGGTATTTAAAGCCCACAAGAAAATCCATAGATTTACCACCAGATCAATTATACTCTAAAAATAGCACAGGGTATTTTAACCAAGGTAGAAGAAGAATTACTACAGAACAAACACATCATGAAGATGTTTTAAAACAACCCGTTTTAGAAATTGTGTCTGCAAAGTTGATAAAATTCAATAAACATTATGCTATTGTTGGTACTGTTCAAAATATAGACAATGTTCCATCAGACGTAGTCTTAAAAGGGACACTTTATAATGATGATAATAAGGAATTGGCAACCTACAATGCAAAACATATTTTAAAGCATAAATTAATGCCAAAAGAAATTAGTGCCTTTAGAATTAATTTTGAAGGAATTGCCTGGTCTAAAACCAAAGATTCTATTCCTAAAACTTTTAATCCTGATGAATTTACGCCTGTAGAATTAGCAGAACAACCTACTAAATTTAATTTACAAGCTGCAGGAAATACCTCAAATTCAGATTTATTTAAAGACATTGTTTTAAGTGAAATAAATATTACACCAAACAAAATTAATGGAACTTTATTTAATAGTGGAATTCAAGAAATAACAGTGCCACAATTAATTATTACTTTTTATAATGATGATAAAAAAATGATTTGGGTAGATAATTTATTCTTAAAAGAAGGCATTAGACAAGAAAGAAAGCTAAGATTTGAATATTCAATTCCTGAAAATCCATCTATAAAAACAATTAGTGATGATATGCGTTTTTGCTTTGTAAACGGATTGCCAAATAAAGATATTGCCTTTAAAATAATACCCAACAGAATACAAAACCATACAATTAATGAGTTACAAAAAGTAAACCATCCACTTTTTAAGTATGTAAAAATAGAGTTGAATATGTATATAGGAAATCCGAAATAATGAAATTAAAACAGCTTTTTTTTCTAGTATTTTTTCAATTTATAAGTGTTTCTTTTTTTGGTCAAGAAACAATTAATAAGGCCACAATTGCTTTAGTCTCACCAAAAAATAACTTTAGAGTTTGTGATACAGTTAAACTAGAATTTGCAGTACAAAAGGCAACAACTCTTCAATTATACTGTGCAAATAGTTATGGAGCTACTGTTTTAAAAGCAGACGTTATCAATAATAAGGCTACTTTTACAATCCCTAAATTTTTATCTAAAAAAAGAGGCATTTTAACCTGGAAAATTATCAATAAGAAAGAAACAATTTCTGGTAACATTTCTATGCTTCCACTTCAACAACCCAAAACTTTAGAAACCTATTTAGGACCACCAAGTATTGATGCTGGTGAATTAGATTACACAATGTTAGTGGTAATACCTACAGATAGTTTAGACAATCCTATCACAGATCATAGTAAAGTTGATGTTAAATATCAATTTTTATCATCAGAAAAAAGAACACCTATTAAAACCGATAAATTAATTGGTCATAAAAATATATATGCTCCTAAAAAAAGTGGTAGAATGCTTATTTCTTCGGAATCTTATGGCATAAACTCCAAAGAATTTGATGTAAATGTAATGCCAGCCATTGCCACCTACTTTAAACTGTTTGTAAGCAGAAATCATGACTATGCAGATGGAAACCAAATAACTACCTTTTTTACATCAACCATAAAAGACAAAAACAATAATATTGTTAGTGATGGAAGTTATATTGAGT
This sequence comes from uncultured Polaribacter sp., assembly GCF_947497695.1. Classification (GTDB taxonomy): domain Bacteria; phylum Bacteroidota; class Bacteroidia; order Flavobacteriales; family Flavobacteriaceae; genus Polaribacter. The sequence goes on along the minus strand of NZ_CANMHM010000003.1, from coordinate 208,224 downwards.
TTTTTATCACCAATAAAAAAGGAAATATTTTAAAAACAGCAGGTACAACCATAAATGGAGTTGCACATGCTAAAATTGTACATCCAGATTTTGAAGACAATTGGCAAGTAAAAGCTTATTTTGTAGGTATTGCAGAAAGTGATGTGCTAAAAATTAGCTACAAAAAAGTCATAGAAGATTATAATGTTTCTTTTAGCAATAAGAATAGAAACATTACAATTGGGCCATTAAAAAGTTTTATGAATCAGATAATTCCTGATGGATTATCAGTAAAACTTTCTATTTATAAAAATAATATTTTAGTTACAGAACTCTTTAAGGAATCTAACAATGGGTTTGCTAATTTTTATTTAAACCCAAATATTTTTGAAAATAATACCTATAAAATTGTGATTGAAACTGCAGAAATACAAAAAGAATTTAAAAGTTTTAAAGTATGGTAAAAACTAATAAAAGAATTCTTAGAGGTTTTTTAATGTTAACCTATGTTTTAATTATTAGCATTCTTCTATTTTTAATTAGCAGTGTGTATAGCTTTTTAAATACAGGTGCAGACAGAAGTAAAATGCTGCATACAGAAGTAAAAAAAGTAGATCAATATTTGCCAAAAGTAACTTGGACCTTAGATGGTAATGAAGGCCGAAAAATAAGTCAGCAAAAAATAAATGCTGTAGAAAATGACTATTTAGATGCCTGGTATGTAAAACACATCGCCTATAAAACCAATACAAAAGCAGGTATTGAAGATTATTTTACAGAAAGTGCTAGAGAAAACATTTACAGTATTTTAAAATACAATAAATTAAATAAAATAACTACAGAAGGTACTACATTAGCACATCATTTAGATATTGAGTTTTTTAGTGAAGATGGGCAATTAATTGTTTTAAAAGACACTGATGCTGTTGCTTATAAAAAAGTTTTTAAAGATAACCAATTAATTTTAGAAACTACAGAAAAAGCAACCTATAGATATGTTTTATTGTTAGAAGATGGTTTTTGGCGAATTAGACACATGGTAAAAGAAGCTTCAGAAAATTATAAAACTGAATTTAAAAAAGCAACTATTGCTTATGCTGGTATAAAAGGGATTAATTATTATCCACAAGCAACTCCTTGGAATATGTATGGAGAAGCTTTTGATATAAATATTATAGAAAACGATTTTAAAATAATTAAAAATGCGGGCTTAAATTCCATTAGAATTTTTGTGCCTTATGAAGATTTTGGAAAAGCCAATGTAAAGATTGATAAACTAGAAAAACTTGAACAAGTTTTAGATAGTGCAGAAAAAGAAGGTTTAAAAGTAGTAGTTACTTTATTCGATTTTTATGGCAATTATGATGTTTTAGATTGGACATTAAATCACAGACATGCAGAAATTGTGGTGGACAAATTTAAAAATCACAACGCTATTTTAGCTTGGGATGTAAAAAACGAACCCAATTTAGATTTTAATTCTAGAGGAAAAGAAAACGTAACTGCTTGGTTAGATTTTATGATTTATTTAATTAAATCTATCGATAAAAAACACCCTGTAACTATTGGATGGTCTAACACAAAAAGTGCGACTATTTTAAAAGATAAAGTAGATATTGTTTCTTTTCATTATTACGAAGATGTAAATAATTTTGAAAGCGAATACGCAACATTAAAAGAAAACATAAAAGACAAACCAATTATTTTACAAGAGTTTGGACTCTCATCTTATGGTGGTTTTTGGAGACCTTTTGCCAGTTCTGAAGAAGAACAAGCCAACTATTATAAAAAAATACAAAAAGTCCTGACAAAGAATTCGATTCCTTTTATGTCATGGACTTTGTATGATTTTGATGATGTACCCAAAGAAGTTTTAGGGAAACTTCCTTGGCGAACAAATCCTCAGAAAAAATATGGTTTTATAAATAGTGATGGTATTAAAAAACCCTCTTTTGAGTTTATTTCTAAATAATAGAAGGTTTAGAAAAAGTAGCTTGTTTTTTAGAAGATATAGTTTCAAATTCTTCTAAATACATATTGGTAATTCTTTCCATTGGAAAAGCAGTTGCTGCTTTATAGTTTGCTTCTTCTAATTGAATTCTATACCCATCATTTGTTACAATTGCTTCAATAGCATTGGCTAAACTTTCTGTACTTTCTGGTTCAAAAAATTCTCCTCTATACCCTTCATCTACAACTAGAGTTGCCAAATCGCCTAAATTAGGCATTACAACAGCTTTACCATAACTACCTGCTTGGTGTAAAACACCAGAGCTACCTGTTGTAGAAGTATAAGGAAAAACAACCACTGCACTTTCGTTAAACAACGTTTCTACTTGGTTTTCTTCTACATAACCTGTAAACGTTATTTGTGGTATGTGTTTGTATTTTTCTTTTACATTATCTAAATAACCAAGTACATTTGGGTTGTCTGTACCTGCAATTACAATCTCTAAATCTAAACCAGAAGATTTTCTTACTTTTTCTACAGCTTCTATCATAGATTCTACTTTTTTGTAAGTTCCAAACTTACCAAAAGTCATTACTTTTAAAGGACCTTTTGATAAAGTATGTGATGGCTTTTTAGGAATTTCAAAAGTTCCATGAGGAATCATTTTTACATTATTCACCTTATACTTTTCTTGTAAAGTAGTAACATATTTATCCATAGTAACAGCAACTATATCTGCTTTTAAAATAAGTTTTGTTAAACTTGTACCAATAAAATTATATGCTTTTTGCAAAAATTTATTTGAAGTAAAACCTGCCTTTTCTAAATCTGTTTGCTCTAAAATATTATGTAATAAAACAATGGTTGGTATTTGCTTAATTTTACAAACTAATGGCAAAGCCAAACCTAAAGCAGCTGCTAATTTTTTATCGCCAAATTTCATAAATTGTAAGTTAAACAATACAGCATCTGGTTTTGTTTTACTAATTGCTTTTGTAACATTTACAATGTTTGTATAACTATTAAACTTCCAGCATTCTTTTACTGTAATTTTACATCCATTTTCTGTAAAATTAATGTCTTTTCCTTCTGGTGTTTTATCTGTTAATAGAACCAATTCTGTTACTTTTTTACTTTGTCTAAAGCTTTTTACTAAATGATATGCATATTCATTTAAAGTTACTTTACTTGGTGGATATGCTGTTACAATTGCTAATTTCATAATGTTTGTTTTTAATTATAGTACAAATTTCGGATTAAAAAGAATCTTAAATTGATTGCTTGTGTTTAAGTGCAAGTATGTATAGATGAATGGAAAATAGGTTTAGATATTGCTGATTTTTCTTTCCTTTAAGTTCGATAAAAAGAAGTAAGTTAGTTGCACAAATAACAAGATAAGCATTGCTATAATTTGCACATGTACAACCTGCTCTAAAGAAGTATGATAAAAAACTACCAACACTATTTGAAGCATTCCAAAAATGCCAGATAAAATTACAGGCACATATTTATCTAATGATAAATAATAGTAAGCAAAGATGTTAGAAATGGCAAAAACACCAGTTGCTAAAGCATATTTCCATAATAAAGGAGAGATTTCTACATATCCATCTCCAAAAAGAATTTGAATAATTAGATTCGGAAAAAGATAACACCCCAAAACAATTGTAATTGAAATTGCACCAATATACCCCACATATTTTAATAAAATTGGCAAGGTAGATTTTCCTTCTTTTTTAAGCTGTACAACTACTGGTAATAACAACATTACAAACATCCAAGCAACAAAATAAACCACTCTACCAATTAATGCTAAAGATGCATATAGACCAGCTTCATAAGAAGCAAAGAAATGTTTTACCAATAAAATATCGCTGTTGTTTATGATGATTTGTGTCAATTCGTAAAAGGCAGTGATTATAAAGAAATTACGCACTAATTTAGTTTGTGTTTTTTCTAATTTAAACACATTTACAAGTGAAAACTTTTTAAATTTAAAGGGAATCAATCCAAATAGAAAAGAAACTAAAATTCCGATGGCAATTAATAAGGAAGTTTCAATATTTAAAAAATATAAGAGTATAAAAGTAATTAGTAAACGACTTATCATTTCTAATTGATAGGTAATTGATAAAGAAGTCAACTCTTTTTTTCCTTGAAAAACACCTCTATTTACACTCATTAAAAAATAAAACGGAATTCCGATTCCGAAAACTACAAACATGGTTGCAGAAGTTGTTTTAAAGAAAATTTGTAAATCAGAAGAAAAGAAAACTACAAGTAGTCCTAATAAAACTCCAGTAACTAAAGCATTTCTATAGGTATTAGAAATAAACGACTCAAAAATAGAATCTTCAAAAATTACAGAAAATTTAGCAGTCACTAATTGAAAAGTCATCGCTACAAAAGATAACACCAATAAAAGTGTAATTAAAATGGCAGCATCTGCAAATTTTTCTGGCCCTAAGAATCTACCTAAAACTAAATTGTATAGGTAGTTACCACCATTTACTAACAAACCACTTAGCATAAATATTTGCTCTGGAGAAATTTTCTTTTTAAAAGGGATTGAAATTGCTGTCATCTTTTCTGAATTTTTAAATTATTAGGCTACATTAGTTTGGTTAAAATCATCGTAAATTTCTTTGCAACCTTTACCAATTATAGAAAACAGTTTTTGCTCTAAAATAGCTGCTTTCATAAAATTTTTAATTGCTTTTACTCCACTACTGTCAATTTCTATTAAATCATCAATATTTATAACAATCTTTTTTAATTGAGATAAGTTGTGGGTAAAATACGTTTCAAAAAAACTTAAAGTAGTTGTGTTTATTTTTCCATTTAAATGAAATATTCCGTTTTGATTTGAGATTTGTAAAGACATATTATTATATATTTATTGGTTATTATTACTGCAAATATCTAATACAAGTCTTAAAAAAAAGTTGAACTGTCGATGAAATACCATTTCATAAAGTTCAATAATTACTTACTGTTGTCTAAGTAATTCCTAAGAAAAACAACCAAATTAAAGTCAATGATTAAAAGCTATTGCTTAACTTGCAGCTTATAAAAAAGATACAGAAATTGAAAAAAATAATTGTACTCCTAGCACTATTTACAAGCCTTTACGCCCATTCTCAAGAAATGCAAGAAGGTTTTACCTATTTAGAAACTGGTAAATATAAACAAGCAGAAGGTTTTTTTAAAAACGTATTAAAAGAGTACCCAACTAATAAAACTGCAAGGCTTTGTTATGGACGTGCAGTAGGTTTAAATGGCAAATCTAGACTAGCGGTTAACTTATTTACCAATCTTTTAAAAGATTATCCTACAGATTTTGAAGTAAAATTAAATTACGCAGAATCTCTTTTATGGAACAAACAATATGAAGAGGCAGAAAGTTATTATCAGAAGTTAATTCTAGAAAACAATCAAAGTTTCCCTGCTCTTTTGGGTTTTGCAAACACCTTATCTAATTTAAAAAAGTTTGAAAAAGCGTTGCTTTATGTAGACAAAGCATTAGAAGTTTTACCTGGTAACAACAATGCATTGGTTTCTAAAAAATACATGCGTTTGGGTTTGGCTAATGATAAAGTAAACACTCAGAATTATTTAGCAGCTGAAGAAATATTAAAAGAAAATTTTATTGACTTTAAAAAAGATAAAGAAACATTATTGAATTTAGCAAATTTATACCTTATTTCAAATCAAACAGATAAAGCTAAAGAAACCTATAAAATTTTAGGGGAAAAACCAGAAAACAAATTTACTTCTTTAAACGGAATTGCACTTGCCTATCATTTAGATGCAAATGATAAAGAGGCTTTAAAAATAAGTGAGCAAACTGTACAACTTTTAAATAAAAACACCGATTCTTTATCAACAAAACAAACAAAAGAAAGATACATACAAGCCTTAATTTGGAATAAAAAATACAAACTAGCAAAAAATGAGATTGATCAATTAATTTCAGAAAATAAAAACCCAGAAAATTGGATTTTATCTTTAAGAGCAACATTAAATATTTATAAAAGCGATTTTAAAAAAAGTATTGCAGATTATAATTTAATTTTAAAAAAAGACAGTGCTTCCTTTGATGGAAACTTAGGAAAAGCAAATGCCTTAAAAGCTACTGGTTTTTATAAAAGTGCTTATCAAAGTGCAGAAAACACTTTAACCTTTTATAAAAATCAAAAAGATGCCGCCAATTTTATAAAACAATTAGATGCTAGCTTTACACCTGTTTTAGAATCTAAAGTATCGTATTCTTTTGATAATGGAGATAATGAGGCAACTGCTTATGATGTTAAAACTGAAATTCCTTTTTCTACAAAATTTAAAATTTTAGGGAATTATAATTACAGAACAACATCTAACCCTGTTACAGATTTAAAAGCGATTACTAACAATTTTACATTGGGTGCTTCTTATCAAATTTTAAATAATGTAACTGTAAAAGGAAATTTTGGAGTTACATCTTTAGAATCTGAAACAAATAATTACAAGCAATTATTAACAGATATCTTTTTACAAATGAAACCTTTTAAATTACAAAATTTAGAACTGGGTTACAAAAGAGATATCCAAAATTTTAATGCTGCTTTGTTAGACGAGCAAATTGTACAGAACAATCTTATTTTAAATTATAGTGTTAGTACAAATTTTAATTTAGGCTGGTTTACACAGTATTATTACACCTTTCAAAGTGATGATAATGCTAGAAACCTTCTATTTACCTCCTTATATTATAACATTTTAAAAAAACCTTCTATGAAGGCTGGTATTAATTATCAAAACCTTTCTTTTAAAAATCAAGTGCCAACTGTTTATTTTAGTCCAAGTAAATTTAATGCTGTAGAAGTTTTTGTAAATCTTATTAAAGATGAAACTGCTGCAAAAAATAAAGAATGGTTTTATGGGATAACAGCAGCAACTGGTTTACAATATATAGAAAATGACGATGGACAAAGTACTTACAGAGTTGATGCTAAATTTGGCTACAAATTTTCTGAAAGAGCTCTTATAAACCTTTATGGCTTGCAAAGTAACATTGCTTCTGCTGTTGCAACTGCAGGTTCTACTGGTTTTACATATACAGAATTTGGATTCCGTTTTAAATGGCTTATACTAAGCAAACCTTTTTACAAAAAATAAAGGCAAAAGTTTTCACTTTTGCCTTTTGTAATATAATTTATAACTAAAACTTAATTGATAGCAAAAGTACCATTGTACATTTTATCTTTATCGTCTTTAACTCTGTATTTGTAAAAACCTCTTTTTAATTTTGGTGCTTTATATTGTATTTTTTTAGCACTTAAATCTGATTTTAACTTTTTATAATCAACTACTCTACCCATATAATCAAAAACCTGAATCGTAATATTTTCTGAAGCTTCTGGTAATTGAATTGTTGTAGCGTTAGAAAATGGATTTGGATAATTAATTAATTTATTTGAAGTTGTTTTACTAAAAGAATCTGTTGCTAAAACATTGTTAGATTTAAAAGCCAATTCATTTAAACTAATGGTAAAAGGTTTGTAATACGTATAATCACCAATGATAGAAAAAACAATGGTTTTAATATTTGTGATAGTTGCTTTGTTACCATTAGCGTCTAAAAATTCTGAAAATGGAATGCTGTAATTTTTTTCATCGGTATTTGGTAGAATTGTATAACGCAATCTGTTTTCCCAAGGTCTATCTTCTTCTTGCATAATTACAATTTCTACAGTTTCATTATTTGTGATATTAAAGTTTAAAAACTCGTAATCTGTAACCTCTAAAGTTTGATCTCCTGGTAAAAGATGTCTAAATAAATTGATGTTTCCTTTTACTTCACCTATTGCTGCAACATTTCTATCAACTTCATAAAAATCTTCTTTATAGGTTCTTTCAGAAGTATTTACATCAAAATTAGAAACTGTTGCAAATTCTTTTAAATAATCTAAACCCCAAGGACCATCTGCTAAATACAAGGCATCTTTTTGTTCTGTAGAAGCTGTTTTTAAAGAAAAACCAATATCAAACAAAACACCAGTTTCTATCGTTAAAACTTCATTATAATCTCCAGAAAGCGCAAAAGTATTGGTAACTTTTCTATGTTTAGAAACCTCAGTTTCTGCAATATTACCAACAAAATCTACTGATTTTTCGTTTATTTTATTTACAAGATTTAAATAAACAACCCCATTTGAGTAACTACCAGATTTTACAAAAACATTTGGTAAAACGTTATCAATAACTGTACTTTTTAAACCATTTTCTATGGTATGTTTGTCTATAATATAGTTTGCAATAGCAAATACTTGCGAAAATGAACTGCCCCAAATTTGATAATTTTGATAATTCCCTGCAGGATATTGATCGATGTCCCAAAAACTGAATAACTTGTTTTCTGCTGCATCCATTTTAATAGCAAAACCTAAGGTATATTCTATTATACCAGTAGCTCTTTTAATTTTTGAACTTATAATTTGATGTCCTCTAATTTTCACTTTACTAATATCCTCTAAACTTGAGTTATTTAATCGATTTAAAATTACTTTAGAATGATCGTGAATTTTACCTATTGTTTTAGAGGCAAATAAAGACGATACTATTTTATTTTCAGTATAATAATCGATAGAAAAAACTTCTGATATAGAGGGAATTTCAAACAAATTTTTGGGGCTAGATACTTTGGCAATTACTGTTTTATACATCCCTGTTTCTGGAAGAAAGTCTATTAAAGATTTAGATGTGATATTTTTTTTTAATCCAGGAATATTAAAATTTTGATTGCCTATTTTTTTTCTACTATAACTTACTTTCTTTTTTAAATCTGCTAAAGAGTCGTTACTTTTTAAATTACTATGATAAGCAAAGTTATCTGTATCATAACCAAACATAATGTGATTTGGGTAATAGTTTGATAAAGATTTATTAGCCGTTTTTAGGTTATCCAAGGAAATTACATCACAATTTGGTTTTCTAAATTTCACTGTATCATCACTAGCAAATTCTATAGGAAAATTATAAGAATTTAATTGTAAGGATGTGATGGCTGTTGTGAATAAAACAAGAAATATTTTTTTCATGGCATAATATATATACCACAAAATTAGAGGTTTAAGAAACCTTAAAATTTAATTTTAGTTCTTTACATTTTAACTAAAGACCAAATGTAAGAGATGTTTAGATGAATAGATTTAGAGCAAATCTAATCTTTTCATTAACTCGGGTCTTTTAGATCTGCTAACAGGTATTACATCCTTTTTTATAAGAACACTATTGTCTTCTATATCAATAATTTTTTTAATATTGATGATATAAGATCTATGAATTTTAAGAAATAAAGATGCTGGTAATTTGTCTTCTATTTTCTTTAATGTAGAATGTACTGTATACTCTTTATCGTCTGTTTTTATTTTAATATAGTCTCCTTTAGCTTCAATTAAATAGATACTTGGTAAATCTATTTTAATTAAACGTCTGTCTATATTTACATAAAAATCGTTATCAATATCTTTTGTTTTTGGAGCTTCTTTAACTATTTCTGATGATGAAATTTCCTTTTTTTCTGCTTTTACAATAGCTTTTTTAAACCTGTTTAACTCTAATGGTTTTAAAAGATAATCTACAATAAAATCGTATTCAAAAGCTTCTATTGCAAATTTTGGATCTGATGTTGTTAAAATAATTTTAGGCGGATTTTTAAGGGTTTGTATAAAATCTAAACCATTAAAATCTGGCATATGAATGTCTAAGAAAATAAGATCTACCTCATTAGAGTTTAAAAATTTAATGGCTTGCATGGCATTAGAAAACTGATCAACAACATTTAAAGAGTTCACTTCATCACAAAGAGTTTTTAAAATAACTCTTGCCATTTTTTCATCATCAATAATAATACAGTTCATAATACTTAAATAGTTTCTATATATGCAGAAATTACTTGTAGTATATCATCAAATTCTTTAGCACCTTCTATAGAAGATTCTCTTAGATTATGCTCATACTTATTAGCAATTTCATAACTTTTTTCAAGTCCCAAAATACTAATTTTATGCTTAAGTCTATGAACATTTTCTTCTATTTTTTTATATTCTTGTTTTTGAAAGCTTTCTAAATATTCTTGTTTTTCTTCTGGAAACTCTGTTTTAATAACATCTATCAGCTCATTTTTAATAGATTCGTTTCCTCTAGCTAATTGATTTATATATTCTAAGTTGGGCTGTTCCATATTATTTTTTTATGCTAAAATAAAAAGTAGAACCAACATCTGGTATAGATTCTACGTAAATTTTTCCTTTACAGACTTCAATTATTTTTTTTACTATTGATAAACCTATACCACTAGACTTAAAATCGTCTTCTATTTTTTGAAAAGCTACAAATATTTTATCAAAATATTTTTCAGCAATCCCATTTCCATTGTCTTTTATGAAGAAATTCCAAAAATCATGATCTTCTTTAAAACCAATTTCGATAGTAATAACTTCTTTTTTGTTAAATTTTATTGCATTGTCTATTAAATGTGTAAACAATTGTTCTAATCTAAAACGATTTCCTTTTATTGTGGGTAATTTATTAGGAATGTTAACAGTAATGGTATTTGATTTTTGTCTATGAATTAAAATTTCTGACACCAAAGAATCGATATTTACATTGTATACTTCTTTTTCAAATTTACCAATGGTAGAATATTGTAAAATACCTTTTACCAAAGTATCCATTTTTTCTACATTTTCTCTAATTAACTGTAGATTTTCTTTTCCTGCACTGTCTAAAATACTTGAATAGTCTTGCAAAACCCAAGATGTTAGTGCATCAATACTTTGTAAGGGCGATTTTAAATCATGAGAAACCATTTGTGCATAATCATTCAATTCTCTATTCTGTTGCTCTAAACTTTTTAACAATATATCTTTTTGCTGATTTATTTTTATAATTTCATTTGTTTGGTTATCAATAAAATCAACCAATTTTAAAGAATCTTTACTTTCCTTAGGTCTGTCATTTTTTAAATCATAAAATTGTAATTTATCAATAACACCTTCTAATTTATGAATTATTTTTTTTTGAGCTGTTGTTTCTTTTTGTAATTTTTTATTGGCTTCAAAAAGTTCTTCAGAACTAATAGTAGTTGCTCTTTGTAGCATTGCAAATTGCTCGTCAGAAACGGTATAAGAACCATCAATTGCTTCTAAGAATTCTTTTAATTCTTCATTAGATTGCAGTTCTTTGGGTAAAAACTTTCTTATTTGTCTTTTTAAAAGAGAGTTCATTATTCGCTAATTAATGTAATGGTCATTGTTTGGTTGTGCAATTGACAACTACTTTCGCCAATAAAAGGAGCAATTTCTCCATAAGAATATAAACCGGTAATTGTAGTCTTATTTCCTATTACTTCCATAACTTCTTCTACCTCTTCTTCTACTCTTTGGTCTAAAACCAACTTTCTACCAATACAACTTACTAAAATGGCTAATTGGGGTTTCTTTTTTCTAAATTCTGATGCATTAATTGCTGCTTTTTCTGCTGCATTTACAATATTATCTACATTGGTCATCATTAATTGTACTTTAGAATTTTCAAAAATATCTCCAGCCAAAATCATCGAATTTTCTGTTTCATCAATATTTAAAATAGTTCTAACAATTGTATTGTTTCCATCATTAGATTTTACATTTAATGGATATAAAAGTGCTGCTCCAGGTAATTCTTCAGATTTTTTACCTAAATATTTTTTATATAAATCTAATGCAGGTAAATTATCTAACTCATATAAAATGTTTCCTTTAGATTTTGTAACTATTCTTTCAGGACCAAAAGGAGTCCAACCTCCATTAATAGAAAATGTAACTTCTAAAGTTTCTCCATACAAACCAATGGCAACCATTTCTCCCGGTTTTGGAAGCTCATTATAAGAAGAAACCGTCTTTTCAAATCGTGCATCATCTCCACACAAAGCACCAGTAATTAACAAATTATCATTTGTGGCAGCATTCATACCTTTAGTTAATTGGCTACCGTTTATAAAACTTCCTTCAGAGAGTACAAAAACATGTTTTAGTCCTTCTTGTGGTAACTGATTAATTAAATTTTCTCCTATTTTAAAACTATCAATTTTAGTATTTGAATGGTTATTTAAAACGTTTGCTGTTTTAATTATAAATGTACTTTTTTCGAATTCTATTGCAGTAATTGTTACCGTTTCATCATCAATAGATTCTGAAGAAATATCACCACAAGCAGAACCAAAAACAATATGTCCGTCTTTAAAGATGTTTCTTATTTCATCTAAAATAGTATCTTCTTCTAATAAAAAACGATTTCCAAAAACCAGCACTAATGGTGCTATTAAATTTATTTTTTCTGATAAATATTCCCAATCAGTATTTTTATGCTTTTTAAGTTGTATAGTTTTCATTTAGTGTTTTTTAATGGTAAAATAAAAAGTGGTTCCTTCTCCTAATTCACTCTCTAACCAAATATTTCCCTCGTGCAAATCAATTATTTTTTTTACAATTGATAATCCAATTCCTGTTGAATCTTCTCTTTTATTTAAGGAGTGAAATACTTTGAATATTTTATCATGATATTTTTTTTCAATACCAATACCATTATCTTTTATAGAAAACTGATAAAACGTATTTTTATCTTCAAAATCTATTTCTACAAGCCCTATTTCTTTATCACAAAATTTAATGGCATTGCTTATAAAATTTTGAAATAATTGTTGAAACTTTGTTTTATCGCCTCTTACAATTGGCAACTCTTGTAGCACATTAACAGCTATATTTTCTGGGATAAACAAAAAGCTTTTTAAATCATTTACTGTTTTGTTTAAATCTACATCTTCATCTTCTTTATTGGTAGTACCTGCACTTGAGTATTCTAAAACATCAGAAATTAGTTTTTCCATGGTTTCTAAAGTAGAGTTTAAAAGATCAAAGTTTTGAAGTGTTATATCATCAAACTTACCTTCATTATCTAATTTTATCCAATTAACCAAAGCATCAATGCTTCTTAAAGGCGATTTTAAATCATGAGAAACAATATGTGCATATTCATGTAATTCTTTGTTTCTTTTTTCTAATTCTTTTAAAATACTTTCTTTTTGTAGTTGTAATTTTTTAAATTCTGTAATATCTAAGTGTATGCCTATAGAGCCAATAATAGCTCCTTTTAAGTCATAATTAGGTGCACCACTTACCAACCATTCTCTAATTTTTCCTTGTTTATTTTTTACTTTTATCTCGTAAGAATTAGAGCTACCTTTTAACCTTTTAGTATTTTCATCTTTTATAATTTCTTCATCATTTTTAAAAAGAAAAACCTCACTACCTATTTTACCTAAAAGTTCTTCTGCTTTATAACCAGACATTTCAGAAAAACTTTGGTTTATCATTAAAATTTTATCATTCGTATCAACTTCCATTAAACCAAGGTTCATGTTGGCAATAATATTACTATATTTTTGCTTTTGATTTTCTAAACTTCTTCTATATTGTCTTCTTAAAGTCACGTTTTTATAAGACCATAAATGACCTGTATACCTACCGTTTTCTAAAATTGGTATAAAATCTCTTTCTAAAATAGTACCATCAATTAAAGTAAGCTCGTCTCCTAAAACTTGTTGTTTATTTTTTAAAATTTCATTAATTCTATTTACAAAAGAAGTTGGATCTTTAAAGAGGTGCTTACTTTCTTCTGCTGCGTTTGTACTATCTTGACCAATAAGTAATTTTGGAGAAACTGGTATTTTAAAAAATTTACAGAAATTAGGGTTTGTCAATACAATCTTCCTATTAGCATCTTCTAATAAAATTCCACTATCTAAATTTGTTATTAAAGATGATAATCTATTTTCAGATTTTACAAGTTTTTCATCTTTTGCTTTTTGAGCTGTAATATCTCTAACAATACCTTGTGCAGCAATAGGATTTTTATTTATATCGTAAACTAAAGAACCATTTACTTGTACCCACTTTATTTCTTTATTTTTTGTAAAAATTCTAGTAGTATAATTGTTAAAAAAACCTTTTTCTTGAAGTTGTACAAAAGCACTCACTGCATATTCTGCATCTTCTTTATAAATGAGGTTGCTAATATTAAAATCATCATCATCAATACTATAACCAAATAATTCTTTAGCAGCATCGTTCATTTCTATAACATTAGCAGACAAATCTATGACCAAATATGCATCATTAATGTTTTTAAAAACACCTTCTAACGTAGATGATTTTTCATCTAAAAGACCTTTTAACTCTTGAGATATTGTATATAATTCTCTAGATTTATCTTCTAAAATTTTTTCGGCAGCTTTTCTAGCTGCTTTTTCACGTTTTAAAGCACGCTCTAATATTTCAATTTTTGATGTATCCATTAATTTTTACGCACAATAAACCGAACTTCTGTACCATCTTCTTTAATTTTTTCTAAAGCTATAGTTGCTTTCGTATTAAAATGCTCGAAAGTTTTATTCATTAAGCCCAACCCAAAATGGTGCATGGCTCTACTAGATTTATAAAGCATAATTACAGCATCTGCAGTTTTTTCTTCAACAATAAAAGTAGGTAATTCTGCATCTGGATAAATTTTACGAACCTCTACATGAATATGGTTTTCTATAGAAGAAATCATTTCTATTGGGTCTTTATAAGTTGCCAATAATCCTGGATAACTTGTTTCGATAACACTAAAAAAATGTTCTCCATACACTAAAAGTAAATTATCTATAGAAATTTTTGTGTATGTACTTAAATGTTGTAATAGTTGTAACATTTCAGAAAAACTATAAGTACCTATCGAGGTATAAACTCCTTCAGATGCTAAATTAGAATCTGAAATAATTTTATCTACCACTTCTAATCCAAATTTTTCTTCTACTAAATCTAAAAATTCTGTAAAAACAATTCCTTTCATTCTTAATATTCTTTTAATTCATTAATACTCCAATAGGCTAAAACAGCAGTTATCTTTTTAACATAATCATCGTATTTTAGTGGTTTTAAAACATAACCAGAAACCCCTATTTTATAACACTCTTCTAAATCTTTTTGATTGTCTGAGGTTGTTAAAATAACTGTGGGTATGTGACACAAATTTTTATCGTTTTTTAAGATTGATAAAAATTCAATACCACTCATTTTAGGCATGTTTAAATCTAATAAAATTAAATCGGGTAAATAGCTTTTATCTTCTAAAAATTGTAAACCTTCTTCTCCATTTTTAGCCTCTATAATAGTATGTTTTAATTCTAATAATGAAATGGTACGTTTCATTTTCATTATTTCAATTAAATTATCTTCTATTAATAATATTTTTAAATTTTTAGTCATTTTATTTTAGTTGCTAGAGTTATATCTAGCAATGATAATATAAAAGGTTTTGTATTATTTAATTTGCTGATAAGATAAAATAAAGTGTAGCTGAAATACAATTAAGTATAGACGAACCGTTTAACGATTTATAAAGCTAAAAGGTGTTTGATTGCTGTAAATAAATAGTAATAACTAGATTACTAAGAAACTAACTGATTAAAATATTCGAAAATTTCTCCTTTAGAAATGCTACTTCCTTTTTCTATTAAATCGAAAATTTCAGTATTTCTATCTTCTTGATTATAAGGTTTAGAACCTCTAAAAATCTCAACAGAATTATCCATTGGGTTTTGCATTAACCACTCAAAACCTTCTTGTTCTAGTAAATTAATATCCCAAGTTATTTTAATGGCAATTCTATGAATTTCTACTGCATCACACTTAAATAAGTTTACAGATGTTTTTGAGAAATGCTCTACATAATTGGTTTTTGTTAAAACATCGTCCCAAACTACATCAGAAAAAACATTCATCACTTCTTCTGCTACGTCTAGTTTTTCTGTTTTTATTTGGCTCCATTCTTTAGCATCTATGCTTTGTGTTGCTAAAAAACGTGCAAAATCTTCATGCAAACTTTCAAATTGTTCTTTGGTTAATTGTCTGTATTTCATAATAAGTAATAAAGTTGGGCTTTATAATTTGTAACTATACTTTGTTTAACAATAAAAAAGCTCGTTATTTCTAACGAGCTTTTTTGTAAATTATTTAAAGGTGTTTACTTTTCAGCAACAACTTCAAAAGTAATATCAGCAATTACTGCTCTATGTAATCTTACAGATGCATCGTATTTACCTAATCTTTTTACAGAACCACCAACAACTTTAATAAATTTCTTATCTAAATCTGTTCCTGCTTTTGCAAGTGCTGCAGCTAAATCTATGTTGTTTATAGAACCAAATAATTTGTCTCCAGAACCAACTTTAGATGCAATTTTAATTTCATATCCTTTAACTGTTTCAGCAATTGCATTTGCGTCTTCAATTAATTTAGCTTCTTTATAAGCACGTTGTTTTAAATTCTCTGCTAAAACTTTCTTTGCAGATGAAGTTGCTAAAACTGCTTGTTTTGTAGGTATTAAAAAGTTTCTACCATATCCATTTTTCACAGATACAACATCATCTTTAAATCCTAAATTTTCTACGTCTTGTCTTAATATCAATTCCATGTCTCTACGTATTTTTTATTTTAACAAATCTCCAACGTAAGGCATTAACGCCAAATGACGAGACCTTTTAATTGCTTGTGCAACTTTACGTTGATATTTTAATGATGTTCCTGTTAAACGTCTTGGTAAAATTTTACCTTGTTCGTTTACTAAATACATTAAGAAATCTGCATCTTTATAATCTATATATTTAATGCCTTTTTTCTTAAATCTACAGTATTTTGCTTCTTTTTTAGTGTCTATATCTAATGGCGTTAAATATCTAACGTCAGCAGATTTACCACCTTTTGATTGTTGTTCTATTGTAGCCATTTGTTATTTTTTTATAGATTTAACACGTTCTGATCTAATTTTTGCCCAAGCTGCAGCATGTTTGTCTAATTTAATAGTAAGATAACGCATAATGCTATCATCTCTTCTAAATTCTAACTCAAATGCAGAAATTTCTTCTCCAGCAATTTTAAATTCTAATAAGTGATAAAAACCACTTTTTTTCTTTTGAATTGGATAGGCTAATTTTTTTAAGCCCCAATCTTCTTTTGAGATCATTTCAGCTCCTTTAGAAACTAAATAATCTTCGAACTTTTGTACTGTCTCCTTTATCTGAGTGTCAGATAAAACGGGATTCAAAATGAAAACAGTTTCGTAATGATTCATAAATTAATTATTTAATGTTTATTTTAAGGCTGCAAATATAGTGAGTTTTTTCTATTAAACGCTATTTTTTTATAATTAATAATGATTGCTATTTATTTTCTAAAATACTGATTTACTGAATGGTAATTTAATTTAGCTGTATGTTTTAGAATAACTTCATTTTTAAAACCTTTTTTATGTATTATTTAAACTCAAGAGAAATAAAACGATTTTTAAAATTTCATTGAATAAACTACATATCTAAAAGTTTTAGTTTAGCTAATATAATTAACTATTTAAAGGTATAAATAAAAAAAAAAAGAGCCCAAAAATTGAGTTCCTTTTTAAAACATCCTATTAAAAATTATTATCTTTTCATCCTCTTTTTATCACTTTTCTTATCTTCTAAAGAAGCTTTGTTCCAAATTTTAATTTCATCATTTGCAGTAACTCCTTCTAAAATTTCAACATTTTCGCCATCAGAAGTTCCTAGTTTTAAATTTTTCTTTTCAAATTTATCTTCTCCTATTTTTACTTCTACATAAGGTTCTTCTGTTTTTTTATCAAACTTTAAAAGAGCTTCTCTAATTGCTAAAACACTGTCTTTTTTTTCTAAAACAATATCTGCATTTGCACTATAACCAGCTCTAATAAAAAAATTATTATCTAAAGAAATATCTGCTTTAATTTTAAATTGTACTGCTCCATTTTCCTCTGTTCCTTTTGGAGCTATAAAGTTTAGTTTTGCAGGAAACTTTTTCCCTTCAATAGCACCTATAGAAACTTGAATTGCAGTTCCACTTACTAATTTACCCACTTCAGATTCATCAACTTTACCTTCAAAAATCATTTTACTCATGTCTGCAATAGATGCAATGGTTGTACCTGCATTAAAATTGTTAGATTGTATTACTTGGTCTCCTTCTTTTACAGGAATTTCTAAAATAGTACCAGACATTTGTGCCATAATATTTGTATTTGCAGAAGCTCCAGAACCAGAAGACCCTCTTTTAATAATCTGATAATCGTTTTGTGCATTTTTTAAATCTTGTTTTGTTTGAGCATAGGTCAATTCTATATTTTCAAATGCTGCTCTAGAAATAACGCCTTTTTCAAATAGATTTTTATTTCTCTTATAAGATATTTCTGCATTGCTTAAACGAATTCTAATATTATCTACTCTACCTTTTGCACTAATTAAAGATTGCTCATTAGGTACAACTCTTACCCTTGCAATTAAATCTCCTTTTTTAACTTTTGCTCCTTCTAAAAGTAATATTTTATCAATAATACCTGTAATTTGAGGTTTAATTTCTATTTCTTCTAAAGGAATCACTTTACCTGTTGCCACTGTTTTTTTAACAATAGTGGTTTTAAAAGGTGTTTCAGTTTCAAATTGTACAATACTTTTTTGATTCTTTTTAAAGAACCAAAGTAATGCAACGATAAATAATACTGCAATTACTATTAAAATGATTTTTGCTCTTTTACTCATAATTTATTGTTTGTTTATTCTTCTCTTAATGCTTCTATAGGTTTTATAACAGTTGCCATGTGTGCAGGAATTAAACCTATTAAAGTACCTAAAATAATTAATACGACTAATGCAATTAATATTATTGGAATATTTACTGTGGGGTTTACCAAAGCTGCATCAACTCCTTGTCCGAATTTTAAATCGATGATAAACAAGGTTAATCCACCAAATACAATTCCTAGCATACCAGCAATTGTTGTTAAAAAGACAGATTCTAAAATAATTTGTTGTTTGATGCTTTTAGGAGTTGCTCCCAAAGCTCTTCGAATTCCTATTTCTTTAGTACGTTCTTTTACGGTAATTAACAAAATATTACCGATAGCAAAAACACCAGCAATTAAGGTTGCAATACCAACAAACCAAGTTAAAAACTGCATGCCTGTTAAAAAGCCTGTTACTTTGCCTATTTCTTTTCCTAAATTTACACTTCCAAAAGCTCTTTTGTCTTCAGGATGTACTTTATGTAAACTTTTTAGAGTTAACAAAATATCACTTTCCATTTGGGCAATATCTGTTCCTTCATTGGCAGTAATCATCATCCAATCTATTTTATTGGCAGTATTGTACACTTTTTTAAAAGTTGAAAAAGGTATGTATGCACAATCTCCATCAAAATTAATAGTACTAGAAGGCTCATAAACACCAATTACCTTATAATTGATGGCATTAATTTTAATGTACTCTCCTATAGGCATTGTTCCTTTATTAAACAATTGTTTGTACATATCCTCTGAAATCACAGTAACTTTTGCCGTTGATAAAATATCGTTTTCGTTTAAAAAACGCCCATAAATAAGTTTCTTTTTCTGAATTTGATCTAAAATAGGGTAATCACCACTTACTTTAAAACTACCTGATTTAAAATTATGTGTAATTAAATTATTAGTTTGATTTCTAGGTGCTAAAAGTTTAATTTCTTTAGAATATTGAGATTTTAACACCTCAATATCATTGGTGTTTAAAGTAAACCTTCTCCCTTTTTGAAAACCTTTAAAAGGAGTATCTGTTGCCTGTGTCCATACAAAAACACTATTGGTTGCAAAATCGCCAAACAATTTTTTAAACCCATTTTCCATTCCTCTAGCTGCTCCCAATAAAACTACAAGTAAAAAAATGCCCCATAAAACACCAATAATAGTAATTCCTGTTCGTACTTTATTTTTACGAATACTTCCGTAAATTTCTTGCCATGTATCAGAATCGAATAAAAACCTCATAATTAATCTGCTCTTAATGCTACAATAGGTTTGATGTTTGCAGCTCTTTTTGCAGGAACATACCCTGCAATTAATCCTGATAAAATTAAAACAACTGTTGCTCCTATTACAATTTCAGTACTTACACTTGGGTCTTTAATAAAATACTCTTTTTCTAAACTATCACCAATAAATGTTAAAATATAAGTACCTAAAGACAACCCTAAATATCCTGCAATTGTTGTAATTAAAACAGATTCTTGCACAACCATACCAACAATAGATGCTGGTGATGCTCCTAAAGCTTTTCTAATTCCGAATTCTTTTGTACGTTCTTTAATCACAAAAATCATAATATTACTTATACCAATAATACCTGCTATTAAAGTACCAGAACCTACTAAAATCACTATTGCATATAAAACAAACATAAACATACCCACATTTTTGTTTGCTTCTGCCATATTTCTAACAGAAAGTGCACTTTGATCATCTGGATGAATACTCATTTTACTACGTAAATCACGCTCCATTTTATCACCAAAAGCAATAGCAGCCTCTAAACTTAAATTTGTTTGATAGCTTAATACAATTTGATTGATGTAATCATTATTACCATACATCATTTGTGCTGTAGTAACTGGCATATAAGCTTGTCTTTCTTCATTATCTCCTCCTTCATCAGAAAAAACACCAATAACTAAAAAAGAACTTCCATTTACATTTACTCGTTTATTTAAAGCTGGTTTTTCGCCAAATAAATCTTGTTTAAGCAACCTACCAATTACGATTACTTTCGCTTTTTCTTTTAAATCTCTTTGGTTTATATAACGCCCCTCATCAATCATTGTTTTTTCTAAAAATTGATGATCTGGGTGCACACCCTTTAAACGATAGCTGTCTGCATTATTTTGATATTTTATAACAACACTTTTATTTATTCTTGCTGTTTGATATTGAATTTTATCTTCATATTCTTTTCCAACAAAATCATATTCTTTATTGGTTAATTGTATGCTTCTGCCTGTTTGTAACCCTTTGTAGGGTTTTGAGGTTTTCCAAACACGCACTCTCATAGAATTCTGAGCATCATCTTTAAAGGCACTTTTAAAAGAATTGCTTAAACCACTTACAATTCCAAAAAGTAACGTGAATAATAAGATAGCAAAAGCCACTGTAAAACCAGACATTACAGAACGCAACCTGTTTTTATTAATGCTCTGAAAAATTTCTCTCCAACGATCTAAATCAAACATTATTTTTTATTGTATAATTGTTTAAGCCTGTAATTGTTTATCAACTTTGAAATGAGTATTTTTAATATTTAAACTTTAATTTCTATTTTTTTGATTTCGTTAACTCATCACTAATAATAACACCATCTTTTAAACGCACAATTCTTTTGGTTTGTGCTGCAACTTCTTCTTCATGGGTAATTACAAAAACGGTCATTCCTTCTTCATTGATGTCTTTTAAAAGGTCAATTACAGAATCTGTTGTGGTAGAATCTAATGCTCCTGTAGGTTCATCTGCTAAAACCACTTTGGGTTTTGTAACCAAGGCTCTTGCAATAGCAACACGTTGTTTTTGTCCGCCAGAAAGTTCGTTTGGTAAATGATTTGCCCAATCTTTTAAACCTACTTTTTCTAAATAATCTAAGGCAATTTGCAAACGTTCTTTTCGTTTCATCCCTTTATAATACAAGGGTAATGCAACGTTTTCTAAAGCTGTTTTGTAAGATATTAAGTTGAAAGATTGAAAAACAAAGCCCAAGAATTTATTTCTTAAAATGGCAGCTTTTTTCTCATTCAAATTTTTGATTAATTGTCCGTTTAAATAATAATCTCCTTCATCATGCTCATCTAACAAACCAACAATATTTAATAATGTAGATTTTCCTGAACCAGAAGACCCCATAATAGCAACAAATTCGCCTTCTTTAATATGTAAATCAATTCCTTTTAAAACGTGAAGTGAATCCTTACCAATAGGATAAGATTTGTGAAGTTTTTCTATTTTAATCAATGGTTGGCTAATTTTAGACTAAAGTATTGATTGCTATTGATTATTGATACTAATTTTGTGTTAAAAGGGAAAGATTTAATTGAACCCATTTTTACTTGAGGTAGATAAATAAACAAAATGTTACCAAAAAATAACTAAAAAAGTTAAAGTACCTTTGTTTTCATTAATTCACAAATATTAATATGTTTGATATTCCTAAAAACAAAAAGGTTATTTTATTTGATAGCGTTTGTAATTTATGCAATAGTGCTGTTTTAAAAGTGATTCAATTTGATAAAAAAAACGTCTTTTTATTTGCTGCTTTACAATCTAAAAAAGGCAAACAAATCATCAAACAATTAAATATCGATGTTGCTAAAATTGATTCTATTATTTTATACGAACCTGGTATTTCTTATGAAATAAAATCTACTGCTGCTTTAAAAGTGATGATTGATTTTGGTGGAATTTGGAACTTAAGCCACGTATTTTTATTATTACCTGAAGGATTTAGAGATGCTGTTTATGATTTTATAGCCAAAAACCGTTACAAATGGTTTGGCAAAAAAGATAATTGTATGATTCCTTCTCCTGAGTTAAACGCTAAGTTTTTGAATTAGTTAATGGTTAGTAGTTAAAAATGTGAAAAACATCTAACTTAACAAAATTCTCTATATTGATAATTAAAAAAATGAAAAAACAAATACCAAAAGAAATAAAATGTGTCATTTTTGACATGGATGGTGTAATTATCGATTCTGAAGAAATTCATAAAAAGGCCTATTATGAGACCTTTAATTCTATTGGAGTTACTGTTTCTGATGAATTATACAAAACCTTCACAGGTTCATCAACTATTAATGCTTTTCAGAAATTAGTAGCTCATTTTAAGTTGAATTTAAAGCCAGAAGATTTGGTTTTAGATAAAAGAAAACGATATGTGAATTTCTTTGAAAACGACCCAACACTACATTTGGTAAAAGGTGTTGAAGATTTGATAAAATATTGTCATAAAAAAGGTGTAACCTTAATTTTAGCCTCTTCATCTGCCATGGTTAATATTGATAGAGTTTTTAACAGATTCGATTTAAACCCATATTTTACAGCTAAAATTAGTGGTGCAGATTTAAAGGAATCAAAACCACATCCAGAAATATTTGAAAAAGCAGCACTTTTAGGAAAAACTGCAAAAGAGCATTGTATTGTTATTGAAGATTCTGACAATGGTGTAAAAGCAGCAAATGATGCAGGTATTTTTGTGATAGGTTTTGCAAATCCTTTATCAGAAGGACAAACTTTAAAAAGTGCCGATTTTATTGTAAATAATTTTAAGAGATTGATGAAAATGGTTTAGTTTTAGATTGTTATTAATATTGATTATTGGGTTAGAAGAATATAAATTAGCTAACTAAGGTGTACTTTAAAAAAAACAGCTTGGAATTTTTTCCAAGCTATTTTTTCACTACTTATATTCCTTCTTCAAAATCATCAAGATCTAAATCTTCATCTTCATCAAAAGAATCTTCATCTTCAGCATAATCCTCCATCGTTTGCTCTAAACGATCACTAATCTTCACTAAATAATCTGTGTCTTCTGTTTTAACTTCAACAGCTTTTATGGTTTCTCCTTTGGCATTTTTAAAAGAGATCACATCACTATAATCATATCCTTTAGGATATTTTGCTATCAACAAATCTAAAATATCTGTTGTTAATTTTGCGTATTCTACGATTACTCTTTTCATTGTATTTATTTTTGAGTTAAAAATTAAAAGTTCAACTTTTCTAAAAAAAAGTAATGCTACATTTCTAATAAATATGCGAATATTAATGGAGCCACAATTGTTGCATCACTTTCTATAATAAATTTAGGAGTATCAATATCTAATTTACCCCAAGTAATTTTTTCATTAGGTACTGCACCAGAATAAGAGCCATAACTTGTAGTAGAGTCTGAAATCTGACAGAAATAGCTCCAAAATGGTGTTTCTGGTTTTTCCATATCTTGATACAACATTGGCACTACACAAATAGGAAAATCACCTGCAATCCCTCCTCCTATTTGAAAGAATCCAATTCCGTTTTCAGAATTATTTGTATACCAATCTGCTAAAAAAGTCATGTATTCAATTCCAGATTTTACAGTACTTGCTTTTAATTCGCCTTTTAGAACATACGAAGCAAAAATGTTACCCATGGTAGAATCTTCCCAACCAGGACAAATGATTGGTAAGTTTTTTTCTGCAGCAGCATACATCCAAGAATCTTTAATGTCAATTTCATAATATTTTTCTAAAACGCCAGATAATAATAATTTGTACATATACTCATGTGGCAAATAACGTTCTCCTTTTGCTTCTGCGTCTTTCCAAATTTTTACAATATGCTCTTGAATTCTTCTAAAAGCTTCTTCTTCTGGTATGCAAGTATCTGTAACTCGGTTTAAGCCTTTTTCAAGTAAATCCCACTCATCTTGTGGAGTTAAATCTCTATAATTTGGTACACGTTTGTAGTGAGAATGTGCTACTAAATTCATCACATCTTCTTCTAAATTTGCACCTGTACAAGAAACAATTTGCACTTTATCTTTACGAATCATTTCTGCAAAAATCTTTCCTAATTCTGCTGTACTCATTGCTCCTGCTAAAGAAACTAACATTTTAGATCCTTTGTTTAATTGCGCTTCATATCCTTTTGCAGCATCTACCAAAGCAGCTGCATTAAAGTGTAAAAAGTATTTTTCTATAAAATTTGTAATTGGTTTGCTCATTTTGTTGTTTTATTAAAATGTTTTCGACACGATTTTTTAAAAAAGAAAAATCAATACCAGTTACATCTTGTTTATTTTGTTAATTTTTAATAAATAAATTCATTTTTATAAAAAACATACAAGTCACTATATTGTTATTTCAACCTTTTGGGAGAAATCACACTAGTTGTTCATTACTATGTGTTTTTCTTGTGAGATTTCTCCCTTTGGTCGAAATGTCAAAACTGTATTTCATCATTTTATTATAAAAATTTTTATCAAGAAGTTCTTTTAAATTAATTTTTATTATTTAGCTGTTTTTCTAACTTCAAAAATATCTGTTCTTCTGTCTTTTAAATTTCTAACACTTCCAAACTGATTCAAATCTTTTAGCAAATCTAAATCTACATCAGCAATTAAAATCATTTCTGTGTTTGTAGTTGCTTCTGCTTTGATTCCATTTGCCGGAAAAGAAAAATCACAAGGTGTAAAAACCATCGATTGTGCATACTGTATGTCCATATTATTTACTTTTGGTAAATTACCAACACTCCCAGCAATTGCAACATAACACTCGTTTTCTATAGCTCTTGCTTGTGCACAATGACGTACTCTTGAGTAGCCATTTTGTGTATCGGTTAAAAACGGAATAAACAAAATATCCATTCCTTCTTCTGCCAATAACCTACTTAATTCTGGAAATTCTGAATCGTAACAAATTAACACCCCAACTTTTCCACAATCTGTATCAAATGTTTTTAATTCGCTTCCTCCTTGTAAACCCCAAACTTTTGCTTCATTTGGTGTTACGTGTAGTTTTTCATAACGACCTAAAGTTCCATCTCTTTTACAGATATAACCTACATTATACAACAAACCATCTTTAATTTCTGGCATGCTACCTGTAATAATGTTAATGTTGTAAGAAATTGCCAACTTAGAAAAACGCTCTACTACTTCTGGTGTAAATTTTGCCAATTCTCTAATAGCTTCAGATTCTGGTAAATGATTAAACTCAGCCATTAAAGGTGCGTTAAAAAACTCTGGAAATAATGCAAAATCTGATCTGTAAGCAGAAACAGAATCCACAAAAAACTCAGCTTGCTCCATTAACTCTTCCAAATCTTTATACAAACGCATTTGCCATTGAATCAACCCCAAACGTACCACCGTTTTTTTGGTTGCTGCTTTTTTAGATTTTTTTTGATAATAAATATTATCCCATTCTAATAAAACTGCGAATTCACCCGAATTTGCATCACCTTCTAAGTACCCTTTTAATATTTTTGAAGGATGAAAATCATTCGAAATTTGAAAATTTAGAACAGGATCGTATATTTCTTTACGTTTTACCTTTTCTAAATATTCTTTAGGCGATATTTCTTTTGCAAACTTGTGATAGTTTGGCATTCTACCTCCAAAAACAATTCCTTTTAAATTAAGAGTTTCACAAATTTCTTTTCGGTAATCGTACAATCTTCTGCCTAAACGTAAACCTCTAAATTCTTTTTTGATAAAAACATCTATTCCGTATAAAACATCACCATCTTCATCATGTGTGCTAAAGGTAAAATTACCTGTAATATCTTCATAAGTATGGGTATCATCAAAGCTATCATAATCTACTTTTATAGACAAAGCACAACCTGCTAATTGCCCGTTAATTTTAATAACAACTTGCCCTTCTGGAAATTTATGTATTAGAGATTGTATTTGAGATTCTTCCCAATATGTATTTTGCATACTAGAATAAATCTCAATCATTGCTTGCTTTAACGCTTGATAATCATCAATTGTTAAATATTGCAATTCTATATTTTCTATTGTTTTTATCATTATTAAAGACTAAAAGTCATCATTATCATCATCTTTAAACTTAGACAATTTACTAAACGGATTTGCTGTATCGTCTTCTCCATTTTCATAATTATCATCATTAGCTGCAAATTTGTAACTCAACATTTTGTAAAATAATTTTGCTGCTAAAAAATCAGACGATTTTTCTTTTTCATTTGGGCATAATTCAACCATGTCAAAACCAACCACATTTTTTTCTTTAAAAACTAATTTTAAAAATTCTAATGTTTCATAATAGAACAATCCTCCAGGTTCAGGAGTTCCTGTACTTGGCATAATTGATGGATCTAAAGCATCTAAATCAAACGTAATAAACACGTTTTCTGTTAATTGATCTACAACATCTTCTATCCAATCTTCATTTACAGCCATTTCATGTGCAAAGAAAACTTTGTCTAAATTCATACTTCTTTTTTCAGAAATATCCATGCTTCTTATACCAACCTGTACCAGATTTGTATTTTGGTTTGCTTCATAAACAGCACAAGCATGGTTGCATGTAGAACCTTGGTATTCTTTTCTTAAATCTGCATGAGCATCAATATGTAAGACTGTTAAGTTGTTAAAACATTCGTTAAATGCACGAATTGTACCAATAGAAACGGAATGCTCGCCACCAAAAACAGTTACAAATTTATTTCTGTTAATGTATTTTTTTGTTACTTGATGTACTGCTTCTACCATTGCTTCTGGAGAAGAATTTTCTGTAACAGCATCTGCTAAATAAACCCCTTCTTTATATACTTCAGAATCTGTTTCTATGTCATATAATTCCATGTTTTCAGAAGCATCTAAAAATGCTTGTGGCCCTTTATCTGCTCCTTTTTGCCAGGTACTTGTTCCATCATAAGGAACAGGAATAAGTACTATTTTTGATGTTGACAGGTTTCCAAATTCTTCTGAAATTCCTGCATAAGTTTTATTTGTATTCATTTTAATTTTGTGGTGTTAAAAAACTTCTTCTTTTATTAATTTTTCTGATTCAATTTTAGGTTCTGTTGCTTCTCCATAACCTAAAATCGAAAGTAACTCACTACTTTTTTGTTGTTCTTTAAATATTTGGGTGGTTATATTTCCATTTTCATCCCTATCAATAATTAAGTGTTTTGGATGTGGAATTAAGCAGTGTTGCAATCCGCCAAAACCACCTATAGATTCTTGGTAGGCTCCTGTGTTAAAAAAGCCAATAAAAAGTGGATTTTCTTTTTCATAAACAGGTAAATAAATACCATTTATATGTTGTTCTGAGTTGTAATAATCATCACTGTCACAGGTTAAACCACCTAATAAAACACGCTCATATTGCCTATTCCATTTATTAATTGGCAACATAATAAAACGTTTGTTAATTGCCCAAGCATCTGGTAAAGTAGTTATAAATGAAGAGTTTATCATGTTCCAGCGTTCTCTGTCGTTTTGTTTTTTCTGATACAAAACTTGGTAAATTGCAGCTCCTGATTCACCTACTGTAAAGCTTCCAAACTCTGTAAAAATATGAGGTACATCTACACCTGCTTCATCACATACTTGTTTAATTTGATTGATAATTTCATCAATCATATATTGGTAATCATACTCAAATGCCAATGAGTTTTTTATCGGAAATCCACCACCAATATTTAAACTATCTAAACTTGGGCATACTTTTTTTAAGTTGATGTAAACATTTAAGCATTTCATCAATTCGTTCCAATAGTAGGCATTGTCTTTAATACCTGTATTGATAAAAAAATGCAACATTTTTAAATCAACTTGAGTATTTGTTGCTATTTCACGTTCATAAAAAGACACGATGTTTTTGTAACCAATTCCTAAACGAGAGGTATAAAACTCAAATTTTGGCTCTTCTTCTGACGCGATTCTAATACCAACATTTAATTTTTTATCTGTTTCATCTAATAATAGATTAATTTCTTCATAATTATCAATAATCGGAATCACATTTTGATGTCCAGAATTAATTAAACCACCAATATTTTTAATGTATTGATCGCGTTTAAAACCATTACAGATAACAAACGTATTGTCTTTTATTTTCCCTTCTTTTTTAAGATTATTTACAATATCTATATCAAAAGCAGAAGATGTTTCTATATGAATATCGTTTTTTAAAGCTTCATTTAAAATATGTTTAAAATGAGAACTTTTTGTACAATAACTATAAAAGTATTTTCCTTTATAGTTGTGCTTTTCCATACTTTCTTGAAACCACCCTTTGGCTTTATTGATGTTTTCTGATATTTTAGGCAAATAGGTGAATTTTAACGGAGCTCCATATTTTGCAGCCAATTCCATTAAATTAATTCCGTGCCAAAACAATTTGTTGTTTTCTGTTTTAAATTCTTCCTGTGGAAAATCGAACGTTTGCTCGATTAAATCGATGTATTTTGTATTCACTTGTAATTTTAAATTAATTGTATGATAAACCTGTCCAAACTAAAACAATTTAATATTTTAGAATAGAAATTATAACCCTAAAAAGAGTTTTTTATCACTGTAATATTTGCAAGTAAACTACGTGCAACTTTGAGAAAAGCTGCAATTCTTGAAGAATTGAAAATGGAGATACCTTAATTTTTTCGTTGCATTTCCAAAATGCAATATAACTTTCATTCTCCGATTGAATGTTATATCCGAAATAAGAAAAACTAAACATTTTAATTAAACATAAGTCTGGTAAATGTAAATTATTTTTCAACACAAAAAACAAAATCAAAAAAAAAGTAAAAAAATATTTATTTTTTATTCTCCCCTTTAAACATAAGGCATTCAACACCTAAAACTAATAAAATTTTAAAAAAATGTTCTATTATTTATTTAAAAACAAAGTTAAAAGCAAAAAAAAACGCTGAATAGTCAGCGTTTTTTAATGAAATATATTTTACTCTTCAATCGGTGGATGTCCATGAATTTCTTCAAAATCTTCATCAAAATTTTCTCTTAGATAAGAGTTTAATTTTTTTCGATAATCATCTTTTAACCAAGTAACAAAGTTGTGGGTACTTTTAGAAATACACTTGGCATATCTGTTTATTCTATCATCAATTTCTTCTCCTAACATTTTAGCTAAAATTAAAGCATCAAAAACATCTTCACTGTTCTCTATACACATTTTTGCATGGTGTACAATAGATTTTTCTAAGACTCTTTTAGAAGATTCTCCTTGTCTAATGGTATCTATATATACTTTTTTCATATCAAAATAAGTATCTGTAGATTTTGCAAATTCTTTTTTAACATTAGCTGGTAATTCATATCTAAAAGTACTTTCTATATCTTCATCAGAAAGAATGGCATTTAAATAATAATCTGGAGCTCTAAACATTTTTTCCCAGTCTAAATCTGCTCCCCAAGCACCAAATCTGTGAAAATTGTTTCCTAAATCAATCACATCAAACGTAGTTTTATCATTTAAAATTCGAGACCCACGTCCAATCATTTGGTAATATAAAGTCAACGATTTTGTAGCTCTATTTAAAATAATGGCTTCAATAGTTGGTTCATCAAAACCGGTAGTTAAAATACTTACAGAGGTAATAATTGCCCCTTTTGTTTTCTTAAACCATTTTAAAATAAGCGCCCTTTCTGCTTTTGTATTGGTATTGTCTAAGTGAGCAATTGGGTAACCTGCTTTTTTAAACGCATGAAATACTTGTATAGAAGTGTTAATTCCGTTATTAAAAATTAAAGTTTTTTTGCCTTTTGCCGTCTCTTCATACGCAGAAACCAATTTAGAAAGCATGTCTGAATTGGTGTATAAATCTTCTGAAGATTTAACGGTGTAATCTCCATTTGCACCTACTTCTAAAGAGGTTAGACCAACATTGTAAGAGTATAAATTGGCACTTGCTAAATATTCATGATCAATTAAATGCTGAATAGATTCACCAACAAACAACTCTTGATAGTTCTCATACATTGGTAATTTAGTATTAGAACTTAAAGGTGTTGCAGTAACACCTAATATAAAAGATTCATCAAAAAACTTAAAAATTTTAGTAAAAGAATTGTAGTGTGCCTCATCAACAATAACCAAACCAATATCAGAAATATCTAATTTATCATCATTTAACCTATTTTTTAGGGTTTCTACCATAGCTACAAAACAACTATACTCATCTTGATCATCTAAAATTGCTGTAGAATTGATAATTTTGTTTTTTACACCAAACTCACTAATCATCTTAGAAGTTTGTTTACTTAACTCAATTCTGTGCGTCAATACTAAAACTTTCTTTTGATAAGTTTCTAAATAACGTCTTACAATCTCAGAAAAAATAACGGTTTTACCACCTCCAGTTGGCAACTGATACAATAGATGATAGTCTTTTGGAGCATCTTCAAATCTTCTAAAGATTTCTTGAAGTGCATCTTTTTGATATCCGTATAATTCTTTACCTACTTTTTGTGAAGTGTTTGTTTCTGCCAAAGGAATATAAATTTGAAAAACAAAAATAAGACTTAAATAAGGTGTAATGCAAATTTAAACTATATAAATCTTGATAAATTTACGGATGCAATATCATGATGGGATGCATTATGTATAGAAACGCCATTTTTTATGACTAATAATTGTGGTGATTGATGTATTACATCAAATAATGTAGCAATTTCATTAGAAATATCTCTATGGTTTAATAAATCTAAATAGTAAACTTTTAAATTTTGATGTTCTTGTTTAAATAATTTTTCGAATTGTTTAATTACTATTTTACAAATTCCACATCTTGTAGAGTCTTTAAAAATAAATACACTTTCTGTTTTAGAAATTTCATTAATTTCCTTTAATTGCTCTAAAGAGCTTAAAGGAATCCAATTTAAAAATGACTTTTTTTCTGATTTTGATTCTTTATCTTCTTTACCTCCAAATATATTGTTTAATATGCCCATGTTATGCTTTTATGTTTATAATGCAAATATAAGAAACTTTGCAGTGTCAAAAAGTCAGGTGATTAAAGGTTTAACAAGACATTATGACTTGCTTTATATCCGTTTTTAGATTGGTACTGATTTTGCCTTTAGGAGAATATAAAAGAAAATATAACACAATAAGGGAATAAGTTCTCTTGCTACAAAAACAAAAAAAATGAACTTTAATAATTATACTACAAAATCACAAGAAACCATACAAATGGCGCAACAAATTGCCCAAGGTTTTGGTCATAATCAAATAGAAAACGAGCATATTTTTAAAGCATTAACACAGGTTGATGAAAATGTACTGCCTTTTTTATTGAAAAAATTAAACATCAATAGTACTATTGTAAACCAAATTTTAGACAAACAATTAGAAAGTTTGCCTAAAGTAACTGGAGCAGAATTAATGCTCTCTAGAGAAGCAAGTAAAAGTCTTACAGAAGCAGCTGTTATTGCTAAAAACATGAAAGATGATTATGTTTCTATAGAGCATTTAATTCTTGCAATTTTTAAATCGAAATCTAATATTGCTCAGGTTTTAAAAGACCAAGGAGTTACAGAAAAACATTTAAAAACAGCTATAGAAGAGTTAAGAAAAGGAGAAAACGTTACTTCTCAAAGTCAGGAAGAAACCTATAATTCTTTAAATAAGTTTGCAAAAAATTTAAATGAATTAGCAAAAAATGGAAATTTAGATCCTGTAATTGGTAGAGATGAAGAAATACGTAGATTATTACAAATCTTATCTCGTAGAACAAAGAACAACCCTATTTTAGTTGGAGAACCAGGAACTGGTAAAACAGCCATTGCAGAGGGTTTAGCACACAGAATTGTAGATGGTGATGTACCAGAAAATCTAAAAGATAAATTAATTTTTTCTTTAGATATGGGAGCTTTAATTGCTGGTGCAAAATACAAAGGTGAATTTGAAGAGCGTTTAAAAGCAGTTATTAAAGAGGTTACAAATGCAGAGGGAGATATTGTACTTTTTATTGATGAAATTCACACGTTAGTTGGTGCTGGAGGAGGACAAGGTGCCATGGATGCAGCAAATATTTTAAAACCTGCTTTGGCTCGTGGAGAATTGCGTGCAATTGGTGCAACTACCTTAGATGAATATCAGAAATATTTTGAAAAAGACAAAGCTCTAGAAAGACGTTTTCAAAAAGTACAGGTAAATGAGCCAGATACAGAAAGTGCTATTTCTATTTTAAGGGGAATTAAGGATAAATATGAAACACACCATAAAGTACGTATTAAAGATGAAGCTATTATTAGTGCTGTAGAATTATCTCAACGTTATATTACCAATCGTTTTTTACCAGATAAAGCCATTGATTTAATGGATGAAGCCATGGCAAAATTGCGAATGGAAATCAACTCTAAACCAGAAGATTTAGATGTTTTAGACAGAAAAGTGATGCAATTAGAAATTGAAATTGAAGCGATTAAACGTGAAAATGACGAAATCAAACTAAAATCACTTCGTTCTGATTTGGCAAACCTTAAAGAAGAACGTAATGAAATGAATGCCAAATGGAAATCTGAAAAAGAGATTGTAGATCATATTCAGAACGCTAAAGCAGTTATTGAAGATTTTAAAATAGAAGCAGAAAAAGCAGAACGTGAAGGAGATTATGGAAAAGTAGCTGAGATTCGTTATGGAAAAATTAAACAAGCTCAAGAAAATTTAGAAGGTTTTCAAAAAACAATGGAAGAAAATCAGTCTGAAAAAAGTTTAATTAAAGAAGAAGTTACTTTAGATGATATTGCAGAAGTTGTAGCAAAATGGACTGGAGTACCTGTTACAAAAATGATTCAGTCTGAACGTGAAAAGTTATTGAAACTAGAAAATCAAATACACAAAAGAGTTGTGGGGCAAGAAGAAGCAATTGTTGCAGTTTCTGATGCTGTAAGACGCTCTAGAGCTGGTTTGCAAAACCCTAACAAACCAATAGGTAGTTTCTTGTTTTTAGGTACTACTGGTGTTGGTAAAACAGAATTGGCAAAAGCTTTAGCAGAATACATGTTTGATGATGAAAATGCCATGACTAGAATTGATATGAGTGAATATCAAGAAAAACACTCTGTAAGTAGATTGGTTGGTGCGCCTCCAGGTTATGTTGGGTATGATGAAGGAGGACAATTAACAGAAGCTGTTAGAAGAAGACCTTATTCTGTGGTACTTTTAGATGAAATTGAAAAAGCACATCCAGATACTTTTAATATCTTGTTACAGGTTTTAGATGAAGGAAGATTGACAGATAATAAAGGACGTGTTGCAGATTTTAAAAACACTATTATTATTATGACATCAAATATGGGAAGTCATATAATTCAAGAGAAGTTTGCTGATCCAAAAGCAGATTTAGAAGCGGTAACAGAAATGGCAAAAATTGAAGTGATGGGCTTGTTAAAACAATCTGTGAGACCTGAATTTTTAAATAGAATAGACGATGTTATTATGTTTACTCCTTTAAATGAAGCAAATATTTTTGAAATTGTAAAATTACAAATAGACCATTTAAAGAAAATGATTGGCAAACAAGAAATTACTCTAGATGCTACTGATGAAGCTATTAAATATTTAGCAAAAAAAGGGTATCAACCAGAATTTGGAGCAAGACCTGTAAAAAGAGTCATTCAGAAAGAAGTTTTGAATCAACTTTCTAAAGAAATCTTATCAGGAAAAATTACAACAGATAGTATTATTTTGTTAGATGCTTTTGATGAACAATTGGTTTTTAGAAATCAAAATGATTTGGTTGAGAATTCTTAAAAACCTTTGCATAAGTAACAAAAGGCAAAGATTGTCATTTCCCCCTTTTGGGAGAAATCACATAAAAAGAAAAACAATAAGAAATCTACTTTATGTAATTTATCACTAGCGTTCAAAACGACAAAATTATGAGTTTGTATATAAAAGTAAAGGTAGTTTGGTTCGTTAATTTAAAAAAAGCGGTATTTGAAAAAATATCGCTTTTTCTTTTCTACAATTATAAGTAGATCAATTTAAAATCAATTATAGAGACTTTTTTACATTTCCTTGACCAAACTAAAACTGTATCTTTGTTAAAATATTAAAATAAAAACAGTCTATGGCTGCTCAGAAAAACATCAATATAAAAAATAAAAAAGCTCGTTTCGAATTTGAAATTCTAGACAAATATGTTGCAGGAATTCAATTAACAGGTACAGAAATAAAATCGATTCGTTTAAGTCAGGCAAGAATTACAGAGAGTTTTTGTGAATTTAATGATGGTGGAGAATTGTTTATTGTAAATATGTACATTCAAGAATATTTATTTGGACATGCATACAATCACAAACCAAAAAGTGAACGAAGATTGTTAATGCATAAACGTGAGTTACGTTCTTTAAGAAAAGATGTAGAAGCTAAAGGAAACACAATTGTACCTTTGCGTTTATTTATAAATGATAAAGGTTTTGCCAAATTAGAAATTGCTTTGGCTAAAGGAAAACAAACGCATGATAAACGAGAAGTTATAAAAGACAGAGATAATAAACGTGATTTGGCAAGAATTAAAAAAAGTTTTAATTCGTAATAAATATAATTTTCAGACGCTTCAGTTTTAAAAAACCTGAAGCGTCTTTTTAATATTATAAATTTTCTTCTAAATGATTTCCTTCTTAAAACTGATTCGTTACAAAAACCTATTGATGGTTTTATTAACGATGGTTTTAACAAAGTATGCACTGATAGAAAGTGGATATTTTACTCACACAGGTATTCTTTCAAATATTCAATTTCTATATTTAATATTAAGTATTTTATTTATTACTGCTGGAGGTTATGTTATAAATGATATTTATGATATAGAAACGGATAAAATAAATAGGTCAAAAAAAATAATTATTGGTAAAAGGATTAGTGAAAAAAAAGCTTTTAAATATTATATTTCTTTAACTTTTATTGGAATTGCAATTGGCTTCCTTCTTTCTATTAACAGTTATATTTTTTTATGTTTTGTTATTCCAGTAATCCTACTTTTTTTATACTCTAAATATTTAAAAAGAACACCTTTTGTAGGAAACTTAACTATTAGTTTTTTGATATCATTTGTAATCTGCTTAGCATATTACTTTCACTTTTTTTTCCTTTATAGTTATGACTATTCTTTATTTGACAAACCTTTAAGAAATGTTATTTATGTTTACATATCATTTTCATTTCTAACTACTTTAATAAGAGAAATTATAAAAGATATAGAAGATATTGATGGAGATTTAAAAATAAAGGCAAAAACATTACCCATTGTAATTGGCAGAAAAAGAGCTTCTAAAGTCGCTTTTTTCTTTACTGGTCTTTTGTTTGTTTTTCTCTTAGTTGTACTTCAGTTTTTAAAAAATGAACCTATATTTTTAAGTTACGGAATTGGATGCATTCTATTACCACTAAGCTATTTTATATATAAATTATGGTTTGCAAAAAGTAAAAAGGACTTTTCTATATTAAGTAATTTAATGAAATTAATTATGCTTTTGGGTATTTTATCAATGTTACTATTCAGATTCATAAACTAATAGATTCTTAGAAAAAAATATTTATACAATTACACAGTTCAACAATTATAAATCAGAATATGTTAAGAGAAAAATTAAAAGATTATAATGTAATATTAGCTTCAAAATCTCCAAGAAGGCAAAAATTTTTCAAAGATTTAGACATCGATTTTACCACTCAATTAAAAGAAGTAGAAGAAATTTATCCCCAAAAATTAAAAGGCATTGAAATTACTGATTTTTTAGCGGATCTAAAATCAAAAGCTTTTACAAATTTAAAAGAAAAAGATCTTTTAATAACATCAGATACCATTGTTTGGCTAAATAATGTTGCACTAGGTAAGCCTAAAGATGCAGCAGATGCTTTTAAAATGTTAAGCTCTTTATCTGGTAAAAAACACGAAGTAATTACCTCAATTAGTATTAAAGGAAAAGATTTTCAAAAAATAATTAATGATATAACTACTGTCTCTTTCAAAGATTTATCAGTTGATGAAATAAATTATTATATAAAAAACTACAAACCTTTTGATAAAGCTGGTGCTTATGGCATACAAGAATGGATTGGTTTTATTGCAATTGATCACCTAGAAGGAAGTTATTTTAATGTTGTTGGTTTGCCTGTTCATAAATTATATAATGAGCTAATGAATTTATAAAATAACATAAATTAACCGTAAAAGGTAGTATGTTAACCTTAAAGAAGCTTCATGATGTTAAAAGTAATAATATAGCATACAAATCCATTAAAAGTGTTGTTTTTTAACACTTGTAATCGTTTTACATTTGTAGTATAAATACAAAGCATTATGAAGACAATCAATCAAAAAAGAAAATCAGAAAATTTAGAAAGTAAAGCAATCACTCCTACAAAGAAATTCAGCAATACAAATTCTATGACTTGGAACTTAAAAAGACGTTACAGATAATCTGTAACCAACATAAAAATCTAAAAGCTCTTTTAAGAAAGGAGCTTTTTTTTGCTCTAAATCTAAAGAACACTGAATTTATATTTTAGTAAAAAAACCAAAAAATCGTTTAAAAGTATTTTTCTTAAGAAAATGAAAGCTGGTTTCGTTTTAAATAATAAATGAAACTAAATTTTAGTCTTTTAAACGCTAGCAACAAATCAATTTTTCTTTGAAATTAAAAAAAAATAAGGTTCTATAAGTTTTTTAAGTAAAGAATAAACTCTAACTTCAAATAAAAGTTTATTTTTACGCAAATTTTTACAACACAATACAATTAGATAATGAAAAAATACACGTACACAGAAAAAAAAGACACACGTTCAGGTTTTGGTGATGGTTTAACGGAGTTAGGGAGAACAAATCCAAACGTAGTTGCTTTATGTGCAGATTTAATTGGTTCTTTAAAAATGAATCAATTTATAAAAGAAAATCCAGAAAGATTTTTCCAGATAGGTATTGCAGAAGCTAATATGATGGGTATTGCTGCAGGTTTAACTATTGGTGGTAAAATTCCTTTTACAGGTACTTTTGCAAATTTCTCTACAGGTAGAGTGTATGATCAAATTCGTCAATCTATTGCATATTCTGATAAAAATGTAAAAATTTGTGCATCTCATGCAGGTTTAACTTTAGGTGAAGATGGTGCTACACACCAAATTTTAGAAGATATTGGTTTAATGAAAATGTTGCCTGGCATGACAGTAATCAACACATGTGATTACAACCAAACAAAAGCTGCAACTATTGCAATTGCAGAACATGAAGGGCCTGTTTATTTACGTTTTGGTCGTCCAGTAGTTCCTATTTTTATGCCAGATTATAAAGATGAAAAATTTGAAATTGGCAAAGGAATTCAATTAACAGAAGGAACAGATGTAACTATTGTTGCTACAGGTCATTTAGTTTGGGAAGCCTTACAAGCATCAGAACAATTAGAAGCACAAGGTATTTCTGCAGAGGTTATAAACATACACACAATAAAGCCTTTAGATGAAGAAATTATTTTAAAGTCTGTAGCAAAAACAGGTTGTATTGTTACTGCAGAAGAGCATAATATTATTGGTGGTTTAGGTGAAAGTGTTGCAAGAACATTAAGTTTAAATACTCCTACCCCACAAGAATTTGTAGGTACAAATGATACTTTTGGAGAATCTGGAACTCCTGCTCAATTAATGGAAAAGTACGGTTTAAATGCTGTTTCTGTTGTAAATGCAGCTAAAAAAGTAA
The DNA here is from genome assembly GCF_947497695.1 of uncultured Polaribacter sp. Taxonomy (GTDB): domain Bacteria; phylum Bacteroidota; class Bacteroidia; order Flavobacteriales; family Flavobacteriaceae; genus Polaribacter. Next base: position 170,138 of record NZ_CANMHM010000003.1, on the reverse strand, counting down.
TTGCTAGAAAATAAGCAAAATGCAAAAATTAATTTTTATTTTCTGTTTGTTTCTAGGTTTTAGCCAAGTAGCTAATGCCCAAATTGATTTTGGTCTAAAAGCAGGACTTAATTACAGTAATAATGGTAATGAATCTGCTAAAACCAAATTTAATGATATTGTTGATGGTGCAGAAGAAGAACTGGGGTATCATGCAGGTATTTGGTTTCGTGGAAAATTACCGATTCTGGGGTTTTATATAAGACCAGAAATTATATACACACAAGTTCAAAGTGAATATGCATTGAATACCGTAAATACAAATTACGATTTTAAAAAAATAGATGTACCTGTATTAATTGGAAAGAGATTTCTAAGAGTTGTTAGTGTTTTTATAGGACCTTCTTTTCAATATATTATTGATGATAGTTTTCAACTAGACAATGTTACAACAGAGGAGTTTGATAAATTTTCTGTAGGAGCTCAAATGGGGCTTGGTGTAGAATTTGGTTCTTTAGGTATTGATGTTCGTTGGGAAAGAGGCTTGTCTAACACTGAGGCAAACTTCACTAATAATTTTACAGTAGATAATAGAACAAATCAATTAATATTAGGAGTCTCATTCAAATTATAAAAAATCTTATAAATTTTAACAAAAAGGCAGTAATTTTAAATTACTGCCTTTTTATTTACAATTCATTTATGTTGTTTAAATTTGTTTTTAAGCAGCAAATAATAAAATTTAATTACAAGAATAATTCAGATAAAGGGATTATTAATAGCAGACATTGATACTTATTAATTTTCAATAGAACGCTATAAGTTTATCTATTTTTATATTAAATTAGATAAAAATTGTACGGAAACAATTTTAAGTATGCTAACAAAAATCATTTTAATATGTTTTCTAAAATTGATATTTTATCAAATGTAAAATAGAATGTACAAAAAAACTCTTGAAATTTTCAAGAGTTTTATAATGTTGTAATAAAAAAATTACTAGTTTACATTAGGATTTAAAAAATCTGGCACATTAGGATTCGTTTTATCACTAAAATCATTCGTTGGATCTTTATCTCCATTTGTATCTTCGTTAATGGAAGGTTTTCCATCATTATCATGATCTGTATTTTGCACAATATCTAAAAGTTCAAATTTAAATATCAATGTTTGGTCATAAGGACGCCCATTAGGATCTTCAAAACCAAATTGAAAATTTATGGAAGGATATGCAAGACCACTTGGAATAAAAAAATATCCTTTCCCTGTATTTGTATAAGTAATAGGACCATTATTTGTTTCATTATTTCCACCTTTAAAATGAGTAGCTGCTGCAGCAAAACCAATTATGGTATTTGGTAACCAAAATTGCTCTTTAATATCAAGAGAATTACTATTAGGTAAAAAAGAAACTGATAAACTATTATTAATTAAACTATTACGCGTGTAGTTTACAAATAAAGAATCTATAGTACTTGGAAAACCTTTATCATTGCCTGCGTTAGGACTGCCCTGTTCATGTACATAAGTGTACAAAGTATATGCTATATTGTTTCTTGTAATAATGGTATCTTTTAATTTTCCATCATCAAAAAGAGATGTTTGTCCGTCATTTGTAATGAATTCAAAAGAATCTAACTCAAAGTCGGAATTAGCCTTATAATAATGAGTTTTCAAAAATTTTAATATCGAATCATTTTCTGTTTTTGCCAATTCTTCATAATCAACATTTGCAAATGGATTTACATTTCCAATAATATCATCATCACAAGAATACATTACAACTACGCCTATGAATAGAAGTGAAAAAATATTTTTAATTTTAATCATTTAATCTTTAATTTAGAGGATGCAATTTACCAATTTTATACCTTTGTAAAAAGATAAACAAACTATTTTAACTATTTTTATGAGAATTGATAAATATTTGTGGTGTATTCGTATTTTTAAAACAAGAAGTATTGCTACAGCAGCATGTAAAAAAGGACAAGTTAAGATAGATGGTAAAAATTTAAAACCTTCAAAAGAAGTTTTTGGAGATGAGCTGATTTTAGTACGAAAAAATCAAATCAATTATCAAATAAAAGTTTTAGATTTACCAGAAAGTAGAGTTGGTGCTAAATTAGTAGATCTTTACAGAAAAGATGTTACCCCTAAAGAAGCTTTTGAAAAAACAGAACTTTTAAAATTTGCAAAAGATTACTATCGTAAAAAAGGAGCTGGAAGACCTACCAAAAAAGATAGAAGAGACATTGATAATTATCAAGACGATACAACAGAAGAAATATGAAAACATCAGATAATATTATATTAAATCAATTACAAATTTCTCAAAAAATTAAACGAATAGCGTATCAAATTTACGAATCAAATACTGCTGAAAAAGAGGTTATACTTGCAGGTATTATTGGTAATGGCTATCTTTTTGCTGAAAAATTAGAAATTATTTTAAAAGAAATATCACCTTTAAAAGTAACCATATGTAAAGTTACTATTGATAAGAAAAAACCTTTAAAACCAATTACAACTTCTTTAAATGTTGAAGATTATAAAAACAAATCTTTAGTTTTGGTTGATGATGTTTTAAGTTCTGGAACTACTTTAATATATGGAATAAAGCATTTTTTAGATGTTCCTTTAAAAAGCTTTAAAACAGCTGTATTAGTGAATAGAAATCATAAAAAATACCCTGTAAAAGCTGATTTTAAAGGAATTTCTTTATCAACTTCTGTAAAAGAACACATTCATGTTGATTTTTCTGAAAAAGAAGATGTTGCTTATTTAATTTAAAAGCTGTGCCAATTCTTCTGCAACATCTTTTTTTGTTTTATCATCTATCTTAATAGTTGTTTTTGCTTGCTCATAAAAAGGACGTCTTTCAAAAAGATGTTTTGCAACAAACTCAGGTATTTTATCATCTGATAACGATGCAATTAATGGTCTTTTTGCTTTTTTTCTAATCAAACGTTCTATCATCGTTTTAGTACTTCCTTGTAAGTAGATAGAATTTACATCTTCATTTTTATGTATTGCTTCCATATTATTCGCATAACAAGGTGTTCCTCCTCCCAAAGCAAGAATAAAATTTTGATCTTTTTCAAGAATTTCTTTTAAATATTTGTGTTCAATCAATCTAAAGTAGATTTCTCCTTTAGTTTCAAATATATCTGAAATAGACATTTTTTCTTTATCTATAATATAGTCATCAAGATCTAAAAAGCTAATAGATAACTTTTTAGAAAGTCGTTTGCCAATACTTGATTTTCCTGAAGCCATGTACCCTAGTAATACTATTTTCATTTCTTTCTTATTTTATGCAAATATCTATAAAAAATATCCAAATTAATGCTAATAATTCCAATGTTTGATAGTATATTTGCACTCGTTTACAAAAAAGACCTGGTAGCTCAGTTGGTAGAGCATCTCCCTTTTAAGGAGAGGGTCCTGGGTTCGAGCCCCAGCCCGGTCACAAAATAACTAAAACCTTGTTAATTTATAATTAACAAGGTTTTTTTCGTTTTTAGCAATCATTTCATATTATCTTGTAAAGCACTAATCTTTTAAAGTTTAAATAAAAAACATAGATTTTAAGAAGTTGTTCTTTAAAATCATTAATTAATTTCCTTAAAAAAAAGCAACTTTAACCTTATTTAAAAAAGATTTTCTAAAAAATCATAATCATTAAATTTAAAAATGTTTAATTTACTAAAGGAAAAAAATAAAGAACTTTATAAACCTTAATATCAAACAAAAAACTGCTCAAGCTTATAAAAAAACCTTTACTACAAGACATCATTTAATGAAAAAAAATAGTATTTTATTTTGTTTAATTTTTGTGACTATACATAGTGTGTCACAAAATGAAGTGATTCATCTTTGGAACACAATTCCTAACAGTAAAAAAACTTCAGAAATAGAAGTTATAAAAAAAGAGAATATCAATCGTGTTTATAAGGTAAAAAATCCAACTCTAGAAATCTTTACTCCTACAAAACAAAATAGAACAGGTAAAGCAATAATTATTTGCCATGGAGGTGGTTATGGATATTTAGCCTATGATTGGGAGGGTACAGATATTGCTAAATGGCTTAATAGCAAAGGTATTACTGCTTTTGTTTTAAAATATCGATTGCCAAATTCTAAATCTATTATCACATCATATAACGCTCCTATACAAGATGCACAAAGAGCTATTAGATATGTTCGATTCAATGCCGAAAAATTTGACATCAATATTAACAAAATTGGTGTTATTGGTTTTTCTGCTGGTGGTCATTTAGCAGCAACATTAGGAACTTAATTTAATAGAGTCAATGATTTTAAAGAAGAACCTTTAGATACAATTGCTGCAAGACCTAATTTTATGGCTTTAATATAACCTGTAATTACTCTGCAAAATAATTATACACATAAAGGATCTCGTAAAAATTTAATAGTTTACAGTTTTACAAAGCATTAAATGATAAAAACATAAAAGTAGAAATGCATATTTATCCTTTTGGAGGTCATGGTTTTTCTCTTGACACAAACAGAAAAGACTATTTAGATAGTTGGTTAGATAGATTAAGTGACTGGTTAGGAGGCTTATAATTTAGTTACTATTGGGTATCCAAAAAAAAATAAAGTAAATAGAAAAATAGTAAAACGAATAATTTAATTTTTAAATTTCGTTATTCATAAAAAATCCAGCTAAAAAAAGCTGGATTTTTAAATCATAATAAACTAATATTAGTTTATTATATTAATAAGCATTTTGCTTTTTAATCAAGTTTAAAGCAGAACCTTCTTTGTACCATTCTATTTGACCTTGATTATAAGTATGGTTTGCTAAAATTGTATCTTTAGAACCATCTGCATGAACTACCTCTATAGTTAATGGTTTGTCTGGAGCAAAATCCTTTAAATCTAAAAAGTTAAAAGTGTCATCTTCTTGTATTAAATTGTAATCTGCTTCGTTTGCAAAAGTTAAACCTAACATTCCTTGCTTTTTCAAGTTGGTTTCATGTATTCTAGCAAACGATTTTACAATTACAGCTGCAACACCTAAATGTCTTGGCTGCATTGCTGCATGTTCTCTAGAAGACCCCTCACCATAATTATGATCTCCAACAACAATAGAATTTACTCCTGCAGCTTTATAAGCCCTTGCTGTATCTGGTACACCACCAAATTCTCCTGTTAATTGATTTTTAACAAAATTGGTCTTTTTATTATAGGCATTTACAGCTCCAATTAAAGTATTATTAGCAATATTATCTAAATGGCCTCTATAACGTAACCAAGGTCCAGCCATAGAAATATGATCTGTAGTACATTTCCCAAAAGCTTTTATCAATAATTTTGCTCCTGTAATAGAACTTCCTAAAGGTGTAAAAGGCTCTAAAAGTTGTAATCTTTCAGAATCATTTTTTACTGCAATTTGTACTTGGCTACCATCTTCTTTAGGTGCTAAAAATCCATCATCTTTTACTTCAAAACCTTTTGGAGGTAATTCCCAACCTGTTGGCTCATCTAACATTACTTCTTCTCCGTTTTTATTGATTAATTTATCAGTCATCGGATTAAAATCTAAACGCCCAGCAATAGTAACAGCAGCAACCATTTCTGGCGATGCTACAAATGCATGTGTGTTTGGATTGCCATCTGCACGTTTTGCAAAGTTTCTATTAAAAGAATGGATTATAGAATTTTTAGGAGCATTTTTTGGATCTGAATACCTTGCCCATTGCCCAATACAAGGCCCACAAGCATTTGTAAAAATAGTAGCATCTAATTGTTCAAAGATTCCTAAAATACCATCTCTTTCTGCTGTATATCTTACTTTTTCTGAACCTGGGTTGATTCCAAATTCTGCTTTTATGCCTAAATTTTTATCAATAGCTTGTTGTGCAATAGATGAAGCTCTAGATAAATCTTCGTAAGACGAGTTGGTACAAGAACCTATCAAGCCCCATTCTATTTTTAAAGGCCAATTATTAGTATTTGCAGCTTTTGTCATGTCAGTACCTGCTTTTGTAGATAAATCTGGTGTAAAAGGCCCATTTAATAACGGACTTAATTCTGATAAATTAATTTCTATTACTTGGTCAAAATACTGTTCAGGGTTTGCATATACTTCAGCATCACCTGTAAGATAATCTTTAACTTGGTTTGCTGCATCTGCAACATCTTCTCTATCTGTGGCACGTAAATAACGTTCCATAGAATCGTCATACCCAAAAGTTGAAGTGGTTGCACCAATTTCTGCTCCCATATTACAAATAGTACCTTTTCCTGTGCAAGACATAGAAATTGCACCAGGCCCAAAATATTCTACAATAGCACCAGTTCCTCCTTTAACAGTAAGAATATCTGCTACCTTTAAGATAACATCTTTTGGAGCAGTCCAACCAGATAATGTTCCCGTTAATTTTACACCAATTAATTTTGGGAATTTTAATTCCCAAGGCATTCCTGCCATTACATCTACTGCATCTGCACCTCCTACTCCAATAGCAACCATTCCTAAACCACCAGCATTTACTGTGTGAGAATCTGTACCAATCATCATTCCTCCTGGAAAAGCATAATTTTCTAACACTACTTGATGAATAATTCCTGCTCCTGGTTTCCAAAAACCTAATCCATATTTGTTAGAAACGGATTCTAAAAAATTAAAAACCTCGTTACTTGTATTTAATGCTGATTGCAAATCTGAAGAAGCTCCGTTTTTAGCTTGAATTAAATGATCACAATGTGTTGTTGTTGGTACAGCAACTTTACTTTTACCTGCTTGCATAAATTGCAGCAATGCCATTTGGGCAGTAGCATCTTGTAATGCAATTCTATCTGGAGCAAAATCTACATAGTCTTTACCTCTTACAAATGCTTTATTAGAGGTATCATCCCATAAATGAGAATATAATATTTTCTCTGCTAAAGTTAGTGGTTTTCCTGTCAATTTTTTAGCTGCATCAACACGTTCTACAATTGTTGCATACACTTTTTTAATCATATCAATATCAAATGCCATAATCTTTGCCGTTTTAATTATTAATAGTGATAAATATACAAAATATAGAAATATTTAAAAAAAAGTGATGTAACAATTTTACAATATGTATATCAGTATAAATGATGCTGTAAAATTAATCATCAATTAAATTGATAAAAAAAAGCCTGAGTATTAAAACTCAGGCTTTAAATATGATTTAATAATTTAACTTACTAATTGTTGAGTAGAAGGTTTAAACTTTGTTAAAACAATACCCTCAACTGCAGCCTCATATTCTGCCATAGTAGGTGTTCTACCTAATACTGTAGATAATACTACTACTGGTGTTGAAGATAATAAAGATTCTCCTTTTTTCTCTCCTGTATCTTTTACAACTCTACCTTGAAATAAACGTGTGGAAGTAGCCATTACTGTATCTCCAGGTTCAGCTTTCTCTTGATTTCCCATACATAAGTTACAACCAGGACGTTCTAAATAAAGCATATTCTCATACTTTAAACGAGCTGCTCCTTTTGGGTCTTCATCATTAAATTCAAAACCAGAGTATTTTACTAAAATATCCCAGTCTCCTTCTGCTTTTAACTCATCAACAATGTTATAGGTTGGTGGTGCAACCACTAAAGGAGCTTTAAATTCAACTTTACCATGTTGTGCTTCAATGTTTTTTAACATTTGAGCTAAAATTTGCATATCTCCTTTATGAATCATACAAGAGCCAATAAATCCTAAATCTACTTTTTTAGTTCCTCCGTAAAAAGATAATGGTTGAATGTTATCGTGTGTATAACGCTTAGAAACATCCTCATTATTTACATCAGGATCTGCAATCATTGGTTCAACAATTTTATCTAAGTCTATAACAACATCTGCATAATATTTAGCATCTGAATCTGGTTTTAATGCCGATTTAGTTCCTGTTTTAATCTCAATAATTCTATCATTAGCTTTATCAACTAATCCTTTTAGATCTTGCTTAGGATTATCCATCCCTTTATCAATCATAATTTGAATACGATCTCTTGAAATTTCTAAAGACTCAATTAAAGTATCATCTTCAGAAATACAGATAGATGCTTTTGCTTTCATTTCTGCTGTCCAATCTGTAAACGTAAAAGCTTGATCAGAAGTTAAGGTACCAATATGTACTTCAATAATTTTTCCTTGAAAAACATTTTCTCCATCAAATTGAGTTAACATCTGTTGTTGTGTAGCATGAACTACATCACGAAAATCCATGTAAGATTTCATTTCTCCTTTAAACGTAACTTTTACTGATTCTGGAATTGGCATTGTAGCTTCACCTGTAGCCAATGCTAAGGCCACTGTACCTGAATCTGCACCAAAAGCAACACCTTTTGCCATACGTGTATGTGAATCTCCACCTATAATTACGTCCCAATCATCTACTGCAAGATCATTTAATACTTTATGAATAACATCTGTCATTGCATGGTATTGTCCTTTAGGATCACGTGCAGTTACTAATCCAAAGTCATTCATAAACTTCATTAGTCTTGGAATGTTCGCTTTAGATTTATCATCCCATACAGAAGCTGTGTGACAACCAGATTGGTATCCACAATCTACAATTGGAGAAATTACTGTAGCAGCCATATTCTCTAATTCTTGAGAAGTCATTAAACCTGTAGTATCTTGAGAACCTACAATGTTTACTTCTACTCTTACATTAGAACCAGCGTGTAATGTTTTTCCTGGTGTAGTTCCTACTGCATTTCTGTTGAAAATTTTCTCAACAGCAGTTAAACCTTGATCTTCTATAGAAACTTCTTTTGCTACTGCATATACTTGAGGAACCTCTATATTTAAAACTTTACAAGCAAAAGTTTGTAATTTCTTACCAAAAACAACGGCATAAGAACCTCCTGCTTTTATAAACTCTTTTTTAGGAGGTGTTAAAGCTGTAGAAATATCTTTTACAACTTTACCATCTTTAAGTAATTGTTTTGTTTTTGTATTGATTGTAAAAACAGTACCTGTAGCAACAGAATACTCTTCTTTTAAAATAGGATTTCCTTCTGCATCTACAATTGTATTTCCTTTCGAATCTTGTTGCTTAACCCAGTTTTTTAAATCGATACCAATACCACCAGTTACTCCAACAGTTGTTAAAAAAATTGGTGCAATACCATTAGTACCTGCAATTACAGGTGCAATATTAATAAATGGAACATAAGGACTTGAAGGAATTCCTGTCCATAATGCAACATTGTTTACTCCAGACATTCTAGAGGAACCTACTCCCATTGTTCCTTTATCAGCAATTAACATTACACGCTTATTTGGGTGCTTTTCTTTTAATGCTAATAATTCATTTTGTTGTTTTTTATTGTGCTCAAACATACACTGACCATGTAATTCACGATCTGATCTTGAATGTGCATCTGCACCAGGAGATAATAAATCTGTAGAAATATCTCCAATACCCGCAACAAAAGTTACAATTTCTATTTCTTCTTCAATTTCTGGAAGTTTCGTAAAGAATTCTGCTTGCGCATAACTCTCAATAATTTCTTTTGAAATTGGACAACCTTTTTGCATAGCAGCTTCCAATCTATTCGTATCAGCTTCGTATAAGAACACTTGCGTTTTTAATACTTCTGCAGATTTTTTAGCAATCTCAAAATCTTTTTGTTCTAAGACTAAATCTAATAACACTTCTACAGATGGTCCACCTTTCATATGTGACAATTGCTCAAAAGCAAATTCAGGTGAAATTTCTTTAACTACTGAATTACCTAAAATAATTTCTTTTAAAAACTGAGCTTTAACCTTTGCAGCACTTGTAGTTCCTGGTAAAACATTATAAATGAAAAAGTTTAGAGAATCTTCTCTATACTCATTATTAACATCTTTAATTTGATCAATAATTTTGCTTAGTAATTCAGCTCTATCAATTGGTTGTGGATGAAGACCTAGATCTTTTCTGTCTTCTATCTGCTTCAGGTAATCTTTATAAATGCTCATGAAAGAAATTTTTAGTTTTAATAGCTCTTTTTACATATTGATGTAAGCTAGAACTACTGAACTTATTAATATTTTGAATTCGACAAACTTACATTTTTTATATCAAAATTAAAACATAAATAATAGATTGCTCTAATTAATGAATAAGTAAAAATTATATGCGATTATTCTGATTTTTAATCAATAAAAACAGCGTTTTATTGATTTTTTATGAAGTTTTGATAATTATATAGAAAATGCAGACTAATAAGCCGAATCCTGTTTTCACCAAAAAGGTGAACTCTTATCATTTATCTAGTTCTAAAATTACTCTTAGAATCTATCTGCCTACCCTTTAGAATCGAGCGAGTAGCTCTCAAGCTCTAATATACATGGCATTGCATCGTATAGAGTTTACCTGGTTTCACTACAGCCTAACTGTACATTCTTTCTGTTGCACTGGTCCTCAACTTACGTTGGACGGATGTTATCCGCTATACTACTCTTTGATGTCCGGACTTTCCTTCACGCAAAAGCGTGACGATAAGATAAGTCTGCAATTTCTATATTATTTGAAAGTAATTATTTTTCATAAAAAAAACCACTCATAAAAATATGAGTGGAAAAATTGCTATGAAAAAGTGTTGATGATTTCTCATCAACAATACAAATATAAGCATGTTAAGTTAGAAAAAAGTATTTTTTTTAAACTTAATTTTATTTTAAGAAAACATATCTTTTACTTTCTCAAAAAATGATTTGTCTGTTGTATTTGGATTTGGCTTAAAGTTATCATTATCGGCCATTTTATCGAAGAACTGTTTTTGTTCTTTGTTCAATTCTTGTGGCGTCCAAACATTAATATGAATTAAGAAATCTCCTGTTCCATATCGCTCAATACTTGGTAAACCTTTACCCTTTAATCTTAAAATTTTACCAGATTGTGTACCAGCATCAATTTTAATTTTTACTTTACCTGTAACTGTTTCAACTTCTTTACTTGTTCCTAAAACTGCTTCAGAAAAGTTTACATACAAATCATAATGAATGTTTGTTCCTTCTCTTTTTAGAGTTTCGTGCGGAATTTCTTCTATTAAGACTAATAAATCTCCTGCAATAGAGTTTTTACCTGGAGCTTCATTACCCTTTCCTCCTACTTTTAACTGAACTCCTTCTGTAACTCCCTCAGGAATATTAATTGAAACCGTTTCTTCTTTGGTAATTAAACCTTGTGCATCTGCACCATTTGGCTTTGTACTAATCGTTTCTCCTGCTCCTTGACAAGTTGGACAGGTTACTGCAGATTGCATTCTACCCAATATTGTATTGGTAACTCGCATTTGTTGTCCCTGACCATTACAGGCAGAGCATGTTTTATAGGTTACCCCTTCTGCCTGTACTTTTCGCCTAACTTTTACTTTTTTCTCAACACCTTTAGCAATCTCTTCTAAGGTAAGCTTTACACGAATTCGCATATTACTTCCTTTTACTCTGGCTTGTCTTTGGCCTCCACCACCAAAACCACCAAAGCCTCCACCTCCGCCGCCAAAAATATCTCCAAACTGGCTAAATATGTCATCCATATTCATGCCACCGCCACCAAAACCTCCTCCACCTTGAGGACCGTCAAAAGCAGCATGACCATATTGATCATATCGTGCTTTTTGGTTTTCATCGCTTAAAATTTCGTAAGCTTCAGCTGCTTTTTTAAAATTTTCTTCAGCAGTTTTATCATCTGGATTTTTATCTGGATGATATTTAATTGCCATTTTTCTGTAGCCTTTCTTAATTTCTGCCTGTGTTGCAGATTTAGAAACGCCTAATATTTCGTAAAAATCTTGTTTTGCCATTTAAAATAGTTTGCAGTAGTCAGTAGGCAGTTTTCAGTCAGCAACTTATGGCAAACTGTAAACTATTTACTGAATACTTTTTTTTATTCTACAACCTTGATAAGCAAAATTCAGTCAGAAGATGACTGCTTACTGCCTACTTATGACTGTCTACTTTTTTATTGTCCTATTACCACTTTTGGATAACGAATTATTTTATCACCTAATTTGTAGCCTTTTTCTACACAATCAATTACTTTTCCTTTCATATCTTCTGATGGAGCAGGAATTTGTGTAATTGCCTCGTGAATTTCTGCATCAAAAAGATCACCTGCATTTGTTTCTAGTTTAGATAATCCTTTTTGCTCTAAAGTGTTATAAAATTTTTGATAAATTAATAAAACACCTTTTCTTAATTCTTCTGCTTCTTTATCATCTTCAATATGTGACAAAGCACGTTCAAAATCATCAATAATTGGCAGTAAAGATGTCATTACTTCTTGCCCAGCAGTTTTAAATAATTCTATTCTTTCTCTAGAAGTTCTTTTTTTATAATTTTCAAACTCAGCAAACAAACGTAAAAACTTATCTTTTTCAGTTTGAAGTAACTCTTCTGTTGTAGGTTCTTCTTTTACAACTTCTGCTTCAACTTCTTGATTTTCTTCTACTTGAACATTTTCTTGTTCATTTATAATTTGCTCTTCTTCTATTTTATCTTTCTTACTCATTATCTTTGTAATCGTTAAATTGTAAAACCTATATTGGCAAAAATGTTGCCAACAAAAAAATAGTGTCAGATTGACACTATTTTTTACTTTTTTATATTTCTACGTGACTCCAATTTTCACCGGTTTTAATTCTATGGATTTGCATATCAGAAACTCCAAATCGTTTGGCAATCATGGTAATTCTAGTTCTTTTATTTTTTAGCTGCCTTTTAATTATTTTTACTTTTCCTTCTGAAAGTTTATAACTTGTTTTTTTATTTTTAATAGCTTCTATAAAAACTGGGTTTTTAAATTGATGCAACTCTTTCTCTCTTTTAGTGACCCACTTTAAGTTTTCAAAAGAATTATTTTTTTTATCATAATCTAAATGAATCACAAAAGTCTGTTCTTCATTTTCTTTTTCTATAAAATGTTCTGCCACTAATTTATGCACATATCTACTTGTGGTTTTTTTATTGATGGCTTGTCTTAAAGAAATTGTTTCGTAGCCATTAATAAAAGTTTGTTTTTTTAAAACCTCTTTTTTATTTTTAAACTTTATTATTCTACCGAAATTGGAAATTTTAAATTTTTTGTCTTTAGAAATTTTTTCATCAAACTGTATTTCTTTCCATTCTTCGTTGTAAAAACTTCGTATCATATTTTAAAAGTTATATTAAAATTAATAAAACCTTTTTCTTAGCATCTATTTTTTTTAAGTTTAATAAAAAACCTGTTAATCAGCAATTCTTTCAATTTTAGCACCAATAGATTTTAAACGAGCTTCAATATTTTCATAACCTCTATCTATTTGTTCAATATTATTAATAATACTGGTTCCTTTAGCAGACAATGCAGCTATTAATAAAGAAATTCCTGCTCTAATATCTGGCGATGTCATTTTGGTAGCTTTTAATGAACTCTTAAAATTCATACCAATTACAGTTGCTCTATGAGGATCACACAAAATAACTTTTGCCCCCATATCAATTAATTTATCAACAAAAAACAACCTGCTTTCAAACATTTTTTGATGAATTAAAACAGTTCCTTTTGCTTGTGTAGCAATTACTAAAACAATACTTAGCAAATCTGGTGTAAATCCTGGCCAAGGTGCATCTGCAACTGTTAATACAGAACCATCTATGTAATTTTGTATTTCATACGATTGTTGCTCAGGAATGTAAATATCGTCTCCTTTTTTCTCTAGAGTAATTCCTAGTTTTCTAAACACATTAGGAATTTGCCCAAGGTTTTCCCAAGAAACATTTTTTATAGTTAATTCAGATCTTGTCATTACTGCAACACCAATCCAAGAACCAATTTCAATCATGTCTGGTAAAACAGTATGTTCACATCCTCCTAAAGCATCTACACCCTCTATAATTAGCAAATTTGAGCCAACTCCAGAAATTTTTGCGCCCATCAAATTCAACATTTTAGAGAGTTGTTGAATGTAAGGTTCACAAGCTGCATTGTATATTTTTGTAGTCCCTGTTGCTAATACAGCTGCCATTAAAATATTTGCAGTACCTGTAACAGAAGCTTCATCTAACAACATTTCTACACCATGTAATTCTTCTGCTTCTACGCCATAAAAATGTTCTTCTTTATTGTAACGGAATTTTGCACCTAATCTAATAAAACCTTCAAAATGGGTATCTAATCGTCTTCTACCAATTTTATCTCCTCCAGGTCTAGGAATATATCCTCTACCAAAACGAGCTAAAAGTGGCCCAACAATCATAATAGATCCTCGTAAAGAACTTCCGTCTCTTTTAAAATCTGTAGACTCTAAATAATCTAAATCTATTTCATCCGCTTGAAAAGCGTAAGAATTACTACTTAACTTTTCTACTTTTACACCTAATTCTCCTAAAATAAAAATTAACTTATTTACATCAATAATATCAGGAACATTGTTTACTACAACTCTTTCTGGGGTTAATAGAACTGCACAAAGTATTTGTAATACTTCATTTTTTGCTCCTTGAGGAGTAATTGTTCCATTTAATTTATGACCGCCTTCAATTTTAAATGATGCCATATATTAATATCTTTTTCTATTTTTATTTTGATTGCTGTGTTGTAGTTTCTTGTAAGTGCTTTTTGTGCTACTTTGACCTTGCCCTTGTGTACGTGGTTTTCTTAACAAATTTTTGCTTTCTGAGAGAGACTCTTCTGTATTTGTTAAATCTAGTTTACCATCAGATAGATTGAATAAATGTTTAAAAATCACAGAATCATCTACTGTATCTTTGTTCCAATTTAAATAACATTTTTTCATGTGATTTGCAATGGTAAATACCAATGCTGTCTTTTTTTCACTGTCTTCCCACTCTAAAGCAATATCTATCATTGCTTGAATATTGTTACCATAATAACGATATCTAGATGCTGATTTTGGGTAGGCCAAACCTTCTGGTTTTTCTTGTAATTCTTCTTTTGAAGGAATAGGATAAGGAGATTCTACATCTAATTTAAAATCTGACATCATGTATAATTGATCCCATAATTTATGTTTAAAATCTGGAACATCACGTAAATGTGGCTGTAAATTACCCATTACATCTACAATAGCTTTTGCCATTTTATCTCGTTCTTCTATTGTTTCTAAGGCCAAACAATGGTCTACTAATTTTTGTATATGTCTACCATATTCTGGTATAATCATTAAGGGTCTTTCTGAATTGTATTCTAAATCGAATGTCATTTATTTATTTTTGTGAAGTGTTCTCGATACATCAAGCTAAAAAGCGTGAGACTCGAACTGGCTATTTGTTTTTTGCCTTTATTTAATGTTGCAAAATAACAATTTATTTTTAGTTTTTAGAGTGATTTTAATTAGATTCTCTTTTTTAAGAAAAATAGCATTTAAACTCAATTCGAAACAGTTTATCATCCAATCACCTTTAATTTTGCAAATTGTAATAATAATTTCTTCTTTCCAACAGTTCCAAATTTAATTTCTGCTTTTTTATTAGGTCCATTTCCTTCTAAGGCAATTACCTCTCCAGTACCAAACCTGTTGTGTTCTACAAAATTACCAACCACAATATTTCCATCAAATAAATTTGCTTTTGAAGTTGCGTGTGTTACCTTTTTTAAGTTTTTAGGAATGATAACTTCTTTCTTTTTTACCAAATCACGCTCCATTTTTTTACGCTGAATAGGTTTCTGAAAACGAATTCCTTTTGGGGCATCCTCAAAAATACTTTTATCTAAAAAATTATTAATTGCTGGGTTTGTACTTTTGGGTGTAATATAATTTAAATATTGATCGTCTATTTCTTCTAAAAACCTGCTTGGTTCTGCATCTACCAATTTACCCCATCTGTAACGTGTTTGTGCATAAGTTAAGTATGCCACTTTTTCTGCCCTTGTTAATGCTACATAAAACAACCTTCGCTCCTCTTCTAACTCGCTTCTAGTATTCATACTCATGGCAGAAGGAAATAAATTTTCTTCTAAACCAACAACATATATATACATATATTCCAATCCTTTAGATTGATGAATAGTCATTAAAGACACACTTGGTTTGTCGTCATTTTTTTTAGCATCAAAATCTGTAGCTAAGGCAACATCTTCTAAAAACGTGGTTAAAGATGTATCTTCTCCTTCTTCAATTTTATCGGTAATAAAATCTTTAATTCCGTTTAAAAGTTCTTGTACGTTTTCTACTTTACTTACAGATTCTGGTGTTCCGTCTTTTTCTAAATCTTTTATTAATAATGTTTTTTTAACAACTATTTCTGCAATTTCGAAGGCATTTTTGGTTTCTGCTTGTATTTGCAAACTTTGTATCATATTCATAAAATTCTGTAACTTATTTTTTGTGCCAGAAT
The DNA here is from genome assembly GCF_947497695.1 of uncultured Polaribacter sp. Lineage (GTDB taxonomy): Bacteria > Bacteroidota > Bacteroidia > Flavobacteriales > Flavobacteriaceae > Polaribacter. The sequence goes on along the minus strand of NZ_CANMHM010000003.1, from coordinate 153,817 downwards.
TTATTTTTAAATCTATTTTATCAATATATTTTATAATATCAAAGATTGATTTTTTGTAGTGATTTGCTGCGATGGTTAACTTATCAATAGTTGTTGCACCAATTCCACGAGCAGGATAATTGATAATTCGTTTTAACGCTTCTTCATCATTAGGGTTGATTAAAATACGTAAATAAGACAAAATATCTTTAATTTCTTTTCTTTGATAAAATGAAATTCCGCCATAAATTGTATAATCAATTCCTTTTTTACGCAACGCATCTTCAATGGCTCTAGATTGTGAGTTGGTTCTGTATAACACACAAAAATCATTAGGACTTAATTGGTTGTTCATTTGGTTTTCCCAAATAGATTGTGCTACAAAACGACCTTCTTCTCCATCAGAAATAGTACGCATTACATTAATACCATCTCCAGGATCATTAGAAGTCCAAACTTCTTTATCTAACTTTGTTTTATTTTTTTCGATAACAGAATTTGCTGCATTAACAATATTACTTGTAGACCTGTAATTTTGCTCTAATTTAAAGGTTTTTACTTCTGGATAATCTTTCTGAAAATTTAAAATATTCTGAATATTTGCTCCCCTAAAACTATAAATACTTTGGCTATCATCACCTACTACACAAATATTACCAAATTTATCTGCTAATGCTCTAACAATAATATATTGTGAGTGATTTGTATCTTGATACTCATCTACCATAATATATCTAAAACGATCTTGATACTTTGCCAAAACCTCTGGAAAACGAGCTAACAACTCATTGGTTCTCAACAATAAATCATCAAAATCCATAGCACCAGCTTTAAAACATCTGTCTACATACTCTTTATAAATATTACCAACTTCTGGTCTGCTTGCATGTAAATCTGCTTCTTGCAAGTCTGAATTATTAAAATACGCTTTTACTGTAATTAAACTATTTTTAAAGGATGAAATTCGACCTAAAATCTGTTTAGGTTTGTATTGTTCTTTGTTTAAATGCTTTTCTTTAATAATTGCAGATATTAAACGTACAGAATCTTGCGTGTCATAAATTGTAAAATTGGTTGGAAAACCTAATTTATCTGCTTCAGAACGTAAAATACGTGCAAAAACGGAGTGAAATGTTCCCATCCATAGGTTTTTAGCTTCACTGTTACCCACAACTCCAGCAATTCTTGCCTTCATTTCTTTGGCTGCTTTGTTGGTAAATGTGAGTGATAAAATATTAAATGAATCTACACCTTGCTTCATTAAATGAGCAATTCTGTAAGTTAATACACGTGTTTTACCAGAACCTGCACCTGCAATAATAATCATTGGGCCGTCTTTTTGTATCACTGCCTCTCTTTGTGCTTCGTTTAAAGAATCTAAATATGTGCTCAATCGTTTATTTTAAAAGTATTTGAAAACGTGAATTTAACCAAACTATTTGTTTTTTATAAAATATGATGCATATTTTTATTCAAAAGTTATTCATTTTTAAAATAAATAATATCTGCTCTTAACCCGATAACTTAAAATATCTGCTTTAAACCCGATATTTTAAAATATCTGCTCTTAACCCGATATTTTGTTGATTGATAAATAAAAATACTATATTTGTTAAAATTGATTGCATTCTAATGACAAGTATATTAACAGCTGATATTATAAATTCTAGAAAAACTCAAGATGTTTCTTGGTTGATGAATAATCTAAAAAAGATATTAAATATTTATGGAGAATCTCCAAAAACTTGGGAAATATACAGAGGAGATAGTTTTCAATTAGAAATAAATAATTGTGAAAATGCTTTATTTACTGCTTTACAAATAAAATCCGCATTAAAATCAACCGAAAATATTGATATTAGAATTGGTATAGGAATTGGTATTAAAGAATTTAGTACTTCTAAAATTACAGAATCTAATGGAGAAGCCTTTATAAACTCTGGTTTTGCGTTTGACAATTATCTTAAAAAGCAAAATTTAGCCATAAAAACACCTTGGCAAGAAATTGATGAAGAATTAAACATTGCTTTTGACTTGGCTCTTTTAACCATAAACTCTTGGACAAAAAACTCTGCCGAAATTTTTAAACTTTCTTTAAACAATAAAGATGCTAAACAAAACGAAATTGCTAAAATTTTAGGGATTACACAAAGTAGCGTTAGCGAACGTCAAAAAAGAGCAGGTTTTGAACCTATTATGAAATTAGAAAAGCGTTTTAGAAAACTAATTGAGCAAAAGATACAATTATAAAATGATTTTATTTTTAAAATTTTTGTTGGCACATATTCTAGGCGATTTTGTATTTCAACCCAAAAAATGGGTTAAAAATAAAGAACAGATAAAAATAAAATCAGTAAAATTATACTTTCATATTGGTCTTCATGGGTTATTTTTATTACTTGTACTTCAATTTAATTTGCAAAAGTATTGGTTCGCATTTCTATTTATTATAAGTACTCATTTTACTGTTGATGTAGTAAAATTATACCTTCAAAAAAAGCATACAAAACGAATTTGGTTTTTTATCGATCAAATTTTACATCTATTATTATTAGTAATTGCGACTTCTTTTTATGTTGATTTTTCTTTATCAACAAAAAACTTTATCACAGATCAAATTTTATTATTAACCATCTTTTTACTGTTGGTTAGTTTTGTGTCTGCAATTATCATTAAAATAATTATTACACAATGGAATCCTGAAAGTAAAAAAGAAAATGATGAATCTCTTGCCAAAGCAGGACGTTATATTGGAATCTTAGAACGTTTATTTGTTTTTACTTTTGTAATTACCAATCATTGGGAAGCTATTGGTTTTTTATTGGCTGCAAAGTCTGTTTTTAGATTTGGAGATTTAACATCATCCAAAGACAGAAAACTGACAGAATATATTTTAATTGGTACTTTATTAAGTTTTGGTTTTGGTATCTTTTTAGGAGTTCTATATTTGTATGTATTAAAATTATTATCATAAATGGAAGATAAATTATTAGAAAGTATTGCCTATATTTTACCAGCTTTAGTTACAGCTTTAGTAGCTTATTTTATGTTTAAAGAATTTTTAAAACAGCAAAATTCCGAGAAAAAATTAGCTATTTTATCAGAAGTAAAAAAAGAGTCTCTTCCAATAAAGTTAAAAGCTTATGAACGCTTAATGTTATTTTGTGAAAGAATAAACCCTGCTAAATTATTAGTAAGAGTAAAACCCGTTTCAGAAAATATAAATGATTATTTACAATTATTAATTGCAAATATAGAGCAAGAATTTGAACACAACTTAGTACAACAAATGTATATTTCTGATGCTTCTTGGACTGCTATTTTAGCCTCAAAAAATGCAGTTATTAATCAATTAAAACAAGTTGCAGAAACAAGTAAAACTGCAAATAGTTTAAGAGAAAATGTTATCTTATATTACACTAAAACATTACCTCCAACAGAAACAGCACTTTCATTTATTAAAAATGAAGTGAGAAAATTATTGTAATAAAAAGACCATCTTAAGTAGATGGTCTTTTTAATTTTAAACAAACTTCTTATTTAAAATTGTACTCTTACCCCTAAATTATAGTTTCTACCACGAGTTGTAAAGCCTGCAATTTCTTGAAAATTTTCATTAAATATATTTGTTATATTTCCATAAAAAGTAACTTTATTTTTTAATATACTATGATTGATAAAAAAATCTACCAAGTTGTAAGAAGCTAAATCTACATTCCCAAAATCTTTTGTTTCATCAACAAACCTGTAACTTAAAGATGTAAAAGTTGATGTGCTTAAATTATAATCTGCTTTTATAAAAAACTTATTTTGAGGTATTTTTAGCAATAAGTTTTCATCTCTATCTATATAGGTATAATTGGCTAATAAACGTAATTTATCTGTTACTTTAAATATCATTTCAGTTTCAAGTCCGTTTGCATAAAAAGTTCCCAAATCATTAATTGTTTGAAATGTCATAGGGTCAAATCCAATTTTATTGGTTTCTTCTCTATAAAAATAGGTTCCATTTAAAGTAATGTTTTTAGCTAAATTTAATTCAAAACCAGCCTCTAAAGTCATGTCTTCTTCTGGTAAAAGTTCATCAATAGTAGATAGTTTTGTAAAAATTTCAGACAAAGTTGGTGTTACAAAAGCAGTACTGTAAGAAGCAAAAACTTTTACATTGTTATTATTAATATCAAAGTTGTAAGAAGGGTTTACATTAAAAACAAAATTACTACCGTATTCACTATGAATATTTAAACGAGTTCCTGCATTAAAATTAAATCCAGAAAGTGAATTATAATTTAATGATACATAAGGATCGTAAAAATGTTGTTTTCCTGTTCCTTCTTCAATAGTACTAAATGCGGTTTTTTGAGTCATATCTTGATATTGAGAAGTAAAACCAGCTAAAAATGAATACACATTATTAAATTTGTAGTTGTTATAGACATCAAAACCATATACATTTCCATTAAAAAAATCTGCTGAAGGAGTTTGATTTCTATCAATATCAGTATAAAAAGTTCTTACTTTTAACGTTCCTTTATTGTATTTATAGTCAGCATTTATACCCATTCTTTTTTGAATACTTTCTAAGTTATTGTTTGCATCTACAGAAAAACCATCAAAATCAGTTGAAAACTCGTCATAACTTGAAAAAACACTTAAATTAAATTGATCAGTAATGCTATAATTTAAATTTAATAATACATTTTGTCTTGTAAAATTATCTTCTTCAAATAATGTTTCTGTAGTGCTTTCTAATGATGATAAACCTCTTGAATCTGTTCGATTTAAAGCAACTAAGTAGTCTATTTTATTTAAAGTTCCATTAAAATTAAAACTGGTAGCAAATTCATCACCAAAAATTTCAGTATCCTCAACAGAAGAATTTGTACCTAAAGAAGAATTAAAAGTACCTGCAAATTGCTTTTTTGAAGCCTTTTTTAATAGAATGTTAATAACACCAGTTGCTGCACCTGTACCATATAAAGTAGATGACGCTCCTTTTAAAACCTCAATGCTTTCAATTTGGTTGATATCTATTTGACGTAAATCAAAATCGCCATTAAAGGAAGATGGGTCGTTTACAGAAACCCCATTAATTAAAATAGCCACTTGTCTGTTTCTACCTCCTCTAATATAATACCCTAAATTTTGCCCCTTTGTACTAAAATTACCATTAATTTCAACTCCTGGAACATCGTTTAATAAGTCTACAACTGTTTTTCCTTGACTATTTTTAATGGTTTCTTGAGTGATTTTATGTACAACTTTACCTATATTTTTTTTGTTGGTGGCAAATTTTGTTGCAGTAACTACAACTTCATTCAAGATTTCTACTTTTTCTTTTTGCTTTTCTTTTTTTTGTGCAAAAAGATTTGTGCTGACAAAACTACATGCCAATACACTAACAATAAATAATTGTTTTTTCATTTTAAATAAATTTGATTTACAATAAATCAGGTAAATTATGTGTACAAGAAAGCTCCTAAATTGTACATAAACTTTTATCCCGAAAGTTTTTACATCTTGAAAAGTGGCAGGTCTCCTGACTTGTTTTTATGTTATTTGCCTTCCCATTTATACTGAATTTGTATCAGTAATTAAACAGTGGCTAAAGAATAAATAACATCCTTTATAAGGTACTAAACTATGTTTAGCATAAACTTACAGTTGCGGGAACAGTTCTGGATTTTAACCAGATTCCCTTTTAATTTAATGTAAAATGATGTATTACATCAAAACCAAAATTCGCTGCAAATGTAGTTTTAAAATTGGTATAACAAAACGTTTTTGTAATATTGTTGTTTATTTATTTTTGATGAAAAAACTTATATACACTTTATTTTTATGCGTCTATTTTTTATTGATAATTTCTTGTAAAAAAGAAGCTATAAAAGTTGATAAAAAAACCTTTTCAACAAGTAACATTAAATATGCTAAAGGTTTTGACATTATTACAGAAAACGGAACTAAAAAACTAATTATAAAAGCTGCGTATCAAAATTTTGATGAAACTTTTGAGTATGTTATCAAAAAAAGAAATCCTAAAGAAAAAAAATCTACAAATACCCTCTTTACTCCTATTCAAAAAATTATAGTTACTTCTACAACACACATTCCAATGGTTGAATTATTGAAAGAAGAGGCTTCAATTATTGGTTTCCCGCATTCAAAATATGTTTCATCAGAAAAAACAAGAAAATTAATTGATGCAGGTAAAATCAAAGAAATAGGAAAAGAAAATGCTTTAAATACAGAAATATTATTGGATTTACAGCCAGAATTAGTGGTTGGCTTTAGTGTTTCTGCAGCTGATAAAAGTTTAACTACCATAAAAAAAGCAGGCATTGATGTAATTTATAACGGAGATTGGTTAGAAAAAACGCCTTTAGGCAGAGCAGAATGGATTAAATTTTTTGGTGTTTTGTTTGATAAAGAAAAACAAGCTGATCGTATTTTTAAAACCATTGAAGCTGATTACTTAGATGCTAAAAAAACAGCTTTAAAATCAACAAAAAAACCAACTATTTTATCTGGTGCAATTATGAGCAAAGACATTTGGAATTTACCTGCTGGTAAAAGTTTTATGGCTCAATTTTTAAAAGATGCAAATGTTTCTTATTTATGGAAAAATTCTGAGGGAAAAGGAAGTTTATCTTTAAGTTTTGAAAGTGTTTTTGAGAAAGCTAAAAATGCTGATTTTTGGATTTCTCCTGGATATTTTTCATCCAAAGAACAATTATTACAAAGCAATCAAATTTATAATCAATTTGATGCTTTTAAAAATAATAACATCTACACTCCTTCAACCAAAAAAGGAAAAACTGGTGGCGTTATTTTTTATGAATTAGCACCTACAAGACCCGATTTGGTTTTAAAGGATATTATTAAAATTACAAATAATGAGTTATTACCAAATTATAAATTGACTTTCTTTGAGAAGATGAAGTAATTTTTTTGTGATGTCGTTTTTAAATTTAGTTGGTTAATATAGATTCCTGCTTTCGCAGGAATGACAAATTATTTTGTTGCAAACTTAAGAGTAATATTCTTACTTAAAATTTTCAAATACTGTTTTTTGATGAAATAATTGCAGAATCCCTATATATTTCAAGACAACAGTTTAAATTCAATTACTAACCAATCATTTCAATAGGTTTAGGTTTATTGTACGAAAAAATTAAGTTACTTAAACATAAATAAATACGAAATTTTAATCATCCTAATAATTAATTTATTCAGAACAATCGTTTCAAAAAAAAAAAAAAAAAAACAACACAACAAACCTTCAAAAAAGCGTTTTAAATAGTCTAAAAACCAAGCTATCTTATCAAAAATAAAATTATTTTTATTTTATAAATTTAATTAATGCCTAATAATGTTTAATTCTAAATTAATTTCAAAAGATTAAACCTATTAATTTAATTTCTTAGTTATTAGTTTTTCTAACTTAATTTGTCTCATATATAAAAACAATGGAAAAGTAAATGCAATTGCAATTAAAAATGTTAACGGAATTAAAATCCACCAAAACTTAATTTTTAAACGCAAAGATTCTGGAATCATAAATGCAAAAAAAGTAAAAACAACAACGGTTAAATCTGCCCCAAAAGACTTGCCTGCAAAATTTATTTGAGCATCATTCATAAAATTTAAAAAAGTAGGATTTTCTGCAGTTTGAAACCACTGGATGTTATAATACCAAGTATAACAAATACCTACTACTGATAATAAAATATAAATATGTTTAATTTTCATTTAATAATTTTTAAAACAACTTCGCTTGACTATCATCATCCTTTTTCTTCTCTTCTGCTTTCTTTTTAGCAATTGATTTTTGTAAAACCCTTTTTGCTTTTTCTTCGGCAGAAAGTTCTTCTAAAACTGGTTTTTTAACTTCAACTTCTGGTACTTCAAGTGGCAATTTATCCTGAATCACTTCTTCATCCACCACTTCCATTTCTTCGGATGTTTCTTCTACAGGTTCATCAAAAGGTAACGATGCCAATAAGTTGACTTGCTTTATTTTCTCTGTCGTTAATTGGTTTCCTAATGCTTTAATTCCTTTTACAGCAATAAATTCCTCTAAATTTACTTCCTCATTTTCAATACTTCTTTTAGAATATTGAATTTCTGCAACAGGTCTGTAATCTGTAGATACAATCTCTAATTGACTTTTAGGATGTTCTGTAATAATAATCTCCTCTTTATCTGCTGTTTCAATTAAAAAACGTTTAATGTAATAACGTTCTTTTTCTCCATCAAAATAAATTGCAGAAATAGGTTTGTTAGGTTTCCATTTTTCTAAAACAATCATATCATCTTCAAAATGCATTGCTACATCTGGCTTTACAGCCTTTGCTTTTCCACTTTGAGTAATAATTAATAATTTATCTTCTGCTCTAAATTCGCCTAACAACTCGCCTCTTTCATCAACATTTAAACGTTGCACAGCATCATCAAACCAAATTTTACGTGGTTTTAAAGTAGACACTCCTTCTGCTTTAAATTCAATCGATTTTATAGCATATTTTGTAATTACATTTCCTCTAACAGCTCTCCCTTTTACAGATAAATCAGCAAAATCTATATCAAATTTCAACTTCAAAATTCGTCCGTTAGATCTTAAGTTTACAGTTACAACTTCTGCTTCTCCATTTAAGTTTGCAGAAAAATAAAGCACTACAGAACCTTTACTACCATTGGTTAAGTCATACTCTTTATCACGAGTAACAGAGGTAACGTTAAAACGTTTCATGTAAGATGTACCTTTTGTACCATCTCTATACATAAAATTATACACTGTTCTTTTGTCTTTCTTTTTAAAGACAGCTACATGTATTATATCTTTACCAACAAATGTTTTAGCATCTATTTTAGTAACTGTCATTACACCATCTTTTCTAAAAATAATAATATCGTCAATATCAGAACAATCTGTAACAAATTCGTCTCTTTTTAAAGAGGTTCCAATAAAGCCTTCTGCTCTATTTACATACAATTTTGCATTGTTCATGGCAACTTTAGACGCTACAATGTCATCAAAAATTCTTATTTCTGTTTTACGTTCTTTTCCTTTGCCATAGGTTTCTTTTAAACGCTTAAAATAATCGATTGCAAACTCAATTAAATTGGCTAAATGATTTTTTACAACTGCAATTTTTTCTTCTAAACTTTCTATAAATTGTTTCGCTTTATCAATATCAAATTTAGAAATTTTCTTGATTCTAATTTCTGTTAAACGTGTAATATCTTCAACAGTTATAGCACGTTTTAAGTGTTTAATATGTGGTTTTAAACCTTTATCTATGGCTTCAATTACACCTTCCCAGGTTTCTTCTTCTTCTATATCTCTATAAATTCTATTTTCTATAAAAATTCTTTCTAAAGAAGAAAAATGCCATTGCTCTTCCAATTCATTTAACTGAATTTCTAACTCTTTTTTCAACAATTCAACAGTTAAATCTGTAGAATGTTTTAGCATGTCTGAAACTCCAACAAAAACAGGAGTATTATCTTGAATTGTACAAGCTAAAGGAGATATAGAAGTTTCGCAATTGGTAAATGCGTACAAAGCATCAATCGATTTATCTGGCGATACATTTGGTGGCAAATGCACTAAAATCTCTACTTCTGCTGCTGTATTATCTTCAATCTTTTTAATTTTAATCTTCCCTTTATCGTTGGCTTTTAAAATACTATCAATTAAAGAAGTTGTGGTTGTAGAAAAAGGAATTTCTGTGATAACCAACGTCTTTTTATCTAATTGAGAAATTTTTGCACGAATACGAACCTTTCCTCCTCTTTTTCCATCATTATAATTCGTAAAATCTGCAATTCCTCCTGTTAAAAAGTCGGGTACAATTTTAAAACTTCTGCCTTTTAAATATTTAATGGAAGCATCTATTAACTCAATAAAATTATGTGGCAATATTTTGGTAGATAACCCAACTGCAATTCCCTCTGCTCCTTGAGCCAACAACAATGGAAATTTTACAGGTAAATCAATCGGTTCTTTTCTACGTCCATCATAAGACAGTTTCCATTCTGTAGTTTTGGGGTTAAAAACAACATCTAAAGCAAATTTAGAAAGTCTAGCTTCAATATATCTAGAGGCTGCAGCTCTATCTCCTGTTAAGATATTACCCCAATTTCCTTGCATATCAATTAGCAATTCTTTCTGCCCAATTTGCACCATTGCATCTGCAATAGAAGCATCTCCATGAGGATGATACTGCATAGTGTGCCCAACAATATTTGCTACTTTATTGTAACGTCCATCATCTAAATCTTTCATAGAATGCATAATTCTTCTTTGAACTGGCTTTAAACCATCTTCTAAAGAAGGCACTGCTCTTTCTAAAATTACATACGAAGCATAATCTAAAAACCACTCTTTGTACATGCCTGTAACTTTGGTAATGGTCTCTTCTTGGGGCGAATCTAATTGTTCTCCTTCGTTTGTTAATTCTTCTTCGTGTTCGTGTTCGTTTGTTTCTTCACTCATTAAAAAAAACGTTTAACTGTTTAATCGTTTAATTATTTATTATTTGGGCGTTACCTAAAGGTCGGGCTTTCACTACTCGCTTTACGCTAAAAAGCGTAAGAGCTCAAACAAACCGTTCAATCCCTAACGCAAGCTTGTTTGCCAACTATTTGTTTTAATCTTTAACTTTTTTATAACCTATTTGTGTTCTTTCTTTTTTCTCTTCTTTTCGTTCAACCAATTCATCCAAATAAGAAAATACCAATTCTATATTTTTATCGTGATTGTTCATTTTCTTTTTAATGTCTTCAATTTCTAATCGTAAACTTAAATTATCATTTAATAAATCACGCATTTTAGTAAATATTCTAATAATTTTAATATTTACTGCAATTGCTTTATCACTATTTAAAACACTAGATAACATTGCAACTCCTTGCTCTGTAAAACCATTGGAGCATAACGTAAACCCATCTTATCAGAATTGGAGGTCACAAATTGTGATCTCCAATTTTCAAATTCATTTTTAGTCAATTCAAACATAAAATCTTCTGGAAAACGATTTAAGTTTCTTTTAACTGCTTGTTTTAAAACTCTTGTTTCGACCTGATACAAATCTGCTAAATCTCTATCTAACATTACCTTTTGATTCCGAATCAAATAGATTTTATTAGATATTATTTCATCAGGAATTATTAAATTTTCTTCTTCTTTCATTTTTTATAATCTTGAGGCACCAAATTGGCTCCTCAAGTTGTTTTTTTAATTGGAGGTCACAAATTGCGACCTCCAATTTTACTTTAACTTAAATTTTAAGGAGACAATTTGGCACCTTAAACTTTTATTTAAATCTTGACGACGCAAATTGCGACCTCAAGATTTTCGTGTTTCAGACCTCACCAGTTTTGAAAACCTGTGAGGTCTATATATGATTTGGAGGAGTCAATTTGGCACCTCCAATTCCACAAACTTGCTAAAAGTCCTTTCCTTTGGAAAGGATTTAGGATAGGATTAGACTTCCTCCTCCACATAATCCAACTCCACCTTTAAATTCTCAATAATAAATTTCTGTCTATCTGGTGTATTTTTCCCCATATAAAACTGTAACATTTGTTCAATAGACATTTCTTTGTCTAACATTACTGGATCTAATCTAATATCATCTCCAATAAAATGCACAAATTCGTTTGGTGAAATTTCACCCAAACCTTTAAATCTCGTTATTTCTGGTTTTCCTCTTAACTTTTCTATCGCTTCACGCTTCTCTTCATCAGAATAACAATAAAAAGTTTGTTTTTTATTTCTAACTCTAAAAAGAGGTGTTTCTAAAATAAATAAATGACCTTCTTTTATCAATTCTGGAAAAAATTGCAAGAAAAATGTAATTAATAATAACCTAATATGCATTCCATCTACATCTGCATCTGTAGCAATTACAATATTATTATAACGTAAGTCTTCTAAACCATCTTCTATATTTAAAGCGGCCTGTAAAAGGTTGAATTCCTCATTTTCGTACACAATTTTTTTACTTAATCCAAAGGAGTTTAAAGGCTTTCCTTTTAAACTAAAAACGGCTTGTGTATTTACATTTCTAGATTTTGTTATAGAACCAGAAGCAGAATCTCCCTCTGTAATAAATAAAGTAGTATCTAAATAATTATCCTTTTTAATATCACCCAAATGAATTCTACAATCGCGTAATTTCTTATTATGTAAACTCGCTTTTTTAGCTCTATCTTTTGCTAGTTTTCGTATGCCAGATAATTCTTTTCGTTCTTTTTCTGCTTGTACAATTTTCTTTTGTAGCTTGTCTGCAACATTTGGGTTTTTATGTAGAAAGTTATCTAATTTGGTTTTTAGAAAATCGTTAATATAAGTTCTAACAGTAGGTAAATCGCCTCCCATATCTGTAGAACCTAATTTTGTTTTAGTCTGACTTTCAAAAACGGGTTCCATTACTTTTATAGCAATTGCAGAAATAATAGATTTTCTAATGTCTGAAGCTTCAAAATTCTTTCCGTAAAAATCACGAATGGTTTTTACAACTGCTTCTCTAAAAGCAGATTGGTGTGTACCTCCTTGTGTTGTGTGTTGCCCATTTACAAAAGAGTGGTATTCCTCTGAATATTGTGTTTTGCTATGTGTTATAGCAACTTCTATATCATCTCCTTTTAAATGAATTATTGGATACAACATGTCTTCTTTATTGTTGTTATCTTCCAATAAATCTTTCAATCCGTTTTCTGAGAAAAACTTTTCTCCGTTAAAAATTATGGTCAAACCTGGGTTTAAATACACATAATTTTTCAACATTTTTGCTACATATTCATTTCTAAACTTGTAGTTTTTAAAAATAATTTCATCAGGAATAAACTGAACTTTGGTTCCTTTTCTACGAGAACTTTCTTCTAAAAATTCTTCATTTTCTAAATTTCCTTGACTAAATTCTGCAGAGGCAGATTTTCCTTCTCTAGAAGATTCTACTCTAAAATAAGACGAAAGTGCATTTACAGCTTTGGTACCAACACCATTTAAACCCACAGATTTTTTAAAAGCCTTAGAATCATACTTACCACCAGTATTCATTTTAGAAACTACGTCAACTACTTTTCCTAAAGGGATTCCTCGTCCATAATCTCTAACTGTAACTTTACTTCCTTGAATAGAAATTTCGATGGTTTTACCTGCACCCATCACATATTCATCAATAGAATTATCTAAAACTTCTTTTACCAAAATATAAATTCCATCGTCTGCAGAAGAACCATCTCCTAACTTACCAATGTACATTCCTGGACGCATTCTAATATGCTCTTTCCAGTCTAAAGATCTAATATTATCTTCTGTATATTTTGTTTCTTTACTCATAAAAATGCTTACAGCTATTAGGTTTGATGTATTTGTAAAAGTAAGATTTAAGGCTTAAAAAAGGAATAGCTTTCCTAATTAGTTATCAACATGATTTTAACGAAAAAACAGCTAAAAGCTTTAGAGGTTTAGCTTTTGGCTTTTTTGCATATTACCCATAGAATAAAGCTTGTAGGCTTTGTAAAAAATCACAAAAAAAAACAATATGTTGTATTTTTAAACAAATGATTAATTACTGAACAATTGTATTACTTTTGAACTTTATTATAAATTAAAATAAAGTGGAAAACGCACAACTTATAAAATTAGCAAACAAATACGGAAGTCCCTTATATGTTTACGATACAGATAAAATTGAATCGCAATATAATCGATTAACAAATGCTTTTAGCAATGTTAAAAGTTTAAAATTAAACTATGCTGTAAAAGCACTCTCTAACATCAACATATTAAAGTTTTTAAAGAATCTAGGTGCAGGTTTAGATACTGTTTCTTACCAAGAAGTACAATTGTGTTTAACAACTGGTATTGACCCTAAAAATATTATTTATACGCCAAATGGTGTTTCTTTATCAGAAATTGAAGAAGTGGCTAAATTAGGCGTTCAAATTAATATTGACAACCTTTCTATTTTAGAGCAATTTGGACAAAAACACCCAAATATTCCTGTTTGTGTGCGTATCAATCCACATATTATGGCTGGAGGAAATTCTAAAATTTCTGTTGGACATATCGATTCTAAATTCGGAATTTCAATTCATCAAGTTCCTCATATCAAAAGAGTTGTAGAAAATACAGGCATGAATATCAATGGTATTCACATGCACACAGGTTCTGATATTTTAGATATCGATACTTTTTTACGTGCATCTGATATTTTATTTGATGTTGCTAAGCAATTTAAAAACATCGATTTTATAGATTTTGGAAGCGGATTTAAAGTACCTTACAAAGAAGGAGATATTTCTACAGATATTGAGCAATTAGGCGTACAATTATCAGAAAGATTTGATGAATTTTGTAAAGATTATGGCAAAGACATTACGTTAATGTTTGAGCCTGGTAAGTTTTTAGTTTCTGAGGCTGGTTCTTTTTTAGCAAAAGTAAATGTGGTTAAACAAACTACTTCTACCGTTTTTGCACATGTAGATTCTGGTTTTAATCATTTGGTAAGACCAATGATGTACAATTCTTATCATCATATTACAAACATTTCTAATGCAGAAGGAAGAGATCGTTATTACTCTGTAGTTGGTTATATTTGTGAGACGGATACCTTTGCATCTAATAGAAGAATTGCAGAAATTTCTGAAGAAGATGTATTATGTTTCCATAATGCAGGTGCGTATTGTTTTTCTATGGCGTCTAACTACAACTCACGTTATATTCCTGCAGAAGTGATGGTGTATAAAGGCAAAGATTACTTAATTAGAAAAAGACAAACCATAGCAGATATTTTACACAATCAAGTTGTTGTTGATTTTTCTAAAACTGAAAAAGTAGAGGCTTAAAATAAATTTTTATATAAAATATAAATCCATCAAAAATATATTTTTTGATGGATTTTTCATTAAATTCACTTAACAAATTAAAACAAATTTAAAATGAAAATATTAGGAATAGGAAGCAATTATGTTACTGATTTAAAAGACATATCAGAAAAAAAGAAAGGTAAAAAATTCATTTTTTCTAAACCTGAATCTAGTTTAGCTGTTAATTGTGATGTAGCCTACCCAAGTAGCATTACCAACGAATTAATTTACGAAGTAGAATTAGTTGTAAAAATTGGTAAAGAAGGTAAAAACATCTCTAAAGAGGATGCTAATTCTTATATATCTGAAATTGCTGTTGGTATAGATTATACAGCAACTGATATTTTAAAAGACGCTAGAGAAACAAAACATCCTTGGGAGTTTGCCAAAGGGTTTGATGGTGCTGCACCAATATCTAGTTTTAAACCAATTAGTGATTATAATTTAGGGGATATTGATTTCGATTTAAAAATTAACGGAATTGAAAAACAAAAAAGTAATACAGCTTATATGATTAACGATTTTGCTGATATTATTGTTTTTATATCTAAATATATGACTCTACAACCTGGAGATTTAATTTTTACAGGAACTCCTGCTTTGGGGAAAGGAGAAATCTTTAAAGGAGATCAATTACAGTGTTCTGTAAATGGAGAGTTATTGTTAGATTTTAAGATGATATAATTCTGATGAAAATTAGACTTTCTACTTTTGATGATATTCCACATATTATGATCATTATTGAAGATGCAAAACAATATTTAGCGTCTCAAAATATAGATCAGTGGCAAAATGGATATCCAAATGCAGCACAAGTAGAAAACGATATCAAAAAAGATGAAAGTTATGTAGTTATAAATGATGAAAATCTAATTATAGCAACTTCTATGTTTACCCTTAGAAAAGAACCAACTTACAAAACCATTTTAGAAGGAAATTGGTTGATTGCTGAAGATGAAACTTATGGTGTAATTCATAGAATGGCAATCAAAAAAGAATTTAGACAATTTGGTTTGGCAACGTTTCTTTTTGATGAGTTTCATCAGCAATTAAAAAATAAAAGCATACAAAGTTTAAAGATTGATACTCATAAAGATAATCTTGGAATGCAATCTTTAATTAAAAAATTAGGGTACAAATATTGTGGCATTATTTACACCAGTTATAACGCAAAAAGATTGGCTTTTGAGAAAGTAATCTCTTAATATTTCAATATTAAAACTATATTTACAACCTCATAAATTTACTTTATGAGGTTTCTTTTTTTCAATAAAAATTCAAATTATAAAATGCAAATCCTTCAATATATAATTCAGCAAACCCAACTTTCAGCTAAATCTGTAGAAAATACTATTTCTCTTTTAAATGAAGATGCTACTATTCCTTTTATAAGCAGGTACAGAAAGGAAATGACTGGTAATTTAGATGAAGTTCAAATTGGCGAAATTGTAAAATTTAAAGAACTTTTTGAGAGCTTAGAAAAACGTAAAAAAGCGATTTTAAAAGCTTTGGAAGAGCAAGGTGTTCTTACATCAGAATTAAAAGAAAAAGTAAGTGATTCTAAAGACATTATTTCTTTAGAAGATTTGTATTTGCCTTTTAAGAAAAAACGAAAAACAAAAGCAGAAACTGCTCGTTTACAAGGTTTAGAACCGTTGGCAAAAATGATCATGAGTCAGAATATTAGAGATTTAGAACATACAGCCTCAAAATATACATCCAACGAAGTTGAAACTATAGAAGTTGCTCTAGAAGGTGCTCGTTTTATTATTGCAGAATGGATTAATGAAAGAACGGATATTAGAAATACGATTCGTAGAGAATTAGAAAAATATGCAATTATTTCATCAAAAGTTATCAAAAAGGAAAAAGATTTAGAAAAAGCACAAAAATTTAAAGATTATTTTGATTGGAGTGAATCTTTAAGTAGAATTCCATCTCATAGATTGTTGGCTATTTTAAGAGCAGAAAAGGAAGGTTTTATTCGTTTAAAAATAGAAATTGATTCTGAAAGAATTTTACATAGACTAGCTAACAGAATTATCCGTTCTCAAAACGAATGTTCTGAGCAAATTGAACTGGCAATTAAAGATGCTTTTAAACGTTTGCTATATCCTTCTTTGTCTAATGAAAGACTATCTCTTGCCAAAGAAAAAGCAGATGAAGAGGCTATTATGGTATTTTCTAAAAATCTTAAACAATTACTTTTAGGAGCTCCTTTGGGAGAAAAAAGAATTTTGGCTATAGACCCTGGTTTTAGATCTGGTTGTAAAGTAGTTTGCTTAAATGCACAAGGAGAATTAGAACACAATGAAAACATTTTTCCTCACGAACCTCAAAACCAGAAATTAGAAGCCATTAAAAAAATTAGTTTTTTAGTAGATGCTCATAAAATTGAAGCAATTGCCATTGGAAATGGAACAGCTTCTAGAGAAACTGAACAATTGGTTAAAAAAATTGAATTTAAACATTCTGTAGATGTGTTTGTGGTAAGTGAAGCTGGAGCCTCAATTTACTCGGCATCAAAAATTGCAAGAGATGAATTCCCAAATTACGATGTTACAGTTAGAGGTTCTGTATCAATTGGTAGACGTCTGCAAGATCCTTTGGCAGAGTTGGTTAAGATTGATGCCAAATCAATTGGAGTTGGGCAATATCAGCATGATGTAGATCAAACAAAACTAAAAAATTCTTTAGACCAAACTGTACAAAGTTGTGTAAATACCATTGGTGTAAACATAAATACTGCTAGTGAATCTTTATTAAGTTATGTTTCTGGAATTGGATCAAAATTGGCAGAAAATATCGTGAATTACAGAAACGAAAATGGTTCTTTCTCTTCTAGAAATGAAGTTAAAAAAGTGCCTCGTTTAGGCGGAAAAGCTTATGAACAAGCAGCTGGTTTTTTAAGAATTAAAAACGGCAAAAATCCATTAGATGATTCTGCTGTGCATCCAGAAAGTTATGCTTTGGTTGATAAAATTGCAAAAGATAATCATAAAAAAGTTTCAGAATTTATTGGTAATAAAGAATTGATTCAAAAAATTAATCTTAAAAATTACACAACAGAAACCATTGGTTTGCCTACTTTACAAGATATTGTTAAAGAACTAGAAAAACCAGGTTTAGACCCCAGAGAAAAAGCAAAAGTATTTTCTTTTGATAAAAACATCAAAACAATTTCCGATTTAAGAATTGGACAACTATTACCAGGCATTGTCAATAACATTACCAATTTTGGTTGTTTTGTGGATGTTGGCATCAAAGAAAGTGGCTTAATACACGTTTCTAATTTATCAGATACTTTTGTAAAAGATGTAAATGCCATTGTAAATTTACAACAACAAATTATTGTAAAAGTTTTAGAGGTTGATGTAATTAGGAAACGAATTCAATTGGCTTTGGTAAAATAAATCTTATTAAAAACAGAAAAAAATATTATTTACTTTTTAAAAATAATTAACTAAAAAACAGATATTTAACTAGATAATTCATTCGATATTAACTATTAAAAATACATTTATCATATTCTCTTTTTTTCTGTTTTGGTACATCAATTTTAGAAAACTCTTTGCTGACTATATAATTATTTACAAACTATCTGTAATTCTTACATAAGCATAAATGACAGATAATTTGTAATGAAACCTTAAACTGGAAATTATTTTAAACCGCTTTTAAACTCAAATCTAAATTATAAACAGAATGTGTTAATGCACCAGAAGAAATAAAATCGACACCACATTCTGCGTATTTTCTGATGGTTTCTTCATTAATTCCGCCAGAAGATTCTGTCAAACAAGTATTACCAATTAAAGCAACTGCAGTTTTAGTATCTTCATAATTAAAATTGTCAATTAAAATTCTGTAAACACCTTCGTTTGATAGTATTTCTTTAATTTCTTCTAAACTTCTAGCTTCTACAATAATTTTAATATCTATATTTTTATCTGCTAAATATTGCTTTGTTTTTGTAATTGCAGCAGTAATTCCACCCGCAAAATCAATATGATTGTCCTTAATCATCACCATATCATACAAAGCAAAACGATGGTTTTCTCCTCCTCCTATTTTTACAGCCCATTTCTCTAAAGCTCTAATTCCTGGTGTTGTTTTTCTGGTATCTAAAACTTTTGTTTTTGTTCCTTTTAATAAATCAGCAAAAAAAGCAGTTTTGGTTGCAATTGCACTCATTCTTTGCATGGCGTTTAAAACCAAACGTTCCGCCATTAAAATAGATTGTGATTTTCCTGAAACATAAAAAACAACATCGCCAAACTTTACTTTTTCGCCATCATTTATAAAGGTTTCTACGTGTAAATCAGCATCAACATAATTAAAAACTTGTTTTGCAAATTCAACTCCAGCAATAATTCCATCATCTTTTACCAATAATTTTGCTTTCCCTGTTGCATTAGCAGGAATACAAGAAAGTGAGGTATGATCTCCATCTCCAATATCTTCTCTAATGGCATTTTTTATAATTAAATCTAATTCTTTTTGAAATTGTGCTTCTGAAATCATAAATGGTTTTTAATTCTGATGTAAAAATAACATTTTAATTATGAATTACGAATGATCAATTACGTTAAAAATTAGTAATACTTAATTCATAATTCGTAATTTTGAAACATGAAAATTAAATTACTTGCCATTGGTAAAACAGACAATAAAAACTTAATTCAATTAATTAGTGAATATCAAAACCGATTGAAACATTATATAAAGTTTGAGTTAGAAATTATACCAGATATTAAAAATGTGAAGAATTTATCTGAAGTTCAACAAAAAGAAAAAGAAGGCGAACTCCTTTTATCTAAATTACAAAACACAGACAATTTAGTTTTGTTAGACGATAAGGGAAAACACTATACTTCTATTGAATTTTCTAAATATCTTCAAAAAAAAATGAATTCTGGTATTAAACAATTGGTTTTAGTAATTGGTGGACCTTATGGTTTTTCTGAGGCGGTTTATAAAAAATCTACTGGTAAAATATCATTATCTAAAATGACATTTTCGCATCAAATGATTCGTCTTTTTATTGTAGAACAATTGTACAGAGGTTTTACTATTTTAAAGAATGAACCTTATCATCATGAATAAAAATCCTAAAGCCCATCCTATTCTTTCTTAAGGGAAGAGAAATCTTTGTGGAATCGTTGTATTTTTTATCCATGAAATCTGTGAAATTCGTGTCTTATCTTTTGTAACTTTGTCCTTTAATACTTTATGCACATAAAATGAAACTCGTTTTTGCTACAAACAATCTTAACAAACTAAAAGAAGTACAAGAAATGTTACCAAGTTCTATAGAATTATTGAGTTTAAAAGACATTGATTGTTTTGATGAAATTGAAGAAACAGAAACCACTTTAGAAGGCAATGCACAATTAAAAGCAGACTATATTACTAAGAATTATAAGTATAATTGTTTTGCTGATGATACTGGCTTAGAAGTAGAAAGTTTAAAAGGAAAACCCGGAGTTTATTCTGCTCGTTTTGCTGGAAAACCTGCTAATTCTGAAAATAATATGGATAAATTATTAGAAGATTTAGAGGGTAAAACAAATAGAAAAGCACAATTTAGAACTGCTATTGCTCTTAATATAAATGATAAAGAATTTCATTTTGAAGGAATTTGTAAAGGCGATATTTTAACCAAAAAACAAGGAGAAAAAGGTTTTGGTTACGATCCTATTTTTAAACCTAAAGGATTTGAAAAATCTTTTGCAGAAATGACGCAAGAAGAAAAAAATAAAATTTCTCATAGAGGCATTGCAATACAGAAGTTAGTTGCTTTTTTAAAAGAATATAAATAAATTATAAGACCTCACAGATTTTAAAAACCTGCGAGGTCTATTTTACTGAATGGAAAACAAATCCTACACAAAACATTTTATTTTTTTATCAGTTTTACTGATAACTTTATTCTTTTTAAACATTAGTTTTGGGTCGGTTTCTATTCCGTTTAAAGATATTTTTAGTAGTATTTTTGGTGGTAATGTTGCTAAAGATAGTTGGGAAACCATTATTATAAATTTTAGAATCCCAAAAGCAATTACTGCAATATTAGTGGGTTCTGGTTTGTCTATTTGTGGTTTGTTAATGCAAACCTTATTTAAAAATCCTTTGGCAGGCCCTTTTGTGTTGGGTATTTCTTCTGGTGCAAGTTTAGGTGTTGCTCTTTTAATCTTAGGGTCTTCTATTTTTGGTGGTTTTTTTTTAACAGATACTTTATCTAACTGGTCTTTACCAATTGCAGCTAGTTTAGGATCATTTTTAGTGTTATTAGCAGTAATTATTGCTGCAAATAAGGTAAGAAACACCATGTCTATTTTAATTATTGGATTGATGTTTGGTAGTTTAACAGCTTCAATTATTAGTGTATTAGCCTATTTTAGTGAAGCTGCTCAAATACAACAATATTTATTTTGGTCTTTTGGTAGTTTGGGTAATTTATCTTGGAATGAAATTAGCGTTTTTGCTATTATTTATACTTTTGGTATTCTAAGTACAATTGCAGTTATAAAACCTTTAAACAGTTTGCTGTTAGGAGAAAATTACGCCAAAAGTTTAGGAATTAATATTAAAAAAAGCAGGAATGTTATTTTGTTAATTACAAGTGTTTTAACAGGTGTTATTACTGCTTTTTCTGGCCCAATTGCTTTTGTGGGTTTGGCAGTACCTCATATCGCAAAAATGTTGTTTTTTAGTTCTAATCATAAAATATTAATCCCTGCAGTTGCCATTATTGGTGCAATTGTTTTATTAATTTGTGATGGTATTGCTCAATTACCAACAAGCGAATTTACGTTGCCAATTAATGCAATAACTTCCTTATTTGGAGCTCCTATTGTAATTTGGTTATTGGTTAGAAAAAAACGGATATTTGTTTAAAATGAAAAAAATGCCCCCATAGAAACATAGAAAACATAGTTTTAGAGTGAAAACTTTAAAACTAATATAATTAAATATTATCTGTGAAACTCTGTGAACAAACTCTGTGAAGCTCTGTGAAAGAAAACAAACATATCATCCTTAAAACTGAAAATCTATCTATAGGTTATCAGCATAAAAAAACACCTAAAATTGTAGCTTCAAACATCAATTTAGACATTGAAAAAGGAAAGTTAGTAACTGTTTTAGGAAAAAACGGAATTGGAAAATCTACTTTATTAAGAACACTTTCTAAAGTACAACAACCAATTTCAGGGAATGTTTACATCAACCAAAAAAAAATAGAAAAATTAACAGAACAACAACTTTCTAAACAATTAAGTCTGGTTTTAACAGAACGTTTGCCAGAAAGTCAATTAACGGTTTATGAGCTAATTGCCTTAGGAAGACAACCTTACACAAATTGGATAGATACACTCTCTAAAAAAGACATTGAAAAAATAGAAACTGCTATTGCACAAACAGAAATTAAACATCTTAAAAACAAACGTTTTTACGAATTAAGTGATGGCCAATTGCAAAGAGTATTAATTGCAAGAGCCTTAGCACAAGACACCGAAATTATTATTTTAGATGAACCTACTGCTCATTTAGACATGCATCAAACCATAAAAATATTTTCTTTGTTAAAACAATTAGTGTTACAAACTAAAAAAACAATCATCATTTCTACACATGAAATTAATTTGGCAATTCAGTTAGCAGATGAAATTATACTTTTAACTGAAAAAACATTTTTTACAGGAAAACCATCTGAGTTAATTGCAAACAATGCTTTTGATATTTTATTTCCTAAAAATCTTGTTAATTTTAATAAAACCTTGCAACAATTTGTAATCAACAAAAATTAATTTTATACCTTTAGTAAATTATTATTTTTAAAAAAATTAATGAAACAATTATTTTATACTTTTGGTCTCTTATTTTTTATTGCATGTAGCTCTAGTAAAAAGACTTCAAAAAAAGCGTTAACAAAAGATTTTGCATCTAAATTTGCAGCCTCTATAACCGCTAAAAAGTTAAAAGAACATGTTTATATTTTTGCTTCGGATGCTTTTGAAGGAAGAAATACAGGAGAACCTGGACAAAAAAAAGCTGTAAAATATTTAAAAGACTTTTATGTAAATAATAATATAGCTTCTGCCTTTGGTACAGATAATTACTATCAAAAAGTACCCGCAAAATTTTTAAATAAAAATTCTAGAAGGGGTAAATTAAAAGATTCTGAAAACGTATTAGGCTTTATAAAAGGGACTGAAAAACCAGATGAAATTGTTGTAATTTCTGCACATTTAGATCATGAAGGTGTTAAAAACGGACAAGTTTACAATGGTGCAGATGATGATGCTTCTGGTTCTATGGCAATTTTAGAAATTGCAGCAGCTTTTAAAAAAGCGGAAAAAGCTGGTAAAGGCCCAAAAAGATCTATCTTATTTTTACATGTTACTGGAGAAGAAAAAGGCTTGTTAGGTTCTAAATATTATACAGAAAACCCAATATTTCCATTAGCAAATACAGTTTGTAATTTAAATATTGATATGATTGGTAGAGTTGATGATTTACACAAAGCAGATTCTAATTACGTATATTTAATTGGTTCTGATAGATTAAGTACACAATTACACCAAGTATCTGACAGTATAAATGCAAAATACACCCAAATTAATTTAGACTATCGATTTAATGACATAAACGACCCAAATCGTTTTTACTACAGATCAGACCATTATAACTTTGCAAAACACAATATCCCTGTCATTTTTTATTTTAACGGAACACATGAAGATTATCACAAACCAACAGATACACCAGATAAAATTGAATACGATTTATTAGCTAAAAGAACACGTTTAATTTTTCATACAGCTTGGGGAATTGCTAACAGAAAACAAAGATTAGTGGTTGATAAAGTGGGTATAGAATAGAATAGAATAGATTATTTTTAGTTGAAGATTATAGAATAATCTTCAACTAAAAATAATTAACTGTAAATTTTATAGCAACTAATCTTCTGTAGCATTTTCAATTTCAGAATCCTCTTTAGGTTCTTTAAACTTACGAGTTCCCTCATACAACTCATACTTTACAAACTTACAGTTTAAATCTCCGTTTTTAAGTGCAATTCTTTTTGAGGTTCTTAAACCTACACATTTTAAAGCATCTGTATCTGAGGTGATTAACCAAGCAGTAGAACCTGGATAATTATGTTTTAAGGTATCGCCTATTTTTTTATAAAACTCTTCTGTGTCAATATTTAAACGTTCTCCGTAAGGAGGATTGAACAAAATAGTAGTGTTACCAAAAACTTCTTTTTTAGAATTGAAAAAATTTACATGATGCACACCAATAAACTCGTCTAAATTAGCACTTTCTATATTTGCTTGAGCTTTTTGAACTGCAGAAGGAGCTTTATCAAACCCCATAATTTTAAAATGAGAAGATCTAATTTTCTTTAATAAAGATTCTTGAATGGTAAAATACAGGTCTTCATCATAATCTTTCCAATTCTCAAAAGCGAATAATTTTCTGTTGATGTTTGCAGGAATATGATTGGCAATCATTGCAGCTTCAATTAAAATTGTACCAGAACCACACATAGGATCTATAAAGTTTTCATCACCAGTATAACCAGATAATAAAACCATACCTGCAGCCAAAACTTCGTTAATTGGTGCAATATTAGTAGCTGTTCTGTAGCCTCTTTTGTGTAAAGAATCTCCAGAGGAATCTAAAGAAACAGTCAACCATTCTTTATGAATATGAATGTGTACTTTTAAATCTGGATAATCTAAGTCTACATTAGGTCTTTTACTATATTTATGTCTAAAATAATCTGCAATTGCATCTTTAGATTTTAAAGAAATATAATGTGAGTTTGATGTAAAATTTTTAGAGTTTACAACAGCTCCTATTGCAAAAGTACCTTCAGTTTCTAAATAGTTTTCCCATTTTATTTTCTGAATCGCCTCATACAAATCTTCTTCATCGTAAATTTTACAAACTTTTATAGGCTTTAAAATTCTAACAGCAGTTCTTAAAGCAATGTTTGCTTTGTACATAAAACCAGTATCACCTCTAAAAGAAACCATTCTAATGCCTTCTTTTATATCTTGGGCTCCTAATTCTTTCAACTCTTTTGCCAAAACACCTTCTAAACCAAAAAGTGTTGTTGCCGTCATTTTAAAATCTCTGTTCATATTGCAAATGTAGTTTTTTTGTTGTTAGTTTTTAGTTGATAGTTTCAGGTTTATCTTAAATATTTTTAAAGTTGATAGTTCTTATAAGTTTACAGTAGCAGTTTTCAGAATAGCACTAAAAACTGCTATTGAAAGCTGCAACTAAATACTGTAAACTTATATTTATAAAAATTCATTTTTAAAAACGTAATATTTAGTTACTTTTACCGACTCAATTTACTTATGAAAACAAAAGATTGGTTTACAGATTGGTTTAATACTTCTTATTATCACACTTTATATAAGGAAAGAAATGATGATGAAGCACAGTTGTTTATGAAGAATATTACTTCTTTTTTAAACTTGCCCAAAACAACGCATATTTTAGATTTACCTTGTGGAAAAGGCCGTCATTCTGTATTTTTAAATTCTTTAGGCTACAAAGTTACAGGTGGAGATTTAGCTGAAAACAGTATTAAATCTGCGAAGGAGTTTGAAAATGATACTTTAAATTTTAAAGTTCATGATATGCGACAGACTTTTAACAATAAATATGATGCTGTTTTTAATCTATTTACAAGCTTTGGTTATTTTGAAGATGATAAAGAAGACATTCTAATACTTGATAATATTAAGCAAGGTTTAAATAAAGGTGGTTTTTTTGTATTTGACTTTTTAAATGCAGAAAAAGTAAAACTCAATTTAGTTATAAAAGAAACCAAAACAGTTGATAATATTACTTTTAACATTAAAAGAGAAATTAAAAACGGTTTTATCTTTAAACATATCTCCTTTTTTGCTGATGGAGAAAATCATACTTTTACAGAACAAGTAAAATATTTAGATTTAGAAAAAATGACTACTTTCTTTGAAAAAGTTGGTTTTACAATTACAAATGTTTTTGGAAACTATCATTTAAATGAATATAATGCCAAAACTTCTGATCGATTAATTATTATTGCTAAATGAGTTACATCCTTTTAATAGCATCTGTTTTAATTGGTGCTGCTTTGGTTTTTATTATAAAACCTTCTAATAAAATTGTTCGATTATTATTGGCTTTTAGTGGTGCTTATTTATTATCGGTTACCATTTTACATTTGTTGCCAGAGGTTTATACTGAAACTACAACCTATAAAAAAACAGGAATCTTTATTTTAATCGGTATTATTATTCAATCTGTTTTAGAGTCTTTTTCTAAAGGAGCAGAACATGGGCATATACACATTCATTCTGATGGAAAAAAATTTCCAAAATTGTTATTTGTAAGTTTATGTTTGCATGCTTTTTCTGAAGGATTGCCAATTCATAATGCTGATGACAATTTATTATGGGCAATTATTGTACATAAAATACCAATTGCTATTGTTTTAACTACTTTTTTAATTAAAACTAACTATTCTAAAAAAATAATTGCTGTTTTTTTAATTGCGTTTGCATTAATGAGTCCTTTAGGTGTTTTACTGGGAGATAAAATTCCTTTTTTCACAACTTACACAACTGAAATAACAGCTTTTATTATTGGAGTTTTTCTACATATTTCAACAATAATATTGTTTGAAAGTACTGAAAATCATAAATTTAACTTACAGAAGTTTATTGCAATTATTTTTGGTGTGTTGTTGACTATTTTTACTTTGTAGTAGTAATTTGGCTGTTGAAATTGATAATTAAAATTCTTTCTCTTAATATTGTTTAATAAAATCAGAACTACAACTAAATTATTGAAAAACAACTAATTAGCAACGTTGTTATGTAAGGAAAGTTGCGTGGTTTAAACACTAAATTTAGCAAATAAAAACCGATTAGAAAATCTGCGGAGATTTTCGTAAGTAGTCTAGAACCAGCAATAAATTATATACGTTGTTATATGTAGTGCTTATCCCAAAAATTAATTCGGCAGTTTATATTTTTTACAAGTATTTTCTAGTTTTAGATATAAACCTCAAATGCAAATATGTCATTTAT
Organism: uncultured Polaribacter sp.; assembly: GCF_947497695.1. Lineage (GTDB taxonomy): Bacteria > Bacteroidota > Bacteroidia > Flavobacteriales > Flavobacteriaceae > Polaribacter. Next base: position 126,851 of record NZ_CANMHM010000003.1, on the reverse strand, counting down.
TTAGCAGTAAATATGTTAATTATTCTTAATCATGACAAAATTTCATTTTTAAATGTACAAAAATTGACTAAAATAACCACTTATTCATAATGGCATTTTGTTTGCAAGGTTTTTTTTGAAATCTTAATTGTAAGGTTTCAAATTTGAAATAATGTTTAATTTAAATTTTTTAATTATGAGCAATTTAGCAACTGTTCCTAAAAATGGAAGTTTAGCGAACAGCAATTCAAATCAAAACTTCCCAACTTTGTCAAATTGGTTAGATGACATCTTTAATAGAGATTTACCATCAGTATTCACTTCAAATTTTAATACCGGAATTACTTTGCCTAAAGTAAATATTAAAGAAACTGCTGATGCTTTTATGGTTGAAATGGCAGTTCCGGGTCTAAAGAAATCAGATTTCCAAATTGACCTTGATAATCAAGTATTATCTATTTCTAAGGAAACAAATGAAGAAAATGAACATAAGGAAGAAAATTATACTCGTAGAGAGTTTAGTTACTCCTCGTTCAAAAGAACCTTTAATTTACCAGAAAGTGTAAACGATGAAAAGATTAATGCAAATTATGATAATGGTATTTTAAATATTCTTTTACCAAAAAAAGAAGAGGCTAAACAAAAGCCTGCCAGAAGCATCAATATTTCATAATTGTTTCACTAAATTTTAGAGTAAAATATTAAGAAGGATGCTGATTTTTTCGGCATCCTCTTAATAATAAGTTTAATTCTTTAAAATTTTATTGTTATGCCAAGAAAGTTTAAATCTGGGGAATGGGTAAAAGTTAAAAGAAAACTTACCTCTCCGAAAATGCAAGTTATCCAATATGTTCCAAAAAAGGATTCAATATTCGGTTTGGTTGATAATGACAATTACTTGGAATGTGTTTGGTATAAAAATGGTAAACGAAAATCAGAAGTGTTCCACCAAAATAGATTGATTAAAATGATAGAAACTAGTGGTTTGTTAAAAACATTTATAACAAACCCAAAATTAAGTTTAACTTAAAAACTAAAGTGATGAAAAAGTATATTTTATTGTTAATGGTTGGCTTGTTAAGCGTTAGTTGTAAAGGACAAGAAAATGAAACCAAAAAGGCTGAAAAAGAAGAAAATAAGACTGTTATAGTTGAAGAACCTAAAGGCACTTGGAAAGTTGATAAGGAATTTGATAAAAACGGAAATTTAATTAGATACGATAGCATTTATTCTTGGTCTTCCAATGATAAGTTCGATAATCTCTCATTGTCAGATAAAGATAGTTTAATGCAATCTTTTAAATCACGATTTTTCTCAAACTATTCAGGATTCGAAAATCTAGGGTTTGAAGATATTTTTTCTCAAGATTCACTTTTCAACAAAAATTTCTTTAATTATGATTTTTTTGGAAGTAATTTTGTGGACATTGATAAATTAAGGCAACAAATGATTGCAAGACAGAAGAAATTTTTAGAAAAATATCAGTGAGAATTTATTAAAAAAAAAGACGAAAACTAAATTGTTTTCGTCTTTTTTTTTGTTAGTTCAGTCTTTTCTCGCATTAAACACAACTTGGTTATATATGATTTGTTACTTGAATTTAGGCACTAATTTACTAAATAATTACTGACAAAGAAAGTTCGTGAGAACTTTCGCAAATGAGCCTAATAAAGCAATAAATTATATATGTTGTTGACTACAGTTTTTTTATTTCGTTATAGTTTTTCATTCAAATCTTGTCTTCCAACTATTGTCATTATTTCAACAATATTATCATTGAGTTTAAAGTAAATACTATCAACTCCACATACGCAGCGTCTGTATCCTCTTTTTATATAATCAACAGCTTCAAAGGAAAAAGGTCGTTCAGCAATGATATCGAAATATTCAAAAAAGGACTCAAAGTATTTGTCTGCTTTGGTCATTCCGAATTTTTCAACTCCATATTGATGAATACGAATCAAGTCATTTTTCGCTTCGTTGGTCAATTTGTATTTAGTCATTCAGTAAAGACTTAGATTGGGCTAAAATTCTTTCTTTACTGTCATTGGTAAATCCACTATTTTCAGCTTTTTCAATTTTAGCTCGAATCCAGTTAATTTCAACTTGCTGTTTTCGTGCTTGTCTAATCAAATCGTTAACTAATTCGCTTTTACTTGAATATTCTCTATTATCCACTTGTGATTTCAGCCATTCATCGTTTGGCTTTGTAAATGATATGCTTTGTCTCGACATAATTCAATAATTTGATGTAAATATACACCAAAAACGAATCAAGTCCAAATTGTAGCCTACTAGTTATATCAGTATAAACTCTAATTCGCCACTTCATTAATAAATTTAATACGCATTAAACGCAATTCTTCTTCATCATAATCCCCATCAAATTCTTCTAAAGCTTCTTCAATATCATCTGTTTCTGCTTCCATAAAATAATCATGAATTTCTTCTTGCTGGTCTTCATCTAATAAATCATCCAAAGAATAATCGATATTTAACTTTGTACCAGAAAAAATTACAGTTTCCATTTCTTTAATCAAAGCACTCATTTCTAAACCTTTTGCTTTGGCAATATCAATTAAAGGTAATTTTTTATCTGTATTTTGAATGATAAACAATTTTAATCCAGAATTGGTACCTGTACTTTTTACAATTAAATCATCTGGTCTTAAAATATCATTCTCTTCTACATAATTAGAAATTAGTTTGATAAAATCTTTACCAAACTTTCTAGACTTCCCTTCTCCTACTCCATGAACTGTAGATAATTCCGCTAAAGTTATTGGGTATTTTAATGCCATATCATCTAAAGATGGATCTTGAAAAACTGCAAATGGAGGTACTCCTTGTTTAGTTGCTACACTTTTACGCAAAGCTTTTAAGAGTTTTATTAATTTTGCATCAGCAATACCAGCAGAAGATTTAGAATTGGTAATAATTGTATTGTCGTTTTCTTCATTATAAGAATGATCTTCAGTCATCATAAAAGAAGTAGGTTTGTTCATAAACGCTTCTCCTTTTTCTGTTAATTTTACTACTCCATATTGTTCAATTTCTTTTTTGATAAAATTAACAACCAAAACCTGTCTAATTAATGCCATCCAATAAAGAGCAGATTTGTCTTTACCGCTACCAAAAAAGGGTTGTAAATGTGTTTTATGTGACGTTAACAACGCATTTTCTTTACCAACAATGGTATTTACAATCTCTTTAGATTTGTATTTTTGTAAGGTATCTTTAATCACTTTTAATAAAAGTACAACGTCTTGTTTTGCTTCGTGTTTTTTCTTAGGGTTTCTAGAATTATCATCCATATCTGCACCTAAACCATTTTCAACGTCAAATTCTTCACCAAAATAATGCAACAAATACTTTCTTCTATTCATAGAAGTTTCTGCATAGCCCACAACTTCTTGTAACAATGCATGCCCAATTTCTTGTTCTGCAATTGGCTTACTAGCCATAAATTTTTCTAACTTTTCTATATCTTTATAAGCATAAAAAGCCAAACAATATCCTTCTCCATCATCTCTACCTGCTCTACCTGTTTCTTGGTAATAACTTTCTAAACTTTTAGGAATATCATGATGAATCACAAAACGAACATCTGGCTTATCAATTCCCATACCAAACGCAATGGTTGCAACTACAACATCACAATCTTCCATCAAAAACATATCTTGATGTTTTACACGTGTTTTTGCATCTAAACCTGCATGATAAGGAACAGCTTTTAATCCGTTTACTTGTAAAACCTGTGCAACTTCCTCTACTTTTTTACGACTTAAACAGTAAATAATACCAGATTTGCCTTCTCTTTGTTTAACAAAACGAATAATATCTTTTTCTACTTCACTTGTTTTTGGTCTTACTTCATAAAAAAGATTGGGTCTGTTAAAAGAAGCTTTGAATCTATTTGCATCTAAAATACCTAAGGTTTTTAAAATATCTTCTTGTACTTTTTCTGTAGCTGTTGCAGTTAAACAGATAATTGGTACATTATCAATGGCTTTAATAATATGTTTTAAATTTCTGTATTCTGGTCTAAAATCATGACCCCATTCAGAAATACAATGTGCTTCATCAATAGCTACAAAAGAAATTTTTTGAGTTTTTAAGAAAGCAACGTATTCTTCTTTTATTAAAGACTCTGGTGCCACATATAAAAGTTTTGTAATTCCGTTTGAAATATCTTCTTTAACCTGTGCAATTTCTGTTTTGTTTAAAGATGAATTTAAAACATGGGCAACCCCATTATTTTCAGAAATACCTCTAATGGCATCTACTTGATTTTTCATCAAAGCAATTAAAGGAGATACTACAATTGCAGTTCCTTCAGACATTAGTGCTGGTAGTTGATAACAAAGAGATTTACCTCCACCAGTTGGCATTATTACAAAAGTATTATTATTTGCTACAATACTTTTAATTACTTGCTCTTGTAATCCTTTAAACTTATTAAATCCAAAGAATTTTTTAAGAGGAATATGTAAATCCATTTATGTAAATATTCGTTTAACTTTAAAAACAATTCACAAACCTTCTATTATATTTGTTCTGACTATTATTTATAGTAAATTTGCTCGTTTCCTAATTTAAAGATATAACTTTTTTTTATTCTGATAAAATACAAAACATTTGAAAAAAATAAACTCAATTATAAAAACAGCTAAAGATACAATCAGAATTGAAAGTAATGCTATTGCTAATTTAGCAAAATTAATTGATGTTGACTTTGAAGAAGCTGTAAAATTTATTTTTAATTCTAAAGGAAGAGTTATTGTTACAGGAATTGGTAAAAGTGCAAACATTGCCACCAAAATTGTAGCCACCTTAAATTCTACTGGAACACCGGCTATTTTTATGCATGCTGCTGATGCAATTCATGGAGATTTAGGCAATGTACAAAAAAATGATGTTGTTATTTGTCTGTCAAAAAGTGGAAATACTCCAGAAATTAAAGTTTTAGTTCCGTTGATTAAAAATTATGGAAACAAAATCGTTGCAATTACAGGAAATACTGAATCCTATTTAGGCAAAAATGCAGATTTTACAATAAATGGTTATGTAGAAAAAGAAGCTTGTCCTAATAACTTAGCTCCTACAACAAGTACTACTGCACAATTAGTTTTAGGAGATGCTTTGGCTATTTGTTTGTTAAATTTAAGAAGTTTTACAAGTACTGATTTTGCTAAATATCATCCTGGAGGTGCTTTAGGCAAGCGTTTAATTTTACGAGTATCTGATTTAATAGAAAATAATCAAGTACCTAAAGTAGATGAAAATGACAGTATTGCAAAGGTAATTATGGAAATTTCTGAAAAAAGATTGGGAGTTACCGCTGTTTTAAATGATGAAAAATTAGTAGGCATTATTACTGATGGTGATATTAGAAGAATGCTTTCTAAAACAACTGAAATTGCTAATTTTACAGCAAAAGATATTATGGGTAAAAACCCTAAAACCATACAAGTAGATGCAATGGCAATAACGGCATTAAATACTATGGAAACCAATAGTATTACACAAATATTGGCAGTAAATAATAAAAACAACTATGTAGGTGTTGTTCATTTACACGATTTAATTAAAGAAGGTATTTTCTAATGGCAAAACAAGAAAAAGAGATGTCCTTTTTAGGACATTTAGAAGAATTAAGATGGCATTTGGTAAGAAGTGCAGCATCTATATTTATTTTGGCTATTGTATTTTTTGTGTTTGCTGAGCAAGTGTATGATCATTTTTTATTGGCTCACATAAAGGCAGATTTTATAACCTATCAAGTATTTTGCGATTTTTTTAATCTTTTTGACATGGAAAGTGATTTTTGTAACGTTACTTTTGCTGATAAAAAATTACAAAGTATAAAAGTTACCTCTCAATTAATGAATTCTATTTGGTCTTCATTAATACTGGGTATTATTGTTTCTTTTCCTTATCTATTATGGGAAATTTGGCGTTTTGTATCTCCAGGATTAACAAAGAAAGAAGTAAATAAATCTAGAGGATTTATTTTTACAGCTTCTTTACTATTTTTTATTGGTTTAACTTTTAGTTTTTATGTGATAGCACCAATTTCTGTGCACTTTTTATACAACTATCAAATTTCTGATAGTATTGTAAATAGCTTTACACTACAATCTCATATTGGCTTAATTACCAATATGTTATTAGGGGTTTCAATTTTGTTTGAATTGCCTGTATTAATTTACTTTTTAACAAAAATTGGTTTAATTACACCCCAATTTTTAAAGAAATACAGAAAACATGCTTTAGTAGTTGTTTTAATTTTAGCGGCCATTATTACACCTCCTGATGTTGCTAGCCAAGTAATTGTAGCAATACCCATTTTAATTTTATATGAAATAGGTATTAGAGTTTCTAAACGAGTCATCAAAAAACAAGAAAAAGAAGCTAGAAAGAATAAATAAGTAGTTGGTTATTAGTATTTAGTTTTCAGTACAGATAAAAAGCTCAGCAAATAACTTTGTGTTTTTGCTTTAAAATAGTTTAAGAATGCTTTAAGATTCTAAACATAGTTATTTACTACTTTTACACAAAACAACAATTACTCGTTTCAACAACTAAACAATGACACATATTTAAAAAATATGATTTTAAGAGCAGAAAATATTCAAAAAATTTACGGAAGTAGAAAAGTGGTAACTGGTATTTCTTTGGAAGTTCAACAAGGAGAAATTATTGGTCTTTTAGGTCCAAATGGAGCAGGAAAAACAACTTCTTTCTATATGATTGTTGGAATGGTAAAACCAAATTCTGGTAAAATTTTTTTAAATGATCAAGAAATCACCAAAGATGCCATGTACAAACGTGCAGAAAAAGGCATTGGTTATTTGGCACAAGAGGCTTCTGTTTTTAGAAAGTTATCTGTAGAAGACAATATTATGTCTGTTTTACAATTTACAGGTTTGTCTAAAAAAGCACAAAAAATTAAATTAGAATCTTTAATTGAAGAATTTAATATTGGGCATGTTCGTAAAAATAGAGGCGATTTATTGTCTGGTGGAGAAAGACGTAGAACAGAAATTGCACGATGTTTAGCCTCTGATCCAAATTTTATTTTATTAGATGAACCTTTTGCAGGTGTAGACCCAATTGCTGTGGAAGATATACAGAGTATTGTAGCACAATTAAAAAACAAAAATATTGGTATTTTAATTACAGATCATGATGTGCAAGCAACATTAGCAATAACAGATAAAACCTACTTAATGTACCAAGGAAGCATTTTAAAAAGCGGAACACCAGAAGAATTGGCTGCTGATGAAATGGTAAGAAAAGTATATTTAGGGAAAGATTTTGAATTGAAAAAGAGTCGATTTTCTAATCAAATTTAAAGCACTAAACACAAGATCCCAAAAAACAAAAACTGAACTGCTACAATTACAAAACTAATTTTACTATTTATTTTAGGGCGAAAACCAAATGTTATTGCATGAATTACCAAACTTGTTAAAAACCACATTCCATAATTTTGCAACGGAATGATGTCATTTTCCCAACCCCAAAAGCCAAGTTTCATTGCTACAGGCTCTATCAAAAAATCTAAAGCTGTCATTAAAAAAGCAGGTACTAAAATTAGCCAAATTCCTTTTTTTGTAAAAAACTCAACCACTCCATAAGTACTTAAAGATAAAAACAGCCAATTTACACCAATTAACAAAGGAGTTTCAAAAACCTTAAACCCAAAAGGACTTCCATAAGCATAACTACCAAATAAAACTCCAGTAGCAACTCCTATTGCTTCAACAGCATATCCAATTAAAAAAATCAAAAAAGAAAGCAGAAAAAATTTCTTGCTGTACTCTTTATTTACTTTAAAAAAAACAAATAAAGTAAGTAACAAGTTAAATGGTGTAAATAGTAAAAAATAAGGTCTAAAAAATTCTAGACACATGCCTAAGATTCCAAAAAAATAGAATAAAAATAAAAGTCCAATCCAACGATTTTCTATTGAAATATTTTTTAACATTCTTAATTTTTAATGAGTTGATCAATAATTTTTGCTGATGAAAGTGCTAAAGGTATTCCTCCTCCAGGATGCACACTTCCACCACAGAAATAAAGATTTTTATATTGAGATGAAAAGTTTTTATGCCTAAAAAATGCTGCAAATCTGTTATTGCTAGAAGTTCCGTATAAAGATCCTTTAAAAGAATTGGTTTTATCTTGTATTAATTGTGGTGTTAATTGCTCTTCAAATTCAATCAATTTCTCAATATCTTCTCCTAAAATCCTAGAAACTTTTGTTAAAATATTTTTTCTAGCTTCTGCAATCATTACTTCCCAATCTTGTTCATAAACAGAAGGTACATTAATCATTACAAACCAATTTTCTTTTCCTTTAGGAGCATCATTTTTTATCAGCTTGCTGGTAATATTAATGTAAACTGTTGGATCTTTATATATGGTTTTTGATGTAAAAAGATGTTCAAATTCTGTTTTATAATCTTCAGAAAATAGAATATTATGTACATCTAGTTCAGGGAATTCTTTCCCAATTCCCCAATAAAAAATAAGTGCAGAGCTAGATCGTTCTTGTTTGTCTACCGCTTTTAATTTTTTAGCATTTGGAATTAATTTGTCATAAACCATGTGAATATCTGCATTACAGATTATAACATCTCCCTTATAATTATCAGATTTTGTAACTACACTTTCTGCTTTATTTCTAGCTGTTTTTATAGAAACAACTTCTTGATTAAATAGAAATTCTATACCAATATCTTTTGCCAATTTTACCAAACTATTGGTAATATCATGCATTCCGTTTTTAGGTAAATAAGCACCTAAACCAAACTCTAAATGCGGAATTATATTTAAAATACCAGGTGCTTTGTATGGGTTTGAACCGTTATAAGTTGCATATCTATTAAATAAACGAATTGTTTTAGAATCTTTAAATGCATTTTCATTTACTTGGTTCATAGAACTAAATATGTTTAAAAAAGGCAATTTAAAAATAGACTTTAAAGTAGATAGTGAAAGAAACGAACTTATTTTGTGGAGTGATTTATTTAGAAATTGTTCTTCTGTAGCGTTGTAAATATATTTACTTTTTTCTAAGTGTTTTAGCACACTATCAGAAGAATCCTCTGTTTTATTGGCAATTTCATTAGCAAAAATATTTATATCTGAATTTGCAGAAACCTGAGTTCCATCTTCATAAAAATAATTACACAATACATCAAGTTGATGATACTTAAAATAATCAGAAGGTTTTTTACCAGAAATTTCAAATAGCTCATTAACTAAGTTAGGCATTGTAAAAAGAGATGGACCTGCATCAAAACGAAATCCATTGCCTGTAAGTTGCGTCAGTTTTCCTCCAGGATAATTGTTCTTTTCAAGAACCGTTACAGCATACCCTTTATTTTGCAAACGAATTGCAGCTGCAATACCTGCAATTCCTGCACCTACAACAACCGCTTTTTTCATTAAGCATTTGCTTTTTTAAATTCTTGCTTAAAATATTTAAAAGGTACAACTAACATTCCAAAACACTCACTATCTGCCTTTCCAATATTTTTATGATGCATTTTATGTGCTCTTCTTATAGCTCTTAAATACACATTATCACTGTTTCTAAACCATTTTAGTCTTTGATGAATAAATACTTCGTGTACAAAAAAATAAGCAATTCCATAAGCTAAAATTCCAAAACCAATATACATAACTGTCCACATTGCAAACATAGAACCAAGCATAATACACAACCAAGAAGGTACTGCATAGATTAAGAAAAAAGCATCGTTTTTTTCAAAAAAAGAGTCTTTATTTGGCACATGATGATCTAAATGTAAATTCCATAAAAAGCCATGCATTACATATTTATGGGTAAACCACGCCATAAATTCCATTCCCCAAAAAGTTGCGAAAACAATTAAAAAACCCATTGATATTTTATTTTTAAAAATAACTTTAATTACAATTAGTAAACAAATATAAGAAATATATTCCCCGAGAAACCAAAACATTTGTTTATGTTTTCTTAATATTCGTAAAACAATTTGATGTATTTAACTACTATAAACATCAAACAGAAAAGTTATATACTTTAAAGTATTCATTCGTATTTTATATGCTCTTTCTACTATTAGAAATTAAAGATAATACTACATAAAATAGAATAATTAAAGGGATTGATAAATATTGAAGTGTAATAATCATCAATAAAGAAATGATTAAAAACAAATACTTTACAACATTATTTTTTATGGAATACTCTTTAAATTTTAATGAAAATAAAGGAATTTCTGCATTCATTAGATAGGTTAAAACTAAAGTAATTGCAATTAAAAAGTAATTATTAGTAATTAAATTGTGTGCAAATTCAAATGTAGAATATTCTAAAATTAAAGGTAAAGAAACTACAAACAAACTCATTGCAGGTGTTGGCAAACCTATAAAAGATTCTGATTGTCTGGTATCTATATTAAATTTTGCTAACCTATAAGAAGCTCCTAATGTTATTATTAATCCTAAAAAAGGTAAATAAGTAGTAATGGCTGTTTCTTCAGAAAAATTAGTGTAATCTATGGTATTTTCTATCATTAAATTATACATAATAATTCCTGGTACAACACCACTTGTAACCATATCTGCCAAAGAATCTAATTGTTTCCCTAATTCACCAGAGACGTTTAATAAACGAGCTGCAAAACCATCAAAAAAATCAAAAAGAATACCAATTACCACAAATAAACCCGCAAAAACAAAATCGTTTTCAACAGCAAAAATGGTTGCTAAAGTTCCACAGAAAAGATTACCTAGAGTTATTAAATTAGGAATGTGTTTTTTAAAATTCATTTTTAGTTTGATTAGAAAGCTAAAATAGGAAATCATTTTTGGGTAGTTTTCTAAATTGTTTAATTTTTAACCTATTTTTGATAAATAGCACCAATTTTACTTTTTAAGTCGAATTACAATTAAAAATACAAATGTGTTTCTGAGCTTGTTAAAGTATCTTTAAAGATTCACAAAAAAGTCTACGACAAGCTCAGACTGACAATACGTTAGTTTAATTGCGATTTTTTAAAACACTATTTTTACGACCTAAATAATTTAATTAGTATCAGAAAAAATAAAAGCACTAAAATTTTAAACTTTATAACATATCAACTTTTTAATAATTATAAATGCCAGTATTTACATCAGACTACACTCCTACTTTACCTTTTAAAAACAGTCATTTTAACACGATGTACAGACCGCTTTTTATGAAAGATATTTGTAGTTACTTGCGTAAAAGAATTACAACTTGGGATGCTGATTTTATAGATTTAGATTTTTCTTTGGTTGGTTCTAAAAGCTTGGTACTTTTAATTCATGGTTTAGAAGGAAGTTCTAATTCTAGGTACATGGTATCAACCTCTAAACACCTAAATAAAAAAGGTTTAGATACTGTTTGTTTTAATTTAAGAGGATGTTCTGGTGATGATAATTTATTGATAGGAACTTACCATAGTGGAAAAACAGAAGACGTTGATTTTGTAGTAAAATATCTTTTAAAAAATTACGCTTATGAAAATATTATTATTGTTGGCTTTAGTTTAGGTGGTAATTTAACCCTAAAATATTTAGGCGAAAAATCTGAGGCTATATCAAACAAAATTAAAGGAGCAGTTGCTGTTTCTGTACCTATTGATATTGCTTCCGCAGAAAAAGAATTGGAAAAATTAAAAAATAAGTTATACTTAGAAGTTTTTTTTAAAACGATGAAGAACAAACTGCTAGAAAAAGCTCATAAATTTCCAAGCTATAATTTAGATAAAGACAAGTTATTTAAAGCTACAAAATTTAAACACCTAGAACATTTATATACTGTACCTGTTTTTGGCTTTGAAAGTCCAGAAGATTATTGGGCAAAAGCAAGTTCTAAACCCTATTTATCAAAAATTAAAAAGCCTACTTTACTCATTAATGCTAAAGATGATACATTTCTATCTAAAGAATGTTTTCCTTTTGAAGAAGCTCATAGTTCTGATGATTTCTTTTTTGAAGGTCCCAATTATGGTGGTCATGTTGGGTTTATGACATCTTTTAAACCAAAGGAAAATACTTGGTTAGAAAAAAGAATTGAACGATTTATTAGAGAAAATATTCAAATTAACTTACAATAAACAATAACTTTAAAAAACTACTGTTATTTTAGTATGTTTTTAGATATTTGTTCTATATAATTGATACCCTTTGAAACAAAAAATATTATTTTTTTTAATTTGTACACCCTTATTTTTATCTGCACAAGCATTTAGAAATTATTCGAATGAATTTTTAAGTATAGGTGTAGATGCAGCAGGTTTGGGTATGAGTAAAAGTATAGTTGCTACAACAAACGATGTAAACTCAATTTACTGGAATCCTGCAGGTTTAGTTGGTATTGAAGATAATCAAGGTTCATTAATGCACGCAACTTACTTTGCAGGTATCGCTAATTACAACCACGCAAGTTTTGCAATGCCTATTGATGATATGAGTGCCATAGGTATTTCTGTAATTCGTTTTGGTGTGGATGATATTTTAAATACAACTGAGTTAATTGACAGTAATGGAAATATAGATTTTAACAACATCAGCTTGTTTTCATCGGTAGATTATGCCTTTAATTTTGCGTATGCAAGAGATTTAATTTTTAAGGATGTTCAATTGGGTATAAATGCAAAAATTGTAAGAAGAGTTATTGGCGATTTTGCATCTTCTTGGGGATTTGGATTTGATGCAGGAATACAATTTGAACGTAATTCTTGGAAATTTGGATTAATGGCAAGAGATATTACAACTACTTTTAATAGTTGGGCAATTAATGAAGAGGAGTTTGATAAAATTAAAAATGCAATTCCTGGTCAAAACCAAGAATTACCAGAAACCACAGAAATTACCAAGCCTAAACTACAATTAGGGGTTGCTAAAAAATTTAGAATAGGTCGTTTTTTTAACTTACTATCAGAAGTAAATGCAAATATGCGTTTTGGAAAAACCAATGATATTTTTTCTACAGATGCTCTAAGTATAGATCCTGCAATAGGGTTTCAGTTAGATTTTGATGAATTGGTATATTTAAGAACTGGAGTTGGTAATTTTCAATACATAAGTGAACCTAACAACACAAATTCGCTCTCATTACAGCCAAATTTTGGTGTTGGTTTTAAATACAATGGTATTAAAATAGATTACGCATTAACCAATATTGGTAGTGTTGGTAATGCTTTGTATTCTAATATTTTTTCGATAACTTTTGATTATAGTTTTTTTAGAAACTAACTTCTATGCAAAAAAAATACTTTTCATTACTACTTCTACTCTCTGTTTACACTCATTTTAAAGCTCAAAAACAACTTTCTGAATTTGCAGAAGTAAGTATTGTAACTGCTGGACCAGGAGAGCAACTATATGAAGCCTTTGGGCATTCTGCCATTAGAATTAAAGATTCTATTTTAAATTTTGATTTAATTTACAACTATGGAATGTTTGATTTTAACCAGCCAAATTTTTATACAAATTTTGCAAAAGGAAATATGATCTATAGTTTAGCTCGCTATGATTTTAAATATTTTTTTGCAAGCTATAAAAGAGATCAACGTTGGTTAAAACAGCAGATTTTAAATTTAACACAAAAAGAAAAACAAGCCTATTATAATTTTTTAGAAAACAACGCTTTACCAAAAAATAGAAATTATAATTACGACCCTTATTTTGATAATTGTGCCACCATATTAAGAGATATTACAAAGAACATTTTAGGGAATAAAATTATTTTTAACGATAATAATCCAAAAAAAGAACTATCATTTAGACAATTAACCAATAATGAAATTCATTGGAATTCTTGGGGAACCTTTGGTTTAAACTTAATTGCTGGTACAAAATTAGATCAAATAGCATCTTTTGAAGAATATATGTATTTACCAGATTATTTGTATAGTTTTTTTAAAAATGCATCTATTTTCATTAAAAATCAACCTGAAAAGTTAGTAATAAAAGAAGTTAATCTTTTAAATTTCGAAGAAAAAAAAACTGCTATTTCTATATTTAATCCTTTATTAATTTTTAGTATTCTTGCATTTTGGGGAGTATTTGTTACTTATAAAGATTTTAAAAATAACAAGAGAACAAAATCATTAGATTTTATACTATTTTTTATCACAGGATTAATAGGTAGTATTCTCTTTTTTCTTTGGTTTTTCTCAAGTCATTCTACAGCACCAAATAACTTTAATATTTTATGGGCTTTTCCTTTAAATGTAATTGTTGCCTTTTTGTTACTCAAAAAAAGTCCAAGTAAATGGGTCCAAAAATATATGTGGCTACTAATGATTTTTTTAATGATGATACCAATATTATGGATTATTAATTTTCAGGTTTTTCCAGTTATAATAATTCCTTTATTAATATTACTTTTAATCAGGTATTTCTATTTAGCAAATAGATTACTGACCTCTAAAAAATAAAACAGTCGTAATTGTTTTGATAAGGATTTTAAAGTCTAAAAAAGCACTTCTTTCTTTAATATAATACAAATCATATCGCAACTTCGTTTCTTGCTCTTCTATGGTGTTTGCATAAGGGTAGTTTACTTGAGCCCAACCTGTTAAACCAGGTCTTATCGCATTTCTAATAGAATAAAAAGGAATCACTTTTTCTAAATCATTTACAAATTTTGGTCTTTCTGGTCTTGGACCAATAATACTCATATCTCCTTTTAAAATATTGTAAAACTGTGGAAATTCATCCAACCTGGTATTCCTTAAAAATTTTCCAAAAGCAGTAATTCTAACATCATTTTTAACTGCCCAAACTGCAACTCCAGATTCAGCATTTTGCACCATCGATCTTAATTTGTAAATACTAAAGTTGGTTCCATTTTTACCTACTCTTTTTTGGCTGTAGAACAATGACCCTCTATTACCCAAAAGATTTCCAATCAATAAAAAAGGAATTATAAGAGCTAGAAAGGCAAGACCAATAATTGAAAAAATAATATCTAAAACTCTAGAGCTAAAAAGATAAAAACGATTGTTATTATTTCTACTAAAACTTAGATGTTTATAAAAACTATTTTTAGAATACTCTTTGGGTACTCGTAAATTTACATCTTCATAAAATGTTTCAAAACTAATAATATGAACACCTTGCTCAAATAATTCAACCAACTCTTTATTCAATTTTTCTACTACTTCTGATGGTAAGTCTTTTGTAGAAATAATAACTTCTGTTGTATTATCAAGATTAATTAAAGAGAAAATATCTACTTTAGAAACATCATAAAACCCTTCTATTTCATCTACTTTTTTATCTGATAAATAGGCTTGTAAGTTATGCTGATTATCTTTATTTATTTTTATTATTAAACTTTTAATAATATCTGATTTGCCTATTATAAGGATATTTTTAAAAAATTTTGGAGAAAAAATTAACCACAAATACAAAAACCTCCAAGCTAAAACTGGCAAAAAAAGTATTAAAAAAAGGTAAAAAATTTGGAATCTATTTGAAGGTAATTCTGGTGAAATAAAAGGTGTAAAAATGTAAAAAAATGTAGTGAAAAAAGCGGTTAAAATTACGCTTCTAACTATAGTATATTTATTGTTTGATATTTTTAAATTGTATAATAGAAAAATTTCTCCAAAAATTAAATAGTAAAAAACAACTAAAAGAGTCCATCTTAAAATTGATGGACTTGAAAAGAATAAATAATTAAAATTTAAAAATTTAGAACACAAAAAAAGACTTGCAATAATTATTGCAACATCAACTATAATCAATAGTATTTTCCTTTCAGAAATATTATAGGATGATTTTGAAATCATTTTAGGAGTTTGTTAATGATATTACACATTGTATAATAGGTTGCTCGAAAATAAGACATTTTTTCAACATCTTTATACAAATTCCAATTCCATTTAAGCATTTCTACTTTATTATTAGATATTGATTCACTTCTATCTCTATATAGTGCTAAAACTTGTTGTAAACCATAAGCATATTTTTCTGATTTTAAAATCTTTAACCACAAACCATAATCTTGTCTTTTTCTAATATTAGGCATTAAAACTTTACCCAAAAGATCTTTATTATACATAGCCGTTAAACATCCTATTTCATTAGAATACAACATTCTATTATAATCTAATTTTTCTTTACATAAAATAATTTTATCTTTTAAAACTCCTTGTTCATTAATAATTTCATAAGATGTATAACTTAAAGCATAATTATTATTCAGCATAAAATTTAACTGAAGTTTTAATTTTTGAGGCAACCATAAATCATCACTATCTAAAAAGGCTATAAAATTACCATTAGCTAAAGAAATTGCTTTATTTCTAGCAATTGCAGCTCCTGAGTTTTTAGACAATTTATGCAGTTTAATTCTAGTATCTTGTTTACAGTAAGCAGTAATAATATTTAAACTATTATCAGAAGAAACATCATCAATAATAATCATTTCCCAATTTTGATAGGTTTGGTTTAAAACACTGTTTATAGTATCTGAAATAAATTTTTCAGAATTGTAATTAGGAGTAATAATAGAAACAAGATTATTCATTATTAAATTTTAAAAATGATTCTATAATTTGTGGTTTCCCTGATTTGGTTGGCTTAATTTCTTTTACTTCTTTAAAATCAATTTTAAAATTAGGATTTAAAATAATTTGCTGAAGTTTCATTAATATTTTGTCTAAAACTTTAGTTTGATATTTGTTTGATTTAATAAATTCAATTGTAATTCCTAATTTATTATATTGAATAACTTTAAATTGTTTTATTTCTTCAAAATATTCAAATATACCTGTAAAGGAATGTACTATTAATTTCCTATCATCTGGAAGAAGAATAATATCAGTATCTCTACCAATTACTTTTTTTAACAACGGATAGTTAAGTTTTCTATTTTTAGGGTAATCTTTTTTAGGTAATTTAATTGCTAAATCACCTATTTTATATCTAATTAACGGCATTGCAGAATTATCTAGCCTTGTAACTACTACATACCCTATTTCACCATCTAAAACAGGAAGATTATTTTCATCTAGAATTTCTAAATATACTTGGGCAGAATTAATATACAAATACTCTAAATCATACTGACATGCAATAAGAAACCCTTCTGAGGTTCCATAGGTTTCAATTACTTTAGCTTTAAAGGCTTTTTTTATATTTGTTTTGTAATGATTAAATAATTTGTCTCCTAAACTAATAATTCCACAGAATTGAACTTCAATATTTTCTTTTAAGGCAAATTCAGCAAGAACATTTAATGAAGAAGCATAACCCAGTAAATAGAAGTTTTTATTTTTAACTTTATGAAGCACTTTATACATTTGTTTCTCTGATAAAGAAAAAGCATTAATGTAAACTGTCTTAAATAAAGTATCTTTAACTGATTTTACAAACTTTCTATCCAAGGTCATACCTGTTTGTAATAGATTTGACCCTATTTTATAACCTACCCACTCCCACCATCTTGTATTACCTGCTCTAAAAGAAGACAAATCTTCCTTATTCATGTATATATCTGCCCTATAACCAGACGAACCACTAGTAGAGAATTTAATTAAACTTTTTTTTTCTTCTGTTAAAAGATAGTCTATATTTTCATTTAACATCTTTTTTGTTAAGATAGGAAACTCTTTTAACCAACTATAAACATCGGTACCTTTAAAATTAATATTCTGATAAAATATTGATTTTTCTTTGGCTAAATTTAATACTCTTTTTAAGTTATTTTGTTGCTCTAAATTTATTTCTTTAAGGCTTAACTTATCAATACTTCTCCAATATTTTAGACGTTTTATATATGAAGTCTTCAAAAAAAAGTCACCAATTGGTAAAATTAATTTTTCTAATAAAATATTATAAATCATTTTAATAATTTAAACCATTTATTTTTCACAAATTCCCAAGAAAACCCTTCTACCTTCTCTCTTGCTTTTTCTGAGATACTAGGATAATTTCCATTTAATACATTTAAAATTTCTGCAACCATTTTTGTTGAATTTTTATTTTCAACCAAAATACCATCTACCTTATTATTTATTAAAAAAGGTAATCCTCCAACATTTGTACTCACTACAGGTAATCCTAAAGCCATTGCTTCCATTACACTTACAGGTGTATTATCAAAGTTTGTTGTATTTATAAAAACATCATAATCTACTGATTTTTTATGCCAATCTTCCTTGAGTAAAACGTCTGTAAATTCTACAGAATTTACTAATTCATATTTATTAACTAATTTAAGAGTTTCTTTATAAGAATTGTCTACAAAAGGACCAACCATACATAATTTAGCTTTTGGAAATTGTTTTTTAAGCTCATAAAGTACCTTAATTGCCAATGTAGGATTATAAATTTCTTTAAAAGCTCTTACCCAAAGTAAATTGGGTTTTAATTGATGTCTTTTTTTAAAATTATATTTTTCTACCTCTAAAACATTGGGAATAAATACTGTTGCATATCCTTTTTCTTCAAATGCAGATTTTAAATAATTAGAAGGTGCAATATTTTTGTACGAATTTTTAAAAATTAAATCACAATAATGTTTATTCTTATTTAACCTTTCTGGAAGATTACCTCCATGAAGAATGGGGATATATTTTAAATTAAAAACTCTAGATAATTGAGAGATAATTAAAGCATAATAGAAATTAATAGTACTAAAAGTATCTATTAAAACATAATCTACTTTTTTTCTATTTATAAATAATGTGTAACACATATCTAAAAGCCTTAAAAGTTTACTGGTTTTATCTGAAGCAATTTTAACAGAATACCCTTCACTTACTAATAAAGCTGACAAAACAATTATAGTAGAATTGTATTTTGTTTTTTTTGTTAGGTTATTGCCTATATATAAAATTTTTTTAGGTTTCATCAGGAATAATTTTTATTAAACTTAACCCATAAGCAAATGCAGGAAATGCAATTCTCATCGCAGAATGATTGATAGTTAAAAACCAAAATACATAAAAAGACATTAAAAATGCTCTTTGATAATTATTACTAAAAAACATGTTTTCAAGTGGAACTAATAAAAGAATTAAAAGCGCAACAATCCCTAATAAACCATGTTCTTCAATTAATCTCGTAACTTCATTATGAGAAGCAGCCGTAATATTTTTACCACTCTCAATTCTACTATATTTACCATTCCCAACTCCAATTCCAAAAATTGGGGATTTATTAAAGTTTTCTAACTGCGAATCGATAATTTTACCTCTACCTGCTGTAACATCTGTTTTTACAACACCTGAAGCATTTTTACCTGCATATCTATTTGCTAACATTCCTCCAGTAATATTTGATGTGTACAACCAAATACCAAAAAATAATACTAAAGAAATAAAAACATATTTAGAAATTTTTACAATTGTAATTTGTTGATATCTAAACATAAAAAAACTAAAGCTTAAAAATGCAATAGCAGCTGTTAGCATTCCTCCTCTAGAAAAAGTTAGTAAACCTCTGTATATAAAATATGCTAAAAATAATGCGTCTAAAAATATATACAAAGAAGTTTTAACTCTTAAAAACAAAAATAGTACTAGAATAAAAGCACCAAAGCCAATCATTATAGAAACTTGATTAGGACCAAAGCCTCCAGAAGTACTAAAGTTAGATTGAGTATTAAAGACTAGTTCTTCTAAATTTGGGGTTCTAAAATAAATATAACTTATCATAGCAAATAAAGGAAATAACCCCATGAAAAGAGCTGCTTTTAACTGCTCTATAGTTACAATTCTTTTATAACAGTATATTGCAAAAATACCCAATGTTACAGGTCCACTTAGGTTAAAGGCAATCGCCTTTCTAATAGATTCTCCTGCAGGAACTTGCGTAAAAACAATGCCAATTAATAAAAGTAAAATATAAAAAACAAAAGACACAGTTGCTTTTTGTTTTATTGGTCCAAGAATTATACCTAATAAAACAAATAAAATAACACCATACTTACCTGTTTCATAAAGTATTGTACCACTAATCATTCTAATAAAAACCTCAGCCCCACTTAAATAACTTATAAAATACAAGGCTTCTTCTCCCTTATTTTTAGTTTTAAAAATGGTTAAAATTCCAATAAAAATAATAAGTAGTGTATAAATTTTAGAAACTGGTAAAAACGTTACAATAAATCCTAAAAAAATATGGAGTATTATAAATAAAAGTTTAAAATTTAATATTTTTTCTATCATGAGTTTTTGTAAAATTTTTCAATTTTTAAAATAAAGCTATTTTTAGAAAAATTTTTTTCGACATTTTTATTTAAAGTAGAAGAAATTTTATTTCTTAAATTCTCACTTTTTATTAAATTCATTAAATACTCTGCAAAAATATTACTATTTTCTGCAATAACTACTGCTTTATTACAATTTATAACTTTTTTACATTCCCCTACATCAGTCACCAATACAGGTAATTTTGCTAATCCATACTCTAAAAGTGATACAGGTAAACCTTCTGACTTAGAAGACAATACTCCTATATCAGATTGATTAAGAATATTTTTTATATCGGTACAAACACCATATAAAAAAACAACATTTGTTAATTTATTTTCTTTAATAAAATTTATGATCTCTGTAGAATAACTACCAGTATTTATTTTCCCTACCAAATGCAGTGTATATTCAGAATATTTAATATGTATAACTTTAAATGCTTTTAGTAAATTTAAATGGTCTTTTTGTTCTCTAAAAGCAGCAAGATGAACTATACGTTTGCCTTTTACTCCTTTTAATACTGTTGTGTTTTTTTTTTTTATAAATTCAGGAAAATTATTTAAAAAATAAACTTGTTTACAATTTAGTTTTATTTGAGCCCATTTTTTTAAATCTCTATTTACGGAAATTATAGACTTAAAAAAATAGGAACATATTTTTAAAGGGTACAACTTTCTATTTTGTAAATTTTTCCCATAATGATCATGCCAAATAACACTAGTTTGTGGGTGCAATATTTTTATACAAAATGCAAAAAAATAAGAACTAGAATGAGCATGAATAATTCTAATATTATTTAATTTAATATAATTTATAAATTTAATAATAGCAGAAATATCGATTGCCTTCTTTTTGTTTAAAAATAAATATCCAACTCCTTTACTAACATTACTTTTTAAAACACCTTCATTTCTGGTTGTACAAATGTGCGAATTGTTTCCTTTATCAGCCAAACCATTGGCAATATTTACTGCTAATACCTCAGCACCTCCTGCATTTAATGAATCTATAACCTGAATAACCCCTTTTTTGTTACGCATCAATTATTTTTTTAATTTCATTTTCAAACTTATCCAAAGTAAAGTTTTGTGACCACCTTTTGGCATTTAAAACTTTTTCTTTGTAAATTATTTTATTTTTTATATAACTTTCTATTTCTATAACAATATCTTCTTTAAATACATTTGCATTTAAAACAGTACCTCGTTTATTATTACCTAACATATAATTTATACATGAAACATTCGATGATATTGGCAAACAACTCCAAAACATTGCTTCTGCAACAACTTTAGGCCATCCCTCAGATTTTGAAATAAAAATTAAAAAGTGTGCTTCTTTAAAAGCTTTTTTAACAACCTCTTTACTCACGTTTCCATGTAAAATTATACTTTTTTCTAGTTTATATAACCTTAAATATGTTAGAATTTCATTTCTTTTAATACCATCTCCATATAAATCTAAACTTACATTATATCCTTTTTTTATTAATTCATGAGTAGCAATAACAGTTAATAATGGTTGTTTACCTTCTGTTAAACCTCCAACAAAAAGCAACCTTATTTTTGATGTGAAATCTTTTTTTATAATTTCTGTTATTTCACTTTTAAAATATGATGCTGTAAAAAAAGGAACAATATTTTTTGTTTGATTAGGCCAATCACCATAAACCAAAACTTTACAATTTTTAGTTAAAAAAGTATTAGAAACTATCCATCTTTGAAATTTATAGCTTAGTGGCTGCTTACTTTCTGGATCCCAATTACCAGCATATTTTACAGTCTTTTTTTTATTAGGAAAAAATATTTGAACTAAACACCCTAATAAACCCATATTTCCTGGGCATCTTAAATGAATATGATCTGCTCTTTTACAGGCTTTAAATAATTTTAAAAAAATAGAGGGTAATAAGAATATTGACTTTAAAACATAAATTAATGAAGTAAATTGAATAGAAGAAACTTTATTATAAAAAATATTATTACACTGATATTCTATCTCTATTGCATTAGGTTCACTTTCTAATTTTGGAGCAATAATTTCTACGTTACCAACATATTTTAACCATAAATTCATCTCACGAACGTAAGGTTCGTATGCAAAAAAATTACCGTTTTTCTCTTTATGAGTTGCGTGAGTTATAATACAAAATCTCATTTTTAATAATAATTTAGTTCTTCAAAATAGAGTTATAAAAGGTTATATTTTTATCTAAAATTTTTTGTGGAGAAAATCTATCTAAAATATCTATTCTAGCTTCTTTTGCTAAAAAAAATGCTTTTTCATTATTAGTTAATAACAAAATAATTTTTTTAGCGATATCTTCAGGTGAATATGGATCTACTAAAACACCAGTTTTATTATCTTTTATTAGCTCTCTACCAGGACCAATATTAGCTGCAATAACTGTTTTACCTTTTGCTAAACCCTCTAACCATGCAATTGGCATAGCTTCCATATGTGATGGGAAAATGCATAAATGAGCTTCATCAATATAATTTGTTACTTTATTATGGGCTACAGCTCCAACAAATTCTATATTTTTTTTTAATTCTTTTGGTATAATTGTTTTTAAATATGATACATAAGATACTCCATCTCTAGAAACCCAATCTCTACCTACAATTTTTAAATGAACGTTATTAATTTTTTTTTTGATAATTGCTATTGATTCAACTAATTGTCTTATACCTTTCTTCTCACAAACTGTACCCACAAAGAGTAATTGATTTTTTTTTATGCTAGCTGATAAATTAGGTTTAAATTTATTTGTATTAACAGTATTATAAATAGTAATGAATGGAAAATTAATTTTTAGATGTTTTTGTGTTTGATTACCAACATAATTACTAACTGCTACATAATTATCTGCTCTATTAAAAGACCTTTTTTCTTGAAAACCTCTCCATAATGCTGGTTTTTTACCTAACTCAATAGCAAAAAAATGATGCCCTCCATGTAAACGAATTACTTTTTTATATGTTGTTTTTTTAGGAAAAAAAGCAAAATTTAACTCACTTCCTTCTATAATATCAACTTTATACAGTTTATTTATCTCTTCTATTTTAGATAAAATACGTTGAGTATTTTGATAAAATTTACCAAATTTCCATTTAGATCTTGCTAATCTATATATATCTATTTCTTTATCCTTTTCGTGTTCATCTTTATTAATATTATTTATCCCTATAACAGATATTTTAATATTTTTTGAAGTTAATCCATGGCCTAAAAATTGAACAAAAGAACCTATTCCTCCTCCATCTAAACCCTCCTTAGGATATTCATTGGTTAAATATATAATATGTTTTTTTTTATTCATTTAATATTTCATTTAAAACATTATTAAAACATACCTGTTCTTGATTTGCTATAATATTTAACCATTTTTGTGAATCTTTTATCACTTTTGATGAATTGTTTAAGCTTTGATAAATACAGTTTAAAATTTCTTTCTCATTATTCAACCAAAAAACAGGCTGTAAACCTTTCATACTTCTAAAATGTTGAAAATTGTATACCGTTTTTACAGAGCATTTATTATTTGTGGCTACATCGTAATTTAAATAAATTGCTGGCTTATTTAAAACGGCAAAATCATGTGCCATTGTAGAACCTAAATTGATAACTACATCACAATGTTTAACAGTATTTACCAATAACTTAATATCATCAAATTTTGGGTAAACAAGTGTAAATTTATTTTTTTTCGATTTATCAAAATTCCAAATAGGAGGTGCTAACTTTATTATATTTGAATACTTATCAACAATATCATCATATCTGCCTGATAAATCTACAGGACATCTTCTAAATAAAATTTGATATTGTTTTTCTTTTGGCATAGAAGTTATAGCTTTTGCTATGGCTTCTAAATATACAGGGTCATTTGGTGAGGTTAAAACATCATCTCCTGAAAAACATACTGTTTTTTTTCCAAGATCTAAGTTATATTCATTAAAAAAAGTTTCTTTTTTTACAATTAATTTTTCATTTTGATAAAACTCAAATTGAGGTGTTCCTGTTATTTTAATTTGTTTTTCATTTATGTCTGGGTATAACAAATTAAGTTCTTTTTTCATCAAACTAGACCAAACAAAATAAAAATCATATCTAGAAATCAGTCTTGCTTTAGGCACATTATCCCAAGAAAAAATCACAGTAGCTAATTTTATTTTTAATTTTTTGCTTATTTCTACTATTGGAGCTGTTAAAGGCGATCTTTGATGAAGATTTAAAACTATATCAGGCTTAAAATTAAGTAGTGTTTGTTCTATAAAAATATTGTTTTTATTAAATAATATTTCTTTTTCATACAAAGTGTCACCTTTTTTTAATAATAGATTGGATTTTGAAAGTAGTTTACCAAATACCTCTGCACAAAAATATAAGCACTTTTTTTTAATCCCTTTTTTACTTGGTGACCAAAAATTTAATATTGTGTTATTTTTAAGAATCTTTTTATTTCTGAGAAGTCTAGCATAAGCTAAACTTTCTCTCAAAACCCTCATTTTTATATTTTCTATAAAATTAGGAATCTCTTCAAAGTTATCAATTTCTGGTTTGTATGCTTTAATTTCATTGATACATGAAGCTGTTAATTTGTGATAAATTAAAACATCATTGTTGTTTTTAATTAAATTACTTGTAAAACTAGAAAATAAATAATTACGCACACCAACACCATCTGGAACTAACAAAATAATTTTCATATTATTATCTTAAATCTTTTTTAGAATCTATATCTAAACTATTTTTTTCTGACATTTCAAAATGTATTGTTTTTTGTGTTAACAACTTACCTTCTTTCAAAAATTCATTAACTTTAACAATGTATATAGCTCCATTGGCTCTATATGTTTCTGGTAATTCTTGTCTTGGTAAAAAAGGAAACGAATTATTAATTATACCTTCCAAAAACCCATTATTATTTATTTTAAACGTTTTATAGGGATGGTGTTGTAATTTACAGACACTAATTAATGAAGTTGCATTAGATTTTAGTAAATTATCAAAAGCTAAATCTATATCTTCAGATGTTCTTAATGGAGATGTTGGCTGTAAAAGAATTAAATAATCGTAATCATTTTTAATAGTATTTAATACATGTATTAAAACAGGTTCTGTTTTAGAATTATCTTGTGCTAATTCAATTGGTCTTTTTATTTTTACTACATCTTTACTTTTGTTTGCTAACTCTAAAATCTCATCATCATCAGAAGATACAACTACATTTGTAATATATTTAGATTTTAAAGCTGCATCTATAGACCACTGAATTAGAGGTAAACCTTTAAAGTTTACAATGTTTTTTCGAGGAATCCCTTTAGATCCTCCTCTTGCAGGTATAATAGCAATAACTCTCATTTATAAATCTTGAAATTGTTTTTGGCAGTTTACACGCCACATTTTATCTGATTTTAATAAACTAAAAAAAAGTTTACAACTATTACCGTTACCAAACTCTTTAGTAACAATATTTTTTTCTTTTCTAGTATGTATATTGTTAATTGTTGTCAATATTTCATTTGAATTATAAGAAACGTTTATAATTGAATCAGCTAAGGATCTATTACTTTGTCTGGATCCAACATTTATGGTAGGCACTTTATAATAAGGAGCTTCTCTAACTCCAGCACTAGAATTACCTATAATAAAATCTGCCTCTTGCAATAATTTTAAAAAAAACTCAAAACGTAATGAAGGAAATATTTTAAATCTTTCATTATTTTCTAGGCGTTTATATTCTTTTAATATTTGATTTGTTCCTAAATCATTATTAGGATAAATAACTATATAGTTTTTTGATGATGCTAGTAAAGAATCTACAAAAAATTTGCTCTGCATTTCTATTTCACTAAATTCTGTAGTAACAGGATGATACATTGCTATTGCAAAATTATCAAAAGAAATATTGTAATATTTTTTTACCAAATCTAGGTCTGGTAAATTAATTGGATTCATTAAATCTAAGTCAGGAGATCCTATTACATTAATAGAACTTTCTAATTCTCCCATCTGAATTAATCTTTTCTTAGCTTCTTCATTAGAAACTAAATGTACGTGAGATAATTTACTTACAGAGTGTCTAATAAGTTCATCAATAGTCCCAGAAATTTCTCCTCCTTCAATGTGTGCTACTAAAATATTATTTAAACTTCCTACAATTGCGCCTGCTAAAGCCTCAACTCTATCACCATGTACAATAATTAGATCTGGTTTTTGTATGGCAATATATTCAGAAAACCCTTCTATTGTCTTTGCTAAGGTTCTATCCATATATTCTTCGCCAACATGGTTTTGAAATGTAGAAATATTTTTAAATCCGCTTTTATAAATTTCATTAACTGTTAAACCATATTTATCATCTAAATGCATTCCTGTTGCAAAAATTTGCACGTTGAAATTAGAACTATTTTGTGTTATTTCTATTAACGATTTTAACTTACCAAAATCTGCACGAGTACCTGTAAGAAAAATTATTTTTTTCATTATATTAAAACCATTTTACTTGTCATTACTGCTGTAGCTCCTTTTTCCAAATCTTTATTTAATAAAACATGAGCTCCAATAATAGTATTATCTCCAATATTTAACTCTCCAATAATAGATGAATTGCAATACAAAGTAACATTATTACCAATTATATTCCCTTTACCTGATCCATTTATTTTATGCCCAATAGTACATCCTTGATGTATTATAAATCCTTTTCCAATGGTATTTCTACTACCAATAACAACTCCTTCTCCATGAACAACATAAAAACCTTCTCCAATAAAGTTATTAAAATATATTTCACAACAACAAAGTTCTTTTAACAACCAATGTATTTGACCTTTTAACTCATCTAAATCATTTAAATGCAACTCATTACCTAATCTAAATAAAAAAACAGTTAATTCATTACTATTAGAATAAATTTTTCTAATAATGTCTTTTTTTGATAATTCTTTAAAATGATATTGAATATCTTTAATCGTAGTTTTTAGAGCTGAATCAATTATTTTACTTGGAATTTGTATTGGTTTATAAACTTTTTTTTGTAAAAACTCTACAAAATTTATGATATCGTTTTTATCCATTACTATTAATTTTTACGATAGGAAATCATCCCAGGTTAAATGAGTATCATTATTGATATCTTTTTGAGCTTTTTTACCTAATATTTTATTAAATTCTTTTGCTAATATATCTCCTGTTCCTGGTCTTTTTACCCAAATATTTTCTTTTGAAAAAACATCTCCTTTTCTTATAGGTTTTATTGAAACAACAGTGGCAAAAGCAAAATCAATAGTTACCTGTTCTTCTTTTGCAGGCTCTTTAATTCCTCCACGCATTTGCCAAATTAAATGACTACCCTCAACTAAGTCTTTACAATCTTTTTGATCCATAGAACATACAATATCAGGTCCTGTTCTTTGTTTATGATCTGTAAAGTGACGTTCTAAAATAGAGGCTCCTAAGGCTACTGCCCCAAAGCAAGCATGGTTTGTTAAGGTATGATCAGACAAACCATATACATTTCTTGGAAATGCATTTGCTAATTGTTGCATAGCTCCAAACCTAACTAAATGAACTGGAGTTGGGTACAAATTAGTTGTGTGTAATAATGCTAGTGGAACTTTTGCTTTTTCAAAAATTTTAACTGCTATAGAAACACTTTCAATGGTATTCATACCTGTGCTTAATATCACTGGCTTCCCAAAAGAAGCAATGTGTTCTAATAATGGATAATTATTACATTCTCCAGAACCTATTTTGTATGCAGAAACATTCATTTTTTCTAATCTTTCTGATGCTGCTCTAGAAAAAGGTGTAGAGATAAAAATCATTCCTTTACTTTCTACATAGTCTTTTAAAGAAAATTCATCTTTTTCATTTAAAGCACATCTTTTCATTATCTCATAAATAGAAACATCAGCATTTCCCGGAATTACTTTTTTTGCATCTCCACTCATTTCATCTTCTACAATATGAGTTTGATGTTTTACACATTCTGCACCAGCATTAAAAGCTGCATCTACCATTTCTTTTGCTACTTTTAAGGAGCCTTCATGATTGATACCTAATTCTGCAATTACAAATGGAGGATAGTCTAATCCTATTTTTCTTCCTTGTATTTCTATGTAACTATTTATCATTTATAATTATGTTTAAACAATATTTAAATTAATTTTATTTGGATCCATTTTTAAATGAAATACTCTTAACCAAATTTCGAACACTAAAATACTATATAAAATTCTACCGACTCTAAAACTTGGTTTTAATTTATAGTCTTCTAATAGCTTAACTACTGCATCTGGATTTAAAATACCTAAATCAGCAGAAATCCCTTCTCTTGTATAAGTCAGTAAAATAGTTCCCCATTCTTTTTTTAAATAACTATAATAAGGGATAGAAAACCCTTTTTTAGGTAAATTAAAAAACTCTTTTGGTAAATAATCACTACCTATAGATTTTAAAATTTCTTTATCTAATTTATTCGGAGATAATTGATTAATATTTAATTTTGATGTAAAATCTATCAACCTATAATCTAAAAAAGGAGCTCTAGTTTCAATTGAATTTAACATACTAGAGCTATCCATTTTAAATAAAAAATCATTTGGCAATTTAGATTTAACTCCAACATGAAGAAGGGCATCTTCTTTGTTTTTAATATAATTCAGAGAATCTTTTAAATATTGATTTTGGGGTCTAAAAAAAAATTGTTTTTCTTTTAGTAACGTTTTTTCTATAGATTTTGAAAGAGATAAATTGTTGTAATAACTAGATAACCCTCCCCACTTAAATATTCTTTTTGAATTTAATTTAGAGAAAAAGTATTTATATACTGGCCTATCTGCATTTTTTATAACACTATTTACAATTGCTGTAGTTATTGAGTTTCCTTTAAAAGGATTGTCTTTAAATGTTATAGGCATCTTATAACCTCCAAAAACTTCATCACCTCCATCTCCACTTAGCATTACTGTAAAGTCTTTTTTAGCACTTTGTGTAATTGCAAAACTAGGTATTAATGATGCGTCTGCAATTGGTTCTATTGTACTTAAAATATGAGGTAAATAATTAACACAATCTTTATTTAATTCTATTACTTTATGATTTATTTTTAATTTATTAGCAACATAAGCTGCATGTTCTTTTTCATCATTAACCTTATCATCTGGTGTAGATATTGTTATAGCCGTTATATCTTTCTTTTTTTTACTGGCTATTGCAGTAATAATAGAAGAATCTGTTCCCCCGCTTAAAAAAACACCAACTGGCACATCTGCCTCTAATTGTTCTTCAATAGCATTATTTAAAATTTCTTTAACTTTTAATTTTGAACTATTAAAATCTAAATCTATTTTTTCTTTGTAGTTTAAATCCCAGTATTTATTTATTACTATATCATCTTCACTAATAATCATATAACTGCTAGGAGCCATTTTTTTTATTCCTTTGTAAATACAAGTATTAACATCAATATATTGTTGATTTAATAACTCATGGACTGCTTGGTTATTAATTACTAGTTCTTCTTTAGCTAATTGAACAATACCAGATAAATTAGATGCAAAACAAAATTCTTTCTTATTTCTTCTTAAATAATAAAAGGGTTTTTCACCAAAACGATCTCTTGCAGCAAATATTTTTTTTTCTTTTTTATCCCAAATTACAAAAGAAAACATACCTCTAATTTTACTTAAAACATTTACACCAAACTCTATATATGCGTTTAATAAAACCTCTGTATCTGATTCACTAATAAAAGGAATACCTTTAAGCTTTAGTTCTTCTCTTAAAACTTTATAGTTATATATTTCACCATTAAAAACTATTGTAAATCTATTATTTGTACTAGTCATTGGTTGATTAGATCTAGCATTTAAATCTACAATAGACAATCTATTATGGCCTAATAAAGCAAAATTGTCTGAATAAATTTCTGAATAATCTGGACCTCTATATGTCATTGCTTTTAAAGACAAACTAACACAATCATATTCTAATGGTTTTATTCCACTCCAATTTACATAACCATTTATTGCACACATATAATTATATTTTTAGTCTTTTTTGCCATTTATTAAAAATTTCACTAAACTTTAATGACCATTCATCAAATGTTAATATTTGTTTGCCTAACGATTCATTTTTCCAACCTTTTTGTATTTGAATCCTTGCAATTTCCATGGCATTTATCCAATTTTCTGTTAAATTAGGTTCTTCAATTAAAATTCCATCACTTTTAGTAAAAAAATCCTCTACACCACCATTTTTTGCTGCCACAGAAAAACACCCTGAACATATTGCTTGAGATAAACTTAATCCAAAACCCTCTTTCCAAAGGGTTGGGAATAAATATATATGAGCACATTTATAATATTTATGAACATTAAAACTTTCTACTTGTCCTACAAAAATAACGTTAGGTATTTGTAGATCTCTTTTTGCACCAACAACCAACAAAACACTATTTTCTTTATTAAATATTTTCCATGCATTTAAAATAATTGACAACCCTTTTTTCTTTCTGTCATGAGAAAGCCAAAGGAAAACTGTTTTTCCTTTTAAATTATATTTTTTTGAAATTTCATCATCTCCACCCCTTTTTATTGCTGAAAAAATATTTTTATTAATAGGGTTATTAATAATTGAAACTTCTGGTGTAAATTCATTATATATATCCTTGTTAAAATGATAAGCAGATTTTGTTAAAAAAATAATTTCATCAATATTTTTAGAAAATTTTAAATGTTCTCTAGGTTTTAAAAAATAGGAATAACCACAACTATAAAATATTAATGTTACCTTATCTTTTAAAGAATTTATATCTAAATAATCACTTACAGCATTTGATAGTTTAATATTATCAATAACACATAGTATAATTTTGTCATAATTTTCTAAAATTAAACTTATTTTTAAAAGGAAATCTGAATATCTTTTTTTTGGAAAAAATTTACGTTCAAATCTTGAATTTTTATTTTTAGAATTGTAAAATTTTGAAGATGATTTTATTGTTTTTTTTGTTTCACTGCAAATTACATAATCAACATTATTACTAGCACTTTTTAAATAGTATTCAATACGTTGAGTCCATGATCCATTTTTATGGCTGGGGATACTTTGTTCGGAAACAATTACGTTTGCTATTTTCATTTTAAAATTATAAATATTTAATAAAATATTATGTTTATAGATACTTTCGAATATTTTTTAAAAAAAGGGTTAGTTTTTGGTTAAAAAATTAATCTTTATAACTTCTATAATTAAACTCAGGGTAATAAAAACATTTATAACCTTTTTTTATAAAAAGTACTAAAAAGGTTCCAAAAATAATTTTTAAAAAATATTTATAACTTACTTGTGATGACCTAAAGTAACTATAAAGTTTTTTTATTTCTTTTACACTAAAAGAATATCTTTTTTTAAATCCTAATCCTTTAATAATTAAAATGTTATAAAAATTAACAGACTGTCTATAAAATAAGTATTTATAAATATTTACTTTATTTTTAATTTTACTAGATTTAACAGTTTTATAAGCAATATCAAAATAAATCATATCAGACATTTGTAATCTGTGGTTTGATTTAAAATTAGTTGTTATACCTCCATTTGTAGATAGCCTAATTAAAAACAATGGTTTTTCTAAATAAAAGTAATTCGGTGATTTGCCCAAAACTCTTAAATGAAACTCTTTTTCTTGAGATCTTTTTAAATTTTCATTAAAAAGTAAATTATGTTTAATAAGAAAATCTTTTTTCCATAATGGAGATGGTGTAAAAAAAGAAAGTCCGTTTAGTAAATAATCTTCGATATAATTTGTAGAATTTATAACCAAAGGCCTATAAACCTCAATTATATTATCAATACTATTTAAAAATGAAGCCCCTAAACAGGCACAAAAGTCATAATCTTTATTTAATAATAATACTTTTATTTTATCTGATAAAAAATTGGGTAGCATTATATCATCACTATCAAACCAATTTACATAAGCCCCTTTACTAAGTTTCAATCCATAGTTTCTTGCTGCATTTCCACCTCTTAATTTATTGGCGGGTCTTTTAACAAAAATAAACCTAGCGTCTAAATCTTTATATTTATTAATTATTTGTTTAAAATTATCTACACTACCATCGTCAACAATAATACACTCCCAATTTTCATAGGTTTGATTAATAATACTATCTAAAGTTTCGCTAATTATACTTGCCCTGTTAAAAACAGGTATTATTATTGAAATTAGAGGTTTACTATTCATTCTAAATTATTTTAATTTAAGATAATGAGGTCCTTTTAATTTATTTTTTTGATAGCTTTTTCTAATTTCTAATTCAGCTAGTCTTAACAATCTTAAATTGTTAAACTCTCCTAAAACAGTTTTAAATTTTAAAAAAAATACATTTTTTAAAACTTGTTTATAAATAAAAGTCTTTTTTGATTTTATTTTTAAAAGTCCGTTATTATTAATATTTCCAAAACTAACTTTATAGCTAATTAACTGTTGCTTAAAATAACCTTTGGAGTACTTTTTAATTATTGTTTTATTTCTAAACTCTCTGTCATGAATAACCTTTGCTTTACTAACTACACCCACTTTATATTTATGAAATTCCATTCTTTGACATAAATTATCATCTTCTCCGTACAAAAAAAACATAGTATCAAACCCACCAACTTCTAATAAAACTTTTATTGGAATTAACCATGAAGCAGCATTTACAAATGGCACTTTATAGACATCTTTTAAATCATTATTTAATACATAATCTGAATAAAAATTTTTATTTTTTGGGCTATTTAAGTAATTAGAAAATTTTTCATCTAATAAATTTTCTTTTTTATTTATATGAATAGGACTTAAAATGCCGTAGTCTAAATTATTTAAATGTACATTAACCAATCTATCTATTACATTACCAACTAAATAAGCGTCTTGATTTAATAAAAAAACATAATCACAACCAGTATTTATTGCATAATTTATGCCTATATTATTTGCTCTACCAAAACCTAAATTATTTTTTTGTTTTAAAATAATAACTTCAGGATAATTTACAGAAATATAACTCACCGTTTTATCATTAGAGTTATTATCTACAACGATAACTTTATAACCTTTACAACTATCTAGACATTCTTTTATCCAAGTCATTGCATTATAGGTAACAATAATAATATAAACTTCTTTCAAACCTAAACTTGGTATTATATATTAAATTAATTCTTTTATAACATTATAAATCTTAGGTGATTGTTCTTCAATTGTGTAATTTTTAAAATTTTCACGAGCTATTAAACCATCATCTATTATTTTTTTACGATTGTTATAATAATTAATAACCTCATCTGCCATTCTAGAAATACTTAAGTAAGGTACAATTACTCCTCCACCTTTTTTTAGAACTTCTTCTGTACCTGTAGCTCCTTTAAAACAAATAATTGGTGTTCCTAAATTACCAACCTCTATACATACTAATGGAAAAGGATCTTCTCTAGAAGTCATTAAAAATATGTCAAACAAATTAAATTCTTTTTCTGGGTTTTTAAATTCACCTTTAAAAAAAACTGTTTTTTCTAAATCTGCTTTAATAATATCTGCCTCTAATTCTAAAGCTATTTTTTTATTCGATTTTTTTCCTATCCAATTAAATTCAATATTGGCATTAGGTAACCTAGATATTACTGCTTTTGCAACACAAATAAACAAATCATACCCTTTTCTATGATTGATATTACCAGAGGCTCCTACGATCATTTTTTTCTGATCATTTTTATTTTGTTTTTCTAAAGAATTGATTTTTTTCAATTTTGAAAAAGGGTGAATAATTTTTGTTTTGTTAATTAGAACATTATAATTGTAAACAATATTTGTTTGTACGAGTGAAGAAACACAAATAAAAAAATCAACTAATTTACTTTGATTAAAAAAACTAGGACTATATAATTTTACACTAACACTTAATTCGTGTAAATGTAAAATAAGTTTTGTATTTTTAAATTCTTTTTTTAATTGAGAGGAAAAATCTAAACTTAAGATAGAGTTAGCATAGATTAAATGATATCCTTGTTTTTTTAATTGACGTATTAAAAAATTTTTATTTTCTTTCTTGTAAGTTGTTCCAATAATTTTGAAATAAATTTTTTTTAGAATTGATTGTTTTTCTTTTTTATCAAGTAAATAAAAGTTATCTACTATTTCCTTAAAATCATTATCTAAATATCCTGAAGCTAGACTTAAACAATCTATTTGTAGTTCTGTTTCTACTAATCGTAACCATTTTATAAAGTTTAGTAAAACTAGAGGGGCGCCAGTACGACTTGACTCATGTGTAATAAAAAGTATTTTTTTCAATTTTATTGCTTTATTATTTTTTTTATACTAACGTACAAATTTGTTAAATATAATACTACTTTATTAGGCTGAGGGTTGTTGTGATGTATTAAAAGCTTTGCATAAACATAAAAAAACCTTAATGGAGTATATCTTAAACAAAACTTTAATGCATGAGGTGATTGAACATCAAACTCACCATTTATTCTACTTGATTTATTATTTTCTACAAAAACAAAACAACCTAAAAATTCTTCTATTTTTATAGTTTTAAAAAAATAAAAAGCTCTTAGTAAAAACCAATAATCCATTGTGTAGTGTTCATCTACAGGGAAATCACCAATCTTTTGTTGTACTTTTCTTTTGTACATATAACTAACAGGGTTTAAAGGAAACCTTCCTTTAAGTACAGATAAATCTTTCCAAGAAATTGTTGCATTTACCCGTGGCTCTTTTAAACCTTTTTTTTCTAAATGTAAATTTCCAACTATTATATCTATTTTTGGGTTTTTAGTAAAATTAGTAATTAAAGTTTTAAAAGCATCAGGGTAAAAATAATCATCAGAGTTTAAATAAACAATAAAATCTCCTTTGCTTATTTTAAAAGCTTTATTCATTGCATCTGACTGACCTTTATCTGATTCAGAAACCCATTTTAAATGCTTATGTCTTTTTAAGATATTTACTGTGTTATCAGTAGAATTTCCATCAATAATTATATGTTCCCAATTTTTATAAGTTTGAGATAACACACTCTGAATACTACGCTCAATATAGTCTCCTGAATTAAAACTAGGAGTTAAAACACTAATTTTCATAAACTATAGTTTTTATTGTTTTTCTGTAATACTCTTGAATAAATTTTCATATGCTTTTGCTTGAATATCTAAATTATATTTATCAAAAGCGTCTTTAAAAATATCTTCTCTTTTATATTTATATATGTTATCTAAAAACTGATTTATAGTTTCTATTAATGCCCCAACACTAATTTCTTTAGTTATTAACCCATTAACTCCATTTTGTATCATCTCTGGTATTCCACCAACAGGAAATCCTATCACAGGTGTACCACACATTAATGATTCTAAAACCGTATTTGGTAAATTATCCATTAAAGATGGTATTACAAAAACATCTGCTGCAGAATAAGCCAAACTCATTAAATGATCTTCTTTTAAAACACCTAATTCTATGATGTTTGAGAAATTGGTTTTTAAATTATTTTTACCTATAACACACAAAACAACATCTTTGTTATTAATACTTTTAATAGCTCTTTCTAAAAAGACAAAACCTTTTCTATTTGCTGTTATTGAGTCTGCAACAAAAAGTATAATTTTTTTTTCTTCTGGTATATTAAAATATTCTTTTGATTCTTTTATGTTCTTCGGTTTATATATACTTGTATCTATACTATTAGCAATACAATGTATAGGCATATTTTTAAATAACTCACTTTCTTTTGCTTTATTTGCTAACCATTGTGAGGGAGATACAATATGTAAATTATTCACATCTAATAAAGCTGTTTTTTTAATTTTTTTAATTTTTTCAAAAAAAGAAAGTTCTTTAGTTGATAATATTCTTTTTTTTGGAAATCCATTATCATTAATACCCAAATATATTTCTTCATAATGCTCTCCACCTGAAAAAGGATTCATATCATGCATAGTCCAAACAATTGGTTTAGAATTGTTTTTAAAAAACGTTGAAAAATCTAAAAATTCAGAAACCCAATGAAGGTTAATAATATCAGCCTCTTTATATAAAGGAGATGCAGTAATATCAAATGATGAATTTGGTAAACTAAATAATTCTAAATTATTTGACCTTTCTGTTAAAAATTTATCATATTTGGATTGATAAAAATTATATTTTTTTAATTTTCTTTTAACTTTAGAAATATATTTTTTAAAAATTGTAGTTCTTTTTAATTCTAAAACATGAGTGTTCAAGGTTAAATCAATCTTTCTTTTTAAAAGAAAATCAACCTTAACGCCTCGTTTTCTCAATCCATTTGCAAGTCTTAAACTTGCTTTAGCGGCACCTCCATTATCATATGTATTTACTATAAGTATCTTCAAAGTGTTTAAATTTCACTATAATTTTCTATTAAATACTCTAAAGATCTCTTATTCTTTAATATATTCATTTCTTCTAAAAACAAATGTATTTTACCTCCTAATGTATAATCTATAGCTATAAAATTAGTTTTAAGAGTATGGGCAAATAAAACAGAATGAAATCTCATACAAATATTTAATTTAGATTTCTTCATCACTTTTACTATACTATCTACAGTAGATAGTTTTTTGTTTATAAAAATTCTTTGATCGCCTTTAAAGTATTGATCTACAAAATATCTTGAAAAATCTCTATCATCACTTCCTAAAACAAAATTATGCATATGGTGAAATTCAATTCTATCAACATTTAACCTATCAGCCTCTTCTTTTATTAAGTTAGCGATTGAACGTTCAAAAAGCTTTTTCTTTTCTTTAAAATCTTTTTTTTCGCCTAAAAAATATTCAAATGTCCAATCTCTTAAATAACAGCTTAAAATATTTTCTTTTACATCTGTAAAATTATTTGATATTTT
Source organism: uncultured Polaribacter sp. (assembly GCF_947497695.1). Lineage (GTDB taxonomy): Bacteria > Bacteroidota > Bacteroidia > Flavobacteriales > Flavobacteriaceae > Polaribacter. The sequence continues at coordinate 89,689 of NZ_CANMHM010000003.1, read as the reverse complement.
TTCTATGTAACCTTTAGCGGGATCTCCAAAAAAAGAGGCTTTTTTATTAAAATTATAGTTGTTAAATATTTCAATACTTTTTTTATCTCTTAACTTTGTATCATCAGATAGTTTACATATTTCTTTAACTACTTGAGAAAAGAAATCAGTTTTAAGAGGTCCAATACCGCATCCAAAAATTGTAGTTTTTTTTCTATATTTTTTAGCTATTTTAAAACCAATGTATGGAACATATAATTCATTTAAATCCATTAAAGGTCCTCCTCCCATAACTATTTCATCTGAACTAGCAGAATATCTTAATAAGTCTAAATTACTTGTTGATACAACCTTAGCGTCAATATTTAATTCTAAACAAGTTCTATTTGTTATGAAAGGATATAAACTACCAATTATAAACTCTACCCGATCATTGTATTTTTGTTGATAATAGTTTAATATTCCACCAAGAATAGCTTTGTCTCCTACTGTCTCAGTCCCATACCATCCTAGTATAAAAATTCTATAAGTATTGCTATTCTTAGGTATTTTTTTTAAAATATATGAAAGATATAAAGCTAAATCTGCTTTTGAAATGGTTAATATTTTTTTGTAATAATAGTCTTTAATCTGTTTTAATTTTTCGTTGTAAGTAATTGGAGCGTGATAATCATGTATACAGTTTTTACATTTATTTTGAAGAATATTTCGTTTTTTCGAAAAATTTTCTTTGTATATTTTTAGTGATGAATCTTTAATTCCGTTACCTAAATCTGTTGCTTGAGGTGCACAATAGTTGATTTGACCTTTAGAACCTAAAACAATTCCATTACTATGATAAGGACAACCTATTAATCGATTACCTCCTAAAAGTATATTTTGTGTACTACTGTATGTTCTTTTGTAGTCCATATTTTTTTCAAATCTGAACTTGATTTTTTCAAAGAGTATAACTAAATTATATGCTTCATCTTCATCAAAATTACGGATAATTTTACCTCTATTTTGGTTATATAAGCGATTAATTGTTTCTGCTATTCTAAACCTTCCATAAATACCATTCTTTTCAGCATAATATAAAAGATCATCTGCATCCCAAGCATTAATTTTTGAAATTGTAGCTCCAAAAGATACTGGTATTTTTAGTTCATTTTTTAAATATTCTAATACCCTTATAGCAGATTGAAAATTACCTTTAACTCCCCTAACTTTGTCGTGAACTTCATGAACACCATCTATAGAAACCATGGCTGAAAAATGAATTCCATTATTCTTACATAAATTATTTATATTTTTGATGGTAAATTTTACGTCATCTTCTTTGATTGCATTTGTTATTATGCTAAGGCCTACTAAATTAGGCAATACTTTTATTAATTTTTCATAAATTTCATAAAGATCTTCCCTTAAAGTAGGTTCTCCACCTGTAACACCTACATGTGTTAATTCTGAATATAATGGATCTGTTAAAATGATACCTAATTGATCTGGAGATATTTCTAATTCTTCATCACGCCTCCAAATGTTACACATTGTACATTTAGAGTTACAACTATCAATTATATTAAGGTTTAAAACTTTTGGTTTCTTATTTATATTTAAAATAAGTTTTTCTTGTTTTTTTAACTTAATTAATTCTTTAAGTTGACTATAAAATTTCTTTAAAACATTAATTATCATTTAAAAAGCTCCTTTAGTGTTATTTTACAGTCCAATTTAAAACAGGATGAACAGTACCAGGCCATTTTTCATTAAATCCAAAACCTTTGTTTTCCATACTTTCTACCTTTATATTTAGGCAATTAGTAGTTTCAAAAAAATATCTTTTACCAGGTATTGCACCACTAACAGCAATAATATAGTTTGAATTATTTAAAAGAGAACCTGGTATCTTTACGCTAAGTGTAATAACTCCCTTACTAATACTAGTATTAGTAATATCAAAAGAGCTACTTACAAATACAATATCATCTGATAATGTCTTTACAATAAGAGCAAAACGAGAATTTTCAATCCTTTTTAAAATATTTAAAGTGATTTTTACAGTTATACTTTCATCATGAAAATAATTACTTCTAATTCTTCCTTTAGAGTCTGAACAAGCGACCTGTAAAAGTTTTACATCATTATTTCCAATATCTTGTCTAGATGAATCAAATATCCCTTGATTTCCTATAAAATTTAGTCCATTATTATTTTTATAAAACTCAATAGCATCATCACTAGAACCCTCAAAAACAGACTGACCATTATTTAAAACAACTCCTCTTGTACACAAACTTTTTACAGCAGCCATATTATGACTAACAAAGAGTACAGTTCTACCATCTGTCCCCGAAATATCTTGCATTTTACCAATTGCTTTCTTTTGAAACTCTGCATCACCAACAGCTAATACTTCATCAACAATTAAAATATCTGGTTCTAAATGTGCTGCTACTGCAAAAGCTAAACGTACAGTCATTCCACTAGAGTAACGTTTTACAGGTGTATCTATATATCTTTCACAACCAGAAAAGCTAATAATTTCATCAATTTTCGTATTAATTTCCTTTTTGGTCATACCTAAAATAGCTCCATTTAGAAAAATATTCTCTCTACCCGTCATTTCTGGATGAAAGCCTGTACCAACCTCTAACAAAGAAGCTATTCTACCATTATATTTTATAGTGCCTGTTGTAGGTCCAGTTACTTTAGATAATATTTTTAATAAAGTAGATTTTCCAGCACCATTTTTACCAATAATACCAAGAACTTCACCTTTTTTTACTTGAAAATTAATTTCTTTTAAAGCCCAAACATATTCAGAATTTCCTTTTGAAGCCCTATCGTTAGATTCACCTATCTTTAAATAAGGATCTTGTTTACCCCTAATTCTATGCCACCATTTATTTAAATCATGACTAATAGTTCCTGTACCTAAAATTCCTAAACGATATTGTTTAGAGACATTTTCTATTTTTAAAATTATGTGTTCATCCATCTTAAATTGTATCGATAAAGCTTTTTTCAGTTTTATTAAAAATTAAAATTCCAATAACCAAAACAACTATAGAAAAGCAAGTAACATAGATTAAATTATCAATTGTAAAATTACCTTGACCAATTAGCATGAACCTTGACATTTCTATCAAATGAGCCATCGGATTATAATCAACTAAATAGGTAACTCCTTTCTCTTCAAATTTACTATAAGGTAAGTTTACTAAAGAAATATACATTAATAGCGAAACACCAAATGTTACTAAAAAAGATAAATCTCTATATTTTGTTACCATCGAGGATATAATCATACCTAATCCTAAACCAAAAAACGCCATTAATAAAATTAATAATGGTAATAATATAATAAATTTATTAGGAGCTATAATCCACCCTGTAGAAACATAATAAATATAAAAACAGATAAAAATTAATAATTGAATTCCAAATTTAACAAGATTAGAAACCACTACAGATAAAGGCATAATAATTCTTGGAAAATATACTTTACCAAAAATATTTTGATTTTTCTTAAATGTATCTGCTGTGCCTGTTAAGCATTCTTTAAAATAATTCCAAGAAGTAACACCCGCTAAATTAAATAAAAATGATGGCATACCAGGGGTTTCTATACCAGCAACATTGTTAAAAATAACAGTATATATTACAGATGTAAGAAGTGGTTGAATTAAATACCAAAGTGGTCCAAGTACAGTTTGTTTATATAAGGTTACAACATCTCTTTTTACAAAAAGAACTAACAAATCTCTATATTGCCAAACTTCTTTAAGGTTTAAATCGAATAAATTATTTTTTGGCGTTATTTCAAAAAGCCACTTTTCTTTGTTCATTTATATACATTACTAAGACAAACAAATATAATTTATTTAAAGAAATTAAAACTTTATATGCTTTTCAAAATACTTCTTTTTATACACAATTAAAAAGCAAATTGTTGACAACAAATTGAAGTTTTAAAGAAAACTAAGAATAAGATAGTTACACTCAATATTTTTTTTAAATAAAAAATAAAATCCGGCTTTTTGTAGAATAAAAAAGATGATAAAACCAAAATACTAACTAAAAATAAAGAAATAACTAAAAGATTATATAAAACTCTGTATCGCCAATTCATACCCTTTTAAACCAAAACCAAATAAAACCCCTTTTGCAGCTGGAGCAATAAAGCTATGGTGTCTAAAATCTTCACGAGCATGCACATTAGAAATGTGTAATTCTACAACAGGTGTTGTAATACCTTTTACAGCATCACCAATACCAACTGAGGTATGTGTATAAGCAGCTGCGTTTAAAATAATTCCATCATATTCAAAACCTACTTCATGTAATTTATCTATAATTTCGCCTTCTATATTCGATTGAAAATAAGACAAATCAATATTGTTAAATTTTGATTTTAGCTCTTCAAAAAAATCAGCAAAAGTTTTAGAACCATATATTTCTGGTTCTCGTTTTCCTAGTAAATTTAAATTGGGGCCGTTTATTATAATTAATTTCATTGTGTAAATATATTAAATTTTAAACATAAAAAAACGGAAGCAAATTGCTTCCGTTTTTAATATAATATTTTACTCTAAAAATGATATACAACACCAGATGCTATGTTAGCGATTGTTTCGCTATTTATACTCATACTAGAATAGGTTACCTGTATTGTTACATTTTTCATAAATTCATAACCAACCATTGGTCTGTAATAAAAAGAATTATCATTTGATTCTGGAAAAACACCAAATGCATAACCTAAATCTGCTCCTACAGTGAATTTTTCAGAAACAGCATAACGTGCAACCCCTGCAAGTGGTAAATAAGTAAAATCTGCTACCCCTTGTTTTCCTACATAATAAAGATAAGAAACAGATGGACCAACTTTAAATTTATCTGATACATCAAATAAAAAGTTAACTTCACCAGACATCGCTGTAGCAAGCAGTTCATCAGCATCTGCTGTTGGATGCCCTATGTTTCCACCAATATTAAAACTTCCATTCTGTGCAACTACACTATTTAACCCTAATAATGTAAAAGCTGCAATAAGTAATATTTTTTTCATAAAATTTATTTTTAAAATTAAAGGAAAATTAATATAAATATTTGATTTAAAAAATTTTATCTCATTTTTTTCATGATAAAAAATTGATTTGATTTTTTGGCAAACATCAAAAAACACAATTCGTAAGATAAATTTCAAAAAAAATACCTTTTGATAATAGATAAAAAGCAAACATTATTATTTTTTATAGGCTTTCATAATTAATAAAAATATTATTAATTATAATTTAAATACAGTAATTTTTACATCATATTTAATTGATAGTTTTAATATCTTTATCCTATGAATTGGCAAAACGCAATTAAAGATTTTCAACTTTTTTTAAAAATTGAAAGAGGTTTATCACAAAACACTATTGATAGTTATTCTAGAGATTTAGAAAAACTAACTTTATTTTTAGAAGAAAATCAAATCGACTTTAATCCTATTAAAATTGATGAAACAACCCTTCAACAATTTATTTATGAAATTGCTAAAAATGTAAACCCTAGAAGTCAGGCAAGAATTATATCTGGCTTAAGAAGTTTTTTCGATTATTTAATTTTTGAAGATTACCGAGTAACGAATCCTACAGATTTGATTGAGGCTCCCAAAATTGGTAGAAAATTACCAGATACTCTTTCTGAAGATGAAATTAATAGCCTAATTAGTGCTATAGATCTAAGTCATCCTCAAGGAGAAAGAAATAGAACAATTTTAGAAACCATGTATAGTTGTGGTTTACGTGTTAGCGAATTAATTACACTAAAAATATCTGATTTATTTTTTGATGAAGGCTTTATAAGGGTTATTGGTAAGGGAAACAAACAACGTTTTGTGCCAATACATTATACTACACAAAAATACCTATTATTTTATATAAATGATATTAGAAACCATATAGCAACACAGAAAGGTTTTGAGGATACTATTTTCTTAAACAGAAGAGGAAAAGGATTGACAAGGCAAATGATTTTTATTATTCTTAAAAATTTAGCAATACATATAGACTTAAAAAAGAAAATAAGTCCACATACTTTAAGACATTCATTTGCTACACATTTATTAAAAAATGGTGCAGATTTAAGAGCAATTCAACAAATGTTAGGTCATGAAAGTATTACAACTACAGAAATTTATGTGCATTTAGATAAAAGTTACTTACAGAAAGTTGTAGAGAAATATCATCCAAGACGTATTTAATAGTCTTCAGTTTTCAGTAACAGTTTACAGCCAATTGTTACTTAATATTACCATTAATAGGTTTTCACAAACTATTTTTGGCACCATTACCTTATTAATAGCAAAATTATTTATAAATAAAAATCCTCCCAGAAATATGGAAGGATTTAAGAATATATTTAAAATACAAAAGTTCACAGAGATTTGTCTACTGATTTACTACTACTGAAAACTGAATACTGCTACTTAGCCACATTAACAGCTCTTGTTTCTCTAATTACAGTAACTTTAACTTGACCTGGATAGGTCATGTCATTTTGAATTTTCTGAGAAATACTAAAAGATAATTCTGCTGCTTTGGTATCATTTACTTTGGTACTTTCTACCATTACACGTAATTCACGACCTGCTTGTATTGCATAGGCTTTTTGAACACCTGAAAAACCAAAAGCAATATCTTCTAAATCTTTTAAACGTTGAATGTAAGAATCTAATACTTGACGTCTTGCACCAGGTCTTGCTCCAGAAATAGCATCACAAACTTGTACAATTGGTGATATTAAACTTTTCATTTCAATTTCATCATGGTGAGCTCCAATGGCATTGCAAACATCTGGTTTTTCACCATATTTTTGTGCCCATTCCATCCCTAATAATGCGTGTGGCAATTCACTTTCTTCATTGGGTACTTTACCAATATCATGCAATAAACCAGCTCTTTTAGCAACTTTAGAATTTAACCCCATTTCTGCAGCCATAATTCCACATAAGTTAGCAACTTCTCTAGAGTGTTGTAATAAATTCTGCCCGTAAGAAGATCTATATTTCATTCTACCTACTGCTTTTACTAATTCTGGATGTAAACCATGAACACCTAAATCTATTACAGTTCTTTTACCAACCTGAATAATTTCTTGGGTAATTTGTTTTTCTGTTTTCGCTACAACCTCTTCAATTCTTGCTGGGTGAATTCTTCCATCAGTAACTAATTTATGAAGTGATAAACGTGCAATTTCTCTACGAATAGGATCAAAACAAGAAAGAATAATTGCATCAGGTGTATCATCAACAATAATTTCTACACCTGTTGCAGCTTCAATTGCTCTAATGTTACGCCCTTCTCTACCTATAATTCTACCTTTAACATCATCAGACTCTAAGTTAAAAACAGAAACACAGTTTTCTACTGCCTGTTCTACACCTACTCTTTGTATAGTTCCTAAAACTACTTTTCTTGCTTCTTGTTCTGCTGTTAACTTTGCCTCTTCAATAGAGGTTTGTACAAAAGCCATTGCTTCTGTTTTAGCTTCATCTTTTAAAGAAGTTACTAATTCTTTTTTAGCTTCATCTGCAGATAAACCAGAAATTTGCTCTAACATATCTACATGTCGTTTGTGCATTTTATCTAAATCACTTTCTTTCTTCTCTAAAAAGTCTAGTTTTTTATCAAATTCGTTTTCTTTTTGCTCTAAAGATTTATTAAGTCTTTTGCTTTTATCTACTTCAGAGGCAACTTGAGATTCTCTATCTCTAATACGTTTTTCAACGTCAGAAATTTTCTTTTCTCTACTTAAAATTACTTTTTCATGCTCAGATTTTAGCTCAATAAACTTTTCTTTAGCTTGTAGTATTTTATCTTTCTTAACAGCTTCGGCATCAATTTTAGCTTCTTTTAAAATTGAATTTGCTTCTTTTCTAGTTGTATTCAGTAACTTTTTCCCTTTTGATTTTTCTATAGCTTTTGCTATTAAAAAACCTATAACTATTCCTATTATTGCTGCTATTATTGGCAGTACTATTCCATCCATAATTTAATTTTTGTATATAAAAAAAGCCTACATTAGTCAGGTTTTTTAAACTCCAAATATGGTTACTTATAGGACTAACTAACTGTTCAAGAATCCACCTAAAATACTGAAATACGGAAACAAGTTCGGTATAAATCCAGCAATAGTGGCTTACTTTTGTAGTTAAGACTCATCCTTCATAATTGAATCGTGTTGAGTTTAATAAACAATTTACTAACGTAGGCAGTGTGTTGTTAATGTATATTTTAAAGAACTTATTTTAAATGAAAATCAACTAAATTAGTCAACTCTTTTATTTTTTCTACTACTTCTCTACTTGTGGACTCTTTTTCTATTGATGAAATTTCTACTTTGGAAGCAAATTGTAATGCACACATCGCTAAAACATCTTGTTTATCACTAACTGCATAATTTTCTTCATACATAGAAATTAATTTATTGATAGCATTTGCAGCTTTTCTCATTCCTTCTTCCTCTTTTGTATTATTTACACTTAAAGGATAGGTTCTACCTGCTATAACAACATTAATTTTAAGTTTTTCCACAATCTTAAAGAACTTTATTTATGTAACTGAATGATACATTTATCGATTTCTCGAATTAAAGCATTTATTTTGAGTTTTGTATCTCTTGTATTTGTACTACTGCCTTCTATAGTTTTTGCAATTTTAAGCACATCATATTCTTTTTTTTGTGCTGCTAGTAATTGCTTTGTTTCAAATAGCTGATGTTGTAAATTATTTACATTCTGAAGCAATATCTCATTTTCATTCTTTAAAAACTCATAATTAGAAAGTAAGTTTTTTAACTTATCTTCCAGTAAATGAATTGCTTCTACTGTATTACTCATCTAACTTTTAGGAATAAAACTATATTTACAAAGTTAGCATTCTTTTTATATTTAACAACATTTTGTTGCATTTTTAACAATCAACTAATAACTAGTGTTTTAGCTAAAAAATGATTTTTACTATTTTTGCAAAAAACAAATTGACTTTGAAACATCCTTTTTGGCTATTCCTTTTTTTTTCGACTTTTAGTATTTTTTCTCAAGAAAAATATCCACAAGATTATTTTAGGTCTCCTTTAAACATACCAACTATTTTATCTGGCACTTTTGGAGAGCTAAGGTCTAATCATTTTCATTCTGGCATCGATATTAAAACCCAAGGTAAGGAAGGATTAAATATTTATGCTGCTGCAGATGGCTATGTTTCTAGAATAAAAGTAGCTCAGTTTGGTTTTGGTAAAGCTATTTACATTAATCATCCTAATGGTTTTACAACTGTATATGCTCATTTAAGTAAGTATGCTGATGAAATTGAAAAATATATAAAAAAAGTTCAGTACCAAAAAGAAAATTATCAAACAGGTAATTTATTCTTTAAAAAAGATAAATTCCCTGTAAGTAAGGGAGATATTATTGCTTTTTCTGGAGATTCTGGTAGTTCTGGTGCACCTCATTTACATTATGAAATTAGAAATACCAAAACAGAACATATTATTAATCCGTTACTTTTTGGTTTAAAGGTAGATGATACAACTCCTCCAATAATTCAAGCATTAAAAGTATATGCTTTAGAAAACGATTCAAGAGTAAATAATCAAAATAAAAGTTTTATTCTTCCTTTAAAAAAGGATGGAAAAACAGCCTATAGTACTAATCAAATTACAGCTTCTGGCAATATTGGCTTTGGTATAAAAACGATAGATTTATTAGATAAAGCTACAAATAACAACGGCATTTATAGCTTAGAAATGCAAGTAAATGGCAAACCTATTTATTATCATGATGTAGAAACATTTTCATTTGACGAGAGTAAGTATATCAATTTACATATTGATTATCCTCATTATAAAAAGTATCGAAAAAAATATCAGAAAACATACAAAGAAAGAGCGAACAAACTATCAACCTATAAAAACCTTGTAAATAGTGGTAAAATAAATATTGAAAACGGTTTCAACTATACAATCTCAATTATAGTAAAAGATTTTAAAGGCAATACAAGTTCTTTAAAAATACCTGTTTTAGGTAAAAAGAGTAATCCTATTTTTTCATCTCCAAAAGACACAACTGCATACAAAATAATTGCACAAAATTTTCATCGCTTTAAAAAGAGAAATGTTACCATCGCTTTCCCTAAAAACACTTTTTATGATGATTTATTTTTAGATTTTAAAGTTGATAAAGGCGTTGCTAAAATACATAACCCTACTATTCCTTTAGATAAAAGTTTTACTTTAACTTTTAATGTTTCTAAATATTCTGAAACAGAAAAAAAGCAACTTTACATTGCTAATTTAGCCAACTCAAAATATCCAAGATATCAATACACTAGAAAAAAAGATAGCATATTTTACACAACAACAAAAATATTAGGAAACTATAGTTTGGTTTCTGATACTCAAAAACCAAAAGTAAACGTACTCTATTTTAAAAACAACCAATGGATTACAAAACGAAATACCATTAAAGTCAAAATTTCTGATATTGGTTCTGGAATTAAAGATTACAGAGCAACAATAGATGGAGAATGGGTTTTAATGGAATACAATCATAAAAAAGGAATATTAACTTATAATTTTAGTGATAAAAAATTGGTTGGTAGCAAACATATCTTTAAAATTGTAGTCTCGGACAATGTTGGAAATACGAATACACTTTCTACAACGTTCTTTAAGAAACAAGTAAACTAAATCTTACGTGAAAAAAGCCTTTCTATTTTTATTATTGCTCCCAATTTTTACTTTTGCCCAAAAAACAACTATTTTAAAAGGGACTGTTAGAGATAAAAACAAACAGCCTATAGAAAAAGTTTCTATAAAATATAACAATACAGGTACTACTACTGATGAAAATGGTAGATATTCAATTAGAGTTCCTTTTAAAGAAGAAATTACGTTGGTTTTTAGCCATTTATCTCATAGAACTTATACAAAAAAATATACTGCTACTAATAGAAATGGAGAACGTTTTTCTGTTATTTTAACATCAAAAACAGAAGAATTAAAAGAAGTAATAATTAAAGATAACTTAAAAAATGCACAGGGAATTCAGAAAATAGATGTCGCTGTTGTTAAAAATGTAATTGGTACAAATGCTGGTGTAGAAAACATTTTAATGACCTTGCCTGGTGTAAGTAATAATAATGAATTAAGTACTCAGTACAATGTTAGAGGTGGTAATTTTGATGAAAACCTAGTTTATGTAAACGGTATTGAAATATACAGACCCTTTTTAATAAGATCTGGCCAACAAGAAGGTTTAAGTTTTATAAACCCAAACATGGTACAAAACATCAATTTTTCTGCAGGTGGTTTTCAAGCAAAATATGGAGATAAACTGTCATCTGTTTTAGATATTACCTATAGAAATCCTACAGAAATTGCAACCACTGTAGATCTAAGTTTTTTAGGGGCAAGTGTTACTTTTGAAGCACCTTTATTAGGTGATAAACTAACCTCAATTAGTAGTTTTAGATATAGAGATAACAGCCTATTTGTAAATAGTAAACAAATTGAAGTTAATTTCAGACCTGTTTTTATAGATTTTCAAACCTTTTTGTCTTACAAGGCTTCAGATAAATTAACATTTAATTTTTTAGGAAACTTTTCTTCAAACCAATACAATTATGAGCCAATATCTAGAAGAACTCGTTTTGGTACTGTTGCAGATCCTTTAGAATTAACTGTATTTTATAGCGGCCAAGAACAAAACAACTATTTAACTATTTTTGGAGCACTTTCTTCTCAATATAAAATAAATGATAATTTATCACTCACAACAACGCTCTCTAGATATAATACTCAAGAAGAAGAATATTTTGATATTTCTGCGGCATATCGTTTAGGTGAAGTAGATACTAATATTGGTTCTGAAAACTTTGGCGAAGTAGATTTTACTCAAGGTATTGGTTCTCAATTAAATCATGCTCGTAATGATTTAGATGCACTAATTACCAATGCTCAAGTAAAAGGAACTTATAAAAAAGCAAAACACCAAATAGATTTTGGTGTTAAATATCAAAAAGAAGATATTAGAGATCGTATCAGAGAATGGGAAGTAATAGATTCTTTAGGCTTTTCAATCAGACCACCAAATAGTGTTGGTAACCAACAACCTTACCAACCTTTTAATGAAGAAATTGAAACGTTTCAAAATATTAGAGAAGACAATGAAGTACAAATTAGTCGTATTTCTGGTTATGTGCAATTCAACCAACGTTCTTTTTGGAATGAACATGAAATTTTTTACAATTTAGGCGTAAGAGCTCAAAATTGGAATGTTACTGGAAACGGAATTGAATCTAAAAACCAAACTATTGTTAGCCCAAGAGCTCAATTTGCCATCAAACCAAATTGGGATAAAGATATGTTGTTTAGACTTTCTGGTGGTTGGTATTCTCAACCTCCATCATACAGAGAACTAAGAAATGCAGATGGATTGGTAAATGTAGATTTAAAAGCACAGCAATCAATCCATTATGTAACTGGTATGGATTATAGTTTTGATATGTGGGAAAGACCTTTTAAATTAACCACAGAATTATATTACAAAGATTTAACCAACGTAAACAGTTATACTGTAGACAATGTTAGAATTAGATATAGAGCAGATAATGATGCTGTTGCTTATGCTTATGGTTTAGATCTGCGTTTAAATGGAGAGTTTGTACCTGGTAGTGATAGTTGGGTAAGTGTTGGATATTTAAAAACAGAAGAAAACATAAATGATAGAGGTTATATTGCCAGACCTTCTGACCAGCGTGTAAAATTTGGAATCCTTTTTCAAGATTACGTACCTAATTTACCAAATTTAAAAGCCTATTTAAACTTGGTATATAATACAGGTCTTCCTGGAGGTTCTCCTTCTTATGCTGATGTTTATTTATATCAAGAGCGTTTAAGAGACTATAAACGTGCAGATCTAGGAGTTTCTTATGTTTTTGCTGATGCAACTAAACAATACAAAACTGGTTGGCTTTCTAAATTTAAAGAATTAAGTGCAGGTTTAGAGCTATTTAATATGTTTGATATTCAAAATTCAATTACCAATACTTGGGTTAGAGATGTTGATACTAAAACGCAATTCGGAATTCCTAATTTTATGACAGGGAGAGTTTTAAACTTTAAAGTTGGTATGAAATTTTAATAGAAAAACGAGCTGATTTTAATCAACTCGTTTCTATTACATTTTGCTAAAACAAAAAATTATCCCAAAATTTGGGCTGCATGTGCTTTTGTTTTAACCTTTAAAATAATGTCTTCAATAACTCCTTTTTCATCAATTACAAAGGTAGTTCTGTGAATTCCATCATATTCTTTCCCCATAAATTTCTTAGGTCCCCAAACATTAAAAGCGTTGATAACAACTTTATCTTCATCTGCTAATAAAGGAAAAGGAAGTCCGTGTTTGTCAATCCAATTTTGTTGTCTTTTGGCAGAATCTGCACTGGCTCCTAAAATAGCATATCCTTTTGCTAAAAAAGACTGGTAATTGTCACGTAAATCACACGCTTCATTTGTACAACCTGGTGTACTTGCCTTTGGATAAAAGAATAATACTAATTTTTTACCTACATAATCAGATAATTTTACAATGTTACCTGCATTGTCTTTTGCTTCAAATTGTGGAGCATTATCTCCTATTTTTAATGATGTCATATTGTTAATTTTTGTAAATATACAACCTCGAAAAGTTTTTTTTTGATGATAAAATAAATTTTAATTCTATTTTAACTTTGTAACTTGCCAACTCTGAAACTTTCTAATTAAAAGTATGACCAAAAAAGAAAAAGTACAATTTGTAATCGATAAACTAGATGAATTATACCCAGAAATCCCTATTCCTTTAGATCATAAAGATCCTTATACGTTGTTAATTGCTGTTTTGTTATCTGCTCAATGCACAGATGTTCGTGTTAATAAAATTACGCCTTTGTTATTCGCTAAAGCGGATAATCCTTTTGATATGGTGAAAATGTCTGTAGATGAAATTAAAGAAATTATTCGTCCTTGTGGATTATCACCCATGAAAAGCAAAGGAATTTACGGATTATCTAAAATTTTAATTGAAAAATACAATGGCGAAGTACCACAATCTTTTGAAGGTCTAGAAGAGTTACCAGCAGTTGGTCATAAAACAGCAAGTGTTGTTATGAGTCAGGCTTTTGGTGTACCTGCTTTTCCTGTAGATACACATATACAACGTTTAATGTTTCGTTGGAATTTAAGTAACGGAAAAAGTGTTGCACAAACTGAAAAAGATGCAAAACGTTTGTTTCCAAAAGAAAACTGGAACGATTTACACTTACAAATTATTTGGTATGGTAGAGAGTATTCACCTGCAAGAGGTTGGAATTTAGAGAAGGATATTATTACCAAAACTGTGGGTAGAAAAACGGTTTTAGATAGCTACTATAAAACTAAAAAATAGTTGTTTCAAAGAGACTCATAGAGAAAAATACTCAGTTACACAGAGATTTTTATATAGAAAAAGATTAGAAACACTTTCCTTTTAAATAACTTAAGTTGTGCTCAAAAAAAAGCTCCAACAATGTTGAAGCTTTTTCCTCTCTTAATTCAAATTCAACTCAATGGTGTTATTTGATTTCGTTTTAACAAAAGTTAGCGATTTGGAAAAATTAATCAAAAATTGAATTGTTTCTTGTTTAGGTTGCCTCTTAAAATTTGAGGACTTTTTAGAGTAAATTTGCATCATATAGTTAATTTAGTTTGTTAGATTGTAAATTAATAACGATGCATTTTTTAATTTATTGTTAATTTACTAAAATAATATTATGCTTTTCAATTAATTTACGCATATTAATCAATGCATAACGCATTCTGCCCAGTGCTGTATTAATACTAACACCTGTATTTTCGCTTATTTCTTTAAAACTCATATCTTTATACATACGCATTACCAAAACTTCTTTTTGCTCTTCTGGCAACTCATTAACAAGCTCTCTAACATTATCGTAAATTTGCTCTTGTATAATCTTTTTTTCAGCATTTAAATTTCCATCACCAATTACAGAAAAAATATCAAATTCATCTGTATTTTTAAAAGTTGGCATTCTGTTTGTTTTTCTAAAATGATCAATAACCAAATTATGAGCAATTCTCATAACCCAAGGTAAAAACTTACCCTCTTCATTATAATTACCTTTTTTTAAGGTTCTAATTACTTTAATAAAAGTATCTTGAAAAATATCTTCAGTAATATCCCTATCTTTTACTTTGCTATATATAAAACTATAAAGTCTTTGTTTGTGTCTTTTGATTAAAACAGCTAAAGCTGACTCATTTCCTTTTATATAATCGCTTACTAAAATACTATCTGTAATTGAGTTTGTTTGCATCATAACTACTTTTAGAAGAACAAGTGGCTCTTCTGGTTTGTATTAAATTAATAATTTAAAAGTAGTTTTGGTCTATATGCGTTTAATTTATTGCGGTTTATGATTTACAAATATGTACAATATATTTATATATCACAAATAATTTAACATCTTTTATTCATATTTCTTTTAAATTGGTGTAAAAAAAAGGTATTTTTATCACTTATATTTTTAAATAAATGAAGATCGATATTTCTGAAGTAAATCCTAAAGAAAACATTATAATCAAAGGAGCCAGCCTCCATAATTTAAAAAACATAGATGTAGTAATACCAAGAAATAAATTGGTGGTAATTACAGGACTTTCTGGTTCTGGGAAGTCTTCTTTGGCTTTTGACACCTTGTATGCAGAAGGTCAAAGACGTTATGTAGAAAGTTTATCTTCTTATGCACGCCAGTTTTTAGGCAAATTACACAAACCTAAAGTAGATTATATAAAAGGAATTGCACCTGCAATTGCTATAGAACAAAAGGTAAACTCTACAAACCCAAGATCTACAGTAGGTACATCAACAGAAATTTACGACTATATAAAATTATTATATGCCAGAATTGGTAAAACCTACTCGCCTATTTCTGGAAATGAGGTAAAAAAAGACACAGTTACTGATGTTGTTAAATTTGTTAAAAAGTTTAACGTCAAAACAAAACTCTTACTCCTTGCTCCTGTTATTATTGATGAAAATAGAGATTTAAAAACCGTTTTACAAGTATTAGAGCAGCAAGGTTATGCTCGTTTAAAATGGAATGATAAAGTATATAGAATTTCTGATTTTCCACAAAAGGAGTACAAAAAAGAACCTTTACTTTTAGTTGTTGATAGAATAATTACCAAAGATGATGAGGATTTTTACAACAGATTAGCAGATGCAATTCAGACTGCTTTTTTTGAAGGGAAAGGCATTTGTTTTATTGAAAATTTAACAGACAATAAAGTGGCTGAATTTAGCAATAAATTCGATTTAGATGGCATGTCTTTTTTAGAACCCAACACACATTTGTTCAGTTTTAATAACCCTTATGGAGCTTGCCCAACCTGTGAAGGTTATGGAAATGTAATTGGTATTGATGAGGATTTAGTAATACCTAACACTGGTTTATCTATTATGGAAGATTGTATTTTCCCTTTTAAAACTCCTTCTTATATTCATTATAAAGAGAGTTTAATTGAGGTTGCTTACCAGTTTGATATTCCTATTCACAAACCTTGGTTTGAACTCTCTGAAGAACAACAACAGTTAGTTTGGAATGGAAATGAAAGTTTTCATGGAATTCATCATTTTTTCACTGTTTTAGAAGAAAAAAGTTACAAAATACAAAACAGAGTCATGCTTTCTCGTTATCGAGGAAAAACAAAATGTAGTTCTTGTCATGGAAAGCGTTTGAGACACGAAACCAATTTTGTAAAAATAAACGAAAAAAGCATCTCTGATTTAGTTGCACTTCCTTTAGATGAATTGGCTATTTTCTTTAAAAATTTAAAATTAGATACATATCAAAAAAAAATAGGGAAACGTTTACTCACAGAAATCAATAATAGATTGCAGTTTTTAACTAATGTTGGGTTGAATTATTTAACTATCAACAGAACGTCTAACACACTCTCTGGTGGCGAGAGTCAGCGTATCAATTTAGCTACTTCGCTAGGAAGTTCTTTGGTTGGTTCTATGTATATTTTAGATGAACCTAGTATTGGTTTGCATCCAAAAGATACAGAACGTTTAATTGGTGTTTTAAAAAACTTACGAGATTTGGGCAACACAGTTGTAGTGGTAGAACATGATGAAGATATTATGAGAGAGGCTGATTATATTATAGATATTGGCCCAGAAGCAGGTACTTTTGGAGGAAATGTTGTTGCTGAAGGAAATTTCGATGAAATTTTAAAATCAGATTCTTTAACAGCAAAGTATTTAAATGAAGATTTAAAAATTGAAGTTCCTACAAAACGTAGAACATCAAAAAATAAAATACAAATTATTGGTGCAAGAGAACACAATCTTAAAAATATAGATGTTACTTTTCCTTTAAATTGTTTATCTGTTATTACTGGTGTTTCTGGTTCAGGAAAAAGCACGTTAGTAAAAAGTATTTTATACCCAACAATGCAAAAAAATCTGAATGGTTTTGGAGATAAAATTGGACAACATACAGAGGTAAAAGGAGATTTTGGCACTTTAAAACACGTAGAATTTATCGATCAAAATCCTATTGGACGTTCTTCCCGATCAAACCCAGTAACTTATATCAAAGCTTATGATGATATAAGGGCACTGTTTTCTAATCAAAAATTAGCAACGATAAGAAATTACAAACCAAAACACTTTTCTTTTAATGTAGAAGGAGGCAGATGTGAAGTTTGCAAAGGAGAAGGCGAAGTTACCATAGAAATGCAATTTATGGCAGATGTGCATTTAGAATGCGATGTTTGTAACGGAAAACGTTTCAAAAAAGAAGTTTTAGAAGTAAAATTCGATGGAAAATCTATTGACGATATTTTAAATTTAACTATTGATGATGCTGTTCAGTTTTTTGGAGAAAATTTAGTACCAAAAATTGCTAATAAATTAAAACCTTTACAAGATGTTGGTTTAGGTTATGTTCAGTTAGGGCAATCTTCTTCTACTCTTTCTGGTGGAGAGGCACAACGTATAAAATTAGCATCCTTTTTAGTCAAAGGAAATACCAAAGACAAAGCTTTATTTATTTTTGATGAACCAACCACTGGTCTACATTTTCATGATATTCAAAAATTATTGGCTTCTTTTAATGCCTTAATAGAACGTGGACATTCTATAATTGTCATAGAACACAACATAGAATTGATTAAATGTGCAGATTATATTATCGATTTAGGTTTAGAAGGAGGTAAAAATGGTGGAAAGCTTATTTTTCAGGGAACTCCAGAAGAATTGGCACGAAATAAAGATTCTTACACCGCTAAATATTTGGCGGAGAAATTAGTTTTCTAAATAGTTCTCATCTACTTTTAAAATTTAATTTATTTAACATCAATTTTATGCATTTCAACGACAAAAAAACACTGTTTATCTAAAATTAAAATTAACAATCAAATAATATTGTTTATTTGTAGTGTAAATGTGTGTAAATGCATTTATTGCAATTCATAAGTTGGGGGATTTATAAATTGTATTAAATACCATCAAAAATTAATTTTTTAGATGGTATTTTTATTTTATAGTGATACTAGAAAAACACTTAAAAATAGTGTAACAAAAAAATCCTTCTCAAAAGAGAAGGACTTTATTTTTGGGTGGAAGACGGGACTCGAACCCGCGACACTCGGTACCACAAACCGATACTCTAACCAACTGAGCTACAACCACCATGTAATTTCGGGTGCAAATATAATTCTTTTTTCTATTCTTAGAAATAAAATCTTAAATTAATTTACTTAAATTATTTACTGCAATATAACGTTCTGAGGTAAAGCCTTCTGCAGACTCTACTCCAATTAACCTCCCTAAATCTTTAGCTCTATACTTAATACTATCTATAAAATTCTTACTTGTTATTGGTGTTTCTGGCTCATTACTAGTTGGGTCATAAAATTGAGAAGAATAGGCTAATACAGCTTTTTCTTTAACATCCATAAAACCAGTGACATTAACCGCAAAATTAGGTTCAATATTTTTCCATTGTATATAATGATACACCTGTTTTGGTCTCCATTTTTCTTGCTGCTTACCTCCTATTGCTGTTTCAATTTTTAGTAATCCGCTTAAAAAACAAGCATCAGAAACTAAGTTACTACCTTTTGGGTGATCTATATGACGATCATCAATAGCATTACACAAAACTATTTCTGGTTGATACTTACGAATTATTTTTATAATTTCTAACTGATGTTTTTTATCATTTATAAAAAAACCATCTGCAAAACGTAAATTTTCTCTTACAGAAACTCCTAAAATTTCAGCGGCATTTGCTGCTTCTATATCTCTTAAATCTGCAGAACCACGTGTTCCTAATTCGCCACGAGTTAAATCTATAATACCTACTTTTTTTCCTAAAGAAACTTCTTTTGCAATTGTTGCTCCACAACTCAATTCTACATCATCAGGATGTGCACCAAATGCTAAAATATCTAACTTCATATATATCCTTATTTTACAAATGCTAATTTACTAATTACTTATAAAATCTGTTAGAAAAATATTAGATATCTCTCCTACTTCTTGACGAGTATTAAAAATAAAAAACACTTTCAAAAATATTTTTTGAAAGTGTTTTTAGTTATTATTATTGATAAAAGTTTATCTTAAAACAGCTTCTAAATTTTTCTCAAAAGTTTGCTGTAATTTCTGCATTATTTTATCAATCTGTTTATCTGCTAAGGTTTTAGTTTCATCTTGTAATAAGAAACTAACTGCATACGATTTTTTACCATCTGGTAATTTATCTCCTTCATACACATCAAACAAATCGACCTCTTTTAATAATTTCTTTTCAGATTGAAATGCAAGATTATATACTTCATTAAACGGTACTTTAGTATCTAATAATAATGCTAAATCTCTTTTTACAGCAGGAAATTTAGAATTTTCACTTACTTTAATGTTTTTATTACCTACTAATTTTAAAATTGTATCCCAATTAAAATCAGCAAATAAAACCTCTTGCTTAATTCCGAATTCTTTTAAAATAGTAGATTTTACAACTCCAAATTCTACCAATTTCATTTTTCCTAAACCAAGTAAAATTCCTTCAGAAAAAACATCTTGTTTTGTTGGTGTAGATTTTACTTTGTCTATACCTAACCTACCTAATAAAGAAGTAATAACACCTTTTAAATAAAAGAAATCTGTAGTTTTATTGACAAGACTCCAACTATCTTTAGTTCTATTTCCTGTAACAAAGAGGGTTAAATGCTTATGTTCTTCATACTTTTCATTGTATTTATGGTATGTTTTACCAAACTCATAAAACTGTAAAGAAGTATTTTTTCTGTTGATGTTATAGCCAACAGATTCAAGACCACTAAATAATAAAGATTGACGCATTACTTTTAAATCGTTACTTAACGGATTTAACATTTCAACATTAGCATCTTCATTAATATTTTCTGATAATGAAGTATACTCTGGCTTTGTTAAAGAGTTTGCCATGGTTTCATTGAAACCTAAAGCAGTTAATTGATCTGCAATAATGTTTTCAATTTTTGTATCTTTATTAGAATCAAAAGAAATAGAGGTGTTTAATTTATGAGAAAACTCAATATTATTATAGCCATACACTCTTAAAATTTCTTCAATAATATCTGCTTCTCTTTGAACATCTGTTCTGTATGAAGGGATTGTTAACCCCAAACCACCTTCAGTTTCACTATTAATTTTAATTTCTAAAGAGGCTAAAATATTTTTAATGGTTTCTTTAGGAATCTCTTGACCAATTAGTCTATAAGCACTTTCATAGGACAAAAAGACTTGAAAATCTTCAATTTTTTCTGGGTAAAAATCAGAAATATCAGATGCCATTTTACCTCCAGCATATTCTTCAATTAACAAGGCAGCTCTTTTTAAAGCATATTTTGTAAGATTAATATCTATTCCACGTTCAAAACGGAAAGAAGCATCTGTATTTAAACCATGTCTTTTAGCCGTTTTACGAACACTAACAGGATTAAAATAAGCACTTTCTAAAAATATAGAAGTTGTATTTTCTGTAACGCCAGATTTACTTCCACCAAAAACACCTGCAATACACATTGGGTTAGCATCTGCATCACAAATCATTATATCTTCTGATGATAATGTTCTTTCAACTTCATCTAAAGTGGTAAACTTTGTACCTTCTTTTAAAGTTTTTACAAGTATTTTATTCCCTTTTATTTTTTGAGCATCAAATGCGTGCAAAGGTTGTCCTAATTCATGCAATACATAATTTGTAATGTCTACAATATTATTTTTGGGTGTTAACCCAATTGCTTTTAATCTATTTTGAATCCATTCTGGCGAATCTTTTACTTGAATATCTGTAATAGAAATTCCACAATATCTTGGGGTTTGTTCTTTTTTATCAACTTCAACATCAAAGCGAAGTGTTCTTTCATCTACATGAAAATCACTTACAGAAGGAGAAATCAATTCTAAATTAACATCTTGCTGCATTAAACCAGCCTTTAAATCTCTAGCAACACCAAAATGGCTCATTGCATCTGACCTGTTTGGTGTTAGACCAATTTCAAAAACGTAATCTGTTTCTATTTTAAAAACTTCTGCAACAGGGGTACCTACTTTCAGATTTTTTTCTAGAACAAGAATTCCTTCATGCCCTTTACCTAAACCTAATTCGTCTTCAGCACAAATCATTCCATAGCTTTCTACACCTCTAATTTTGCCTTTTTTAATCTTAAAACTCACTCCTTTTTCATCATATAAAGTTGTACCAATTGTTGCTACGGGTACATTTTGACCTACTGCCACATTTGGTGCACCACAAACAATTTGTACAGGTTCTGCCAAACCTAAGTCTACAGTTGTTACTTTTAAACGATCTGCACCTGAGTGTTGTATGCAAGTTAAAACTTTACCAACAACAATGCCTTTTAAGCTTCCTTTTATAGATTCTTTGGTTTCAATTCCTTCTACCTCTAGTCCTAAATCGGTTAACAATTCTCCTGTTTTAACAGGTTCCCAATCTACCTGCAAAAATTGTTTTAACCAATTGTATGATATTTTCATATTCGTTTTCTAGGTTTGTTAGCTGCAAATTTACTTAAAATCTACTTTTTATTCTCCTTTTTCATTTTAAAAAAGAAAGTTTATTCTAAATAATTATAAAATAAATACCTTTGTGCACTTAAACACAAACAATGGTCAATAAAATACCAAATTATATCAAATACATTTTTACAAATTTTTTATTTTTATTTGTATTTGCTTTTCTATTTAGAATCATTTTTTATCAGTTTTTTGCACAATTAGAGGGAGTTTCATCTAAAGAATTACAAAAAGCTTTTGCACTTGGTATTCGTTTTGATATAAAATTGGCTGTGATCACAATTTTTCCGTTGGCAATTTTAATTTTAATTGTTAACTATCGTTTTTTACAAAGAAAAATTTATAAAATAACTGCTAATATCTATTTAATTTTAGCCTATTTAACGTTGACATTATTTTATCTTTTTGATTTTGGATATTATGATTATTTAAACATTCGTTTAGATGGTTCTTCACTCCGTTTTTTGAGCAACTTAAAAATATCTAGCCAAGTTTTAGTTGAAAGTTATCCTGTTTATAAAGGTATCTTTGGGTTATTAGTACTTTGTTTTTTGGTTTACAAATTTATTAATTATGTTTATTCTTGGTTTTCTAATCAGAAAAATAACATCACAAAAAAATTAAAAGCGGTTTATTTTATTGGTACAATTTTACTTTTATCTTACGGAATTTATAACAGCATTTCACATTATCCTCTAAGATGGAGTGAAGCCTTTTTTTCTAAAAAAAATGCTGTAAATCAATTTTCACTAAACCCTGTATTATACTTTTTTGATAGTTTTGCCTTTAGAAACGAAGGGGTTGATATGGAGGAGTTTAACAAATATTACCCTGTTATAGCAGATTATTTAAACCTGCCAAAAGATAAAATTTCTTTTGAAAGAAAAGTGGTATTTGATACTACATTTACAAAAAAACCAAATGTGGTAATTGTAATGATGGAATCTGTAGGTGTTAGACCAATGAGTTATTTTGGAAACCCTATAAATAGTACTCCAAAAATGGATTCTATTATAAAAAAGAGTTTATTATTCTCTAACTTTTATGTTCATAAATCTGGAACAGCAGCAAGTGTTTTTGCTAGTGTAACAGGTTTACCTGATATTGAATCTGTTAGAACAGCTTCTAGAAACCCATTAATTCAAAATCAACGAATTATTTTTGATCAATTTAAAGGCTATGAAAAGTTATACTTTTTAGGTGGAAGTGCCAATTGGGCAAATATTAGAAGTGTTTTTCAATCGAATATTAAAGGATTAAAAATATTTGAAGAAGGAAGTTATCAAACAGAAAAAAGGGCTGATGTTTGGGGAATTGATGATTATGAATTATTTAAAGAATCTAATAAAGAATTAGAAAAATTATCCCAAGAAAATACACCTTTTATTGCCTATATTCAAACAGCATCTAATCACATGCCTTTTACTGTGCCAGATCAAAAAGGAAGTTTTACTCCTTTAAAGGACACTGAAATTAATGATGATTTATTAGATAAATCTGGTTTTAAATCTATTGCTCAGTTAAATGCTTTAAGATATTTAGATTTTAATATTGGTAAATTTTTAGAGAGAGCTAAAAAATCTGGATATTATGACAATACCATATTTGCATTTTTTGGTGACCATAATACAACAATGAAAAGAACTGAAAACTTTACAATAGAATATGATTTAAATATTGAATTGCAACATGTTCCCTTTTTTATTCATGGGCCAAATTTTGTTAAAAGTGAAACGATTGCTAAAAATGGAAAACTCATCGATTTATTTCCAACCTTAGCAAATTTGGCGAAAGTAAATCACACAAATTATACTCTTGGTAATAATTTATTAGATAGCATTCCTAAAAAATCGTCTTCATTTGTGTATTATCAATTTAATGGAGAACCTGCATCAGGCTTAATTCAAGACAGCTTATTGTATGCAAAAACTAAGATTAGTAAAACAACAGGTCTTTTTAACTTAAATACTTCTGATATAAAAGATATTCAAAAAGAAAATCCAATAAGAGCCAAAAAAATGGATAGTTTATTGAGTGGCTATTATCATGCAACAAAATATTTATACTTTAACAATAAAAAAATTAAGTAAATATTTTTTTATCTACCTTCTTAAAAAAGAAGTAATAAATATTTGCAAAAGTTACACCAACTGTAATACCTACTAAAATATCAATAGGAAAATGGACGCCTAAATACAATCTGCTGTAAGCAAACAATAGTGGCCAAAATAAAACAAACCATATATATTTGTATTTATCTTTAAAAAGTAATATTACATACATTGAAAAAAATGTTGATGTTGATGCATGACCAGATGTAAAACTATAACTCTGAGGGTTAATAAGCGTTCTTAATAAATGGTTTATTTCAGGATCATTATTTGGTCTTAAACGTTGTACTGTATTTTTAATCAAATTTGTAAACTGATCTGAAAATGCAACCAATATTATCATAGATAAAACTACAATTCCTCCACGTTTCCATCCAAAGGTTTTAAATGTTAAAAACAAAATAAAAACAAATAATGGGGTCCAAGAATATTGATTGGTAATTGTTAACCAAATAATATCCCATTGTTCGTTTCCTAAATTATTTAAGAAAATTAAGAGGTTTTTATCAAAGTGTATAATTTTTTCTAACAAACTATTTTCCTATTTTTAAAATTTCAAGATCAAATACTAAATCTGATTTTGCTGGGAAAGGCCCATATGATTGTTCTCCATATCCTAAATAATAAGGAATAAAAAGTCTTTTTTTATCACCAACTCTCATCTCTAAAAGAGCTTCATTAACACCAGCAATCATTGGTTGTTTATCTAATATAAACACTAATGGTTTTGAGGTATTGTCTGTAGATTGAATTAGTTTTCCTGACGCTAAAGAAATGCTATAATTGATGGTTGTAGAAATTGCTCTGTTAAATTTTTTACCATTTCCTTCTTTCAATGTTAAAATTTTTAGGCCAGAATTGGTTTTTATAGCTTTTTCAATACCTTGATCTTTTAAAAAAGCCTTTTTTATACTTTCTAACTTTTTAGCATACTCCTTTTTCTTTTGCTCTGCCCCCTTAATTTCTGATATAAAAACAGTTGGAGCATCAAAATTTTTGGCAGTTTTACCAATTCTAATAATATCTACCTTTCTAATGGTATCATTTTTTTGAATGCTATCTACAATTTCTAATCCTTTGGTTACTTTACCAAAAATAGAGTGTTTTCTATCTAACCAAGGTGTTGCTTTATGGGTAATAAAAAACTGACTAGAGTTTGTTTTTGGACCA
This sequence comes from uncultured Polaribacter sp., assembly GCF_947497695.1. Lineage (GTDB taxonomy): Bacteria > Bacteroidota > Bacteroidia > Flavobacteriales > Flavobacteriaceae > Polaribacter. Next base: position 64,255 of record NZ_CANMHM010000003.1, on the reverse strand, counting down.
GAATTAGCCATTGATAAAATACCTTTATCATCATGCTTATAAACTAAGCCACCAAGAGAATCTAAAGGAAACTCGTCTGCAAATTGATATCCTGCATTTCCTCTTCCTGTTCCTGTAGGATCACCTGTTTGAATCATAAAACTGGGAACAACTCTATGAAAAAGAATACCATTAAAAAAAGGTTTGCCCTTTAAAGAACCTGCTACTTTAGGATGATTACCTTCTGCTAAAGAAACAAAGTTAGCCACTGTTAAAGGTGCTTTTTGTGCATGTAAGGTTACCAAAATGTCTCCAACATTGGTTTGTACATCAGCATAAATACCATCTTGTAAATCTTTATATTTAGCAGATTTACAAGATGTTATTGTAATAGCCAGAAATAATAAATATTTTAGACCTATCATTAAATATAATTATTTAACTTCTAACAATTCTACTTCAAAAATTAATGTAGAAAATGGCTTAATATCTGCTCCTTTATTTTGTGCTCCATAAGCTAAATCTTGTGGAATAAAGAATTTATATTTAGAACCAACATTCATTAACTGTACACCTTCTGTCCAACCTTTTATTACTTGGTTTAAACCAAATTCAGCAGGTGTTCCTCTATCTACAGAGCTATCAAAAACTTTACCTTCTAAATTAGTACCATGATAATGTACTTTAACTTTAGCTGTTGGACCAGCAGGTTTTTTACCTTTTCCTTCTTTTAAAACAATGTATTGCAAACCACTAGCTGTAGTTACAACGCCATCTTTAGATTTATTTGCTGCTAAGAAATCTTCACCTGCTTTTTTATTTTCTCCAAAATTAGCTTCAGCCTCTTTAGCTTGTTTTTCTTGCTGCTCTTTCATTTGCTCAGCTTGTTTTTTTTGAAAATAAGGGCTAATTACTTGCTGAATATCTTTAATCTCTATTAATAAATTAGTAGAATCTAACCCATTTCTAATTGCTTGTAAAAGCACTGCTTCATTTACTTCTTTAAAACCACTTTTTAATTGGCTAGACATTGTTAAACCAATAGCATAACTCACAGAATCTATTTCTGTTTCTAAAGTTTTTACTTCTTTTACTTGGTTTCCACAAGAAAACATTGATGCAACAACTGCAACTACTAATACACTTTTAATTACTTTCATTTTTACTTAATTATTTATATTGATTAATGTTACTGTACTTTTAATTGATTGATTAATTCCTATTTTTTTTCCATCGCCAGAAATACCAAAAGCATTGTAAGATGGAATTACAAATGTAATGGTTTCTCCTATTTTCATCAACTTTATTCCACTTTGTAAGCCAGAAATAAAATCTTCTTTATCTACACTCATTTTTTTAATCCCTAAAGAATCCTTACTATAAATTACAGCACCCTGTAAATCAGTTATATTGTATTGAAAAGTAACAACATCTCCTTCTTTTGGCGTTATTGTACTCTCTTCATTTTTGTTGATATAGGTATACCAAAATCCATTGGGAGATACTTGATAAGTATTGGTAGAGTCTGCCTTAATAAGTGCTAAAATATAATCTTCTTCAATTTTATTTAATCTTTTAGATTGTTTAATTGTTTCTTTTAAAATTGTAGTTGATTTCTTAGGATTGATGGGTTTTCTTGGGGTTACTTCATAACATCCAATCAACAATATACCTATAAAAAATAAAATGCTAATTCTCATAAGATGTTTCTAATACTGTTTGATATTGTGGTAATAAGCTAACAAAATTTGTAACTGTTTTTGCCAAAGAAATATTAGATTTTCCTCCTGCAGCATTATCATGTCCTCCTCCATTAAAGTGATTTCTAGCAAATTTATTTACAGAAAAAGTACCTTTAGACCTAAAAGAAATTTTTATAATTCCTTGTTCACTATCTTCAATAAAAATTGCGGCTAAAATAATTCCTTTTAAAGAAAGTGCATAATTTACAATGCCCTCAGTATCTCCCTTTTGAAAATCGAAACGTTTTTTTTCTTCGGATGTTAAAGTGATGTAAGCTGTATTATAACTTGGTAATATCTGCAAATTACTTAGTGCTTGCCCTAATAATAATAATCTATTGTAAGAATTGGCATCATAAACATTGTTATGAATTTTATCATTCTGTGCACCTTTATCAATTAAATTTGCAATAATTCTGTGGGTTGTACTTGTAGTTGCTCTAAAACGAAAAGAACCAGTATCTGTCATAATACCTGTATATAAACAAGTTGCAATAGCTGCATCAATTAAATCTAAATCGTTATTCATTTCTATAAATTGATATACCATTTGGCAAGTAGAGCAAATAGTAACATCAGAATACATATATTTTACATCATCTGGTTGTTGATGATGATCGATCATTGCAAAATCATTTGGATATTTTTCTAGTGTATTTTGCATATCATCTCCTACTCTATGCAATGCATTAAAGTCTAAAAGAAAAATAATTTCAGAAGCATTAATTGCTTTTTGAGATTGAGTGTTTTGCCAATCAAAACGATAAGTGGTTTCAGAACCTGGCAACCAATGTAAAAATGCAGGGTATTCATTAGGTACAACTACTGTTGCACTATGCCCTTTTTTATCTAAATAGTGTTTTAAAGCCAATGTAGCACCCATAGCATCTCCATCTGGGTTTCTATGCCCAACAACAACTATGTTTCTTGGTTTTTCCAAAAAGTTATTTAACGCTGTAAAACCTTTTAAAATCATAAGATGCGAATATACACTTTTATTAAAAATTTTGTTTAATTTCGCCGCGAATTTGTGATTACTTTCACAAAAACTAAAAGAAAATAAAAAAGTAACAAAATGGCAACAAATAGAACATTTACAATGCTAAAACCAGATGCAGTAGAAAACGGACATACTGGTGCAATTTTAGAAAAAATAAATGCTGCAGGATTTAGAATTGTAGCTTTAAAGAAAACACAAATGACAAAAGCAGATGCAGAAACTTTTTATGCTGTGCATAATGAGCGTCCGTTTTTTGGAGAATTAGTGGAGTTTATGACACGTGGACCAATTGTAGCTGCCATTTTAGAAAAAGAAAATGCTGTAGAAGATTTTAGAACTTTAATTGGTGCTACAAACCCAGCTGATGCTGCAGAAGGAACGATTAGAAAATTATACGCAACTTCTATGGGAGAAAATGCTGTACATGGTTCTGATTCTGATGAAAATGCAGCAATTGAAGGAAATTTTCACTTTTCTGGAAGAGAGCAGTTTTAAGATATTTTAAAACTTTTAACTAAATAAATCTTAAAAAAACTTGTAAGGAAACTTATAAGTTTTTTTTATATTAGTTATGAATATTGAAATTAATACATCAGTAATTTTTAAAAATAATATTATTTTTAGTTTACATAATCTAGAACTCGTAAGAAAAAAACTTACGAGTTTTTTTTGATTAATTTTAACTTTATTCTTTAACTATTTTCTAAACAATAAATTATAAATTCGCTTTTATAAATTATTTGGATGAAAGAATAAAATCACAAATAGAATAATCAATCATACTTGAAATTAATTACCCTATTTATACTATTTATTTCTGTACCAGTTACTGCTCAGAATTTAATTAAAAACCCAAGTTTCGAAACTACAAAAACCTGTGTAGAAGAAGCCAGTACTTTTAATAAAAATGTACGTAATTGGTCTATTCCTTCCTTAGGAACTACAGATTTATTTAATGCTTGTAGTACTAATGGAGAAACAGGAATTCCTATTAATTTTAACGGATATCAAGAAGCAAAATCTGGCGATAATTATGCTGGTATTTTTTTCTATGCACCAAAAGATTATAGAGAATACATACAGGGTTCTTTTAAAAATCCTTTAAAAAAAGGAAAAGCATATACCATTTCATTTTATATCAATTTAGCAGATAAATCTAATTTTGCACTAGAAAAAATTAGTTTTATGCTCACTCAAAAAATGATTATTTTCCCTTATTGGACACCTATAATGCCTAATAAAATAAAAAATCAACTAACAGATAGTTTTTCTATGAATGATATTGTGAACAGCAATACTTTTGATGATAAAAATAACTGGACGCTAATTTCTAAACAAATTATAGCAAAAGGAGGAGAAAATTACATTACAATTGGTAACTTTAAAAATAATGTTGATACCAAATTAAAAAAAGTTTTAGGAGCAAAAAAAAGAGACATCTGCTATTATTATATTGATATGGTTTCTGTATCACAAAACAACCAAACTATTAATATTGATGATACAAACGAATCAGAAATAATAACTAAAAATAATATTGAACTAAATAAAAAAGTTGCTTTTCAAAATATAAATTTTGAGTTTAACAGTTTTAACCTCTCTGAAATTGCAAAAAAAGAGATTACTATTATTTATGATTATTTAAGTGCAAATAAAAATACTAAAGTTGCTATTTTAGGACATACTGATGCTTTAGGAAACGATAGCTACAATAAAATTCTCTCTGAAAAAAGAGCAAAATCTGTAGTAACTTATTTGATAAAATCTGGAATAGATAAAAACAGAATTCAATCTTTTGGATTTGGAAATTCACAACCTTTATCAACCAATAAAACAGATGAAGGGAGACAAATAAACAGAAGAGTAGAATTTGAAATACAACGTTTGGTAGATAAATAATGTCTCTAACACTCTCTTAAAACACATAAAGCTCTTTGATGAAGCGACTCAAGAAAAAAGACTTGTTAAAAATGCATCAAGTTTTATAATATTATTGAAGATTTTTTTTGATTTATTATAATCATCTAAACTAAAATCAATTTAGTAATCACCTCATCTCCAACTTCCTCATTCATCATTTTAATAATTTTATCTTTTCCGTAGCTTAATTCTTCACGTAAAACAGAAGAACTTAATTGAATGACCAGAGTTTTGTGTTGTAGTTTAATAGAAGTTGTATGTGTTGCAACACCTGGACCCATCATTTTTACCCATGTTTCTTCAACTTTTATTTTCTGCATTCCTTTACTCAAGTTATTCTCCTTGATAAAAGTTTTCATTAAATCTTCTATTGAAAAGGAATCATTTTCTCTTTTTGCCATTTTTATTGAATTGTTATTGCCAATCAAACTTTAAAATTGATTTAGCAATTTCATTATTATGAAACAAATTACTTTTTCATTAAATTTAAAAGCGAAAAATTGACACACTCAAAATATTTTCATCTAATTTACTAGAACTAAAACTTGTCATTTTAAACAAAAACTATCGCTATTTAAATCCTACAAATATTGTAAAATTTCTTGTCTTAAAAGTTCTTTTCATTCAAAAAAAATGTCTTTTTTATTTTCATCTATAAAAGCAAAGAAACCTTCTATTTTAGCATTCAATAACCTAAATATGTAAGGAGTCTTAAAAAGCTATTTGTTTTCAGAATGGTGTTCCTCTTTTTTTAATAACTCAGGAAACCTCTTTTTAAAACGATTTAAACGAGGAATAGAAACTGCTTTTACATACCCTTGGTTTGGATTTCTACGTTCAAAATCTTGATGATATGCTTCTGCTTTATAAAACGAGTCTAACTTTGTAACTTCAGTTACAATTTTTCCATCATAAACTTCTTTATTTAGTTTTATAATTGCAGCATTTATAATTTCTTTTTCAGCATCATTTGTATAAAAAGCAATAGATCTGTATTGAGAGCCATAATCTGGATGTTGGCCATTTTTTGTTGTAGGATCATGAGAACCAAAAAATACCGTTACCAAAGTTTTAAAAGATACAATTTTAGGATTGTAATATACTGCTACTGTTTCTGAATGGCCTGTTTTACCTGTTCCAATAGAATTGTAGGTAGGGTTTAAAGTATGTCCTCCTGCATAACCAGAAACAGCCTCTTCTACTCCACTTACACTTTCAAAGATAGCTTCTACACACCAAAAACAACCACTTGCAAAATAAGCTACTTTGGTATTTTCTTTAGCAATATATATTGCTTTTTGATTGGTTTGTTTTGTATCAGTAAAGCCAAAACAAGAAATTAATAATAATAAAAAACTTAAGGAAGTTAGTGACTTTACAATATTCATTTTAATTCTATTTTAGGTGTTCATAAAAAATTGCACCAAGAACAACCGTTAATATTCTCAGTACAATTTTAAAAACTTTAATTTAAACTACAACTATAGTCGTATTAAATTACAAGTATTTACAACATGTTTACAACTTTAGTGTTTTCTTAACAAACCTGCTTGTAAAAACTGGAATAGATACTTATTTTTGTACATCTAAATTATGCATTTATAATTTATAATGACTTTCTAAATGTAAGTTTGAGAGATTTTTCAATAAAAATGGAACTTCAAACTTGTTTAAAAAAGAATATCAACAAGACAAATTTTACTGTTTTTAATTGTAAAATTGACTAGAATTTAATTTGATGCATAAAATTTTATTTAATTAAATAGATTTCAATACATGGAGCATTTTATAGTTTCTGCACGTAAATACCGTCCTCAAAATTTTGTGGATGTTGTTGGGCAACAAGCCATTACAAACACGTTAGAAAAAGCTATAAAAAACAACCATTTAGCACAAGCTTTATTATTTACAGGTCCTAGAGGTGTTGGTAAAACTTCTTGTGCAAGAATCTTAGCAAAAAACATCAACCAACAAGATGCAGAAGTTGCTGCTGATGAAGATTTTGCTTTTAATATTTTTGAACTAGATGCTGCTTCTAACAACTCTGTTGATGATATTAGAAGCTTAACTGAGCAAGTTCGTATTCCTCCACAAACTGGTAAATACAAAGTATATATTATTGATGAGGTACACATGTTATCTCAAGCAGCTTTTAATGCTTTTTTAAAGACTTTAGAAGAACCTCCTGCACATGCAATTTTTATTTTAGCCACCACAGAAAAACATAAAATAATCCCTACAATTTTATCTCGTTGTCAAATTTTCGATTTTAAAAGAATTGGTGTTTTAGATGCTAAAAATTACCTAAAAGTAATTTGTGAAAAAGAAAATATTACAGCAGAAGATGATGCTTTACATATTATTGCTCAAAAAGCAGATGGTGCAATGCGTGATGCTTTGTCTATTTTTGATAGAGTGGTTAGTTTTTCTGGAAATAACTTAACTAGAGAAGCTGTTACAGAAAATTTAAATGTATTAGATTACGATACGTATTTTAATATGACAAACTTGATGTTGACAAACAACATTCCGCAAGTTTTAAATGCCTTTAATGTTGTGTTAGCCAAAGGTTTTGAAGGACATCATTTTATAAACGGATTGGCCAGTCATTTTAGAGATTTATTAGTTGCCAAAGACAAAGCAACTTTAGAATTATTAGAAGTTGGAGACACTGCTAAAAAGAAATATTTGGAACAAGCTACAAAAGCAAGTATTCCTTTTTTAATGCAAGCTATCAAAAAAGCAAATGATTGTGATTTAAATTATAGAGCTAGTAAAAATCAGCGATTGCTGGTAGAATTAACCATTATGCAAATTGCCTCTATCACTTTTGATGGAGAAAAAAAAAAGCCAGCTAACTACATAATACCTGCTACATTTTTTCAAGCACTTTCCCCAGCTGTAAAAGAAATTGCAAAACCGATACTTAAAAAAGCGGTTGTTACAGAAAAGAAAGTTGTTGAACAACCAAAACCTAAATTAGCAACGCCAATTTTAAAGACTGCACAAAGACGTCCTTCTTCTTTATCGTTAAAAAGTATTCACGAAAAAAAAGTAGTTAAAAAAATAGACGAAGAAGAAAACTTTGACAACCACCCAAAAGATGTTTTTACAGAAGAAACATTACAAAAACTTTGGAAAGAGTATGTAGCTCTTTTAATTACAAAAGGAGAACGAAGTATGGCTTCTATTGTAGGAACAGATTTACCAAAACTAGGTAAAAACTTTGAAATTAGTTTTACTGTACCAAATAAGTTAATGGAAGATCAGTTTAAAAAAGGAAGATCTAAATTGATCAACTTTTTAAGAGAAAAATTGAATAATTTTGGTATTAAAATTTCGGTTATTTTAAATGAGACTGTAGAGAAAAAGTTTGCTTACACTCCACAAGAAAAATACAATAAAATGAAAGAAAAAAATCCACTTTTAGAAAAATTACGTCAAACTTTTGAGTTAGATATGTAAACTTTATACATTTTTACCTAAGTAAACCAACGTACAATTTTCTTTGGTTTCTTTTGAGTTTTCAAACTCAGGAATTAAATATATTTTATTGCCTTTTTTAATAAATAAAAGCACCGACTTTAGTTCATTAAATAATTTAGAAACTATGGTTTCATACTCTTCGTCAGATGAAACTTCTACTTCTGTAATCTTAGGATTATCTCTAAAAGCTTCACTTAAATTGATATAATCATCATTAGGTGATAAAAATCTATTTTTATTTTCTTCATGTAAATCCGAGTCTTTAATTTCGTTTGATGTTGCCAATCTGTAAGAACCTTGTTCTCCAAAAGATTTAGAAAAACTATCAACAGCATATTTATTTACAGTTTCACTACCTGTCATTGCAATTAAATAACCTACATCATTTAACTCAATATTATCAGATAAATCTTCACTATATATATCAATTCTAAAAGCCTCTAAACCAGATCTTAATGCCTTTCTAATAAAATCTTTACTTGAATCTATTAAAATAACTCTTTTACCATTATCTTTTAAATATTTAGCAATTAATCTTACAGGACTAGAAGCACCAACTATTAAAATTGCATCAGAACTTTTAAGAAAAACACCTACCATTTTAGCAAATAATCTAGCAGTAGTTGCATTGAATAAAACAGTTCCTAAAACAATCATAAAAACTAACGGGGTAATATATTCTGCTCCTTCAACACCTTGTTTTAATAATTTACTTCCAAAAAGTGAAGCAATTCCTGCAGCTACAATTCCACGAGGTCCCACCCAACTTATAAATAATTTTTCGTTTAGTTTTAATTTAGAATTGTAGGTACTTACAAAAACAGCCAAAGGTCTAATTATAAAAACAACGGTTGCAAAAAGTGCCGCTGTTTTCCATGTATATAACAATAATAAATCTTCTATATTTATGTTGGCTGCTAGTAGAATGAATAAAATTGAAATTAATAAAACGCTTAAAGATTCTTTAAAATACAACAGTTCTTTTATGTTATCTAATTTACCATTTCCTAAAACCATTCCCATTACAACTACAGCCAATAAACCAGATTCATGTGCAAACACCTCAGATTCTACAAAAACTAATAAAACAGTAGATAATGAAACTACATTTAACAAATAATGAGGAATCATTTTTTTATTTATTGCATAGGCCAAAGCATGTGCAAAGGTAAAACCGAATGTTGTACCAAATAAAAGAATTTTACCAAACTCAATTAAAGCTGTTTTAGTAAAACCACTTCCACCTCCAACACTAATAAATTCGAATACCAATACAGCTACTAATGCTCCAATTGGGTCTATTAAAATTCCTTCCCATTTTAAAACCGTAGAAATATCCTTTTTTAAAGGTATATTTCTTAAAATTGGTGTAATTACTGTAGGACCTGTAACAATGATTAATCCAGAGAATAGAAAAGAAAGGTCCCAACTTAAATTAAAAAAATGATGAGCTACAATTCCTGCTCCAAAAAAAGTAATGGCAGAACCTACTGTTATTAATTTTGTAATTACAGGTCCCACATTTCTAATTTCACTTCTTTTTAAGGTTAAACCGCCTTCAAAAAGTACAATACTTATGGCTAAAGAAACAAAGTAATACAAACTATCTCCAGGAAAAAGACCTTTTGTGCCATTCCAAATGGGTTCTATCCATTTAGAACCATCTTCACTTAAAAATTCTGATGCAATTGGCCCAACCAATAAACCAATTAATATTAAAGGTAAAATTGCAGGTATTTTAAACTTCCATGCTACCCATTGAGCCAATATTCCTAAAATAATTATTCCTGCTAATTCTATCATAAATCAAAATCTGGTTAAAAAGGTAAATTTAAGAATGTTTAACTATCATAAAAATAAAAACATCCTTTTTCTTTGCTTTAAAGTTACAGTATTGTGGCTATTACTTAATTTTTAAAGTACATTCTTGCAAAAAATACATAAAACTCTAATTGGTATTGCATTTTCCAAAATTTTAATTAAAGCTGATAGGCTTGCTAATATATTAGATAAAGAATTAATTAAAACTTGTTAGTTACAATAATTATGGTTGGTATCTTAACCACATTTATGTTTTATAACATATCTTATTATTTTTAAAAAACGCTTTAAAACAAATGTTTTAATGTTTAAAGAGGATGAAAAGTATTGTGTGAGTGTTAAAAAATTTTCTAGCTTTTTAAATTACACAAAGTTAAAGTCTAAATTAGATCAAATACCAGAAACTGAAGTTGCTATTATTAATTTTTCGTTGTGCTATTTTGTAGATCATTCTGTGATGGAAAACATAAGTAATTATACTTCTTTTAACAGAAAAAGTGATCATTTTGAAGTAGTTGGTTTAGATGATTCTAAATCTGGAAGTGAACATCCTTTTGCGTTGCGTAAAATACTTAACAAAAATGATTCCTAAAAAAAGAGTTTTATCCAAAAGACAAAAATCGATTCAACAAATCAGTAAAAAAATACACTGGCAATACAATGCTTTTTCTAAGCAAGAAATGGAGAAACTACCTGCTTTTGGTTATTTTTTAAAAAATATAAACAAAGTTTCTAACGTACTTTCTAATAAAAGTTGCACCATTTTTAATATCCGATTTTCTGAAAGAGCATTGATTGCAAAACAGGTTCTTAAAGCAACTATGATGTTTATTGAACCTAAAAAAAATATTCCTGATTTTACATTAGATAAAGAAGGCATTTTTGAATATATCTTAGATTTTGCTGGTTATAAAGATATTAATTTGAATAAACACCCAAATTTTAGCAAACGTTTTTACTTAGCTGAAAAAATGTAGAAAAAATTAGAGCATTTTTTACAGATAACTTAATTTTGTTTTTTAGAAAATAATAAACAATACCATATAGAAGCTAGTAATAATGAACTTTTAGTAATTGGTAAAGGACGCATAAAAGGCATTAAAGAAATTAAAGCCCTTGCCTATTTTGGCATGGAGTTACAAAAAACAATTTAAATAGTATGTTAGGATTACAATTTGAAACCGAAACTTCTTGGGCAGAAATAGCTAAAGATAACTTACAGCAAATACTTACAGATCATGCTTTTTTAGAACAAAAAGCAGCTTCTAATGCAGTTTCTATTATTATTAACTATTCTGAAGAAACAGAATTGGTAAAAGAAATGAGCAATATTGCTATTGAAGAAATGCAACATTTTAAAATGGTGCATTTACTAATGGTAAAAAGAGGCATGGTTTTAGGTCGAGAACAAAAAAATGATTACGCTATTCGTTTGCAAAAATTTTTTAAGAAAACTGGCGATAGAACAGACGCATTAATTCAGCGTTTATTAGTTGCAGCTTTAATTGAAGCAAGAAGTTGCGAGCGTTTTAAAGTGTTTTCTGAAAACATGGAAGATGAAGAATTGTCTAAATTCTATAATAATTTAATGATTTCTGAAGCAGGTCATTACACTACTTTTTTGCAATTTGCTCGTCAATATCAAGATAAAGAAATTGTGGATAAAAAATGGAATGCTTTGTTAGCTTTTGAGGCTGAATTGATGAAAGAACGTGGAAATTTGGCTAAGATTCATGGGTAAGACAATAGTCTTTTAACAATGAACAATTACCACAATTGATAACTGATAACTAAAATAAATGTTTAGCAAAGCAGAATCTGAACTATTACGTAAAGACTTTTGGACAAGTTTTGGAAAATCGTTTCCAAGAAAATGGCTCTTGTACAACACCAAAATAAAAGGTTTCTCTTTTAAATTTGTTGCCGAAAGAAAAAGTGCAATGGTTTGTTTAGATATTGAAAACCCTGATGAATTGGTAAATTTACTTTATTATGACCAAATGCTTTCTTTAAAAACGTTGTTAGAAAACGAACTTCCTGAAGTTATTTTTGATGATGAATTTTTATTAGAAAGTGGTAAGGTAATTCATAGAATTTATGTGCCTTTTGATGCAAAATTTAGTGTGTACAATAAAAATTCTTGGAGAGCTTGTTTTGAATTTTACATGGAAACCATGCCAAAATTTGAAGCTTTCTTTTACGAGTATGAAGATATAATTAAGAATATATAGTTATATTTTTTAAAGAACCATTTTTAATAAAAAGATAATTCCTATCTCTATTTTAATTGTTAATCAAAAGCAACTAAAAAGCTTCGCTAAAAGAAGCAAGACCTTATAGAACCTACTGATAAACAGATTTATTTTAAATTATAATTAGGTTTGTTATTATAAAATAGAACAAAAATTGAACTTTTACGTTTTTTATGCATATTTTAGAAAAAAAATAAATAATTATTTATGAGACACTTATTAAAACATACTATTTTATTTTTCCTTTTTGCGGCTACAATTTCTTGTAATTCTACTGATTCTATGGAAGAGGAGAATGAAAGCTCTATAACAAACTTACCCATAGAAAATGAAATTTTACAGTTGATAAACGACTACAGAACAGAGAAAAATTTAGCAGTACTTGAAAAATTAGATGCTATAAAAACACAAACGGACATTCATACAGATTATATGATTGAAAAAAATAAAATTTCTCATGATCTTTTTAGTGATAGATCTAGCTATTTAAAAACGAATGCAAATGCTAAAGCAGTTGCAGAAAATGTAGCAAATGGATATACAACTGCTAAAGCTTTAGTTGATGGATGGATTGGAAGTGATGGACATAGAAAAAATATAGAAGGAAATTTTACGCATTTTCATCTTACTGCCAAGCAAAACTCTAGCAACGTTTGGTATTATACAAACATTTTTGTTCGAAAATAGTCTGTTTTTTTTAAGGAAGTTGTGCTACATTAAAAAATGAGATATTAATAACTAAGCTCGCGTTAAGGATTGAAACGGCATACTTTTTGCTTTTTTAAGCAAAAAGATATAGTGGAAAGCCTGACCAAGCTTTTTTGCTTGGTAACGCCCAAATTGTTATTTACTTTAAAAATTGAATACTTAAAGGATAACTAGGTTCTTGATGATTGCTAACTCTCATGGCATTTATAATTGGGTAAATGATACTGATTAAGCCAATTACAATCATTCCTACAAAACCTAATCCTAGAAGGAGAATTAACGGCAAGCAGATTAATAAATAGATAAACATAGAAATTTTAAAGTTTAAAATTGCTTTTCCGTGAAAATCCATTCCTCTAATTTCATCCTTTTTTGTAAGCCATAATATTAATGGTACAATGATGCCTCCAAAACCTGTTACTAAATCTAATAATTGACTTAAATGTGTTAATACAAGTAGTTGTTTATCTTCTTTCATCATTGCTTTTTTTACTTAGTTATTAATTATACGATACAAATTTACTTATTTTGTTACATCTTTTTACTATTTCAACTTAATTAAGCTACGTATATTTGCAATATGATGAATAACGATACTATTATTGCATTGGCAACCCCTGCAGGCATTGGTGCAATTGCTGTAATTAGACTTTCTGGAGAAAATGCTATTGCCATTGTTGATGATTTTTTTAAATCTATTAAGAAAGGGAAATCTTTAAAAAACCAAAAAACACATACCATTCATTTAGGGCATATTGTTGATAAAAACACAATTATAGATGAAGTTCTAGTATCCGTTTTTAAAAACCCTAATTCTTATACAGGAGAAAATGTGGTAGAAATTTCTTGCCATGGTTCTAGCTTTATTCAGCAAGAAATAATCCAATTATTTTTACAAAATGGTTGCAGAATGGCAGATAATGGAGAGTTTACAATGCGTGCTTTTTTAAACGGAAAGATGGATTTATCTCAAGCAGAAGCTGTAGCAGATGTTATTGCATCTAATTCTGCTGCAAGTCATCAAATGGCAATACAGCAAATGCGTGGTGGAATTACAAACGAATTGAAAGAATTGCGTACACAATTATTAGATTTTGCTGCTTTAATTGAACTGGAATTAGATTTTTCTGGGGAAGATGTAGAATTTGCAGATAGAACAAAATTTAAGGAATTAGTGGCAAAAATTACATTTGTTTTAAAACGTTTAATTGACTCTTTTTCTTTTGGAAATGCGATGAAAAACGGAATTCCTGTTGCCATTATTGGAGAACCAAATGTGGGGAAATCTACTTTATTAAACACGTTGTTAAATGAAGAAAAAGCCATTGTTTCTGATATTGCAGGTACTACTAGAGATGCTATTGAAGATGAAATGATTATTGATGGTGTTGCCTTTAGATTTATAGACACTGCAGGAATTAGGGAAACCAAAGATATTGTTGAAAGTATTGGTATTAAAAAAGCCTATGAAAAAGCAGAAAATGCACAGTTGATCATTTTCTTGATAGATGCTAATAAGTACATTTATGCTAGTGAAGAATTTTTAGCTGAAATAGAAACTATTAAAACACGTTTTCCAAACAAACGTTTGTTAGTTATTGCGAATAAAATTGATACTTTATCTTGCCATGATACCTCTATTTTACAATCGGAAATTGAAAATTTAATTCTACTTTCTGCAAAAAACAAAACAGGTATTGAAGCGCTTAAAAACGAGTTAACCTCTTTAGTAAATATTGGTGCTCTAAGCAATAATGAAACTATTGTAACCAATTCACGTCATTTTGAGGCTTTAAACAATGCACTACAAGCCATTTCTTCTGTTAAAGAAGGGATCGATTTAGAAATTTCTACAGATTTATTTTCTATTGATATTCGTGAATGTTTGCGCCATTTAGGTGCAATTACAGGAGATTATGATGTGGACAAAGATATACTTGGGCATATTTTTGGGAACTTTTGTATTGGGAAGTAAATAAGTCAAACAAAGGAAACTAAAGTAAAACAAAGTACTTAAAATCAATATTTTATAACAAAACCTTTTGAAGTTATTTTCTTTTACTTTACTTTTATAGGAGATTTCTGGATGCCAGAATCCACCTCAAAACTTAATTTTTTACAGAGGTGTAATAAAATCCACCTTTAATGAAAATTACTTTAAAAAAGAAAAAACTCAACACAGGTAAATATAGTTTATTTATAGAATATTATAAAGGTACTATTGTTGACAATAATGGAAAATCTAAACACAATCGAGAATTTGAATATTTAAAAAAATATTTGATAATTGACCCTAAATCAAAAAAGGAAAAAGACAGTAACAAAGAAACTCTTGAACTAGCTGAAAAAATACTTTCAATAAGACAAGCTGATTACCACCAGGGTAAATATAAAATTCAGAATGGAAATAAAAGTAAACATAGTTTTCTTCAATTTTATAAATTGAAAAAAGAAGAACGCTATCAATCTGAAAAAAATTACGATAACTGGGAAGCTGCTGAAAAACACATTGAAAAATTCTGTTCTATAAACACAACTTTTGAAGACGTAAATATTGACTTTGTTAAGAATTTTCAAAAATTCCTACATACAAAAGCGGTTGCTAAATCAGGTTCTCCCCTAGCCCAAAATACAAAACATACATATTACAATAAATTTAAAGCTTGTTTAAATGCAGCTTTTGAAGAAGGATACCTCAATGAGAATATTGTAAGTAAAGTTAAAAGTATTCCTATGGGTGAAACTCATAGAGAATATTTATCTATTGATGAGCTACAAGCGCTATCAAAAACTGAATGTAAAATTCCTGTATTAAAATCCGCTTTTATATTCAGTTGTTTAAGTGGAATTCGTTGGTCTGATATAAATAAAATGATATGGAGTGAAATTAGAGACGAAGGAAAAGATGAAGACGGAAAAGACATTCATCGATTAGTTTTTTCTCAAAAGAAAACTAATGGAGTTGAATATTTATATCTATCTAAACAAGCCAGAGAATTATTAGGGGAAAGAAAAGATGAAAACGACAGAGTTTTTGTCAATCTACATTACAGCGCACAAATGAATTTGATTCTTTTACGTTGGTGCATGTTTGCTGGAATTACAAAGCATATAACTTTTCATTCTGCCCGTCACACAAATGCTGTATTGCTTTTAGAGAATGGAGCAGACATCTACACAGTATCTAAAAGACTGGGGCACAAGGAAATACGTACCACAGAAATTTACGCCAAGATCATTGATAAAAAAATGAAAGAAGCTGCAACCTTAATCCCTGAATTAAATATTTTATAATTATGAGAAGTGTAATTGGATATTTACTGCATTATACCTGGCTTAGAAATAAAAAAACAGCGTTTAATTGTTTAAGGTTTACTCCTTTTTTAATCTCTACACTTTTATTTATCTTAAATAATTATTTTATAATTAACTTACTTGTTGTCATAATGTCTATAATACTTTTCATAGTTATTAGTTTTAATAAAAGAAGTCTTTATAAAAACTTCCATTATGTTAAGTATATTAACTGCTCAAAAAGAGTTTTCAAATGGTTGCCAGAAGGAGAAAAAGAAATTTTTTATAGAACAATTATTAAAGCTATAAAGGATAGAGATATTTCTTTTAATAAAAAAAAATATCTAAAATTCAAAAAACTAGATAATTTAGAATTTAAAAATCAAATAGTTAGTGATTTAAGCTTTGAAACTTTTGTTGAAATAATAGAGGAATTAAAAAACAATACATGGATTAGGGATGTTTTCTCGTACAAGAAAGTATTTATTCAATTTATGGCAATTTTAGATTCTCAATTAAATATATATTCAAAAAAGATAGAATTAATAAATTCAAAAGAAATATCGAAAGTATTTAACGATAACATCCAAATTACGAGCTCAAAAATAGATTTAAATCAAACTAAATTAAAAAAGGAATTAGGTCGAATTATTAAATGCTCTGACCTAAAGCATAAAAAACTAAATACCAAACAAAGAAATCATTTATTTAACTTATTTAAAAATTGGTTTAATAATTCTGATGAAGAAATATATAAAATAATTGATCTAAATACAGAAAGTCTTAAAAATTCAGAATTAATTTGCAACACACCAAATAAAGAGTTTAATTTTTTGTTACTTTTTTTAATTAACGAAAAAATTTATGATATAATAAAGGTTAAAAAATTCATAAACACAATTAAAATTAAATCTTACAGTAGTAATAATTTATTTAAACCAGATAACTTTCCAAAACATAAAAATCAATATTCTGATAATTGGAATCAAAAAGAAAACAACTTTATCAGTTTAATTGAAAAACGAAACAAAAATAGAAAAACAACGCAACAATTTGTTAATCATTTTTACTCCTCTAAAACCCCTTAATTTAAAGAAAGTTTAAAAATGATTTACAATCATTTTATCATTATTTAAAACAGCCCTTTCTCTTACTCGTTTCTTTGACCTTAGAAAACGGAATCTAAAAACCGTTATTAAAATTAACTCTAATTTAAATCTAAGGAAAAAATGGTATCACCCGAACTAATTAATAGACTTGAACGAATAGAAAAACTTCTACTTTTTAAGAAAAAAGCTTTAACTCTTGAAGAAGCTTCTGAAGTTACTGGATACAAATCTAGTTATTTATATAAACTTACTAGCGCAAAAGAAATTCCTCATAGCAAGCCTAATGGAGGTAGTATTTTCTTTGACAGAGAAAAACTAGAATCTTGGATGCTTCAAAATGAAGTAAAATCTAAACAAGATATAGAATCTGAAGCACTCTCCTATACTCTTAAAAACAGAAAATCTTAGAGTGACCGCTCTAAGGTTTTTAAATATTTTCTTTTTCTTTAAAACAGTATTAATCAATACCGAATCTACAATACAAAGGTAGGTTTAAAGCTCTATTCGCAAAAATAGATTTCCAAAAACAAAAAAAATGAATAATGTTAGGAATAACATACGAAAGAATTTTACGATAGCTCCTAATGAATTAATTAATGATAATAATATTACTGACAGAGCCCGATTTTTATTCATTTACATGAGTTCTAAACCTCATGATTGGGTTTACTACAATCGTCAGCTTTCCAATGCCTTAAACTACTCAATTGACACTTTAAGGAAATATTTAAAAGAATTGATTGTTTCTGGTTGGATAATTAAAGAAAAACAGAAAAGAACATCTGGAAAATTTACCTCAAACACATACATATTAAATTCTGAACCAGTAATGATTTTACCGTGTCGGAAAAACACCGACACGGTAAATTTCTGTGACGGAAAAAACAAGACACTTAGTAATAAAGAATATACAAAGAAAGAAAATATAAAAAGAAAGAATTTAATTATTTAAAAAATTAAAAAATTTAAGAAAATCATGAGTATAAAATCTGTGCACAAAATTCTTCAAAATATGATTGTGGGAAAAAGAAAAAAAGTTGCGCAAAAAAAAGAAAAATTTATGACGACAAATCAATTAAAAGAACTTTTCAATAAAGAGGCAAAAAAGCATTATGCTATTAAAAGAAGATCTTTCGAAGTAGATGATAATAATAAACAATTTTTAAACGCTTTTTGTAAATACTTTGCCCAAGATTCTACTTTTGAAACAGAACATAATGGAGATTTAAATAAAGGCTTATTTGTTTTTGGAAATAATGGTACAGGCAAAACTTCAAGTTTTAAAATTATTCAGAATATATCAAAACTTTATGCTATTAAACAATTATGGGTACCAATGATTTCTACTCAAAATGTAATTCAACAATTCAATCTTTCAGAAAGCAATAAAAAGGATTATATCATTAAATACTATGCTAAAGGCACATATTTATTTGATGATTTAGGGTCTGAAAAAGAAGCTTCAAACTATGGGAAAGAAGATATTTTTATAAGGATTTTAGAACATAGGTATAATGAATTTATAAGCAAAGGAACAAGAACTTTTATAACTTCAAACTTAAACTTTGAAGAAATAAAAGAAAGGTACGGTGTAAGAGTTTACGATCGTTTTTATCAAATGTTTAATCAAATTAAACTTGATGGAGAAAGCAGAAGGTTATAAAATATTCGAGGTGAAATTCATTCTTAATAAGCAATTTTATTTGCGTACTGAAATGTGTTAAGAAATTAAGCGAGTAGCACAGGGGTTATGTTGCACTTCACCCCTATTTACCACTCGCCCTACGGGGTTTAAAACACTGATATTATTGACTTTAGGTCAATAACAAAGAATATAACATTTTATAATAGAATTATAAAAAAACAATCAACACACTGATTATCAGTAACAAAAAATATAAATATGAAGAAAAAAAGCATCTTAATAAAGGAATTTCATCATAAAGAATTGGTGAAAATTTCTAAAACTTTTGGATCACAATATGGTGATTTAATTGAATCTATGATTCTTTATTTTAAGAAAACAGGTATTAACCCTATAGAAGCAATTAATGAAAACCCTGCTGCTATGGTAAAGGTTTTAGATAAGCGAATTGTATCGTTTTTAAAAGTACAAGAACGAGATATTTTAAAGCCATTAAGAAATGAAGTTTATCAGTATTCAAGCGAACAAAAAGAACAATTTTTAAATCTATCAAAATGGGTAAAAGATGCTGTAATAAAAATAAATGACTTTGATAGTAATAGAACAAAAAGCTTTACAAAAGAGCTAAGTAAACTTAAAGAAGAGTTAAATAAAGTTGAAAGAAAAATATACAAACAACAAGAAGCTTTTATCGAAATAGCTCAATTAATAGATACTAAAAACAAGTCAGGAATAAAAGGAACTCTTAAATCTCTTTTTGAATAATGCCAATTAGTAAACCACACAGTACACTTGGCGCTAAAAATACTTCTAGTTGTAGTGATCTAGCTATGTATCTAGAAAAAGAAAACAATGATTTAGATAAGCTTTTACAAAAGACGAATTCAATTGATAAAAAAAGAGAAATTGAAAGTAGAAAGCAATTCTTTTTTTCACATTCAAAAAATAACATTAGTACTAACCAAGTCATTTCTACTATAGATAGTAATATTAAGAAATTAGGCAAAAAGGATGCTAAATATTTTGCACCAACAATCAGTTTTAGTCTACAAGAACTAAAGCACATTATACAATCGGTCACAGACAAAAAAGAAGTTAAAAATGTCTGGGAACTAAATATTAAAGAGTATGAATTGTTTAATGACAAAATTAAGGAATACACAAAGTTGATAATGACAAATTATGCAAAGAACTTTAATAGAGAAAACAAAGGATTAAAATCTGGAAACGACTTGGTTTATTTTGCCAAGATTGAACATTTTAGAAAGTTTAAAGGAACAGATGATGAAGTTATAAAGGGTATTTATAAAGCAGGAAATTTAAAACCAGGAATTAATTCTCACGTGCATTTAATTGTCAGTAGAAAAGACAAAAATCAAAGACTAAAATTAACACCTACAACCAAAGAGCGTTCTACAACAAGAACTATTGGAGGAAACACGTATCATGTTGGTTTTGATAGAATGAAATGGATTAACATGAATGAAAAAAGTTTTGACGATTTTTTTCAATATAAACGAAAAGAACGAGAGAAATTTATCAATCAATATATTTTAAAAAATGGTTCTCCGAAAGAGAAATCAGCACTTTTAAAAGAAATAGAAACAAAAGAACAATCAATCGAAAATACTCAAAATTATGTCAAAAATAATACTCGTAACACATCAAAAAGGTGGCGTTGGTAAAAGTACACTTACTTTTAATCTTGCTCAAAATATTTCAAGTAGCGCAAAAGTGGCTGTTTTAGATTTTGATTTACAAGGAAGTTTATCACAGTTAAAGGAATTAGTTACAGATTTTGAGATTATTCCTTTTAAACGTGATATAGATGATATTCAAAAATTAGACTATGATTTTATCTTTATTGACACACCTCCTTACCTATCCAATCACTTACCAAAATTGATTGCAATAGCAGATTTAATTATTGTACCAACTAAAGCAGGAATCTTAGATCTATTAGCTATAAAAGGAACTTTAGAACTTATAGAAGATGCAAATAAAGCAGCAGATACATTGGTTGTGTTTAATATGATAAAAGCCAACACCACTTTAACCATAGATATCTTAATTGGATTGGAAGAATACAATGTAAAAATAGCAAATACACATATAAGTGATTTAGTTGCTTTTACAAGATCTGTTTTAGTTAAAGGAGTTAAAAATGATAAAAATGCTCAAAAACAATTAGACAACCTGACTAAAGAAATATTAACAAAATTGATATAAATATAGATTTCTACATCTCTATAAATCTATAAATCTATAAAAACACAAAACTATCATTATGGAAAAGCAAAACATCAACGAGCTTATTAATAAAGCGAAATCTAATAATCAGAATAAAACAATTCAAAAAATTGTTCCAATTACCACAAAAGAAATAGAAGAAATTCAATTTTCTTTTTATATAGAAAAAGAACTTCTCAAAAACTTAAAACTAAAAGCAATACAAGAAGGCACAAGTATGAAACAACTGGTGAACAATGCTATTAAAAACTCTCTAAAACCAATTTAAATATGGTTTTTAGAATCATTTTAAACATAAGTAATCTGCTTTTTAAAAAGTTTGCTTAAATTTGAATTAAATACAAAATAATTAAGAAAAACATAAAATAGAATATACATATAAAGCTTTTAGCTTTTGATTTTTGGAACTAGAAAATTGCCGTTTTTAATGCACTCCAATATCAAAGCAAAGCGCTCAAGTTTAGGCTTGGGCTGCTTTTGTTTGGTGTGCAGGCGCGGCAATGCCTCTAGTATCGACAATTTGCAGTTCCGAGCTTTTTTTATTCCTAAAAGAATGGAAAACAACTTCGAAAAAATTACCAACATACAACTTCATATTTCAAATGATTGTTCTGAAGAACATAAAAAAATAATTGAAACTTACTGGAAACTTGATGGCACAGAAACAGTAAACAAACCAATGTTTGTAAAAGATCTATACAACATTACACAAGGAGTATTAACGAATATAGTTTCTACCTACTCTTCTATTACACTTTATATATATTGCCAAAACTGTAATTCTTACGAAAAAGACGAGGCTACTAGTCAGTACGCTTTCACCCATGTTTTAAAAGGTTTATTTAGAAAGTATCATAACCCTTTTCTTTGCACCTATTGTAGAGAACAACATAGAGAATTTTTAAAACTTGAAAACATAAGAAAACGAGAACAAATTTCAGAAAGATTAAACACTGCAATTGAAGCTGAAAATTGGCAAAACCTATCTCTTTTCGAAAAAGAGGTTCTGTATTCTTGTTTAGGTCTAGATTTTAATGAGTTAAATAAATATTATTGGGATACCTTAGGAAAGAAAAAACACATTCAATTCATAAACGCTATAAAAAACATTGAAAATCAAGGTCTTTTAGTGCTAGAAAGAAATGATTGGAATAATTACATAATGGATTATGAATATTCTCCAAAACTATTTAACTACAAAGAAGAAATATCACAAGAGATAGACAAAGAAACAAATAGAACTAACGCTATTGATCACGACAAAGAAACGAATACAATAAAATTGAAACTCACTGTTAACGAATATCAGAATCACCCTGATAGCCCTACATTTTCAGGGATTGTGAAATTTCCAAAAAAAATAGTTATTGAACCAAATGTTGAATACATTTTTGGACACTGGCAACGTGCAAACGATAATCTATACTTAACGCTAACACCTAAAACCGATTTAGAAAAACTACCAACTCAAAAAAGAATTTCTAAACTACCTATTCCAATAAAAAAAGGCATTACCGATTTCTTAAATAATATGGGAGAGGAATATTCTTTTTAATCTTTATGTGAGCCTGCCGCTCGGGCAAATTTTCAAAATCAGTTGATTGTTTCTAGTTAAATTATAAGAAAAAATCAACTGATTTTGAAAATGGAAAAACTACGTGGGTATATTTTACTTCTAAAACACAAACGAAGGTAAATTTCACAATAATTTACCTTCGTTTTTTAATAGATATAAATATACTTTTATACAAACCTCTAATTATAGAAATATATTTTTATACAATTATGGAAATCCATAATTGTATATCAATTCGTTTGCTTATTTTAGGGCTTGAAAAGAAATAGTACTAGAGTATGAATAAAAAAGAGCTATCAGAATCAGATATTAAAGCCAAATTTATAACGCCAGCTATTTTGCGTTCAGGTTGGGATGAACATACCCAAATTGAGCGTGAGAAATATTTTACAGATGGTAGAATCTACGTAAAAGGTAAAATGACAAGAAGAGGTAAACGAAAGTTTGCAGATTATATCTTGTTTTACAAACCCAATGTACCCATTGCAATTATCGAGGCAAAATCTAACGATAAAACTTTAAAAAGTGGTATTCAGCAAGCAATTGGTTATGCAGATACTTTAGATATTCCATTCGTATTTAGTAGTAATGGTGATGGTTTCTATTTTCATGACAAAACAATTACAGATGGTGATATAGAAAAAGAATTAACATTAGATAAGTTTCCTTCTCCGCAAGAACTTTGGGAGAAGTATAAAAAGTACAAAGAAATTGAAACAGAAGAGCAAGAAAGTATAGTTACGCAAGATTATTTTTCTGACAACTCTGGTAGAAGTCCTAGATATTACCAACAGATAGCAGTTAATAGAACTATTGAAGCTGTAGCAAAAGGTCAGAAGAAAATTATTTTGGTAATGGCTACTGGTACTGGTAAAACATATACCGCTTTTCAAATAGCACATAGATTATTCAAGTCTAAAGCCAAAAGAAAAATATTATTCTTAGCAGATAGAACTGCTTTAATAGATCAAACTTTAAGAGGAGACTTCAGGCACTTTAAAGATGCTATGACAGTTATCAAAAAGAAAGTGGTTAATGAAGACGGTAAAGATATTTTAGTCTCCAATAAAAAAAGGGGAATAGATTCAGCTGACAAAGCATTTGACATCTTTTTAGGTTTGTACCAAGGATTAAGTAATTCAGATCCTGAAATCTCTGACGCTTTCAAAGATTTTAGTCCAGATTTTTTCGATCTAATTATTATTGATGAATGTCATAGAGGAAGTGCAAAAGAAGATAGTAAATGGCGAGAGATTTTAAAGTATTTTGATAGCGCAACTCATATCGGTTTAACGGCAACACCTAAAGAAACTAAAGAGGTTTCTAATATTGAATATTTTGGTGAGCCCATTTATACCTACTCTTTAAAACAAGGGATAGATGATGGATTTTTAGCACCATATAAAGTGGTGAAAGTAACCTTAGATATTGATGCGGAAGGATGGAGGCCTCCAAAAGGGTTTTTAGATAAAAAAGGGAACCCTGTAGAGGATAGAATTTACAATAGAACTGACTTTGATAGAAACATTGTAATAAAGGAACGTAGGAAAGTTGTTGCAGCTAAAATCACTGAATTCTTAAAAGGCTATGATCGTTTTGCAAAAACAATTCTCTTTTGTGTAGATATAGAACATGCAGAAGGTATGCGTGCAGCTTTGGTAAATGCAAATGCCGATTTGTATAATGAAAACAACAAATATATAGTACAAATAACTGGCGATAATGAAATAGGTAAAAGACAGTTAGATAACTTTATTTCACCAAGTGAAAAATATCCTGTAATTGCTATTACTTCTAAGTTAATGACTACTGGTGTAGATGCACAAACGTGTAAATTAATTATTTTAGATAGTAATATTGGATCTCCAACAGAATTTAAACAGATTATAGGTAGGGGAACTCGAATTAATGAGGAATATGGTAAAAAATATTTTACCATTATGGATTTTAGAAACGCAACACATCATTTTGCAGATCCTAACTTTAATGGTAATCCAGAAATGATTAAAGAGGTTAATGAAATTGACGATGTAACTGGAGTTGATAATGAAACACCTATTGAGCCAATTATAGATGGCTTAGACGGAACAGAAATAGATTTTCCTGAAGATGAAAAAGATTACCCAGCAATTGAAGGTGGAGGACATATTATTGAAGAATCGAATGAAAAAATAAGAATAGACGATGGTGTAAAGGTTACTATAATGGGAGAAAGTGTTCAGTATTTGAGCTCGGATGGAACGCTAATTATTGAATCTTTTAATGATTACACTAAGAAGAACGTAAATAAACAATATCAAACTTTAGACGATTTCCTATTAAGATGGAATAAAGAAGAAAAGAAAAAAGTTATCGTAAAAGAACTAGAAGAACAAGGAGTTTTCTTTGATGAATTGAAAGAAAAAGTAGGGAAAGAATTTGACCCATTTGACTTAATTTGTCACATTGCTTTTGATGCAAAACCATTAACAAGAAAAGAAAGAGCAGATAACGTTAAGAAGCGTAATTATTTTACTAAATATGGTAAACAAGCACAAGCAGTATTAAACGGTTTATTAGATAAATATGCTAAAGATGGTTTAGTTACTATAGAAAGCACAGAAGTATTAAAATTAGAACCACTTAATAAGTTAGGTACATTAATGGAATTGGTAAACTCCTTTGGAGGAATTACTCAATATTCAGAAGCTCTAAAAGAGTTAGAACAAGAATTATATAAAATAGCATAAAAAATAAATGGCAAATGTAGGCGCTGTAGTTAGCAGTATTAGAAATATAATGAGGCAAGACAGAGGTATCTCTGGTGATGCTCAAAGATTAGAGCAATTAGGATGGATGCTATTTTTGAAAATTATTGATGACAAAGACCAAGAATTAGAAATATCCAAAGAAAATTATATTTCTGTAATTCCAGAGAAATTCCAATGGAGGACTTGGGCTACAGATGCTGAAGGTATTACTGGTGATGAATTATTAGAATTTATTGATAGCAATGCAGAGGGTAATAGAGGCTTATTTGCTACGTTAAGAAATTTAACGAGTATAAATAACCCAAAAAGAGCTGCTATTGTAAAAGAAGTTTTTGAAGGCTCTAACAACTTTATGAAATCGGGTTACGAAATGCGTAAAGTCATTAATAAATTAAATGAGGTTAATTTTAACGACTCAAAAGACAAGCAAGTTTTTGGTGATATTTACGAAAGTATTTTAGTAGAATTACGTGATGCTGGTAACAAAGGTGAATATTATACACCAAGAGCAGTCACGCAGTTAATGACTAAAATGACTAACCCTATTTTAGGAGAAAAAGTTTTAGATCCTGCTGCAGGTACTGGTGGTTTTCTTACAGAAGCAATAGACCACGTAAGAGCACATTATGTACATACTGTAAAAGATGAGCATAAATTACAAAATAGTATTACAGGTTGGGAATTAAAACCAGTAGCTTATGTATTAGGATTAACCAATTTAATTTTACACGAAATTGACATTCCAGATTATGTATATCAAGACAGTTTAAAAATTGAATACAATGGTGTAAAAGCAAAAGATAAAGTAGATGTAATATTGGCAAACCCACCATTTGGAGCAAGCATTGCAGATGGTGTAGAAACTAACTTTCCTGCAAGTTATAGATGTAAAGAATCTGCCGATTTGTTTGTGATATTAATGTTGCAACTATTAAAACCAAAAGGACGATGTGCTATTGTATTACCTGATGGTTCTATAACAGGCGATGGCGTAAAAGCACGTATTAGGGAAAAATTACTAACAGATTGTAATTTACATACTATTATAAGATTGCCACAAACTACTTTTTTTCCAGCAACAGTAAGTACCAATTTATTGTTTTTTGAAAAAGGAAGTAAAACCAAAGATATTTGGTATTATGATCACAAATTACCTGAGGGACAAAAAAGCTACTCTAAAACAAAACCCATACAATTTAACGAGTTTCAGCCAATTATAGATTGGTGGGAAAACAGAAAAGAAAGTGATGTTTCTTGGAAAGTAAATATAAAGGATTTAAAAAACTGGAATTTAGACATTAAGAATCCAAACACTAAAACGGAAGAAATAAATTTTTCAACAACAGAAACTATTGCGGCTTTAAAAAAATCATTTACTGCTTCTAATAGTATTATCGAAGAATTAGAAACACTATTAAAATAAATGGCAAAAGAATATTTAATAGGAGATTTTCTAAAACGAATAAAACGTCCCATTGATTTAGAACCAAATCAAAATTATAATTTGGTTACTATCAAAATGAATCATAAAGGAGTTATTTTAAGAGGACAGAAAAAAGGTTGTGATATAAAGTCTAAAATGTTTGAAGTAAAAGAAGGAGATTTTATTCTTTCTGGTATTGATGCAAGAAATGGTGCTTTTGGAATTGTTTCAGAAGAATTGGAAGGTGCAATTGTTACAAATGATTTTTGGTATTTTGAAATTGATGAAAAGATTATTTCAAAACAATTATTTTTAGAATTAACAGCAACAACTTGGTTTGATGATATTTGTCAAAAAGGAAGTGATGGAACTACACAAAGAATTAGACTTCAAAAAAATAAGTTTTTTAATCAAAAGATATTTTTACCTGAAGGAGATGAACAAAAAGAATTACTAAATAAAATTTTGACTTTCAAAAAAGGTCAAACTAAGTTAAATAAAGAAATAGATTCTCAAAAACACCTTCTAACCCAACTAAAACAATCCATTCTCCAAGAAGCAATTCAAGGAAAACTAACAAAAGATTGGCGTGAGCAAAACCCAGATGCTGAATCTGCAAGCGAGTTACTAAAACGTATTAAAGCAGAAAAAGCTCAACTTATAAAAGATAAGAAAATAAAAAAGGAAAAACCCTTACCAAAAATAACTAAAGAAGAAGTTCCTTTTGAATTGCCTGAAGGTTGGGTTTGGTCTAGACTGGGAGAGGTTATAGTCAATTCAGATAACTTAAATATACACAATATTCTACCTCCTAACGAACTCGTAAATTATGTAGATATTGATACAATTGACAACAAACATCAAAAAATTAAAGAGCCAAAATTATTACCAGTAAACCAACTTTCAACAAGAGCAAGAAGAGTTCTTAAAAAAGGTAATATTATGTATTCTCTTGTAAGACCATATTTGCATAATTTGGCAATAATTAAGGATGACAAAAAAAATTATATTGGTTCAACAGGTTTTGCAGTTTTTAACTGTTTGTCAATAGAAAACAAATTTGTCTTTTGGTTATTACTATCAAAATACATTGAAAACATATATTTAGAATTTATGGATGGTTTTAACTCTCCAAGTATTACTCATGATCAATTTAAGAGTACAATTATTCCTATTCCTCCTTTTTCAGAACAAAAAGAAATTGTAAAAAAAGTAGATAGTTTAATGCAACAATGTCAAGCTTTAGAACAAGAAATAAAAACCAGTGAAACCAATGCACAAATGCTTATGCAAGCTGTATTGAAGGAAGCTTTTGAGAGTAAAGAAAATAAACCTTTAAAAATGTAACGGTTTGTTATGCTAACGCAATAAATATATTCAATGCTATGAAAAAAATATTTATATCCATTTTAATAATAATTTCTGTTTTATTAATAGTAGATTTCTTTTCTATTGTTGCGCTAAACTATAGTTATGTTGTTTTTATATCGATCATAATTTTTGCTGGATTCCTAATTTATAAACTAATAGAGTTTTTATTCTTCAAACAGCCAATAGAATTAGCTATTGAAGAAAACATAAAGAAAGAAAAGCCAATTGTTAAGAAAATTAAAAAAGTTAACAATATAGAATTAAAAAAGAAAAATTATATACAGCAGCTTAAGCAAACAAAAGAAGAAAAGAAAGTACAAGATTTAGAAAAATGGAGAGCTCATAAGAAAAAAGAAAAAGAGCAAAATAGAGATGAGATAGCATTAGCTTATACCTTAAAAATAAAGAGAGAAGAAGAAAGAAGATTAATAAAAATTAAACAGAAAGAGGATAAAATAAAATTAAGAAAGCTTGAAAAAGAAAGATTAATTAAAGAAGAAGAAAAAAATAATTTAGAGAATATAAAAAACACAACGAAAGAAAAGAACGAAAAACAAGATGAAAAGTTATCATGGTTTGAGCAGCAAGAAAAGAAATTAAAATCAAGGCAGTTAGAAACAGAAAATTTTTCAAATAATTTAGATAGATTAAAAGGACTCGCCAAAAATGGAAAGCATCAAATAACTGAATTAAAAAGAGCAGAAGACAAACCAAAAAAAGAAAATAAAGTAGTTAAAAAGAGTACTTCCAAAAAGGTAATTCAACCTGTTGAAAACACTATTAAAACATCAAAAAACAAAGAGTTAGAGCAATTAAATACCTTAAAAGAAAAGAGTGTTTCAAAAAAGGTAATAAAAACTGTAAAACCAGTTGTTAAAAAGAAACCTTTAACTGAAAAAGCAACAAATTCATCTAGCACTACAAAGAGAGTTAACTATTCCACCGATAATGTAATAACAAGTACTACTCAATATCCAGTAATAAGAAAGCCTCAACAAAAAAGCATTATTAGATCTTTTCGACTAGGAAGAAATAATAGAAAAGGATATAAAGAGGAAGCGTTTTATGATGCTATAAAAAAGCATTTTTATAATGATTTTAATGTTTTAGACAATGCAATGGTTGCTATTGGAGAAGGTACAAATCCTTATGAGCCAGATATTGCAATGATATCAAAAGGAAAAAAGAATATTTACATAGATATAGAAATAGATGAGCCTTATGCAGGTGTTTCTAGAAAACTTACGCATTGTTATCCAGAAGATATAAATCGTGATAATTATTTTGTAGATCGAGGTTGGTTTGTTATTCGTTTTTCAGAATACCAAGTGCATCATCAAATAGAAGAGTGTTTACGCGAAATAGTAAAAGTAATTGCCGCAATTCACATTAGCTTTACTACTGGTAATATTTCTTCATTTAAATCTATTGATAAAATAAACTGTTGGAGTACTGCTCAAGCTCAACTCTGGGAAACGCAAAATTATAGAGAAAACTATCTAAATCATACTTTTAAACCATACAGTGAACCTAAACGGATAATAGATACTGCACTTACTTTAGAGGAAAAATTAGAAGAGTATTTGGTGAAGCCACAAACTCATAATCCAATTAAAAAACCAACAAAGAGCAATATTCATCCTAAGGTTAATAATTATATAGAAAGAGAAAAAGTAAAAGCTATTATTCCGCCACCTAAAAAAGAGTATAACTCAAGCAATAGTAAAGTGTCAGATCTTATTGAAATGGCAATAAGCAAAGGATATGCTATTGAAATGGAATATACTAACTATAATGGAGATAGTAGTATTCGAAAAATTAGCAAATTAGAAAACACTCAAGAATTTTTAGAATATGGATATGGTAATACAGAACACTTTAAAGGTTATTGCCATAATAGAGAAAGTGAAAGGTCTTTTAGGGTCTCAAGAATAAATTATATGAAGGTTTTGAATTAAGAAAATCGAATTGCAATAAAAGTAAATTAAAAATACAGTTCAAAAAATTATGAAAATATTAGAAAACTATTTTGCTTATCCTAAAGACGGAAGCATTCCTATTGGTACCATTGTGGTAGTTATATTACTTGCAAGTTTTTTAGGAGCAATATTTTATTTGTTTATAAAAAGAAAAAAACTTTTTACGTCCATAGAGTTACAAAACATAATCAAAGACAAGGAACTATTACCTGTTTGGTCTGCATATAAAAAGACCTTTGTAAATTATGGTAGCATAACAAAAACAAATCATTATGCAAAAGAATTCTTTTCAGAATATGCTATTCTTAATGTAAAGTTAGATGTCAGATTGTTAAACAATGTAGCAAGTTCTTTAGTTGGTATTGGAGTTTTAGGTACTTTTTTAGGACTGGCTTTAGGAGTTTCTTCAATTCAATTAACAGATTCAGAAACTATAAAAGCAAGTATAGATACTTTATTAAAAGGAATGGGAGCAGCTTTTACCACATCTATTTGGGGAATGATTTTATCAATATTATTTACCCTCATATATAAATACAAGCAAGCTAAAATATCAAAAAAAATTAACGAGTTGTGTTTACTTTTAGATAGCGATAATAAAATTGAATTGCAAGATTTAGAGCTTATTCAGGCTGAAAAACAAAAAGCAGTTATTCACGAGTTATTTAATGAATATTTAGTTGCAGAAACAGATGAGGGAAAACAATTACCAAAAAATGTATTTAGGCAATTATTAGAAGAGTCTATGAATCAAACTGTGGCTTTACAAAAATTTGCAGACGATTTAGGAGAAAGTATTGCAGACACTTTAGAAGCTACTTTAGAAAAGTTAACAGAAGAAAACGGAAAACAATTAACAGACTTAATAGAAGGACAATTAGTCCCTGTTTTAAATGAGTTAAAAGATATAAAACAAGATTCTGGAACCGCCATTATAGAAACTGCGATAGAAAACCTTTCTAATTCTATGAGAGAAATGATGCAGAATTTTAAAGAGGAGATATCTGGAGATACAAAAGAAGAAATGGAACAACTTTCATTAAGACTTTCTACAGTATCAGATTCTTTACTATCAGTTCCAGAAACCATGCAAAATGTATCTCGTGAAATTTCTGAAACTATTGATTTATTAAAAAATAGTGTAATAGATAATATTTCAAAGGCTAATCAAGAGTCAAAAGCCAATAGTACAGAGAATCAAGAATTATTTGAATCTGCAAATATGGCGTATAAAGAAACTTTGGTTGAAGTAAATACTAGAATGGATAAAATTATTGAAGATCAAAAAAATAATTTAATGCTATTTTCTGATGTAACTAAAGAAGTAAAAACAACATTAGATTACAATAAGAACCTTAACTTAGAATACCAACAAGTTTTGAACGGTTCTAAAGATGTGGTAGAAAAAATAAATAATATTGCTAATAAGTTTCAGTTAAATTCAGAGCACTTAGATAAGACTGCAAATAGCTTACTAGCAAGTATAGATAAACATAAACAAGAAGTGTTAAGTGTTTCGGAAACTCAAAATAACTTATTAGTTGATATTAATAAATCAATTGATAAAACACAAGGAGTATCAGAAACCTACATTAATAAGTTTGAAACAATAGAAGAAGGCTTACAGGGTATATTCAAACATTTACAAGTCGGATTAGTAGAATACCAAACAACTACAAGTGGCACTTTAAATGATTATTTGGTTAGCTTTTCTACTTCATTAAAAGATTCTCAAGAAGGTTTATCTGCTATTCTAGGCAGCTTAAATGAAATGGTGGAAGATTTTACAGAATCTGTAGATAAACTAAGTAAATCTATATAGAAATTATGGAGTTTTCAGATGAAAAAACAAATCAATTTGATTTATCTACGGGAGATTTAATGGCTTCTCTTTTAATGGTTTTTGTATTGTGTTTAATTGGTACAATGTTGCAATTACAAGAAGAATTTGATGATAAAAGTAAGGTTGCAGAACGTTACAAGGAATTACAATCTCAGATATACATAGATTTACAAGAAGAGTTTAAAGACGATCTAAAAGAATGGGGAGCAGAAATAGATAAAGAACAATTAATATTTCGATTTACAGAACCAGATATATTATTTAGAGTAGGTAGAAGTGAAGTAAAACAAGAGTTTAAAGATATTTTACAAAGCTTTTTCCCCAGGTATATAAGAGTGTTAAGTGGTAAGATTTATAAAGATCATATTGAAGAAATTCGTGTAGAGGGCCATACATCT
Source organism: uncultured Polaribacter sp. (assembly GCF_947497695.1). GTDB lineage: Bacteria > Bacteroidota > Bacteroidia > Flavobacteriales > Flavobacteriaceae > Polaribacter. The sequence continues at coordinate 31,709 of NZ_CANMHM010000003.1, read as the reverse complement.
CTAGAAGGTCAAAATAATATGACAGACGAGCAAGCTTATTTTTATAACATGAAATTGTCACAAGATAGAACAAGATCTGTATTATCCTTTGTTCTAGAACAGTTAGATGAAAATGTATATCAATGGACAAAATTAAGAACTACTGCAAATGGTTTGTCTTCGGTAAAACCAATAGCAGCAAATGATACAGAAGCAAATAGAAAACTAAACAGGCGTGTAGAATTTAGAATTAAAACCGACGCAGAACAACAAATAAGAGAAATGTTACTCTATGGCGAACATTAAACAACTTCTAAATTGGAACTTATTAAACTCTGTTATTAAAGCTAACGGGGAGAAGTTGATTGCACATAATACAAAAGAAATTTTTAAAACTAATATTGATGCGTTAGGTAATATAGCATTACAGCAAACAAAGAAAAGTAAACTTCCAAAACAAGAATTGGTAGAAGAAATTTACGATAAATTTAAAAATTTAGAGAAACAACCAATAGCCGTTTTATTAGAAAGTTTCACAAAAAGAGAAGTCCGATTATTGGTTTGGTCTTTAGATTATAAAGGAGAGGAATCTATACTTTTTAGCACACAATTTGGTAGGTTTATCCGTTTGGTAAATGAATATTGGCGAGATTCTTATATAATTCCACTTTGGTATGTATTACTAAAAAACTGGTATGCTTTAAATAATAATAAATCTAGATTTCAAGAGTACATTATTCTTTTTAAAATAAAATGTGATGAATATGAAAAATCTAGAAAAGATGTTATTGCAATTAAAACACATTTTAATTTTTGGAAACCTAGCGGTATTAAATCTTTTGTTAACTATCTGAATGAAAATAACATACAGCTTAACGCTATTTGTTCATCTTTAAATTTTAATGGAAACATACTTGGTACTGATTATTATTACGAGAGTTTTATATTGTATTTAAAGGTAATCGATAAAGAGAATACCTCTAAAAAGTTAGTAGAGGATTTATTAGATGAGATAAAAGGGATAAATAGGAAAAAATACAAACTAATTTTATTGAGTATACTAATTACTAATGGTAAATTTTCAGGAACAATCAACATAATACAACACGCAGCTTTTTTAATTATAGGAGATCCAATTGTAAAAAGACATTGGACTAGTGGTCATTTAAATGAAGAGGAAATTGAACTTGTAGAAAGTGCAAGAAAGAAGTTACTTGTTTTAATGAATAAAAAGTTTATTAAAATATTTTTCTCAAAACTAGTACAAGATCCAAGAAGAGAAAAGTACTGGTTAAAGTTTATAGACGATATTGAAGATGTGAAATTTGTAGGAAACCGATTAAATTATAGTATTCTTAAAAATAACCAAGAGTTATCTAAATATGTAGATGCTCGTTATACTGTTACTAGAAGTAATCAAAGTACTTCTGCGCTTATTTTTTGGGCAAAAGATTATGTTTTTGTAGAATTTTCAGATAAAGGTGCTGTGTATATTTATAAAAGAGAAAGTTTTAATATAAAAACAAAACATATAGAAAATATAACAGATTTAAAAAGTTGGCCAAGAGGAATGGCTGTTATTAAATCTGTGGGTAATTATTGGGAGTTTATGCCAGAAGGAACACATGCTCACATAGGTGAAAGATGGGAATTTAGGCTAAGTATCTGGATGAAAAAATATTTTTATAACTAATGGAAATAATAAAAAACTACAAAGAAGAATGTATTGAGTTTTTCTACAAAAAAGAGTCCGGTAAAATCGTTTCATTTTCTAATTGGATAGACAATAATGTAGATCCTATTGCTTTTAATATTATTAACGATTTATTAGTAAATGGTATTGCGGAAGAAATAGAGGATAAAATCATAATTAAAAATGCGGATATTTCTTTAATGGAAGAAGAAGATTTAGCAATTTTAGAAATCCCTAAGTGGTATCCTTATGAAGTTTACATAACTCTAAAAGGAACAGGATTAAAAGATAAAAATGGACTTTTAGAATATTCGTTTCAAGATAAAACTAATAAAAACGGAACAGGAAACATTGTTTTTAAAAATTCTGATAGAAAAGGAGTTTTATTAGAAAAAAGTAGTTGTTCTTATATTTTAGATGTTTTGAGTCTAAATATGATTCACGCCATTGAAGCGATTAATGCATCAGACTTACCCGAAAAAGAGCGTTTAAAATTAATTGCAGAAATACAATTGATAGCTTCTAAATGTAAGAATGTATTTTTATCGCGAATATTATCTGAAACAGTCATTTTAAACCCCTCAACTTGCAAGTTAAACGTACAAGAAGTAGGAGAAAACAAATACAGAATCACGCCAGAGTTTGAAGAAGTGAATCAAACTATTTTTGATAAAAAATTCAATATATTAAACAGAGTAAAACCAGAGTATAGTTATTCTGAAGAAGGAAAGAAAATTAGAGTTTTAATAGATGATTATGAAGAAGGAGAAGGAATTAAAACAGAGTTAGAAAAAGTAAAAAAACAAAAAACATATTCTAAAGAAGAGATTAGTGAAATGGTGGAAACACCTTCTAAATTTTGGAATACAGATCTTTTAGATTTAGACGATTTTGGTAAAAGGGTTGCAGAATTAGGTATTTACAAACCAAAATTTTATCCTTTTATAAGTCCTTATAAATCAGAATGGGTGCCTGGTATTGCTATTGAAGATGTCATTAACGGTACAAGGTTAGTCTCAATTGAAGATAATGTTCAATTAGAAGATTTAAAACAACTCTTTGAAACAGCAAAGGCAAAGAAAGAAAGTGAAATTATTTTTAAAGACGAAGTTTTAGATATAAATAAGGTACAACCCATTATTGATATTGCAGAGAAACAATTAAAGCAACCTAAAACACCTGTTGTAACATCAATAGAAGATCAAAACAAAGAAGTTAAAAAAGTTTTAATCATAAAGGAAAACACAGAGGTTGAAGAATATGTTGAAAATATAGAAGTTATAACAGATGCTGATTATCACTTAAGTGAAATATCAAACCTCTCTAAAGGTATTCAGTTAAAAGAACATCAAAAAGAAGGAGTTGCTTGGTTACAAACCTTATCAAAAGCACCTTATAATTTGCCAGGGGTGCTATTGGCAGACGATATGGGGTTAGGAAAAACCATTCAAGTTTTATATTTTATGGAATGGTATTTTCAAAATGGAAATACAAAACCTAATTTGGTGATAGCACCTGTTTCTTTATTAGAAAATTGGGAACAAGAACATAAAAAGTTTTTTAACGATTCAGATATAGAAATTAAATTGTTATGGGGTAGTAATGTTAGAAATTACGTTTATGTAAATGACAAAGAGTTAACCATAAAAAGTTTAAGTACACCTGGTTTGTATTTAACAACTTATGAAACGCTTAGAAGACATCAAATACCATTTGCAATGGTAAATTGGGGTGTTGTAGCATTAGATGAAGCACAAAGAGTTAAAACGCCTGGTACTTTAGTTACCAACGCAGCAAAAGCATTAAAAGCACATTTTAAAATAGCCATGACAGGAACACCTGTAGAAAATTCTTTAGTTGATTTATGGTGTATTATGGATTTTTGCAACCCTGGTTTATTATTAGATGCCAGATCTTTTACAAAAGAATACGTAAAACCATTAAATGATACGAATACAGACTTTGAAGAGCATTCAAAAAACTTAAGAGCAAAAATTGGTGAAGCTTTTATGAGGCGTATGAAAGTTGATGTAGCTAAAGATTTACCAACCATAACACCAATTGAAGATAGGGCTTACAAGCAAAAAATGCCTATAGAACAATACAAGGCTTACATAAACGAATTAAGAAATATTGAAGATATAAAAACCTCAGAAAACAAAGGAGCTGCTATTTTACAAGGTATTTTAAATTTAAAATCTATTTCAGATCATCCATTGCTTAAATCTGAAGATTTAGCAACTTTAAAAATAGAAGAAGTTATTGGTACTTCTGCTAAATTAATAAAAACAGTTTCTCTTATAAAGGAAATTAAAGAACGTAAAGAGAAAGTAATTGTATTTACAGATAACAAGAAAATGCAAAGAGTTTTGAGACGGGTTTTTCTAGAAATTTATAATATAAATGTTGCAATAATAAATGGTGACACACCATCAAGTTCAAATAGTGTAAGTCTTAAAAATGGAAAATTATCACGTCAACAAGAAGTAGATAAATTTCAAAATCAAATCGGTTTTAATATAATTGTAATGTCACCAATTGCAGCAGGTTTTGGTTTAAATATTACAGGTGCAAATCATGTGATTCATTATACAAGACACTGGAATCCTGCAAAAGAAAATCAAGCAACCGATAGAGCGTATCGTATTGGACAAACAAAACCTGTACACGTGTATTATCCGATGGCTATTGCTCCAAATGAAGAATTAAAAACATTTGATATTATTTTGAATACATTATTAGAAAATAAATCACAATTAGCATCAAATACGTTATTTCCATCACAACAAATAGAAATTAAAAACGATGAGTTTTTAGGCGCTTTTTCTTTAAAAAATTAAAATAAAAAATATTAACATGCTATTCGAAAAAGTAAATAAAGAACACATAATACAAGGGATCAAAGATTTTGAAGAAAAAGGCTTGCCAAATGGTTTTGGAGCATCTTCAACGTATGATTTAGTTTTTGAAGATAAAAAGTATCCGCCAAAAGCAATAATGGCATATGCTAATTTTTATGCAGCTGGCAGAAAGATAGAAAGTTATTTTAAAGGGGGGGTAGAAACAGACTGTTTTAATGCTTATGATAGAAATGGGTTTGAAGTAGTTAAAAAAGATAAAGTAATGATAAACTATAAAAATTACGAAAAAACAGTTTACAATTGGTTGTCTAAAAAAAATGAGTTAGACGATAATTTTACATTCTCTTTAAGGCAAAAAGGTTCTAAAGGTGCAGAATTAGATTATTTTATAGGCACAGAAAAATCCCGTTATTTTGCTGTAACGTTTTGGTCGATTCCTGTTGCTTATCCTGGTTCTTCAAGTGACTGTATCGATTTAATATTTAAAGTATCTAAAGATTATAAAAAATATAGTTATGATTTTAAATTTACACAAACGAACTCCCCAGATAATAAACAAAACAAATCTGTTTTAAATTTATTAAAATCATTGACTAAACCAATAGTCGAAGAAATAGGTGCTTCTTACATAAGTGATTCATCCAATAAAATGTTTACGGTAAGAACTAAACCGAATAAAGAGAATTACGTAATTTTAGATGTAATGCTAAAAGATATTGGGGTAGATTTATTAAAACTGATTCCAATAATAAATAATCAAATCGAGGAAGAGAAAAAACTAAATCCTGAATTTGAAGCTAATAGAATATCTAAAGAAGACTTTGCTAATATGGAAGCAAAACTTTTAGTTAGATTTGATAAATATGGAGTAGTTAATGATACTGTAAAAAATGAAATTTCAGAAGAAAAGGTTAATCAACTAGATTACAAACCTTCTAAAAATAAAAACAACCCTGCACCAACAAACCAGATTCTTTATGGTCCTCCTGGTACAGGAAAAACGTTTTATTTAAAAGACCAATTATTTGATAAATATACGCTTAGAGAAAATGCAATCACCAAAGAAAAGTTTTTTGAAAATAAAATAACGAATTTAACTTGGTGGCAAGTAATAGCTATAGCGCTTATTGAGAATGGAACATCAAAAGTAAATGACATTCTTGATAATAGATGGGTAAAAACGAAAGCATCATTATCAGAATCTAAAAATGTCAGAGCTACGATATGGGGTACATTGCAAATGCATACTATAATTTCTTCTGAAAATGTAGCATATAAACAGCGTCAAAACCCTTTGATTTTTGATAAGGATAATGACAAAATGTGGCAGTTACTTGAAGAGGAAACAAAAGAACAAATTCCTGAAATATTTGATGTAATAGATGAAATTAACAATTTTAAAAAAAATAATGAAACTGTTATAAAAAATTACGATTTTGTAACATTTCATCAATCATTCGCTTATGAGGATTTTATTGAAGGGATCAAACCAGTTTTTCCAAAAGAAGAGGTTGAGGTTTCAGATTTAGGATATACAATAGAAGACGGTGTATTTAAAAATTTGTGTGCAAAAGCGAAGAATGATCCTTCAAATAGATATGCTATTTTTATTGATGAAATTAATAGGGGGAATGTTTCGGCTATTTTTGGAGAGTTAATAACGCTTATTGAAACCGATAAACGAAGTGGCTCTAAAAATGAAATGAGCATAAAGTTACCGTATTCTAAAACAGCATTTAGTGTGCCTTCTAATTTAGATATTTATGGTACAATGAATACTGCAGATAGATCTGTAGAAGCATTAGATACAGCATTAAGGCGCAGGTTTGAATTTAAAGAAATTATGCCCAAACCAAACTTACTAAAAATACAGATTGAAGGTATCAATTTAAAAGAACTTTTAGAAACTATAAATAAACGTATCGAAGTTTTATTAGATAGAGATCATACTATTGGACATTCGTATTTTATTAAGTTAGAAGAAAATGATATACTTGGTTTAAAAAACACTTTTAAGAACAATATTATTCCGCTGTTACAAGAATACTTCTATGGCGATTACGAAAAAATTGGTTTGGTTTTAGGTAAAGGCTTTTTTAATGAAAAAGCTTTAAGTTTTGATAAAGATATTTTTGCTTCTTTTGACACTCAAAACTATCCTGAAAAAGGAAAAATTTTCAATCTAAAAACAATTGATGAAGATTTTGATATCATTAACGCTATCAACATCCTTTTAAAGAAAACTTCAGAGAATGAGTAACATTCAAGTTTTTGAACATGAATTTCTACCTATTGAAGGTAAATTTACAAAAAATCATTTTATAGCATTATCAAAATTAAATGAGCTACATAATGATAAGTACTTTAAATTACGACATAATGGAATAAAGTTTAAAGAATATGTAGGTGTTATTCAAGTAGATGGTTTAACCATAGAAATTTTACCGAAAATTGATAGTGACTCAAATAGCAAAGTTGTTTGGCAAAATGCTTTGATAGAAATGCTTAGAGTTACCAAAAAACTTAAAGTACAAAAGGTAGGAGAAGCAAATGTACAAAAGCAACAAATTCATTTATTAGATATTTATTTTGAATGGTTTCTTACAGAAGTTAATTTATTAATGCATCAAGGATTGATTAAACAATACTATAAAGAAACTAAAAATGTTAAAGCCTTAAAAGGAAAGTTAGAATTTGCAGGTCATATTTCTAAAAACACAATACATAAAGAACGATTTTATACCACGCATCAAGTTTATGATAAAGACCATTTAATACATCAAATCTTACAGCAAGCTTTAGATATTGTTTCTCACTTAAGTAAAGGAAATTATTTGTATCATCAATGTAAAAAAACACTATTACATTTTCCTGATGTTAAAAAAATAAAAGCAAACGAAAATACTTTTTCTAAAATACCTAAAAGTAGAAAAACAGCTCCATATAAAACAGCATTAGCCATTGCAAGACTTATCATATTAAATTATGCTCCGAATATTTCTAAGGGATCAGAAAAGATGTTAGCCTTACTATTTAATATGAATTCGCTCTGGGAAGAATATATTTTGGTAAAACTAAAAGAGAAAGAAACAGAAAATTTAAAAATATTTGGGCAAAATGATAAATATTTTTGGAATGGCATAACCATACGACCAGATATTATTATTGAAAAAAATGAAGGACAAAAAAAGGAAACTTTTGTTATTGATACTAAATGGAAAAAAATAGATAACGCTAAACCATCCACCAATGATTTAAGACAGATGTATGTGTATAATGAGTATTGGAATGCTGAAAAAGCAATATTATTATATCCTTCCACAAAAACAGATTTTGGTGAATTTATATCTTTTGATGAAATAGAAAGTAAAGAAAAACATCACCAATGTAAGTTATCAAAAACAACAATATTTAATCAAAAAAATGAATTAGATGATCTTATTGGTGAACGTATTTTAGATGATTTAAACCTACTAAAACAAACCTAATATTAAACTTACCTCGATCATCTACACAAAATTATCACTAAGTCGTTGCACTTCCTTATCTCAATTCATTACACCATGTAAAATTAGGTGGTACTGGATTTGATTTTAAAGAATTTATTAAGATGAGGATTCGTTTCCAATATATTAATTCGCGATTCGCGAATCGCGAATTAATATATTTTATTTACCTTTACTGTATAATAAAGTAATGATGAAAAAACATAGCGGAATGAGGCCTCATGATATTGTGGTTTTACTTAAAATTGCGGCGAAAGGAAAAGAGAAGTGGTTTATGAAAGATCTTTCTTATGAGTTAAATATTAGTGCTAGTGAAATAAGCGAAAGTATTAATAGGTCGAAATTTGCAGGCTTAATTGCACCCAACAAAAAAAGTATAATGCGTCTGGCTTTAATGGATTTTTTAGAACATGGTATAAAGTACGTGTATCCACAACAACCAGGAGCAATTGTACGAGGCATACCAACAGCACATTCTGCGCCTCCTTTAAATAATACAATCGTAAGTGAAGAACACTATGTTTGGCCTTATGCAAAAGGAAAAAAAAGAGGACAAGCAATAGAACCATTATATGCATCCGTTACAGAAGCTGTATTAAAAGATGAAAAATTATATGAACTTTTGGCTTTAGTGGATGCATTAAGAGTTGGTAGAGCTAGAGAAAAAGAAATAGCTATAAGAGAATTAAAAATTAGAATTTTAGGAGAAGATTCTATTACCGATAAAAGAGCATTGCTTTTAAATTAACAAATAAGAGCTTATGAAAAATAGAATTATAAATAATGCTGTTGTAGCAGAAGTAGCCAGTGCTTTAAAGGAATTGAAAGATCAAATGATTTTTGTGGGTGGTTCTGTAGTAAACTTGTATGTAAATGAAGAAGCTGCCGAAGAAGTAAGGCAAACTGATGATGTTGATGTCACTATTAACTTAATTAATTATACTGCTTGGGTACAAATGCAAGAACGGTTAGCAGAGCTTGGTTTTAATCCAGACCCAGAAGGTCATTCTATTTGTAGTTATGTATATAAAGGAATACCAGTAGATATTATGACTTCTGAAGACGATTCTTCTGGAGGTGGAAATGAATGGTATAAAATAGGTTCTGATAATTTGTGGAATAAAGAAGTTGGAAGAGAATCTATTAACATTCTTTCAGCTCCTTGTTTTTTAGCCACAAAATTTAAAGCTTTTAATAACCGAAGTGGGGATTACAGAGCAAGCCATGATTTTGAAGACATCATTTACTTACTAGACAATAGAACTACAATTATTGAAGAAATTGAAAACGATCATCCAGAAATAATACAGTTTTTAAAAAAAGAATTCACTAAAGTATATAATAGTCTTAGTTTCGAAGAAATTATTTCCTGTCATGTACATCCATTAATTCAAGAAGAAAGAGTACCTATTATAAAAGAAAAAATTGAACTTATAATTGCTATATAAATTATATTCATAGCTAATTTTCTTACTATATTTTAGCTATATAAGTCGTATTTATAGCTCATGACGAATAAAAATTAGAATTTATTTATCTTCTTTTACTCGACTAAATCAATCAAAAGAAGATAAAATATTACACCTATACTCCACCCCACAACACATAAACCCTTTATTTAAAAGGAATATTACATATTGTATTGGGAAGTAAAGATAAATGAAATGTCCCTGTAATCCTTCTAAACTTTATAAAGATTGTTGTAGAAAAGCACATCAAAATATACATTCTGTAACTACACCAGAACAATTAATGCGTTCTAGATATAGCGCCTTTGTTCTAGGCAATATAGACTATTTACAAAAGAGCCATCATAACACTAAAAGACCTTCTGTATTAGAAAAAAAAGAATTATTAGCTTGGACAACATCTGTGAAATGGGTAAAATTAGAAATTTTAAATACAACAGAAAACACTGTAGAATTTAAAGCTTATTTTTATGAAAATGGATTTTTAAATGTGATACATGAAAATTCTTTATTTGTAAAAGAAAATAGTCATTGGGTGTATAAAGATGCTAACTAAAAATTACAAAGTATCTTTTTATCATTTTACTTTTAAAATAAATGATTCTAAGGGTTTTAGATCTACTCTTAATTGGGCTTTAAAATCATTCACTATCAAAGTAGTTTTATATTCATTAAACAATTGATCTGCTACTTTATACGCACCAGATTTCAAGTTCCATTTTTGAATAATATCATTTGGTAAACCTAACTCAAAACCATAAGTATCATTTGCATTAAAATTTGAAACGATAATTAATTTTTCATCATCACTCCAACGAACAAAAGACAAAACGTTTTCATTATACCACTCTGTATTTTCTCTATTAAATTGATGAATATCTTGATATTCTCCCATTAAAGCATCACTTTTTATGGTAAAATTTAACAAGCGTTTGTAAAAATCTCTTAAATCTCTTTCTTCTTTGGTAGATTGTCCTCCATCAAATTGTTTATCATTTACCCATCTTTGATGTGATGGAACGCAAATATAATCAAAAATAGAAGTTCTTGAAGCAGCTCCAAAACCTGAGTTTTCTGCTGCTGGTTCTCCAAATTCTTGTCCGAAATAAAGCATGGTTGGTGCTGTTGAAATGGTTGTAGAAATTACCATTGCTGGTTTTCCTTTTAAAGCGTTTCCTGCAAATTCTGGACTTGCAATTCTCTGTTCGTCATGATTTTCTAAAAAATGAAGCATATTGTGCTCTATATCTTTTAGATCTTCTTGAATTGGCGGAATATAATCTGTAATGCCATGTCCTTGCATAATTCCTTTTAAAGTATCATACAATTGCACTTTATCATACAAATAATCCATCTTGCCTAATCGAATATAATTTCTATATTCATTTGGGTTATAGACCTCAGCCAATAAAAAAGCATCTGGATTTTTCATTTTTATAGATGAGTTCATAAAACTCCAAAATTCAACAGGTACCATTTCTGCCATGTCATATCTAAAACCATCTACTCCTTTTGCCAACCAATACAAGGCAATATCTCTAAATTTTACCCAAGAACTGGGTACTTTTTTATTTTGCCAAAATTCAAAATGTGTTTTATAATCTTCATTTTCAAAACCATTTGGTAATTCATCAAAATCTTTTTTTCCATCAGGAGAAATCCCATAATTTACTTTCACAGTCTCATACCAATCATTAAAATGTGGTTTTGATAAACGAGAGCCATTACCTGTCCATTTTGCAGGATTTTCGATATGTTTATAATCTATAAATTCATTTTTTTCTCCACCTAAAGGTTGATATCCGTGTAAAAAATCAGGTACTTCAAAAGGGGTATTTGGTATGTAATAAAAATTATTATCTACTTTATAAGCAACAGAGGTATCATCATCTGCACCAAAATCTTTTGTCCCTTTTGGATTTGTTAAACTTTGATAATTTCTAGCAACATGATTGGGAATAATATCTATAATTACTTTTAAATTATTTTGATGAGAACGTTCTATTAAAGCTTCAAATTCTTGCAAACGATTTGCCACATTTACAGCCAAATCTGGGTTTACATTGTAATAATCTTTTACAGCATAAGGAGAACCAGCTCTACCTTTTACAATGGTTGGATCATCATTAGAAATGCCAAACGCAGTATAATCTCTAATCACATCATGATGAGGGACACCTGTATACCAAATATGAGTAACGCCTAAATTTTTAATTTCGGTTAATGCCTTATTTGTAAAATCGTTAAACTTCCCTACTCCATTTTCTTCAATAGTTCCCCAAGGTTTGTTAGTTGTATTTGTATTGCCAAACAGACGTGTAAATACGTGATACACTACTGCTTTTTTATTTGATTTTTTTGCACACATATATTTACTAACGTTTATTAAAAAAATTTAATTATTTATTTAGAAGTTACAACAACCTCTGCTCCATTTACTAAAATAGTAAGTTCAGTTGTGCCATCAATGGTAAATTGAGTTCCTTTTTGGGTTACAGAAATGGTTAAAACTTGTTTTCTAAAATTGATTTTAAAAGAGTAAGAATCCCATCCTTTAGGAATTTTTGGTGTAAAAGAAAGGGTATTATTTACAACTCTCATTCCTCCAAAACCTTCTACAATACTCATCCAAGTACCTGCCATAGAAGTTATGTGTAACCCTTCTTCTACTTCGTGATTGTAATCGTCTAAATCTAAACGAGACGTTCTTAAATAGAATTCATAAGCTTGCTCCATTCTGCCTAATTTTGCAGCCTGAATACTATGCACACAAGGAGAAAGTGAACTTTCATGCACTGTAAATGGCTCATAAAAATCGAAATGACGTTCTAATTCTTCCGTAGAAAAATCATCCTCAAACATATAAAAACCTTGCAAAGTATCTGCTTGTTTTATGTAAGGAGATCGCAAAATTCTGTCCCAACTCCATTTTTGATTGATAGGTCTTTGGCTCTTGTCTAAATCTTTAACAGTAATTAATTCTTTGTCTAAAAAACCATCTTGTTGCAAATATACATTGTGCTTTTCAGAAAAAGGAAAATACATATTGTCTGCTACTTTTTTCCAAGACCTTAATTCATCATCTGTAAAAGAAACTTTTTCTTTAATTCTATTATAATCAGCAATAAAATCATTTTTTACAGTTTCAATATTTTCTAGGGCATAATTAATACACCATTTTGCCATATAATTGGTGTAAAAATTATTGTTGATGTTGTTTTCATATTCATTAGGACCTGTTACACCTAACATTACATATTTATTTTTATCCGAAGAAAAATTGACTCTTTGATGCCAAAAACGAGCAATTGCAATTAATACTTCCAATCCTTTTTCTGGGATGTAAGAATAATCGTTTGTAAAACGATGATAATTAAAAATAGCAAACGCAATAGCACCATTTCTATGAATTTCTTCAAAAGTAATTTCCCATTCGTTATGGCATTCTTCGCCATTCATTGTAACCATTGGATACAATGCTGCTCCGTTTTTAAAACCTAACTTCTCCGCATTTTCAATAGCTTTTTCTAAATGATTGTATCTGTATTCTAACAATGTTCTTGCAACCGAATGATCTTTGGTTGCCATGTAAAAAGGAATACAATAAGCTTCTGTATCCCAGTACGTACTTCCTCCATATTTTTCGCCAGTAAAACCTTTTGGACCAATATTTAAAGTAGCATCTGTACCTAAATACGTCTGATTTAGTTGAAAAATATTAAAACGAATTCCCTGTTGTGCTTTTACATCTCCTTCTATAGTAATATCTGCTGATTCCCAGATTTTTGACCAAGATTGCTTTTGCATTTCTAACAAAACATCAAAACCATAACTAACTGCTTTGTCTAAACTTTCTTTTGCAGCAGCAACCAACTTATTTTTATCATGATCTCTATCTACTACATAACCACCAAATTTATGAATGGTAAAAGTTTCGTTTTGTTTTATTTTTTGTTGATAACTAGTAGAGATAAATTTTGAAGATTCTTTACTATCACTAATTATATTTAAAGCTTCATTGTTAATAAATAAGCGAGATTCCATAAAGGTACACGTATAAAAGTGTGTTTTCATGGTTTTTGCTTCTATAAAAGATTGATTGTTATTTTGAGTTACTTTTAAAACATCCCAAAATTGGTCGTCCCAATTGGTATCTTCATTGGTAATACCTGCATCAATATAGGGAATATACGTAATTTTTGCATCAGCATTTAAAGGAGTTATATTGTAATTTATCGCTCCAACTTCATCCAAATCTAAACTTAAAAAACGCTTTGTATCTACTTTAATTTCGATTCCGTTTTGCAAAACCGCTTCAAAACTTCTAGACAACCAACCTTCTTTCATATTGAGTTCTCTTTTAAATTTAGATACTTTTTTACAAGTATGTAAATCTAATTGTTCATCATTGATTAAAACGTTAATTCCGATCCAATTAGGAGCGTTTAACACCTTTGCAAAATACTCTGGATACCCGTTTTTCCACCAACCAACTCTTGTTTTATCAGGATAATAAACACCACCAATATAACTTCCTTGAAACGTTTTACCAGAGTAAGTTTCTTCAAAGTTTGCTCTTTGTCCCATGGCACCATTACCAATACTAAATAAACTTTCTGATGATTTTACTTTGTCTGCATCAAAGCCTTCTTCTATAATAGACCAATTGTTTGGTATAATGTAATCTTGATTCATTTTTTTATTTTTATATATTAGAAAATTGATTTAAATCTCTTTGCTGTTAGACGAATCTCTTTTCTAATAAAATATTTTAACTGAGAATAAAATAAGCTGACAACATAGGCACATAGAAAACATAGATTGAAGTCTTACCTATTGTTCAATCTCAGTTATTTCTATTTCCTGTCTCTTTTTTGTCTTTTCTCTTGGCTCTTCTATCTCTTCTCTTAACTCTTGCTCCTACTTATCAATCAACTCCTGAATAAAATCTGTACTGATTTCTGTAAAATCTGTAAAGTTAAATTGTGCTTCAGAAAGTATTTTTTTATCTCCAATACCAATACTAATCATTTTTGCAGCATTTGCAGCTTCAACTCCTGCAACAGCATCTTCAAAAACAATACAATCATTGGCATTTACGCCTAATTGTTTCGCTGCTAATAAAAAAACTTCTGGATCTGGTTTTGCTTTGGTTACATTATTTCCATCTACAATTGCATCAAAATAATGGAGTAAACCTACTTTTTCTAAAATAGGTTGTGCATTTTTACTTGCAGAACCTAAAGCAATAGGAATGTTATTTTGTTTTAAATAGGCTAAAACTTTTGGCACATCTGGCAATATTTCTGAAGCATCCATATTTTTGATATATGCTAAATAATCTACGTTTTTTTCGATCATCCAAGTATCAAATTCTTTCTGTGTTGCTTCCCTTTTACCAATGTCTAACAAAATTTCTAAACAACGTTTTCTGCTAACGCCTTTAAAAAGTTCGTTTTGTGCTTTGGTAAACTCAAAACCTAATTCGTTTGCTAACTTTTTCCAAGCTAAATAATGGTATTTGGCAGTATCTACAATAACACCATCTAAATCGAATATAAATCCTTTTTTCATTTACTGTTTTTTTAAATCAATTTAGTAGAAATATAGGTCCTTATTTAATACTATAACCTACTATTTATTTTTAGAATTATTTTTTTAAACCTGATTAAACAATTATTAATTCGTAAAAATCTCAAAAACAAAGATATTGATATAAAATAACTTTTATAATGTGTAAGGTATAAATCTACGATGTCGGTTTCGTAAATATTTAGATCAAAAAATTATGATTTTAAATGAACTGATATTTATCTTATTTCGATAAAAAATAAAGAGATAGTTTTGTACTATAAATACTATTTAACAATATAATTTTGAAAAAAAACATCTTAATAATTGCATTTATTATTGTACACTTTATTTGTACTGCACAAGAAGACCAAGAACACTTTAAACATTTTAGAATTAGTCCTATTATCAGTCACACTTTTATTCCTGTATCAACAAATGAAGGAGACGAAACTGTTATTGTACCTTCCTTTGGATTGGATTTAGAATATTGGATTACTAAAAAATGGGGATTTGGTTTTCATAATGATATTGAATTAGAAACCTTTGAAATTGAAAGAGAACATCAACTTTTTGTTGAAAAAGAATATCCAATCGTTTTAACTTTTGATGCTCTTTATAAATTTAAAGAAAATTGGATTTTTGTAGCAGGTACAGGTGTAGAATTTGAAAAAAACGAAAACCTATTTGTTATTAGAACTGGTTTAGAGTATGAAGTTGAATTTGGCAAACATTGGGATGTTGCTCCTACTGTATTTTATGATTATCGTTCTAACAATACAGGTACTTTTTCTATTGGAATCGGAATTGGAAAACGTTTTTAACTGTATTTAAAATGATTGTAGTATTTTTAAATGAAAATTTAGATTTATAATGACAGTTAAAGATTTAGTAGGCACATTTTCTATTATTGGCAGCAACCAAGATGCTGATGATACTTCTTATAAAGGACAACTCAGTTTAACATTAGATACTAATGACAGAATTATTGCTAAATGGATGATTGATGACAATCAAGAACAATTTGGAACAGGTTTTTTTATGAATAATATTCTTGTAATTAACTTTAATTACAAAGGCTTTGAAAACAAAATTTACAAAGGTGTCGTCGTTTATAAATGTTTAAACAAAGATTTATTAGAAGGTTTTTGGTCTGAAGAAAAAGGAGACCCTAAATTTTTGGGAAGTGAGAATTGTTTTAGAATTAAGAATGAACTTTTAAACTAAAACAAAATTATCTCTATTTTGGGGTGTAAAAAAAAGTACAACATCCCTCTTTTAGGGGACTAACAACTTCTTAAACTAAAAAACTCCAACTTTTCAGTTGGAGTTTTTAATCAAAAAAAAATAAATTAAGATGTTATTTTCTAACAGCGTTTACAATAGCTAAGGCTGCTCTTACATCTTTTTCTAATTTTGCATAATCTTTATTAGCAATAATTTCTTTAGAAATTAATTTAGAACCCATTCCAACACAAGTAACACCAGCATCAAACCAACCTTTTAAATTTTCTTCTGTTGGTGCAACTCCACCAGTTGGCATTACACTTGTCCAAGGTTGTGGTCCTTTCACACCTTTTACAAATTGAGGTCCATAAATATCACCAGGGAATAATTTTACAATTTCACACCCTAATTCTTCTGCTCTTGTAATTTCTGTTAATGTACCACAACCAGGAGACCATAATACTTTTTTACGGTTACAAGCAATTGCAATATCTTCTCTTAAAACAGGCGTTACAATAAAGTTTGCTCCTAAAGCCATGTATAATGATGCTGCTCCTGCATCTGTTACAGAACCTACTCCCATAATCATACCTGGTAATTCTGCAATGGCATATTTTGTTAATTCACCAAAAACTTCATGAGCAAAATCTCCACGAGCTGTAAACTCCATTAAACGAGCTCCACCATCGTAACAAGCTTTTAATACTTTTTTACTTAATTCTATATCGTTATGAAAAAATAAAGGAATCATACCTGTTTCTTTCATTACTTGTGCTACTTCTAATCTTGAAAATTGTGCCATTTTTATATTGTATAATTGTTTATTTGATAAATATGTAATTGTTAAAACGTTTAATTGTATGAACTATAAAACAGTTATATAATTAAACGTTTCAATAATTAAACCCTTTTAACGAGCTACTCTACCAGAAGCATCACCACCCATTAACTTGTTAACCTCTGCAACTGTTACTAAGTTAGCATCACCTTTAATAGTGTGTTTTAAACAAGATGCAGCAACTGCAAAGTCTAATGCATTTTGATCATTATCTGGGTATGTTAATAATCCGTAGATTAAACCTCCCATAAATGAATCTCCTCCACCAACTCTATCTACAATATCTGTAATTTGGTATTGACGAGTTTGTAACATTTGTTTTCCATCATATAAAACTCCAGCCCATGTATTATGAGATGCAGAAATAGAACCTCTTAAAGTAGTAATTACCTTTTTAGCTCTTGGAAATTTTTCTGTCATTTGCTTACAAACAGATAAAAAAGCTTCTGCTTTTACATCATGTCCTGCTGTTTGTACTGCTGCTCCATCAGGCTTAATACCAAAATGCATTTCTGCATCTTCTTCATTTCCTAAAACAATATCACAGTAAGACGTTAATTCTGTCATTATTTTTTCTCTATGAGCATCATCACAGAAATTCCATAATTTTGCACGATAGTTTAAATCTGTAGAAATTGTAATTCCTTTTGCACTTGCAGCTTTTAAAGCTTCTAAAGTTACATCTGCAGCTCCTTGAGAAATTGCTGGTATAATACCTGTCCAATGAAACCATTCACAACCTTCAAATACTGCATCCCAATCAATCATTCCAGATTCTACTTCTGCAATTGCAGAATGTGCTCTATCATAAACCACTTTAGAGCCTCTAGATACAGCACCAGTTTCTAGGAAATAAATTCCTAAACGGTCTCCACCATAAACGATTTTATCTACACCAACTCCACGCTTACGCATTTCCATCATTGCACATTCACCAATATCATTTTTTGGTAAACGTGTTACAAAATCTACATCGATACCATAGTTTGCTAAAGAAACTGCTACGTTAGATTCTCCACCACCATAAACTGCATCAAAACTGTTTGCTTGTGAAAATCTTAAAAATCCTTGAGGAGCTAATCTTAACATGATTTCTCCAAATGTTACTACTTTTGCCATTTTTAATTACTATTTAATATGATTAGTTAATTGCTTAAACGTTTAAGCAGTTTTATAAAAAAAATCAAAAAGACATATTATACTATCTTTTTGATTATTATAAAATATCGTCTTACATTTGCTTTAACGATTAAGCAAATATATAAAAAAAACTATTATCAAAAAGAAAACCACTATAAAAGATATTGCTAATGTTTTAAACATCTCTGCTGCTGCTGTTTCTAAAGCTTTACATAACGATTCTAGAATTAGCGAAAAAACAAAAAAAGCAGTAAGACAGGTTGCAGAAAACTTAAATTACCAACCAAATCATTTAGCAAGTGCCCTAAGAAGTGGAAAAAGTAAATTAGTTGGTGTGATTGTGCCCAGAACTAACAGTAATTTTTTTTCATCAGTAATTCAAAATATTGAAGAAGTATTAAATAAAGAAGGATTCAATATTATTATTACACAATCTAATGAGTCTTACAAAAAAGAATGTGCTAGTATAGATGCTTTATTATTTACACAAGTAGATGGTATTATTGCTTCTATGGCTAATGAAACTGTAGATTTATCTCATTACGAAAAAATTAAATCAAAAGGTATTCCTTTAATTACTTTTGATAGAGGTGAAAATGATTTGAATGTAGATTATATTGGTATTGATGATTATAACAGTAGTAATCTTATTGTAGGACATCTTGTAAAACAAGGATGTAAAAGAATTGCTCATATAGGAGGTTTTAGAAGAACTCGTATTTTTAACAACAGAATTCGTGGTTATATAGATGCTCTAAAAAAACACAATTTACCTTTAAATGATGAATTATTAATTGAAAGTAACTTAACTATAAAAGATGGTAGAGCAAAAATGCAACAATTACTGGCTTTAAAAAATAGACCAGATGCAGTATATATTGCTAGTGACTACGCTGCTTTGGGAGCTTTACAAGTTTTAAACGAACAAAACATTAGTGTACCTCATGATATTGCTTTGGTTGGTTTTGGCAACGAACCTTTTAGTGCCTTAGTTACACCCTCTATAACAAGTATAGAACAACATAGTAAAAAAATTGGTAATTTAGCTGCATTAACATTTTTAGAGCATGTTAAAAAAGATGTTATAAAACAAAAATTGACAAAAAAAATAGTAGATGTAGAACTTTTGGTTAGAGATTCTTCAAATAGAAATAAGAAGTAGTACTATCTTGGTTCTTTTAAAGAAACTTTCGCTTATTTTTGTTTTAAAATTAAATTATCCAACCCACATTTTATGAAACAGTTAATTATTTTATTATTATTGATTATTGCATTTTTTATTGGATATGGAAAGTATCAAGAATACAAAAGGTACAACTCACCAAATGTTGATTACAAAACTTCTAAAATAGTAGATTTTGAATATCACAACCAAGAATTAGTGATGAACTATCAAAAAGCAATTGAAGATATCAATAGTTATGTAATGTTACAGTGGACAGCAAATTCTATTGACGTAAGAACGCCTAAAAATGATGATGTTGAAACTAAAAATGCAGTTGAAAAATATTCTGATAAACTAGCAAACATTAAATATTATGAAAATAAACTAGAAAAATCATTGATTTTAAAATCTAAAGGTTTAACAAATTCAGAAATTAAATTTTTAGAAGAAACTGGTACCGAATTAAAAAAGTATCAAAAAATAAATGCAAATAAAAAAATTAAAAGTATGTTTAATGCTTCTGATAAAATGAAGTATGGTGATAAAAGTGCTTTAATTTATGAAGTGCAAAAAAAATTAATTATTAATGGCTTTAATATTGATTTAGACGGTTTTTATAAAACTGAAACTTTGAATGCAATTAAAGATTTTGAAAAACGAAACAATCTTTTTGCAGATGGTGTTTTAGATGTTTTAACTTTAGATGCTTTATTTGAGTAAACAATTAATTTTATGCACTAAAAAAAGGCTATTCCATCGCTTTTTTATAGTTACTTAAAAGGTTTTGAACTTTTTCATTTTCATAAACAATTGGGTATAATTCTTTTAATACAACATTATAATCAAAATCTATTTTTAAGGCTTCAATTAAATAGTCAAACCCACTGTCTTCTTTATTCACAATAAAAAACAAGCCTGCAAATCTGTATGCTACTTCAGCAGTATTTTTGTATTTTTTTTGACAATTAATTAAAACCTCTATAGCATCATTAAATTGACCTAAAAAAGATAGTACATCTGTTAAACCGATGTAAATTTCTAAAGCATCGTCATGTAAAGTCAAACATTTTTCAAAACTCATTAATGCTTCTTCATAAAAATTTAGTTTTAAATTAATTTCTGCATAACGTCTCCAATATAAACTATTATTTTCTTCAATTTTTAAAGCTTCAGAAATATAATAAGAGGCTTGTTCATAATTTTCAGCTTCATAATTTAAGTTGGCTAATAACATCCAACCTTTGTCTAACAAAGGATCTTCATTCACTGCTTTTTGATAAAAAGAAATAGCCTCATCAAAATTTTCTAATTTTTCATAACACTCTCCTATTCTAACAAAAGCAAATGAAGTTGCATCATCTAATTCTAAAGTAATTAAGTAATTATCAATAGCTTCTTTGTATCGCTCTAACTCCTCTAAGGTCTTTGCTTTTTCTAAATAACCTCCAATAAAAGATTCATCAATTAAAACAGCATAATCAAAAGATTTTAAAGCTTCTTCATACATTTTTAAAATAAAATATTGTCTTCCAAGTTGATGCCATGCAACTTCACAATAAGGATTTTTTTGTACGTAAGAATTTAAATATAAAATTGCTTCTTTATGTTCTTTTTCCATATCAAAACAATACACAACATTATACAATGCAGAATAATCTTCATAATCTACATTTACACATTTTGTAAAAGTTAAACGTGCATCTTTAAAGTTATCTAAATAAAGATATTCCATTCCCAACAAAGACCAAATATCAACTTTATCATCTGTAAAATTTAGTGCATTTTTTAAAAGAATTATTGCCTCTTTATGGTTTCCTCTTTTAGAACATATCGTTGCTTTTTGTATAAAAACCTCATCATTATTAGGTTCTAAACGCTCAATTACATTTAGTAAAACATAGGCTTTATCCAACTCATCTTCAAATATATATATTTCTACCTGTAGTAATTTTAAATCTATTGAAGTTGGATGCTGTTGTAAACCCAATTTTACAGCTTTTTTAGCTAAGGCATGTTTACCAACATCTAAATAATGAATAATTATTTCTTCAAACTCATCCAAATCAAAAAAATATATTGAGTTGGTTTTAAGCATGGATTCAAATTTTACTAAACACATAATACAGGGATTGAGTTGCTGTTTTAAAGATAGTGTAAGTACTCGTTAGCCAATTAACAGTTGTTTATTTGTTTTTAACAATTTAATTAACAATAATAAACATTACAATATAACATTTTTTTTAAAAACTGGTATCTTTAATTCTTATCTTACATTAAAAAAGCCCTTTTTTATTTAAGTTATTTAATTCATCTTTTTTATTTTGCTCATACATATATTTATACTAATTTTGATTTTCAATAACTATCAAGCTAATTTGATAAACTTCTTATGAGCAAAAAAAACTTATTGAACTCAAAAGATATTGAAATAATTCTACATCGTTTAGCGTGTCAGCTAATCGAAAACCATAACGATTTTTCTAATACCGTTCTAATTGGTTTACAACCAAGAGGTAGTTTTTTGGCTAATAGATTAGCAGATTTATTAAAAAATGAGTACCAAGTTAAAAACTTACAACTAGGTCTTTTAGATATTACTTTTTATAGAGATGATTTTAGACGAAGAGATGCTCCTTTAGCAGCTACTGCAACTAAAATAGACTTTTTAATTGAAGGTAAAAATGTAGTAATTATTGATGATGTTTTATTTTCTGGAAGAAGTATTAGAGCTGCATTAACTGCAATGCAAGCTTATGGAAGACCAGAAAACATAGAATTATTAGTGTTAATTGACAGGCGTTTTAGTAGGCATTTACCAATTCAGCCAAATTATAGAGGCAGACAAGTAGATGCTATCAATGAAGAAAAAGTATTGGTTACCTGGAAAGAAACTCATAAAAAAGACGCAGTTTATATAGAATTTAAGTAATTATGTCAGAATTAAGTGTAGAACATTTATTGGGAATAAAGTATTTAAAGCAAACTGATATTGATTTAATTTTTAAAACTGCCGATCATTTTAAAGAAGTTATTAATAGACCTATTAAAAAAGTACCTTCTCTTAGAGATATTACAATAGCCAATTTATTTTTTGAAAATAGCACACGTACAAAGCTTAGTTTTGAATTGGCAGAAAAAAGGCTTTCTGCAGATGTAATTAATTTTTCTGCAAGTCAATCTTCCGTAAAAAAAGGAGAAACTTTAATAGATACAGTCAACAATATTTTGGCTATGAAAGTAGATATTGTTGTGATGAGACATGCAAGTGTTGGTGCTGGTGTTTTTTTATCTAAACACGTAGATGCCAAGATAGTCAATGCAGGTGATGGCACACATGAGCATCCTACTCAAGCACTATTAGATTCTTACTCTATCAGAGAAAAGTTAGGGAGTGTAAAAGGTAAAAAAATACTAATTGTTGGTGATATTTTACATTCTAGAGTTGCACTATCAAATATATTTGCACTACAGTTACAAGGTGCAGAAGTAAAAGTTTGTGGCCCAACAACCTTAATTCCTAAATACATTTCTAGTTTAGGCGTAACAGTAGAAACCAATTTAAAAAAAGCTCTTGAATGGTGTGATGTTGCCAATGTTTTACGTGTACAACATGAAAGAATGGATATTAAATATTTTCCTTCAACTAGAGAATACACACAACTTTTTGGAATTAACCAAGAAATTTTAGACAATCTTGACAAAAAAATTGTGATTATGCATCCAGGTCCCATAAATCGTGGAGTAGAAATTACAAGTGATGTTGCTGATTCTAACCAATCTATTATTTTAGACCAAGTAGAAAATGGTGTTGCAGTTAGAATGGCTGTTATTTATTTATTAGCACAACAGGTTAAAAGATAAGTTATGCAAACAGAAAAAAAAGAAACCTATACATTAATTACTAATAAACAAAAAACGTTTTCTGAGTTTTATGATGCTTTTTTAATTGAAGAAAAGAAACTACAAAAAGAAAACATCATTCTACATTTTTCTAATGAAAGCGATGTTTCTTCTAAGGAATTTTTACTGTTTTTGGATATAGCCAAACAAAAAAAAGAAAACGGCACATCTTTTGTGATTGTAAACTCAAAAATTGATATAGATAATTTTCCAGAGAGTTTTAACATTACGCCTACTTTACAAGAAGCAGAAGATATTATAGAAATGGAAGCTATAGAAAGAGAATTAGGCTTTTAAAGATTAAAAAAAATGATTAAAAAAATACTTTTTATCTTATTTTTATCCACTTTTACTTTAGGGTTTTCGCAACAGAAATCTCTAGAAAGCTTATCTGCTGCTCCAAATCCTTTTTCGAATTCCACAAAAATTAGTTTTATAGCTAGCTCAAAATCAACAATTATTTTTACTGTCAGAAATGTTTTGGGCACAACTGTCGTTAAAAAAAATCTTCAAACAACACTTGGTAAAAACACAATTCCTTTCTTTAAAAACGATTTAAATTCTGGAATGTATATTTACAGCATACAAAACAAAAAACAAATTATTTCAAAACGATTTGTTATTCGATGAGTATATCACTAACCATTTTAGGCTGTCATTCTGCAACTCCAAGAATAAACGCTTTTCCTACTTCACAATATTTAGAAATTAACAACAGTCATTTTTTAATTGATTGTGGTGAAGGTACACAACGTCAAATGCGAAAATATAAAGTTGGGTTTTCTAAAATAAATCATATTTTTATTACGCATTTACATGGCGATCATTTTTATGGGTTAGTTGGTTTATTATCTACTTTTGGTATTTTAAACAGAGATAAAGAATTGCATATTTATGGGCCTAAAGGCATCAAAGAAGTTACTTTATTACAATTAAAAATTTCTCAATCACACGCAAAATATAAAATGATTTTTCATGAGTTAACTTCTAAAAAAAGTGAATTAATTTTTGAAGATGATAAAGTTTCTGTGAGCACAATTCCTTTAACTCATAGAGTATATACAAATGGTTACTTATTTAAAGAAAAAGAGAAATCAAGAAAACTAAACATGCTAAATATTAGTGGATATTCAGAAATAGACAAAGCTGATTACCTAAATATAAAAGCAGGGAAAGATGTTGTACTATCTTCTGGCAAAATAGTATTTAATACAGAACTAACCATTGATCCGCCAAAACCATTAAGTTTTGCTTTTTGTAGCGACACTTGTTACAAACCAGACATTGTACCCATTATTAAAAATGTAGATTTATTATATCATGAAGCTACTTTTTTAGATGACAGAAAAGATTTGGCTAAAAAAACGAAGCACGCTACTACAAAAGAAGCCGCTCAAATAGCTAAAGATGCAAACGCAAAACAGCTAATTATTGGCCATTACTCTGGCAGATATAAAGATATTAATGTGTTTAAAGAAGAGGCTCAAGAAATTTTTGAAAACACAGAGTTAGCAGTTCCTGGTAAAGTTTTTATTGTATAATATTAATAGATAAAAATTTATGTAGAAATAAAAAAGAGCGTTAAATCACAAATGATTTAACGCTCTTTTTAACTTACACTAGTTCTATAATCAGCAGAAAATTATCGAATTAACTTTCTATATTTTATACGTTTTGGCATTAAATCTCCACCTAAACGTTTCTTTTTATTTTCTTCATATTCAGAGAATCCTCCTTCAAAAAAGTAAACTTCACTATTTCCTTCAAAAGCTAATATATGTGTACAAACTCTATCTAAAAACCATCTATCGTGACTAATGATAACGCCACAACCAGCAAAGTTTTCCAATCCTTCTTCTAATGCTCTTAGTGTGTTTACATCTAAATCATTTGTTGGTTCATCTAAAAGTAAAACGTTACCTTCTTCTTTTAAGGTCATTGCTAAATGCAAACGATTACGTTCTCCACCAGAAAGTGTATTTACTTTTTTGTTTTGCTCACTTCCAGAAAAATTAAAACGACTTAAATAAGCACGAGAATTTACTTGCTTACCTCCCATCATTACTAAATCTTGTCCGTCTGAAAAGTTTTCCCAAATTGTTTTTTCAGGATTTATATTCGAATGGGCTTGATCTACGTAGGCTATTTTAGCAGTTTCACCCACTGAAAAACTTCCTGCATCAGGAGTTTCTTCTCCCATAATCATTTTAAAAATAGTAGTTTTACCAGCTCCATTAGGACCTATAATACCAACAATTCCTGCCTGTGGAAGGTTAAATTCTAAATTATCATATAATAATTTATCTCCAAATGCTTTAGAAACACCAGTTGCTTCAATTACATTGGTTCCCAAACGTGGTCCATTAGGAATATAAATTTCTAATTTTTCATCAACTTGCTTTTGGTCTTGACTCATTAATTTGTCATAATTCTTCAAACGAGCTTTTTGCTTTGTTTGACGACCTTTTGCTCCTTGTCTAACCCAATCTAACTCTCGTTCTAACGTTTTTTGACGCTTAGAAGCAGTTTTACTCTCTTGTGCCATTCGTTTAGACTTTTGATCTAACCACTCAGCATAATTTCCTTTCCAAGGAATTCCTTCACCTCTATCTAATTCTAAAATCCAACCAGCAACATTATCTAAAAAGTATCTATCATGCGTTACTGCAATAACAGTTCCTTTATATTGTGCTAAATGATGCTCTAACCAATGTACAGATTCTGCATCTAAATGGTTGGTAGGCTCATCTAATAATAAAATTTCTGGTTCTTGTAATAATAATCTACACAGTGCGACACGTCTTTTTTCTCCTCCAGAAAGTACGCCAATTTTTTTATCAGAATCTGGCGTTCTCAAAGCATCCATTGCTATTTCTAATTTGGTATCTAATTCCCAAGCATTGGCAGCATCAATTTTATCTTGTAATTCTGCTTGTTGTGCCATTAGTTTGTCCATCTTATCTGCATCAGAATACACTTCTTCCAAACCAAACATGTCGTTTATTTTATTGTACTCATCTAAAATTGCAACGGTTTCTGCAACTCCTTCTTTTACAACTTCTAAAACAGTTTTTTCTGGATTTAGTTGTGGCTCTTGTTCTAAATAACCTACTTTATAACCTGGTACAAAAGTTACATCACCTTGATAATTCTTTTCTACCCCTGCTATAATTTTTAATAAAGTTGATTTTCCAGATCCATTTAAACCAAGAATTCCAATTTTTGCTCCATAATAGAAACTTAAGTAAATATCTTTTAAAACTTGTTTTCCTGTAGATTGATAAGTTTTAGACAACTTATTCATCGAAAAGATTACTTTCTTATCGTCGCTCATTTATATACTGTATTTGAAAAATTAATTATTTAAATATGTAGCTGAAGACTGCTACTAAAAACTGTAAACTTTTTTACACTCTTCCTTTTAAGGCATTAAAAACCCATGCATTTGCAAAGAAACCAAAACCAACAGCTGCAAAACCCCAAGCAGATACTTCTCTGTACTTAAATATTCCTATAGCTATTAATCCAAATCCTACAAATATCATTATAAAAGTTGCCCAGCTTAAGACTGTATTTTTATTCATTCCCATTGTTTGTAATTTATTAATTAAATTAATTCGCAAATATCGTTTTTTATTTGGTACAATCAAATTATAGCCATTAGTAAAAACCTTAATAATTGGTAAGCTATAAAGTAGTAAAATATAGCTATTTAATTTCTTGCCAATTTACGCAAAGTAACCCATTGTTTCATTTTTTCTCTTGAGTCACAAGCAGGATAACCAACAACAGATTTACCTGCTTCTACATCTGCAATAACACCAGAACCAGCACCTACTTTTGCCCCAGAATTTATGGTAACATGGTCTTTAATAGAAGCACTACCTCCAATAATAACACCATCACCTAAAGTTACAGAACCTGCCACACCACTATGACCTGCCATGATACAAAATTTACCTAATACAGAATTATGACCAATTTGAACTAAGTTATCAATTTTACAGCCATCTCCTAAAACAGTAGCACTAAATTTTCCACGATCAACGCAAGAATTTGCTCCAATTTCTACTCCATTACCAATAATTACATTTCCAATATGAATAATTTTAGTCAAACCTTTTTCACTGGGTCTATACCCAAACCCATCAGCACCAATACTAACATTTGTATGAAAAATACAATGACTACCAATTATGCTTCGTTCTCTAATTACGGTTCCAGACCAAATAACAGTCTCATTTCCAATTGTAGTATCATCAAAAATGGAAACGTTTGGGTAAATAGTTACTTTATCTCCTAAAATTACATTTTTACCAATGTAAGAATTTGCACCAACTTTACACCCTTTTCCTAATTTTACAGTTTTGTCTATAACTGCTGTAGGATGAATATCTGTTTCAAAGTAAGGTGGTTCTGGCTCAAAAGCTTCTAATAAAATTGCCATTGCCAAATCTGGATTTTTTACTTTTACAAAGGCCTTTCCTTCTTCTGGAGTAATTTTTATTCCCTTATAAACAATTGCAATACTTGCGTTAGATTTTTCCCATAAACGTGCATATTTAGAATTGCCTATAAAAGTAACATTGCCTTTTTTTGCGTTTTCAATTTGTTCTGGAGCATTTATTTTATCGGTACAAAAACCAATTTGCTCACCACTTAAAAGTGCTGTTATTTCTTCAACAGTAAAAGTTTTCATCTATTTAATTTATATATTTTGATAAAAATACTCTTTTATTTTAAGACAATATTTTAATTCTAGATGATTTTTTTAAATTACAAATCTGCAGCCAGTCTAGCTCCTTGATTAATGGCTCGTTTTGCATCTAATTCACTAGCAAAATCTGCCCCACCAATAACATGTACTTTTTTACCAGCATTTAATAATGGTTGATATAATTCTTTAAAAGGAACTTGACCTGCACAAACAACAACGTTGTCTACTTCTAATATTTTGTCTTCATTATTTTGGATATAATGCAAACCTTGATCACTAATTTTGGTATAAGAAACCTCACCTATAAACTGTACTTTTTTCTTTTTTAAAGTAGAACGATGAATCCAACCTGTTGTTTTACCTAAATTTCCTCCAAATTTCCCTTTACTTCTTTTAAACATAAAAACTTCTCTTGCAGAAGGATAAAATTCTGGTATTACACCTTCAATTCCACTTCTAGCCTCTAAAGATTTATCAATTCCCCATTCTTTTAACCAAGTATCAATATTTAGAGATGTAGATTCTCCTTCGTGCGTTAAATATTCTGAAACATCAAAACCAATACCTCCTGCTCCAATTACTGCAACACGTTTTCCTACTGTTTTTTTATGTTTTAAAACATCAATATAACTTAGTACTTTTTTATGATTGATGCCTTCTATTTTCAACTCTCTTGGTTTAATACCTGTAGCAATTACAATTTCATCAAAATTAGATTTTTGCAAATCAGCCACAGAAACCATGGTATTTAATTTTACAATAACCTTATGTATTTCAATTTGTTTTTTAAAATAACGCAACGTTTCGTAAAACTCTTCTTTACCAGGTATTTGTTTTGCAATGTTAAACTGTCCACCAATTTCTTTATCTCCATCAAACAAAGTTATAGTATGACCTCTTTGTGCTGCAATTGTTGCAGCTGCTAATCCTGCAGGTCCTGCACCAATTACTGCTATTTTCTTTGGATTTTCTGCTGAATGATAATTTAGTTCTGTTTCATGACAAGCTCTGGGGTTTACCAAACAACTTGCCACTTTTTGTTGAAAAACATGATCTAAACAAGCCTGATTACAACCAATACATGTGTTTATTTCATCACTTTTATCAGCTTTAGCTTTATTTACCCATTCTGAATCTGCCAAAAAAGGACGAGCCATAGAAATCATATCTGCATCTCCTTCTGCTAATATTTTTTCTGCAGTTTCTGGCATGTTTATTCTATTAGACGTTATCAAAGGAATCGAAATTTCTGACTTCATTTTTTTGGTTACCCATGTAAATGCAGCTCTAGGTACTGATGTTGCAATGGTTGGTATTCTAGATTCATGCCAACCAATACCCGTATTTATAATGGTTGCACCTGCCTTTTCGATCTCTTTACCTAATTGCACAACTTCTTGCCAAGAACTTCCATTTTCTACCAAATCTAACATTGATAATCTGTAGATAATAATAAAATTTTTACCTACTGCTGCTCTGGTTTGTTTTACCAGTTCAATTGGTAATCGCATTCTGTTTTCATAATTTCCTCCCCAAGCATCTGTTCTTTTATTGGTTCGTTTTGCTATAAATTGATTGATTAAATAGCCTTCTGAACCCATAATTTCTACCCCATCATAACCTGCTAATTTTGATAATTTTGCAGAATTTACAAAATCTTTAATGGTTCTTTTAATACCTGATTCTTTTAATTTAAATGGTTTAAAAGGTGTTATTGGCGATTTTATTTTGGAAGGTGACACATTAAATGGATGATAGCCATAACGACCTGCATGTAAAATTTGCATACAGATTTTACCTCCTTCTTTATGCACAGCTTCTGTAATTTTCTGATGTTGTTTCGCATGTTTTTTTGTTGACATTCTCGCTGAAAAAGGGGCTGTCCAACCCTGTATGTTTGGCGAAATTCCTCCTGTAACAATTAATCCTACGCCACCTTTTGCTCTTTCTGCATAATAAGTAGCAATTCTATCCAAACCATTTTTTTCTTCCTCTAAACCAGTGTGCATAGACCCCATTAAAATTCTATTCTTTAAGGTTGTAAAACCTAAATCTAAAGGCTCAAAAATGTGTTTATATTTCGTCATTTAAAGTATTTTAATTCTAATTTAAAAATAATTGAAAATATCTTGTTTAAATTTCTGTTTTTGTGATAATGATAGTTTGAATTGAAATTTTATAATAAAACTATAAGAAAGCTTCTTTATTTACTATGCATGCATAACACTTAGCAAGATATGTTTATTTTTTTAAAAGAAAAAACCTCAAAAGAAATGATTCTTTTGAGGTTTTATAAAAATTTAAAAAAACACTTTACATTGGTATTTCAATTAATAACAATTCTGAATCTTTTGCAGGATTTATTTTAAAATCTGTAGCTTCATAAATACCAATAGCATCTCTAACATTTAATATTGTTCCATCAATTTGAAACTCGCCAGAGATATTAAACACATATACTCCATGATTCTGTGTTTTTAAATTGTAAGTAAATTCATTGTTTTTATCGAGGTCAATTCTAGAAATTTGAGCATCTTGATGAATTTTTAGCACATTTTTATCATCAGCATTAAAAGAATTGACTAAAACTTGTAGTTTATTTTTTCTTTCATTTTTATCAAATAACTTCTGATCATATCTTGGTGTAACACCTTTTTTTTCTGGAAGTATCCAAATTTGAAAAAGGCTTAAATGCTCTGATGCAGATCCATTTATTTCTGAATGTTGTACTCCTGTACCTGCAGACATCACTTGTACTTCTTCTGGCAAAACTGCAATCCAATCATTTGCCATATTGTCTTTATGTTTTAAAATACCTTTTAACGGAATTGTTATAATTTCCATATTATTGTGTGGATGTGTGCCAAAACCCATACTTGGGGCAATTAAATCGTCATTTAAAACTCTTAAAGCACCAAATTGTTCTCTTTTAGAATCGTAAAAATTGGCAAAACTAAATGAAAAATTGGCTTGTAACCAACCATGATTTGCACTACCTCTTGTACTTGCTCTATGAATTATTTTTTTCATTTTATCTAATTTTATCTAATAAATCGCTCAATACTATTGCTTCCTCTTCTGATAAATTGTCTAAAAAGGAAAGATTTTTATGATTATCAATATTTGATAACAATTCTAGACCATTCTTTGTAATTTTAACATAAACCACTCTTCTATCGTGTTCACATCGCTCTCTCTCAATAAAATTTTTATCACACAACTTATCCATTAAACGTGTTGCATTTGGTGCTCTTTCTATCATTCTATCTTTCACAACCTGTACTTTAACTTTCTGTTTTGCTCCTCGTAAAATTCTTAAAATATTGTATTGCTGTGGAGAAATTCCATAAGGCTTAAAAAACTCGTTTTCTTTGCTATTAAGCCAATTTGCAGTATATTTTATATTGATTAAAGCTTTTACTTTATCATTTATAAAGCTAGAATTGATGTCTTTAGAAATGTCTCCCATTTTTCAGTATTCAGTATTCAGTATTCAGTATTCAGTATTCAGTATTCAGTATTCAGTATTCAGTATTCAGTATTCAGTATTCAGTATTCAGTATTCAGTATTCAGTATTCAGTATTCAGTATTCAGTATTCAGTATTCAGTATTCAGTATTCAGTATTCAGTATTCAGTATTCA